>NZ_OY761823.1:1495000-2237500 GCF_963664965.1 uncultured Pseudodesulfovibrio sp. | reverse complement strand
ACGACCTGTGGGACCGCCTTTCGTTTCTGTTCAAGGCGCTCGGAGCCCCGGACGGTGAAGCACAGCAGTTTATCACGGACTTTGCGAACTGGCTGGACGAAATGGGCTATGTCGCGGTTGCCGAATTCAAATCGGAACTCCAGTACCGCTTGGCACTCGCCCTTGAGCTTGAAGACGAGGAGGACGAACGCGACCGCCTCTTCATGAAGCTTTCCGAAGGTATCTCCAAAACCCGCGAGCAGATAACCAAACGAATTGACGGCCTGCTCTCCTCCCACTCCAGCCTTGATGACGATTTCTGGGAAGAATTCGAGGAAATTCTGATCATGGCCGACGTGGGCATGGAAGCAGCCAACCAGCTCATGGAAAACCTCAAGGCGCGCGCACGCAAGGCAGGAACCGACAGCCCCGACGATTTCAAGGACATCCTGCGCGATGAACTGGAAGAGATTTTCAAGGTTCCGCCGCGCATTGAAGCCGTGAACCCGCCGGAAGTCTTGATGATGGTCGGCGTCAACGGCGTCGGCAAGACCACCACCATTGCCAAACTTGCCTACCGCGCACAGATGCAGGGCCGCAAAGTACTCATTGCGGCAGGCGACACCTTCCGCGCAGCCGCCATCGAACAGCTTGAGGTGTGGGCAAAACGCATCGGGGCAGGCTTCTTTGCCAAATCCGAAGGCTCCGACCCTGCCGCCGTGGCCTATGAAGCCATGGACAAGGCTGTCAGTGAAGGCTACGACCTGCTCCTGCTTGATACCGCGGGACGACTGCACACCAAGGTCAATCTCATGGAGGAACTCAAAAAAGTGCAGCGTGTCGTCGGCAAAAAGCACGAAGGCGCACCGCACCGCAATATCCTCGTCATTGATGCGACAACCGGGCAGAACGCCCTGTCGCAGACCAAATTGTTCAACGAGGCCGTGGGTGTGGATGAAATCGTTCTCACCAAGCTCGACGGAACTGCCAAAGGCGGTGTCGTCGTAGCCGTAACATTACAGAACAAACTCCCGATCACCTTTGTGGGGCTCGGGGAAAAGATGGAAGACCTTCGCCCGTTCAACGGCAAGGACTTCGCCAAGGCATTGCTTACATAAACCTTTTACATAGCGGTAGAAAAACGTGTCCGAAGAATTCAAAGAGCGTAATGGCGTGGAAGAAGGCGAAGCCAGCTTTGCCGAACTGTTCGAGCAGTACAGTGAAGGCGGCGGTGACGACCTGAATGTCGGTGACAAGGTCTCCGGCTCGGTCATCCAGGTCGGTGAGACCACCATTTTCGTGGATACCGGAACCAAGCTTGACGGCATCGTCGAAAGAGAAGAGATGCTTGACGATGAGGGCAACTGCACCGTCAAGGAAGGCGACACCGTCGAACTCTATGTCGTGGGCAAGGACTCCGGGGGCATCAAGCTCTCCCGCGCCCTGTCCGGAATCGGCGGTCTGGCCATGCTCGAAGAAGCCAAGGCTGGAAGCCTGCCGGTGGAAGGCAACGTCGAATCCACCTGCAAGGGCGGCTTCAACGTCAAAGTCATGCAGCGCCGCGCTTTCTGCCCGGTCAGCCAGATCGACAACCGCTTTGTCGAGGAACCCGAGGAATACGTGGGCAAAACTCTCGAATTCCTCATCACCAAGCTCGAACAGGGTGGCCGCAACATCGTTATTTCCCGCCGCGCCCTGCTGGAACGCGAAACAGCACAGGCCATGGAGACCTTCACTGCCGAAACTCAAGTAGGCGACGAAGTCGAAGGCACTGTCACCCGTCTGGCTCCGTTCGGCGCTTTCGTCGAAATCATGCCCGGTCTCGACGGTCTGGTGCACATCTCCCAGATTTGCCATGGCCGCATCGGTCACCCGGAAGAAGCCGTTACCGTCGGCCAGAAAGTCAAAGCCAAAATCACGCGCTACGAGCATGACGACAAGGGACGCCTCAAGATTTCCCTGTCCATGAAAGAACTTGCACAGGACCCGTGGGACACCATTTCCTCCACCTTTGCCGAGGGCGACAAGGTCACCGGCAAGGTCGTGCGTCTGGCAGACTTCGGTGCATTCGTGGAAATCGCTCCCGGCATCGACGGTCTGGTTCACGTCTCCGAAATGAGCTACACCCAGCGCGTTCACAAGCCCGCCGACTTCGTGAAGGAAGGCGAGCAGGTTGCGGTCAAGATCAAGTCCATTGATCCGGAAAGCCGCCGCATCGGCCTGTCCATGAAGGACGCCGAAGGCGACCCGTGGCTTGATGTGGAAGAGAAGTATCAGGCAGGTCAGAAAGTCGAAGGCACTGTGGAAAAGCAGGAACAGTTCGGCATCTTCATTCGACTCGAACCCGGCATCACCGGCCTGCTGCCCAAGTCCGTTCTCGCCCGAAGCGAAAAAGCCGCCTCATATGAGAAGCTGCACGCAGGCGACACCGTTGAAATCGTCATTGCCGCCGTCAAGGCCGGGGAACGCAAGATTTCCCTGACCACCGGCGATGTCGAAGACGATGGCGACTGGAAACAGTTTGCTCCCAAAAAGCAGAAACCTTCCGCCAGCACAGGCGGCATGGGACTCCTCGGCGCCAAGTTGCAGGAAGCCATGAACAAGAAGAAATAGACAAGACCAAACGTAAAGCCCCCGGCAACCATCAGACTGCCGGGGGCTTTGTTGTTTCTTTTACTCTGCCTCGACAGGACTCTGTTCGAATAACTCATCCTTCTCATCAAACGTACTTCCGTACGTCTCTTTCAGGTCGTCCGGATTTTCATAGACCTGCATCATGACATCAAGCATGGCGGGACCGGACATTTTTTCAAGGTCCGGCACAGCAGCATTGGTCGTCAATGTCACATCGTCGGAAGACTCCGTATCCTCATGGACATCGACCTCAACCTTTTCCTTCTCAAGATTGACGATTCGGTCCCCCTGCAATTCATCCTTCAACCCTTTGAGAAAATCCTTTCCCATTTTACCGTAACGCCCGGTAAAACTACTTGTGGCTTCCATTTCGTCAAGCTCGGCTTCTTCATCAAGTACCCGCTTGTGATACGCTTCAACCTGCGACGACATAGCCCACGGCGCGGAGGGCTGGTACCGCTCCATCAAATCGTCCTCCCCCGTGACATTATCCTTGAGATACGATGTGGCAGAACTCAGAACGCTTTGTGCATCCTCTGAGTAACGATTTCGACCGGCGTTTTTCAGCTTTTCCCCGGCTTGTTCTACGGCATTGACAAAATGACCGTCGACCTTCCTGACAAAACTATCCATGCTCCCCATGGGAGGATTCTTTTCCTCAACCGAATCCCGCACCTTCTTGAGCACATCATGGAGCGAACGCCCCACTTTCTCATCTGCCATGATGCTTTCGGCTTCGCTTTTCAGCTTCTTTCTCCAGTCAAAGCACTTGTCCAAAGTTCCCCAGAAAGCACTATCTGCCTCCTCAAGAACATTAGCCAGTTTTTCCCGGGTCTTCCTGCTTCCGGCACTGAAAAAGTCCTGCACCAGCCCCTGAGCTTTCCTGTAGTCCTGATTCTCGATGACCTCATTCAGCTCCTGAAGAAAATTATCGACCTCCTCGTCGGAAAAGTCTGTCACGGATTTCAGGTCTTCCGGATCAAATATCCTGCTGACACCATCGGCCAACGTATCCAGCGCTTCCTTTTCAGCATCATTAACCATGCTGTGAATAGTATCCCAGGAAAGCTCGGTCATCACCCAGCGCTCTTCAACCTTTTTCTCGCTCCGAGTATCTGTGACACTCGCTGAATCGGACGGACGGTTCGCTGCAACTGCCGGAATATTTGAATAATCTCCAGAAACATTCATAATCACTCCATGTGTCTGGCATACTTATCGGAAATGAAAAACGAATCTTTAGATCACATGAAGACATATTCAAGCGTATAGTCTGTCCCATAAAGAAACGGCCCTGTTCACATAAAGAACAGGGCCGTTTTGCAACCACGAAAACTATTTCTTCAATTCATCCGGCGGAACGCCCTTTGCCAAAAAAAACACTCCGGCCACACACACCACCTCGAAGCTGGCGTAAAGCATGCCGAAATCCGGCGGTACGAACAGCGCGAGCAATCCCATGAGCATCATGCCGAGTCCGATGATACGGGCATCCTTTCCAACGACAATTCCGCTTCGAACCGGCATCTGACCGTAAACGGCCACCCACAGCCCCCACGCAAGAAAGATCAGGACGTCCACTATACCAGTCCCCACGGACATGCGACGGAGGCGGTGAATCCCGGCATCTCGATACGCTCATGATGCAGACGCAGACAATCCCCCTCACTGCCGTCACCATACAGGGGGTCTCCGAGGATCGGGTGTCCGAGACTTGCCAGATGCGCCCGAATCTGATGACGCGCCCCTTTCATTATGAGGCAGCGCACAAGCGACGTATCATTGTCACGGTCATGAGACACGGCATCGACGTCGGTCCAGCGCCTCTCGTCAGGATGATCTTCATCCAGCACCCGCGTCTTCTTGCGATTATCCGTATCAAGCGCGTTTCTGACGGTTACCATGCCGTCCAGACGCCCTTTCACGTCGGCCAGATAGAACTTCCGGATATCGCCCCTGTCTTCCAGTACATGATACTGGTCAACGGCATCCGCATTCAGCGCGACAAGCAGCAAGCCCGAAGTCAGATAATCAAGCCGGTTCAACAGGTGCGGTTTCGTGCCGGGGAAAAGGTCCGCAAGCACATCTTCCACACAGTCACCACCCTTGCCTTCTATACTCGCAGAATGCACACCGCCCGGTTTATACACAGCGGCGAAATCGCCAGCCTGCTCGACAATACGCAACCCCATCTGCTCATGCGACATGGAATGCCTCTCTTTCCCGATGATGATTTCCTGCCCGCTCCGGAGCTTGTACCCCGGCTTCCTTGACTTGCCGTCAACGAGCACGCGCCCTTCGTCACACAGACGACGACGCAACCTCAGACCCGATTCAGGCATGATCTCCACCATGAATCTGTCCAATCGGCTCCCGTCGAACTCTGCCGACACTTCATATGTTTCATGTACCGCCATAGGGCGTATCCTAACCTTACAACCAATTGACGCGCAAGGACTTATACCCCTTTGACGCACGACTAAAAAAATCCTAAACCAGTCTGTCAGGATTGTTCTCAACCCCAACCGAGGAGCCCGCATGACCGCTGAAGTTCTCTGGATATCTTCCAATGAAATCGACACGCTCGGAATTGAAATGCCTGAAATAATGGATGCCGTGGAAACCGGATTCGCCACAGTCGGCCGGGGTGAAGCGGAGATGCCTGCCAAAATAGGCATCCATCCGCGTGAAGACTGCTTCATTCACGCCATGCCCTGTTACCTCGGCGGCGACACGGACCGCACAGGCGTGAAATGCGTGTCCGGCTATCCGCCCAACCCCAAAAACGGCCTGCCTTACATCACCGGCATCATGCTTCTCAACGACTCGGCAACAGGGTTGCCCATCGCCGTCATGGACGCGGGCTGGGTCACGGCATGGCGCACGGGAGCGGCATCCGGGGTCTACGCCCGTCACTTCGGAAACCCGGCCACACAGTCCGTCTCCATCATCGGAACCGGCGTGCAGGGGCGCGTCAATCTCATCGCCATGCGCGAAACATTCCCCAATCTTTCCCGCGTATTCTGCTACGATCTTTATGAAGAATCCGCAGAACGCTTCGTCAATGACATGCATCGCGAACTGCCGGACGCAGAATTCGTCATCTGCCCGGACCAACGCACCGCAGCCTGCGAAACCGACGTGCTCATTACCTGCACGCCCATCGTGGAGGAACCGAAGCGTTCCATCCCCTATTCATGGCTCAAGCCGGACTGTCTCGTCATTTCGGTAGACTACGACTCCGCCATCAAAGAAGACTGCTTTGACGCCAACTTCACCTGCGACAACCGCAACCAGTACGTCTGGACACAGGAACAGGGAACGTACTTTCAAAACGGCTACCCCGGCGCAGACGACATCTATGCCGACATGGGCGAAATCTGTGCAGGCATCAAACCCGGCGTACGGGAAGGCAAGCGTGGAGCCGTGCTCATGGGCATTGCCAGTCATGACGTCATGACCGCCTCACTCATCTATGACAAAGCCGTGGCTGCGGGCCTCGGTACCAAGGTTGAACTGTAAATGAATCCCAAAGGCTTTCTGTATATCCTTGCCGCCGCATTCATGTGGGCGCTCATCGGTGTTTTCACCAAGTACATTCTGGACGAAGGAATCAGCGCGCTGGAAATCGCGTTCTGGCGCGCCTCCATCGCATGGGTGCTGTTCCTCATTCACGCGACTGCACAGCGGCAACTCAGAATCCACCGCACCGACCTGCCCGCCCTGCTCGGCTTCGGTGTCATCTGCGTCACCCTGTTCTACGGTTCCTATCAGGTCGCCATCCGGGATGTAGGAGTCGCTCTGGCAGCCGTTCTTCTCTATACGGCACCGGCGTGGGTCGCCGTCATGTCATGGCTGCTGCTCAAGGAAAGAATGACCAAGACCAAGGCAGCCTGCGTCACCATGACCATTCTCGGCGTGGCGAGCATCAGCCTCGGCCCGCAACTCATGGGCAGCGGTGGAATCACACTCAACTGGTTCGGCCTCGCAGCAGGACTGGTCGCCGGATTCACCTACGCTCTTTACTACATATTCGGAAAAGCTTTCCTGTACCGCTACCCGACCCCGACAATCTTCGTGTACGCCATACCGTTCGGCGCACTGCTTCTGCTGCCGTTCATCGATTTCGCACACAAAAGCCCGCAGGCATGGCTTCTCCTCATCGGATTGGCCTCTGTCACCTCATATGGAGCTTTCTCCGTGTATTATGCGGGGCTGAAACACCTTGAAGCGACACAGGCCTCGGTCATAGCCACCTTTGAACCGATGATGGCCGCCATCTTCGCCTACATGCTGTTCGGCGAAAAATTCTCTGTTTACGGCTATGCAGGCAGCACCATGATCATTGCCGCAGTCCTGCTGGTCGTACTGTCCGGATCCAGAGCCAGCCGCGCCGCAACCGAGGAGAGATAACTCATGTCTGAACTCAGACAGGTCAAGGCATCCGCAGGTTCAGGCAAGACCTACCAACTGACCCGCCGCTTTCTCGCCCTGCTCGACAGGGCGGACGACACGGCCCGTCCATTCGTCTGCACGGGCAAGCCCTACCGCAGTTACGCATGGCCCGAAATCATGGCCGTGACCTTCACCAACAAGGCCGCAAGCGAAATGAAGGAACGCGTGGTCAAGGGACTCAAGCTCGGCGCGCTCGACATCAATGACGGCGGGCAAAAAGCGGAATGCTCAGTAGAAACGGCATCCAAGGCCATCGGCTCCATCCTGCGCCGCTACCACCGCCTCAATATCCGCACCATCGATTCGCTGCTCGCCTTGCTGCTGCGCCTGTTCGCGCTGGAATTCGGCATCCGCCCGGACTTCCAGATGGCGTTCAACGAACGGGAACTGTTCGACGCGGTATACGACCATTTCATCGCCATGTGCGAACTGGACGGATCGGAACGCGACCTGCTCGCCGACACCATCACGACCATGCTTCGCACCGAAGGCAAGACCGGTTTCTGGATGCAGGACACAGTCCGCAACCGCCTCTTTGAAATGGGGAAATTCCTGCGTACCGTTTCCGGTCCGCTCGAAACCGATCAGGAAGTCATCAAGAACCTGCTTGTCGCGGCCTATGACGACTTCTCGGTGTCAGTCAAAAACACGGTCACGTATTTCACCGACACAGGCCTGCCCTTTGCGAAACCGTTCATGAAATTTCTCAACGGCTGCCTTGCATACGAACTGTTCCAGACGCCCAAGGATTCGGCCTACCTCCACAAGGACAGCCTGTGCGACTGCGTCAACAAGGCGGGCAAGGACAAGGTGGACGGCCCCATGGAAGCGGAATACCGCCGCTTCACCCTCATGTACGCCGAGTACGTCACCACCCACGCGGCCCTTTCCGGTGCCTACTTCCTTGCCCCGGCAGTTCAAATCGCCATGCGCCTCCTGAACGGCCTTGCGGAACTCCAGAAACAACGGGGACTCGTGCTCGGATCGGCACTCGCAGGGTTTGTCAACGAACTCCTCTCCTACGGTGAAGCGGTATCCGAGGCCTACTGCCGTATGGGTTGCCGCCTGCATCATCTGCTCGTGGACGAATTTCAGGATACCAGCCGGGAACAGTGGCAGGCCATCACGCCCCTGTCGCAGGAATGCCTCGCAAAGGGGGGCAGCCTGTTCTACGTCGGCGACGTAAAGCAGGCCATCTACGGCTGGCGCGGCGGTGATTCCGCCCTGTTCGACGAAGTCATGACCCAGCCCGACATTTCGGCACTCGCCCACGACACAACAAGCGACTCGCTGCCGAACAACTGGCGAAGCTTCCGAAACGTTGTGGAATTCAACAACACATTCTTCGGCAACCTTGAAAATGTCGTGAGCGCAGACGAGCTGACAAACGCTCTGTTCAGCGATGCGCCCGATGATTTCCGTGCCGATTTCACATCGGAACTGATGCGTAACTTCGAAGCATGCGCTCAGGCTGTCCCGAAGACAAACAACGACACGGACGGCTACATCCGCATGGAGCAACTCCCCGGCGACAAGGCCGAGGAAATCGAAGAACAGACGATCGAGGCGCTTGATGCGCTCATGGACAATCTGACCTCCCGCAGGGCCTACCGCGACATCGCAGTACTCGTCCGCAAGCACGATCATGCCGAACTCGTCTGCAACCTGCTCGTCCAAAAAGGCATTCCGGTCATCACGGAAAACAGCCTGCAACTGGACAAGCACCCGATCATCAGACAACTGGTCGCATTCCTTGCATTTCTCGACTACCCGCGGGACGACCTCGCCTTCCTGACCTTCGCATCCGGTGCCGAACTCTTTCTCGCGGAAACCGACATCAGCGAAACCGATTTTCACAACTGGCTCACACGGCAGCAGAAACGCCCGCTCGGTGTCCGGTTCCGCAATGACTTCCCTGAGGAATGGCAGCGACTCGTCGAACCTTTCTACAATCAGTCCGGCCTGATGACGCCTTACGACCTGACGCAGGAAGCCCTGCGTACCTTCCGTGTTCTCGAACGTCATCCAGACGCGGAACTCTACGTGCGCCGATTCCTTGAAGTCGTACATCTGGCAGAAGAAAACGGCTACGGTTCCCTGTCGGCCTTCCTTGAATACTGGAATGAGAAATCGGACGAAGAAAAGGTCCCGCTCCCGGAAAACATCGACGCCGTACGCATCATGACCATCCACAAATCAAAGGGGCTTGAATTCCCGGTGGTCATTGTCCCGTTCCACAACTGGAAAGTCTGGCCGGACAGGGATTTCGAAATCAGGCAGTTCAAAGGTTCCCGTCTGGTCACTCCCATGCGGAAGACTCTGGGCAAACCGTACCTGACGAGCATGGGACGGGCCGTGCGGGAACAGCTCAACCTGCTCTATGTGGCATGGACCCGCTCCCGAGAGGAACTCTACGGTTTCTTTACGGAAAAACCGGCGAATTCCCCGGCTCTCGCCGCCATGAACCTGTTCCTCGACATGAACGACGACACCGTGTTCGAGTACGGCGAACCACCGACAGACGGCACGCCGTCAACAGCGGCAGTTACGCCCCAGCCACAAACACTTCCCCCGGAGACCGGCGCAACCGAACTGATGACATGGCTCCCGCGCCTGCGAGTCTATCGGCATAACCTTGACGAGTATTTCTACAACGAACGCATGCGCGGCGAAGTAGCGCACCGCACCATGGAGCTGATGCGCGTCACGGGCGACAACACAGCCGATGCAGAACGCGCACTCCGGCTGGCCATGCAGGATTTCCCGGCTCTCGGAAGTCTCGACAAGGCCGAGCGCGACAAGCTGAAAGCAGACGTCCGCGCCATGGCGCAATGGGTGCTGGAGGATGACAGACTCCGCCTGTGGCTGGAAAAAGGCGACAAGGAACCCGAAGTCATGGATGAAGACGGCAATTTCAAACGACTCGACCTGCTGTACCATGACGAAAACACCATAGTCGCGGACTTCAAGACAGGCCAGCCATCACCCAAGAACCGCGAACAGGTGCTTGATTACATGCACATTCTTGATCAAATGGAAGGGGCCAGAACAAAAGCGCAGGGATACCTCATCTACCTCGATCTCATGGAAATCCATGAAGTAAAGGCGGAGGCATAAATGCGCGACATCACCCTGATCCCATGGCAAACCGACTTTATCCCGGCGCTCGGAGAACTGCTTGTCGCACGCCCGGATTTCAGCGACATCACAGTGCTTTTCCCGCACAACCGGCCGCGCCGTTACCTCAAGGCATATTTCAAGGCGAACGAGAATCTGCCCCGCCCGATCTTTCTCCCGGAAATGACATCCATTGCGGAATTCATCTCCGGTTTGCGCCGTGACCTCAACGACGCACCTGTCATACAGGGCAACCAGCTCGATCTGGTAGAACTGCTGTACACCATCGTGACCGAACTCCGCCGCAACGGACGCGGCCTGCTCGCCCGCCTGCCGGAAATGGACCGCGAAGCCTTTCTGCCTTGGGGCATCCGCCTCGCCAAGCTGATGGACGACCTCCTTCGGCAGGACGTCGAACCGGAAGACCTCAAATACATGGAAGGCGAGGTCTCCGAGTACGCAAGCGCCCTGCTTGAACAGTTGAACGTCATTTACCACGAATACGTCAGCCGCCTTTTCGAACGCGGATGGACAACCGCAGGACTGGATTGGCGATTCGTCACCAAAAACATCGCCGCAGTGGCCAACCACCTCGGCGGTAAACAGATCATCGCCGCAGGCTTCTACGCACTGAGCGGTGCAGAAGACATCTTCTTCCGCCGCCTGTGGGAAGACGACATCCTGCACCCGGTCATTCATTCCGATCCGGCCCTCGCCACCGGCGCACACCGACACTGGGCCACGGCGGAACATACCGCGTGGCTCTCAAGGTGGAATACCCGCGCCACAATCCCGTCCCACCTGCCGAAAAATTTCACGGAACCGGATATCCGCTTCTGCGAAGGCTTTGACCGCCATTCACAGCTTGCAGCCATGAGCGACGACATGGAGCAGGCAGCCTCGCTTGACGAGTCCGCAATCATCCTGCCCGACGAAGGCGCGCTGCTTCCCATCCTGCATCACCTGCCGGACAGGGAGCCGAACATTTCCATGGGATATCCACTGGACCGGACATCACTGGCGCGACTGGTGGAAACCCTGCTCACGCTTCAGGAAAACCGCCTTGAAGACGGCCGCTACTACTGGCGGGACGTCATCAGCCTCGTCCGCCATCCGTATCTCCGCCTGCTCGGGCCTGAGGACAAACCGCTCCGCCGCATTTTCCACATATGGGAAGCACAGATCCGCCTTGGGGAACGCTACATAGACCCGTTGGCATGGGACCCGCCATACAAGGATACAGTCCTCTCCGAAGTGGATGCAGCAATCGCGGAACCTCTACGGAAGGAGATATTCCACCACTGTCTCACCTCCTTTGAGACCGTGGACAGCCTCGCTGCACTGGGCGATGCGCTGACCGGACTGGCAACAATGCTGCACACACACGGCGAGCGCCTCTGGCATACGTACCTTGTGGATGCGGAATGCCTGTTCCGGCTGACGACATCCGTCATTCCGCAACTCAAGAGCGCTCAAACGAGCCATGAGGAATACTCGAAACCGACACTTTTCTCACTGCTCCGGCGCATATTCTCTCAGGAGCGTGTCTCGTTCGAGCCTGAACCGATAGCCGGACTGCAAGTGCTCGGCGTACTTGAAACACGCCTGCTGCACTTCAAACGGCTCTTCGTTCTCGATGCCGTGGAAGAACGGCTGCCCGGAACCAACCCGTTCGACCCGCTGCTGCCCGATCCACTCCGCCACCTCCTCGGCCTGCCCGACGCCCGTGAGCGCGACAACGTGTCCGGCTACAACTTCTACCGCCTGCTCATGGGAGCGGACGAAGCGGTCATCTACTACCAAAGCGGCATCCAGCCCGGTCTCCTCGACTCCAAAAGCGTACGAAGCCGGTTCGTGGAACAACTGCTCTGGGAGCGGGAAAAGCGGGAAAAACGCATCATCGAGACCGGTGATCCGCTCATCCGGGCCGTCACCTTTCCGACCGGATCGCTACGGACCGAAATCAGGTCGATCGCCATCACCCCGATCATCAGGGAAATGCTTGAGCACAAATTGCAGGAACGCGGTCTTTCCCCGTCAGGGCTCGACAGATACATGAACTGCCCGAAGCAGTTCTTCTATTCGTACCTGACAAAAGTCCGTCCGGTCGAAGAAGTCAACGAACAGGGTGACCGCAGCGAATTCGGCTCACTGGTCCACGATACCCTGCGTGAATTCTACGAACCGCATGTCGGGCGCATGACCGACCTTGCCGAACTCGATACTCTCCCGCTCCTGACACTGTTTCAGGAGAAGTTCAGCAACAGTGAATTTGCCGCGACCCTGCCGTTCGACACGCGAATGGCACTGCTCAAGACAGGACGCCACCGCCTCGAAGCTTTTGCCGCCTCGCAGGAACCGGCCATGCTGCTCGGGCTGGAAAAGTCCCTGTCCGCCACAATCGACATGGGCGGCCTGACCATCCCGTTCAAGGGCCAGCTCGACCGCATTGAACGGCGGGAAGAAGGAATCTTCGTTCTGGACTACAAAACCGGGGGCGGAGTTGTTCCCAAGAAAGGATTCTGGGACGACATGGACATATGGGACCGCATCTACAATCACGGCCCGGACTCTCCCGACCCCATGCTGCTGCCCGACCTCTCGAAAACGGTTCAGTCCATTCAACTCCCGGCTTACATGCATCTCTACAGCGAATGTGAAGGAGAGACACCGCACGACGCCGCCCTTGTCAAGCTTGCCGAAGACGGGAAAATGCAGTGGATTTTCGGAAAAAAATGGACCGATGAAGAACGCACGGAAACAGTGGACGTGATGACCCCCAAATTGATAAAAGCGCTCATCCGCCACATGCTGGATGCGACGGAATTCACGGCGCAACCGGGACGCGGCTGCCAATGGTGCGACTTCAAGACCCCGTGCGGGAAATAGGTAAATAATCATGCAGTACAGTGAAGGAACCATCGGCAGAGTATTTACCCTGCGCCTTGAAGACGGCGACAAGATTCCCGACTGCATCGAAACGTTCGCCAAGGACCACGACATCAAGGCGGCGCACTGCACCATGATCGGCGGCGTGGACAAGGGAAATATCGTGGCTGGCCCGAAAGACTCGACTTCTCCGGTCATCGACCCGATCCTTCACGCCATATCCGATGCCCACGAAGTAGCCGCAGTAGGAACAATTTTCGCCAACGAAGAAGGCATCCCGCTTCTGCACATGCACGCGGCCCTCGGGCGCGACGGTGAAACCAGAACCGGATGCATCCGCCCCGGCCTCGACGTCTGGCTGGTAGGCGAAGTCATCATCATCGAAATTCTGAATTCCGACATGCTCAGGAAGAAAGAACCAAAGAGCGGCCTTGAGCTGCTCGCCAAAGGATAATCCAATGTACAAGGCAGACATAGTCATCTGCGGTGCAGGCATCATCGGCCTGACCATCGCCCGCGAGCTTATCAAATCCGGTCATAAGGACATCATCATTTTCGACAAGGAAAACGACACGGGCTTCCATGCCTCAGGCCGCAACAGCGGCGTGCTGCACGCCGGTATTTATTACGATCCCGGCACCCTCAAGGCGAAAATGTGCCTCAAGGGCAACCTGCGGATGCAGGAATACTGCGAACAGAACAACCTGCCGCTGTTCAAGTCCGGCAAAGTCATCGTCACGCGCACCCTGGATGAACTCGACACGTTGGATGAACTCGAACGCCGAGCCAAGGCAAACGGCGGCACCGTGGAAATGATTGACGCAAAACAGCTTGCCGAAATCGAACCCAACGCCAAAACCATTGAGCGCGCGCTGCATTCCCCGCTGACATCAGTAGTCGATCCCAAGGCCATCCTGAAGCACATGCGGAAGGAACTGGAAAGCACCGGCAAAGTCCGGTTCTTCTTCGGCACCCGCTTCCTCGGCGCAGGGAAAAACACCGCCAAGACAACTCAAGGCGACATCGGATACGGCCTGTTCATCAATGCGGCCGGTTCGTTCAGCGACAAGGTGGCACAAGCATACGGAATCGCTGAAAACTACCGTCTGTTGCCGTTCAAAGGCATCTACCACGTCCTGAAAAAGCCCGCCGCCGACAAGATTCGCGGCAGCATCTACCCTGTCCCGAACATCAAGAATCCGTTCCTCGGTGTCCACTTCACCCGCAGCGTTCACGGCGACGTCTACGTCGGCCCGACGGCCATTCCCGCATTCGGACGCGAGAACTATGGAATCCTGAAGGGAATCGACTCCGAAGTCCTGAAAATCCTGCTCCTCGACGCGGGCATGTTCTTCGAGAACAAGAAATTCCGTCAGGTTGCACTGTCTGAGCCACGCAAGTATTTGTCAAAATACTTTTTCTCGGACGCGGAAAAACTGGTGAAATACCTCGCACCGCACGACATGCTGCCGTGCTCTAAAGCGGGCATCAGGCCACAGCTTATCAACGTGGATACCCATGAAATGGTTATGGACTTTCTGGTTGAGCGTCACGAAAACACCGTGCACGTGCTCAACTCCATTTCCCCGGCATTCACAAGCTCCATGTATTTTGCCGAATTAGTGGTCAAGGAATATATAGATATCTAACAAAATAAAGTTCAAACAAGTGTTTCACTTGACTTATTACTCAATCACAAGCAATGGTCCTATATTCTGACCACTCTTAAGAGGTACCCCAAATGAAACTTCCTTCTTTGAACTTTGGTGATTTGTCCGCCAAACTGCCCATTATTCAGGGCGGTATGGGCGTCGGCATCTCCCTTTCCGGACTGGCAAGCGCTGTCGCCAACGAAGGCGGCATCGGCGTTATCGCCACGTCCATGATAGGCATGCGCGATCCGCTGCGTGCCAAAGACCCCGAAGCCGCAGACCATAGAGGCCTGATTGAAGAAATCCGCAAGGCCCGCACCAAAATGCACGACGGCCTGCTCGGCGTTAACATCATGTGCGCCCTGACCAACTACGGAGACATGGTCCGCACCTCCATTCGCGAACGTGTGGACGTCATCATCTCCGGTGCCGGTCTGCCGCTCGACCTTCCCGGCTATCTTCGCGAAGTATCCGAAGAGGCAAAGGAAGAAATGCGGACCAAACTCATCCCGATCGTTTCTTCAGGACGAGCTGCTGGCATCCTGTGCCGCAAGTGGATGAACAAATTCAGCTACCTGCCGGACGGCTTCGTGGTTGAAGGCCCCAAGGCGGGCGGCCACCTCGGCTTCAAGGCCGAGCAAATCGACGACCCGGCCTACCAGCTTGAAAACATCGTCACCGACGTTATCGGTGCTGTGACCCCCTACCGCGAAAAGCACGACAAGGACATTCCTGTCATCGCAGCGGGCGGCGTTTACACCGGCGAAGACATCGCCAAATTTCTGGAACTCGGCGCAGCCGGAGTCCAGATGGGCACCCGGTTCGTGGCAACCGAGGAATGCGACGCTGACGAGGCGTTCAAACGCGCATACATCAATGCGAAGAAAGACGACCTGACCATCATCAAGAGCCCGGTCGGCCTGCCCGGTCGAGCACTCAAGAACAGCTTCCTCGACGCAGTATCCACCGGCCTCAAGCATCCCAAAAAGTGCGTACACAAATGCCTGCACAGTTGTGCCGAGGAGAATTCTCCCTACTGCATCGCCCAGGCTCTGGTGAACGCATACAGAGGCAAGCTCAAACACGGTTTCGCCTTTGCCGGCGCCAACGCCTACCTTGTGGACAAGATCGTCACCGTCAAGGACGTGATGAACTCACTCAAGGATGATTTCGAGCGATACCGCAAGGAAAAGCTCAACCTCGAATAAGATAAAAAGGGCGGAACCTGATGGTTCCGCCCTTCTTCATGATATCGTGACAGCCTAGACTATTCGAACCGACGTGCCGTGATGATGGAAATGGGGTCCACCGGAACATCGTCGAAGCCCTGATAGCTCTTGGTCTTCTTCTTGCTGATCTTCATGGCGACGTCCATGCCGTCAATCACCTCACCGAACACGCAGTAACCGAAATTCTCGTCAGTCTCGTCCGTGTGATCGAGGTCCGCATTGTCCGCCACATTGATGAAGAACTGGGCCGCGCCGCTGTGCGGATCAAGGGTTCGGGCCACAGCCACGGTTCCCTCGACATTCTTCAACCCGTTGGTCGCCTCATTCGCAATGGCTTCACGGGTTTCCTTTTCCTCCATGGAAAAAGTCAGCCCGCCACCCTGGATCATGAATCCCTTGATGACACGGTGGAACAGGGTGCCATCATAAAACTCATCGTCCACATATTTGAGAAAGTTCTCAACGGTTGCAGGGGCCTTGTCAGCGTACAGCTCTATCAAAATCTCGCCTTCCGGGGTTTCCAGAAGGACCATGGGATTTTCCATTCATCTTCTCCGTATGGTGGTTGTAAATTCTATTTTTCCCCATCGTCCTTTTCAGCAGACCGGGGGTGCGCCTGATCGTATACCTGCATGATATGCTGCATGTCCAGATGCGTGTAACGCTGGGTCGTGGTGAGATTCTCGTGCCCGAGCAATTCCTGTACGCTCCGCAGGTCGGCCCCGGCCTCCAGCATGTGTGTGGCAAAGCTGTGGCGCAGCATGTGCGGATGCACGTCCTTGGGAAGCCCTGCCAGCCTCGCCAGCTTGGCCACAATTCGATTTGCCTGCCGCCGGTTCAGCCGCTTGGCTCCCCGCACACTCAAGAACAACGCCTGCTCGGAGTAATCATCCTTGAGCAAGGCGTGACGCTGCTCCATGTACCGCCGAATCCGTTTCACCGCCGCGTCGCTCAAGGGAACAATGCGCTCCTTGCTCCCCTTTCCAACGACACGAATAACATCGGAATCCACATCATTCAGGTCAAGACCGATGGCCTCACTGATGCGGAGTCCCGATCCATACAGCACCTCGGCGAGTGCCAGATCGCGCAATCCTTCAGGGTCCGGTTCAATGGCGGCTTCCATCATGGAAACAGCCTGATCGACATTAAGCAATTGCGGATGCCGCTTCTCCTGCTTGGGATTTCGGATACCCGCCATGGGATTTTTCGCCACAACCTTGTGGCGCATGAGATATTTGAAATACGCCCGAAGACTGGAAAGCTTGCGCCCCACCGTACTTTTGGAAAGCTGCTGCCGGTGCAGGTCCGCCAGAAAACCCCGGACATGATCGCGTGTCACGCGCCCCGGCTTCTCCAAGGAACGTTTCGCCCGTTTCAGAAACAACTCGAACTGCTCAAGGTCCGTACCGTAGGAACGGATCGTGGCAGCGGAATATCCTTTCTCAACCTCGAGGTAGGCGAGAAAACCACGGACAAATTCTCCGGGCTGATTACGCTTTGCGCCGGTCGATGACATAACAGCTCGCTGGATTTTCCTTGGCCTTCTTTTTCAAACCCATGGCGATGGAAGAAACTTCACCATAGTGCCCGATACGGGCCTCGGTATTGACCACGACAGCGATGGAGATGGCCATCAACGGAAAGACCTTGGTGTTCCCCTCGCGATCCACGGACGTGATATTGCCACGGGCCCGGTCATCCGGATCATAAAAATGCGGCACGATATCATCAAACGCCTTGATGATTCGCTGACAGGCATCTTCCACCTTGTCCGGCGGCAAAATGAACACGAAATCATCACCGCCCACATGCCCCACGAAACTCAGGACACCCTGATAACTGCGAATGGTATTGACGATAAGCCGCGCCGACATCATCAAGATTTCATCGCCTCGCGAAAATCCATACTTGTCATTGTAGGATTTGAAATAATCCAGGTCGCAATACGCAAGCGCGAAGTCTTCCTTGCCGTCGATAAGCTGTTGAATCCGCTGAATAATCGAAGTATTTCCGGGCAACTTGGAAAGCGGATTGGCATCGAGCGCACGCATGGCGCGGCACAGGGTCAGATTGATACGGTCACGCACCTCGGAAGGATTGAACGGACGCACCAGAAAATCATCGACCTCGATCTTGTTCCAATTCCACGGCTCTTCCACATCAACAGGGTCCACGCACATGACGACCGGGAGCTGACGATACACGTTTTCGCTCTTGACGAGATTGGCGATCTCCTTTCCGGAAATGTCACTGAGGCGGTTGTCCACCACCAGCAAATCCGGCGGTTCATTGAACAAATGCTCAATAGCGCCGCCACCGTGCTCAAAGACCTTGAATTCGATAACGTCCGGCGACCACAGCTTTTGCAGCATCTCGGCAAACGCCTTGTCCGGAGACAGCAGAAATGCAATCTGCTTGCGTTGGAAAAGAGAACTTTCGAGGGTCTGGCTCATGCGAAAATCCTAGCACCGCACCGATGATTCGTCAAAGAATGGGTAAAGTTACCGCATATTGAAAACGCAGGATGATATCTAGAACGTCAAGTCAGAGACTTCAAGGAACTGGTCCGCCATCTCATCCATCACCTTGTCGAGATCGGACATCTTGAACTTGAGTTCGATGAGCGCTTCCGGCCTGAGGTAGGCAGTCTGGTCATCACCGGAATTGCCAAATTCGAACAGACGAACAAGAAAATCACCAATATGCACGACGCAGGACATGGGCTTGTAAAACTCAGCCAACTGCGGCGCATGATGGCGGGACATGGCCTCCCGGATGTTCGGAGGAAGCCCCCAATGACGGGCGAGCCATGCGTTAATGCGGTCATGCCCGAATCCCATGACATCCTTTTCTGCCTGAAAATACGTCAGTTCCTTGGCCTTGACGGTATCAGTGATCGTCTTGTGCAGATCGGGCAACTGAACGGCTGTCACGACCTTGCCGAGATCATGCAGCAATCCGGCAACCGCGTATTCCTCGGGGTCTTCAAAACCGGCACGACGGGCAATGATGTTGCAGGCGGTGGCGCAGCCAAGACTGTGCTCCCACAAACCTTTCATGGCCTGCTCCATCATGTCGAAGACCGATGTGGAAATGATGATGCCTCGAATGACATTGAAACCGAGCAGAACGAGCGCGTGCTGAATCGAGCTGATGCGGCCGGGAAATCCGTAAATGGGCGAGTTGACCATCTTGAGCACCTTGGCTGAAAGCACCTGATCGGTAGAAATGACCTTGGCGATGGCTTCACTGGATGCGTCCGGGTCTTCGACGAGCTTGGTCACTTCATCCAGCACATGCGGCAATGTGGGCAGATCCTTGACTGAAAGGATTTCGCCCCGGACACTGGTTTTCAGATCTTCTTCCATGACCTACTCACCACCGTTTCCGTTTTCATCCACGCCATTTTCTTCTTCGACACCTTCGTCAAGAAGCGCTTCCATGGCCTTCATCTTGGCTTCCTGTGCAGCCGCCTTGATGCGGAAATACTGCGCCATACGATCCCTGACCCGCGTCATCCATTTATCCTGAGCGTACTTGCGGAAAAGAACGTCCAGTCGCTCAATACGCTCCGCATATTTGGTCCCGGAACCGGCTCCCCCCATATCCACGGGATGCCCCTGCACCGTAATGCGGTCAATTTTCATGTTCTCAAGACGCGAGATAAGGCTGTCCGTGAGTTCCATGCCCTCGGCCATGATGGTCATGCCGCCTTCCTTGGTCACGGCCTTTCCGAGCTTCATGCCGGGTGCGGCAAGATCAATGGGGATTTTCTGCATGGCGTCTTCAGTTAATTTTCATTTGTGCCCGACCATTCAGGCGAACTGACAATGTACACATGTAGCAGTGTTGCCTCAAGTCCACAGAATCATCAAATTTTATCAAAAAAGATCAGGCATCCCATCACGACAAAGGAAACGGCAGCAACCTTCTTGATTATTTCGGGAGGAATGTACTGGCAAATGAAATTCGCAAACATGACACCTAGAAAACTGACAAGAACCAGCGCCAGTGACGATCCGAGAAAGACGGTCCACGGCTTCTGTGTTTTGGCAGTCATCAGCATGCACGCCAACTGCGTCTTGTCACCAAGTTCGGCCACAAACAACGTACCGAAAGTCGTCGCAAGAAGTTTCCAGTCCATGACGTCCCCTATTGTTGACATTCTCGAGCCAGATACCACATCCCGGGCAACTGTTGCACAGCCCCACGCATCTCAAGCATGAGCAGCACCTTGCTCACACGCGCAGACTCCCATTCAAGATCACGCCCAAGGGCGTCGATATGAACTTTATCCATCTGGTTGAGTACTGCCATGACTTCCTGCTCTTCCTCGTTGAGGACAATGTCCTCCCGTTCTACGGCACTTGGCCGCTTACGCAGGGGACGCTTTTCCGAATCCGGGACGTCACGCTCCGGCTCAACCTTCTTTTCGGACGACTTCTTCGCGGCCTTTTTTACCTTGGCCTCGGAAGCATCTATCTCATCAGCTTCCTTCGCAGGCTCGGGATCAGGGATATTCTCCAGTTCACGAGCAAAATCATACCGCAAAATCGCAACAATATCCTCAGCATTTTCCACCAAAGCGGCACCCTGTTTGATGAGCCGATGACAACCGGTGAATGTCGGCTGCCCGAGAGGACCGGGCAAGGCGAAAACATCCCGCCCCTGCTCTCCTGCCAGACGTGCCGTGATGAGGCTCCCGCTGTTGTGCGCGGCCTCGGCAACAAGCACACCGAGCGACAGCGCGCTGATTATCCTGTTGCGATACGGGAAATTGCTGCCTCTCGCCCCTTCACCAGGACCATACTCTGTCACCACCAGTCCATTCCGCTCAAGCGCCTGCCGCACATCACGATTGCCACGCGGATAATCAATATCCAGCCCACAACCGAGAACGGCTATGGAACGCCCAATCCCGCGCAGGCCGCCGAGATGGGCCTGCCGGTCAATACCGAGAGCCAGACCGGACACGACGGTAATACCGATATTGGCAAGCTGTGTACTGATGCGCCCTGCGGATTCAAGCCCGAGAGGCGTACATTCACGCGCGCCGACAACGGCTACCCCGGGATTTCCGAGGAGTGAAACATCACCAGCAACATAAAGGAGCAATGGAGGGTCTTCAATATCCCTGAGAGATTGTGGGAAACGCGGATCAAACCATGTAATGGCGGTCATGCCCGCGTGCAATGCGGCCTTGTATTCCGCTTCCGCCTTTTTACGCCACACTTCAGTGGCACACGCCTTGGCAAGCTGTTTTACCCCACGGGCCTCAAAACCTCGCGACGGCCAAAAAGCGGCATCCTGAACAGCATCAAAAACACTGTCATAACGAGCAAAAAGCTGCTTCCAGAACACCGGGCCGAGACGCGGCGTATGTCTCAGTGCGAGACAGGCGAAAAACTCTTTTTGCATATCCATGCAGGAAAGCTCGATTGGCTAGAAGAAAAATACAATCAGAAAGAGCAGAACAAACCGGTAGCAGTCATGTTACCCGCCGAGACGAGTCAATTCCTTGCGCGCCAGCTTCGCCGGTTCGGACCGAGGGAAGTCCTCCACCAAGGCACGCATGTAAAAGATCGCATTGTCAGGATCACCTACCCGGTCATACGACATGCCGATCTTGAGCAACGCGGAAGCGGATTTATGATGCTTGGGGAAACGCCCGGTCACTTCCTTGAAAGTCAGAATAGCCTGGGCAAAGTCCTTTTGGGAATAATATGTCTCCCCTTTCCAATACAGGGCATTGGGAGCCAGATCGCTATTGGGGTACTTCTTCAGGAGTTCATCGAATGCCCCGCGTGCGCCTTCAAAATCTTCCGCACGATATTTGGCGAGCGCCTTGTCATACATTGACTGGGCACCAGTCGCCTTGCGCTTGGAAGCAACAGGCTTTTTCGCAACGGCATGACGTTTGACGACCTTGGGTTCCGGGATGACCGGCGGCGGTCCGGGCACCTGCGCCCACGGTTTTTCCTCTCCGCTCTGGGCGGTGGGTTTCGAAGGAGCAGGCTTCTGGCCTTCGACCCATCCATCCTCGTCCGGCTTGAGGTCGGTCACCCAGCCCTTGTCCTCGGGAGTCCCGGTCATGTCATCGGGAGCGGCGGCCATGGATTCATCACTCTTTAACGAAGCGACCTGTTCTTCCACGGCGTCAAGGCGTTCCTTGATATCTTCAGCATTCTCGGCGTTCTGATCAGCTTGTCGGCGCTGCTCTTCACGAAAATTCAGAAAACTTTCCTCAAGACTCTTTATTCTCCACTCAATGCTTGCCGTATCCGTGGCCGTGTTCTGTTTGGCAGCGGTGCAGCCAAAGGCCAGTGAGCAAAGTGAGACGAGTAGAATGAGCTTCAGGTGTTTCATGCGGAATTCTCCAATTTCTCCCATTGAAATGTTTTATCAAAATAGGCGATGAACAGAGTTTTTGCAAGGAATCGTTGTGAATTGAACGATGAACGCAAAAATGGCAGAACCTTGCACACTGCGCGATTTTCAGGCAAATAACCCACGCGGCATCCGTGCAGACGAATGCAGAAACAAACCCGGAGTATCTATTACCATGAATATGAACGAAACCCTGATCATGGTCGCCACAATGCTGGCTCCCGCCTTTTTCAGCCTGTTGGGCATGGCCGCATTCGGCAGCCCGGTCGTCGCCGTTCTCGGCGAAATCGCAGCCAAGGCCAAAAAACGTGTCTTCTATGACAAATACGGACAGCAGACCTCATCCATGGGGTTGATTCTGCTCATCCTGACCCTCGTCGTCTGCGGTGCAGGCGTGGGCATCGCCTTCGCAAAATTCCCTGAATTCATCAAGAAATTCATCAATCCGACTTCTCCGCTCAAGTATGCGTTCATCGGCATGGGCGTATTCGCTCTTTTCACCTTCATCCACTCCCTGAGCTGGAAGAAAATGCGAAGCGCGAAGGGATTCCACATCGTGTTGGGACTCATTGCCGCCCTCGGCGGACTCGCCGCCGTGACCATTGCCGTCCCGGCCAAACTGCTGATCGGCCAAACCGCGGCAGACCCGGCACAGGCAGCATACAATGCACAGGCGCTCCAACTTCCCATGGCTATCATGTACGCCATCCTGACCATTGCCGCAGCAGCAGGCCTGAGCTGTGCCTATCTGGTACTGCGCCGCAACAAGGACGATTTCGGGCGCGATTATTACAATTTCACCCTCAAATTGGCCGCCCGGTGGGCCGCAATCCCCATGGTCGGTTTCCTTGCCTGTCAGGGATGGATGTTTGCTACGCTGCCTGAGAGCTTCAAAACCATGACCATGGGCACACCGCTTGGATTCGTCTGGGCCGGAGCCACTGCAATCGGAGCGATCTGCACCATCCTCTGGCTGATCATCGCCCGCAGCGCTGCACCGCTTCAACTCAAGGGACTCACCTTTCTGGCCGCACTGCTCATGTGGCTCATGCACGCCCTGAACGTCACACTGTTCATGAACTTCATGTCCATGTTCTAAGAACAACGACTCTGCACATCAAAAAAAGGCCGGGAAGCACATGCTGCTCCCCGGCCTTTTCATTGTCTATTTGAAATGATTACTTGCCAACGGTCAAAGCCGAAACCGAAGAGGTATCTCTGCGACCGAGCTGTGTGGATATACTGTAGATTTCATGGGGATCAAGAATCAGGACCACGGAACCGTCACCCATGATGGTTGCACCGGAAAGTCCCTGCAAATTGAAATCATTCAGGTACTGGCCAAGTGGCTTGATAACGATTTCCTGCCGCTCCAGCAGACGATCAACGACCAGTCCCAAACGACGGTCATTGTCCTGAATCACGACCATCGGCAAAACGTCCCGCTCCTCCATGGATTGAGGCAGATCAAGCAGTTCAGCCAGTTCCACAATACCGAGGACTTCACCACGCAGGGTAACGGCCTTGCGGTTGTTGACATCGGAGAGCTGTTCAACCTCGATCTTGGTGGTCTCGGAAACCGCATCCAGCGGAATCGCGAACGTCTCACCGGCCACCTGAACCATCAGCGCGTCAATGATCGCCAACGTCAGCGGCAGGGTCAAAGTCAGCTTGGTCCCCTTGCCCACTTCGGACTGGGTATGCACGCTGCCTTTGAGATTCTTGATATTGGTCTTGACCACGTCCATTCCGACACCGCGTCCGGAAATGTCCGTCACCTTTTCCGCAGAAGAAAAACCGGGCGCGAAAATCAACTCTAGCGCTTCGCGATCATCCATGCTGTTGGCTTCCTCGGGAGTGATAACACCCTTTCGGATGGCAACCTGCTTAAGCTTTTCCGGGTCCATGCCGCGACCATCGTCTTCGACCTCAATGGCAACGGAATTCCCCTTGTGATACGCACGCAGCCAGACATGGCCCTTGGGCTTCTTACCCGCCATGACTCGCGCCTGCTCATCCTCAAGCCCATGGTCCACGGCGTTGCGGACAAGGTGAACCAGGGGATCGCCGATCTCCTCGACAACGCTCTTATCGAATTCGGTCTCTTCACCTTCCATGATCAGCTCGACCTGCTTGCCGCTCTTGCGACTCAAGTCTCGCACCAAACGAGGAAAGCGGGAGAAAACAGACTGAACCGGTACCATGCGGACCTTCATGATCGTATCCTGAAGGTCATCGGAAATACGGGCCATGGCATACGTCGTTTCAGTCAACTGCTGGGCGACAACCTGCACGTCCTCATGCCCCTCTTCAAGAGCACGCGCGAGCATGGCATACCGGTTACGGTTGATGATAAGCTCGCCAATGACGTTCATCAGATGATCGAGCTTGTGATGGTCAACACGAATCGTGCTGGAAGCCTTGGGCTTTGCCGGAGGCTGTCCACCGGAAGCCCCGTTTTTCACAGGAGAAGTCGGCATGGCTTTCTTGGGCGCTGCGGGCGCAGGTTGTGGTGCTTTTTTCTGAGCCGCAGCCGCAGGTTTCGCTGGTGGAGCCTGAGTATTGGGAGCGGCCGCGGGAGCCGGAGCCTGCTTCGGCGCGACGGGAGCGGCAGGCACTGCTGGCTCGACCGGCGCGGCAGGAGCAGGCTCAACCTTCGGAGTGCCGCCTGCCGCCGACTCCGGGATCACTACATTTTCAGTAGGATCTTCAACCGGCCCACCGACGATTCCCTCCATGGCCTTGAGAATCATCTCCTTCAAAATCGCAAATTCCTGTTCAAGAATATCCAGCATCAAGCTGAAATCCATATCAGTCTTACGGCCCTGATCCACCAAACCGACGGTTCGTCCGGCATATTCCTTGATCTCGTCAAGCCCCATGTATCCGGTGGAATTCTGAATAGTTTGGAATGTCCGGAACAGGCCGTCAATCAGGTCTTTCTGATTCGGGTCCTTACGCAAAAGTCCAAGGGCGACGACAACCGCCTCGAACTGCTGCTTGATCGTCTGCTGGAAAAGAGAAACGTCCTCAGGATCGTATTCGGAAGCAGGCATCGCACTTTCAGCACCAGCCGCTTCCTGTCCTTCCTGCACCGAGGACTCACCAACCGCGCCGTCACGATCAAGCTGAATCATGGACGCATCCCCTTCTTCAGTCACCTTCTGAAGCATCTGTGCCATGACACTGGTATCAACAGGCGTCACCTTGTTGGTGTCCAAATCGACTTTACCAATCAAATCTTCAATAAGATCAACGGAGGCGAGCAACAGGTCAATAATCGCCTGGTTACACTCCATATCTCCCTTACGAACCTTGTTAAGCAATGTCTCAGCTTCATGGGTCAGGGAATTAAGCTCCTTGAACCCGATAATCCCACTGTTCCCCTTGAGGTTGTGAAAATACCGAAAAGTATCGTTGATCAATTCGTCATTTCCGCTGGGTTCACCCTCCAGCGCAAGAAGACAGCGGTTGAGATTTTCAACAATCTCCTGAGCTTCCTCAAGGAAGTCGGCAAGATGCCCTTCGCCGACAGTCGTCAGCACATAGGGAGTGTCATCAAAATCAGGATCAGGGACAGGCTGAAACGATGCAGTCATGGCAACACTTCCTGTTTCTTCCGCAACAGGAGCGGGTTCGGGTTCAGGCTGAGGAATTTCTACAGTAATCGGTTCAACATCAATGACAGCATCCGGTTCACTCTCAAAAACAGCATCAGATGGAGGCTCGACAGCAACCTCGGGAACCTGTTCGCCTAAGGGTTCACCAGCCAAAGCCAGTTCGATCTGTGCGATGATAGGATCGGTATCGACCTCACCCTCGACTCCGTTCTGCTCAAGATTGTCCACCATGGTCCGCAAAGCGTCCGTAGCCGAAAGGATGAGGTCCATGATAGACCCGGTCACCTGCATGGAGCCTTGACGCAATTCATCCAGAATATTTTCAGCTTTATGGGCCAACCTGTTGATTTTATTTAAACCGAGAAAACCTGATGCCCCCTTGAGGGAGTGCATCGGGCGAAAAATCTCATTGAGCAGTCCTAGATTCTCGGGAGCCTTTTCCAATTCGAGCAGATTCGGCTCGATCGTTTCCAAGTGCTCCTTCGCCTCTATGAAAAAATCAACTAATATTTCCGGATCAAGGAAGTCCTGGCTCATCAAATATCCTCTGGCTTTTTCACTCTACGAACCGGACTACTGTCCGGCCAGCCTGAATTCATTACGTTTATCACATTAGGACGCCATAAAAACTAGCCAAGCAACATTTTGACATTTCGTACAAGCTTTTCCGGTTGTGCAGGTTTGACCATGTACAAGTTGGCCCCAACCGTCAAGCCGGTCTGGATATCCCTATCCTGCCCTTCGGTAGACAAAACCACAATGGGGATATCCCTGTATGCTTCCTGCTCACGCACCGTCTTGATAAAAGTCAATCCGTCCATACGCGGCATATTAACGTCTGAAACTATCAAATCTACTTCACTGGCACTGTACAATTTCTCCAAACCATCCAGCCCGTCTTCTGCCGTGGTTACCTTGAATCCTTCCTTTTTCATGATAAAGGCGACAAGATTTCGCACAGTCTTTGAATCGTCTACTATCAGAATATGTTTAGGCATGCTTCCTCCTTAAAGGCACCAACTCAATACATTCAACTTTATCAAACAACGTACTTGATCTGTCATTTAAACTCACTTCCCCCAACTTCTGCACAACTACGTATCTATGCTTCCTTCCTGTAAATAATGGCACCCGGGAAATGTATGGGCTTGAAGGCACGGGTAATGTTGTGCAGGGACTCGGAATGGCCGATAAACAAATAGCCACCGGGCAACAGGTTGTCATAAAAGGCGTTAATAACTTGCCTTTTCATTTCATCATCAAAATAAATAATGACATTTCGACAGAAAATTATCTGTGACCGCTCCACACGCTTCAACTGCATCCGGTCTTTCAGGTTAATCTGCCCGAAACTCACAAGCTTCTTGACTTCCGGCTTGATCTTGTTGGTTCCGCCATTCATATCGAAATAACGCTTTGCAATGTCTTCCGGTGTCGTACGCAGGGTGTAATCATTGTAGACACCCTTTCGAGCCGACTCCAGAACGCGTTCCGACAAATCATTGGCAGTGATCCTGATGTCCCAGGAACCAACCTCGCCTTTCAGCAATTCATGAATGATCATGGAAATCGTATACGGTTCCTCGCCCGTTGAACAACCGGCGGACCAGATTCGAAGACTCTTTCCATTGGCACGGCGCTCCTTGAGGACCTCGGAGAGCACCTTTTCCTGAAACACCTGCAACTGCGGTGGGTTTCGGTAAAAGCTGGTTTCATTCGTCGTAATGACTTCAAAAAGCTTTTTCAGTTCATTCGCCTTTCCCACATCAAACCGCAAAAAATTGTAATACTCATCAAAGTTCTTGAGATTCAGCTTCTTGAGCCGGTTCCCGAGACGATTTTCCAACAAATATTTACGGTTGTCCGCGATGTAGATACCACACTGAGCATAAATGAAATCCCGCAGGCCAATGAACTCCTGATCCGTAATCTTAAGTTCCTTGCCAAGGGATATGGTCTTGGAAAAAAGGGAAGACATCGACTGCGCCTACTCCTGGGATTCCTGAATCTTGACGATGGCTTCCTCGGCGGCAGTCACCAACTCGTATTCATCACTGTTGGTAATCTCAAGCAACGCCTCAAATGCGGCTGTGCCACCAATATTACCCAAACCTTCAATCACCTTCATGACGACAAAACGATTGGAGCTTCCGAGCATTTCAACGAATTTCGGCAGAGCCTGCTCTGACTTATGCTCACCCAGAGCATCAACAGCCCGGATCTTGACCCAATCATCGGCATCATCAAGAGCGTCAATCAGATGCGGAATGAAGTCCTCAGCATAACACTGCCCCATAACTTCAATCACCGTCAGCCGGACATCCTTGCTCTCATCGTCGAGTTTCGGAAGCACCAAGGTACGCCAATCATTGCTGATATCACAGGAGGAAGCCAAAGCCTCAATTGCAACCTTTCGGATATCAGGAACTTCATCTTCAAGCGCCTGCTTGAGGTATTCCAGATTATCCACCGCACCAAGTTTACCGAATGCGTATGTCGCCATGAGCCGATGAACCGGTTCCTCGCTGCCGAACATTTCCCGAAAATGCTCCTGCACTTCCGGGCTGCCGATAGCGATACACGCCTCAAGCGCCGCTTCCTTCACGTCGTCATACTGATGATCGAGCAGTTGAAAGATTTTACCAGCCACTTCCTGAAGCCGCAATTTCTCACCGAGAAAATACACGGCCCCCTTGAGTACGGTTCCATCTGTATGCTCATCAAGAATTCGAATAAAAAAGTCCTTCGCGCGTTCACTTCCCCGATCTGCGGCCACACTGACGATCTGACGCTGAATGGGAAGCCCCACCTTCCAGAAGGCATCCATCAGCACCTTGCAGACCGCATGCTCACCGTCACATTGATCCGGGGAAATCAACGACAACACCTGCACCGAGACGCGCCCCATATCCGTATCATCACTGAGAATCCCGGCCTTGAGCGCTTCTGTCAGCCCTATCTTCGCCAGCGACCCGATAATTGAGGACAGGCGTTCCTGATCGCGGTCCTGATCGAGCGCACTGGCAATACGCAAAATACATTCCGAGGCCAGCTCTCCGCCGACATGAGCCAGCCCCTGAATAGCAGCATCCTGAATTTCTATTTCCTCATCATCAAGAGCGACGATCAGGTACTTGCGGAACCGCTCCCTTTCCTCTTCATTCAACAGGGTCAACGACTTGCCGCCAAGAATTCTGACCACAGCCTTGACGATCTTGTTTCTGAGAGCTGTCGGAGCATCGTCCATCCGGCGCAAAAGCATGCTCACGGCCTTGACGTTGCCCAGCTCTCCCAGTGAATCGATAATCATTGATGCCACTAGGTCGGAAGCACCGTCCAACGCCTTTACCAAAGCATCCACCGAACTGGCATGCCCGATCTTGGTCAGGGCTTCGATCACCGAATACTGCACCCACTCTTCATCCCCGATAGCCTTGTTCAAACAGGGGGCAGCTTCAGGTTTTCCGAGTTCGCCGAGACTGACTGCCGCCTGATAGCGAACATTCACTTCAGGGTCCTTGAGCAAGGCCTCGCACAAAGGCTCAACAGCCAGCACGTTGCCTGTCGAGCCCAGAATATCGGTCATGAAAATACGAATATCCGGGTCCTCGTCCTGAACCAATGAGATGAGCGAAGCCATATCCTGACTCCCCACTTCCCGGAGAATATCCATGGAAAGATTACGAACAGGCGCATCATCAGACCGCAGCAAAGGCAGAACAGCCTGCACCGTGGCCTTGCCGCCGATCTTGCGTAAAGAACTGTCAGCAGCCTCCTGAATGCCTAGATGGTTGGTCTGCAACAACTCCGCAAGCGTTTCAACGGCCTCGACGCAATTCTCTTCACCGGCCCGAAACGCTCCCTCACGAACGATTTCATTGTCGTCACTCTTCAAAAGAACAAGATATTCAGTGCAATTCGACATATGCTCAGATCTCTCTGGTTAATATTTGAAGTCGATTATCCGCAATTATTTGTACAGATTGGCAACAATGGCTTCAGCCATGTCATCCAAATCGACGATCTCGTCTGCAAGATTTTCATCCACGATGGCCTTGGGCATCCCATAGACGACACAGGTGGAATCACTCTGAGCCAAAGCGCGCCCACCCTTGTTCTTGAGATCACGGACACCTTCGCAACCGTCGTTGCCCATGCCGGTCAGGATAACGCTCAACCCGCGCTTTCCGACCGCCTTGGCAACGGAGCTGATGAGTACGTTGGCCGACGGTTTGTACAATTCTTCCACGGGATCATCCGTCACGACCACGTCGATACGGCTGACTTTCTGATCGAGCACGAGATGCCGCCCGCCGGGGGCAACAAACGCATGCCCGGGACGCAGGACGTCACCCGGCTCGGCTTCCTTGACGGAAAGCTTGCTGACGCTGTCCAGCCGCTTTGCAAAAGGCCCGGTGAAAGCCGCAGGCATATGCTGTGCAATGACGATACCCGCCGGGAAATCCGCAGGAAGCAGGGAAAGAATCTTCTGAACCACAGGCGGCCCGCCGGTGGAAACGCCAATGGCGACCACATCACGAATCGGCCTGCCAGTGGGAGAAGGTCTGGCTGCCGACCTTGGTGCGACCGCAGGTTTCGGTTTGGCAGCTCTTGGAGAGACATGCCGCATCTTGCGGGCGGCAACGGTTTTCACCCGATCTATAAGATCTTTTTCAATCTTGATAATATCGAGAGAAACCTTTGAAAGTTGTTTGGGAATGAAATCGACAGCCCCAAGCTCCATGGCCTTGAGGGTGGACTCCGCACCTTCCGTGGTCAGGGAGCTGACCATCAAGACAGGTCGGGGGGCCTCCATCATGATATGCCTCAGGGCGGTCAGACCGTCCATTTTGGGCATCTCGATATCCATGGTCACGACATCGGGATCAAGCTTCCGCACAAGCTCAAGCCCTTCCTGCCCATCGCGGGCAGCACCGACAACCTTGATTCCCGGATCCTTATCAAGCATCGTGCTGATGGCTTTCCGCATGAAGGCGGAATCATCCACGACAAGAACTTTAATCACTCACGACTCCTTATCTATCCCCGTTGCGTCAAACGCAATCGCCGTTCTCTCCAGCCGCAAAACCAGCGACACCCTCGTTTACCGATATCCGCACATGAAAACTATTAGAATTCTTATTTTCTCATTCAATTACATATGATAGGCCGAAATACCCACTTTGTCCATCTCATTGCAAAAAAGTTGCATTTTTACCTTGCCTTTTCAAAAAGCCTACGCTAGTTACCCCCTCACGACATCGGGATGTGGCTCAGTCTGGTAGAGCGCTGCGTTCGGGACGCAGAGACCGGAGGTTCAAATCCTCTCATCCCGACCAGACAAATCAAGGGTTTATGACAAATCGTCATAAACCCTTTTTTGTTTTTGCTAACCTATTGCTAACACTCATCCTGACAAATTCTCCCTCACGCTCCAACTTAATCGAAAAATGACCGCCTAAGTCAACGACCGAGACGAGCCCCCCCCGCCATCCGCTATACTAGACTCAGCAAGTAAGCAAAAAATCATACCCTCAAATATAAAGCAAATTCATTTGCAAACCATATTGAATAGCATATATAATCACCCGGATGTTTAGATTAGCTCTAAAACTTAAGGACTAGATAAATGCTAGATTCTAACTTTTCAAAATTAATTGTAGAAGATTTGACTGCAATCATCCCAAACAGCGCAGAAGAGTTAAGAAACTCTGTCAGCTACGACGATCCACCGAAGCATATCTCTTATCAACACGGCTCAGCCAAATGGCTACTTGAAGTAGACAAGACCTATCTTCAACTCACCACTCTGCCTAAATATTTTGATCTGTGTAGTAATAAATTGCTCGAAGAAAACAACATAGAAATACCACTCCACATGAGAATATTCATGGAGCATTATCTCATAAAAGTATCTTCACACATCGACAAGTGTGCACAACTTGCCAATCATGTTTTTCAAGTTGGGATTAAGCCAAGAAACGTAACAAGAAAATCACTGCTCTCAAAAATTAAATACTATGAAACCAAAAAAAATTTTAAGCATCTTGTAAAATTCACAAACCAGATTCAACAAAAAAGGAATGCTATTGTACACAAGTCATCTGACATAGATTCAAATCTAAATGAAATTGACACACTGTCAATTATTGCTGCGCACAATAAAAAATACAAAGCGCTATATGATGAATTGTGCAAGAACTACAATAATGGGATTCGTGAATTGTGTGAAGAGCTTAATAAAACAATCGAAGAACACACTATCAACTTTCTTAACTCACTCACTGAACAGTATTCGATTGTCAATGAGCGACTAAAATAAAAGACCATATGAAAGATCATCATTTTTAATTCTACCACTTTTGCTTTCTACGGCTACGAGTGCAGATCACTTACACCACGAAGCATACGTCCAAAAACAATTGCGTGACAACAACTGTGACCAAACGGAACTCCTAGTAGAGAATTCCCAAACACGCCAACCGAAGCTCCTTATCACACCCCACTAGAATCCAGTGCAGGCAGCATGAATCGCGAATTAGACAACACCACGGAAGTATCGCAGAGGCTCGGCAAGTATTCATTTGAAAGCATTGCGACAGCGATAGGGGGAATGCTGTTAAACCCAAAGTTTACGGACAACAACTACCGCCTAGAGCTACTGGCTTATATCTCCGCATACGCCGCAAAAGGGAAACGCCCATACAAAATAGCTGATCTTACCGACCTCCTGAACAACCGCCTGGACTTCATTTGGAAGGGACAGGAAGACCCACAGGAAGATGTGTTTGTGGACAACCTCATAACTGAGGAGGGCAATCGCTATTTCTTAAGCGGCCTACTAACCTCGGCTACTTATTACGTCCAAAACATCATAGATATTTTCAGGATCACTCCTCCCAAATATGAGAGTGCTAAAAAGAGCATTTATGCCCTGTTGACCCTTCTTGATGCGTCTATCCGGCGAGCAGACTTGGACTTGTATGAGACAGGTGAATTCAACTGTAAAAGAAATATCGTCACGACTCCACAGGAGATACTGAAGTGGTCTAAATATATTGTCTTCTCGAATAAGGATTTAACTCAGTTGGGCATTACCGTTGAAGAGTTGAGTCCCTTCATCGTTACCAAAGAAGAACTTTCAGACATTTATAACAGCGAATTCATGGAATCTGTCATTGATGAAAAACCCATTATCTCCAATAAAGGGAAACTCGTTTTATTTCTTCCAACCGTACTTTTCCATTCAATCAGAAGATATGTTGTCAAGTTGTTCGCCGATGAAGGGGAACTGCATGTCTTCACACACCATCTCAAAAACGTTCAATTCAACTCTATCACTAGCCTTGTCTCCGGTCTGAATGAGCATGTAATCGAGTTGGATTTTGTGAAGAAAGAGTTAGGTCTTTTGGGCAACATCCAAGATCGCTTTTATGCGACCCCTGAAGGAGAGTATTACCACTTCATACAGTACTTCCCAAGCGATGAAGTCTTTACCTCTATAAACTACAACGAGGGACTTGACGGTAAGGAGATTGGTAAGAAGTTCACTGCCTACATTGACCAGTGTGCGAAGTTTACGAGTAGCTTCCCCGACTTCAAGCAAGGGATTTCAATAATCTTCTTTGGTGGACTTGGAGAGTCAATAGTTTTTGGGTGGGACGAGAAGCCTGATTGTTGGGATATCCTACATGTGAATGTAGGCGACTTAGAGCTTTTGATGCATGACGTTATTGACTTCCTTCCAAGCCTGTTCGGAATTGCACGACAAAGGGAGGAGCTTCATGAACGAAATGTAACCTTCTCCTACTTTGACACTGACGCTTTACTCTATGCGTTCTGGAAAGAGCACGAATATAGCCTGTATGCCCCCCTAGGCCAGTACAACAAAATGCAGCATTCGATGATCTCGATTCAGGCAGATTACTTACTGCCTTTCAGGAAGGAATTGAAAACCAAGATACGGCACAGGTGCTACTACAACTCCCGCTTTCATGAATATTTGAGATTAAAAAACCACCAACAGAATCCCTACTTCTCACAAAGCAATGTTGCTCAAAATAGTGTGAGCTATGATTTAGTCAAACGAAAGATCATCCTATCACTCACCTCAAGCTCAAAGGCTCAGGTATGGGTAGAAGTCGCACCTTTTGAAGGAGACAGCATACAATTCGATTTCGCCTACAGACTATGGGAGATGGTTTGTAACTGGCTCATGATCCTTCTGCCCTATGTTGATCCTCACTTACGTGAGCCTATTGATTTGAGCCTAGTCCTTAAGTTCCCTGTGTTCGACGGTTGGGATGGAATCAATATTGATACGCTGCCTGAGTGTGGACTTGATGAGGTTGTCAAAGCAATAGCTGAAATAACCTACATCTATTTTGATGATATCTTCGTCAAAGAATCCCACTCCCAAACCAACACCGCAGAGAGAACTCTTTTACACAAGATATTAGGAGTAGCCTTCAAAGAACATTTGGACACTGAGACTATAGACTCAATCATTGAGAGAGCCTTTCCCAGCCCCTACAGCCGTTTCATCCACGTATTCCCTGCTAACAACTATAGAGACCTGATTGCCTCACAGCACATTCCGACCAAACCTATCACTAACCACCAATGGGACATAGCTTGGGCAAATGCGAGGGTGTGTACTCCTGACGATTTCGCAAAAGGGAAAATTACTAAGAAAGCTCATGCGAACCAGTTCCTTACTCAGAAAGTTGATCATCTGTGGAGCTTGATTAACGATATTCTTGGTGAGCACTCACGTATGGATATCATTGAATTTTGCCTTACAAATATAGAAGCCATAGCTCATGATAAAGCAGTATGGAAACGAACCGTTCCTGCTCTCAAATCTTTACATGACTACGCCGAAGTTAAAGACGTTCTCACCAAGGAACAAAGTAAGCTTGATGAGACTTCACTAGCTACGCGAATCCTTCTTGAAATGGCTTATTGCAGTTCACCGGATGAAGGCGAGAAGCCCTTTGGAACCGCCGAGTACACCGATCTTACGGCTCTGATTTCGACTTTATATCTTCTAGCTGCCCATAGTGATGCTGTAAGAAATGGGTATGCAGAAAGCTGGATCATCCCTCTGGCAAATGGTTGGCTCGACCTCGACAGGTCTTTCTTTGACAATGTAGTCACACCTTACATTACAGACTTCTTTGACGTTCAGTTCGCCGATTCCGATGAGGACTACAACCGCATATTTGAGATAGCTGAATCTACAGGTAATACGGACGATCTTTTTGATAAGAAATTCATTGATGGAATTATCAGTGAATACGGGGTTGATGTTTTCAAAGGCTTTGAGCTTGCCAACCTCATTTACAAATATGCGTTAGAGAATGAGCAGCCCATACTTATACTGAGCAAGGAGGAGGTTCATAGCATACTCTCTCCCTCAAAATGCCCTCAGGCAAGCATAGACAAATTCTTGGACAAGTTGACTCTACCCCAAAGACCATCTTGGGATCAGGACGTTTTAGGATTTAAGGGCGCTGATTGGTGGCCTTGGAAGTTCAAGAGGCGGTGGTCTTTCATCTCCCGTCCAATTCTCCAATCTAAAGATGGTGAGTTCATAATCTCACCGGGCAATTTAGATGAAAGCTTGAAGTACATATTCTACTTCGCCTCATACGGCTCTTTCGACACTTCTTACTTCGACACTCCCTTAATGAAAACTTGGATTGGACATATCGCTCACGATTTGGGGATGAAGTTTGAGAAAGAAGTTGAGGAAGCCTACAAAGGTATTGGCTTCAAAACCATGCAGGGCCTCTTAATGACTGAATTAGGGGCAAGAAAAGGGGATGGAGAATTTCACAAAAGTGATGTGGATGTGATCGCATGGGATGGTAGCTCTAACGAAGTCTTCATCATTGAGTGCAAGAGGCTTCAGCAAGCCAAGACGCTTAGTGAAATATCTGAGCAGCTAAACAAGTTTAAAGGTGTAGCTGAGGGCGAAGACAAAGACCTCCTTGGCAAGCACATTGAACGCTTTGAATGGCTGAATACGAATAGGGACAAACTTGCCAAGATGGTTGGTGTCGAACCTAAGGACATGGAGATAATCCCATTAGTCGTTACAAACACAGTCGTCCCGATGCAGTTCATTAGCTCGATCAACCATGATCCAAGCATGTTTGTCAGTTTCAATCGTATTAAACAAAGACATAAGCCGTAGAGAAAAGCAAATGACTCCTACCCTCTCCATCCCCCAAGGCATTGCACAATCGTTACTATCTCACGGTGGAACAATCGTGTTTCGCCTTCTCACAGCCGACGAATTTGTAACATATTGTAAGAAGAGAGATTTTAACATAGACCGGAAAAGGCTGATCACCCTTGAAAAACTTGGCCTTTTTGCCCCATTCTTTAGAGTAAACAACGCGAACCTGACCCACCCCATTCCAATCCCTCTGCCAGATGACAACGCCTACTTTGAAAATGGAGCATTAATCGACACGATGAGCAATAGAGGAGAATATCCTGTCCCAAGTCTAAAGGATGATCACTCGCAGGCTTATTACTCTATATTCCAATTAGACGAACTGAACATCACCCTTACTTCGATGAATCTGACAGTTCAATTGGACAGTTATCTTGAGCCACTTCAGCACAATGGCGATATGCCAAAAATCAACACAGAAAGTTGGATTGACTATGCAACACAAGTTGCAGATTCAATGCGCACTAGCCAGCACAGAGAAGGCATTGGCCTTCTATGCCAGTACATTTCAGACAGATATGGGCCACACTCAAAATCAAATCAAAGAACAATGTCAGTCCCCGAAGGACCTGTCCTAAATACCAGCAACTTTGTTTCTACAGTCGAGCTTGACTGGAATTGGTATGAACTAGCTAAGTCATGGGATCCTCACAAAGCAGAGGCTTTATTTTCGCTGACTCCCGAAAAACTAAAGCATGCTTATGAGACGCTATCATCGTCGCAAGCTCATTGTGACCCATTAGACAACTGGTACCAACTCACTCAGTTTGTCTCTTACAACGAGCGGCAAAAGCTAAAGGGCCTTGCCTTAAGAGCTGAATCCCTACGTAGCGGATGCATAATGCTCCAAAAACTTTACGCTGACTTATATGGCGAAGACCTTCCTCATCCAAATGAAATTCATCGTACTGTAATAAACCACTTCCCAGAATTACATATTCGAAATGACACTCGTAAATACTTAGAGTTCGTGGTTAACAGGTACGCTCTCAACCCCCAACCGAAAGTGACACTCTTCGTTGAGGGACAAAGCGAAGAAAAAGCAATAGAAATAATTTTCGAATCATACTTTGGAGCGCATCCGGGAAAATATGGGATAGAAATCGTCTGCCTTAAAGGTGTTGATAATGCAACAGGATCTAAGGAGGATCGTTTTAGGGCAATTCTTAGGCTTGTTGACTACTTGCACATGCATCAAACCTTTACTTTCTTGATATTAGACAATGAGAACTATGCCGCAAAGCTCAAACAAAATGCGAGAAGGGCAAAATCAATTCATGGAGACAGACGCCATGTAACCCGCGCCGAATACATAAAGGTTTGGCGGGACTCCTTTGAATTGGACAATTTCTCCGCAACAGAAATTGCAAAAGCAATGAACAGTCTTGCCAATCAGGACCTATTCAAAACAAAGGCAATTATTGAATGCAAAATCCTAGAGAACCCAACAAACGCACTTTCAAAGCTTTACAAGTCAACAACCGGCTACGGTCTAAACAAAATCAAACTAACAGAAGAGCTCGTTGAGCTTATGCTCTCTAAAAACTCACGCCGCAATCCTGAAAATAGACCAATCACGAAAGTGCTTCGCAGAGTGATTAAATTAGCCGTCCGCAACCCCTTCCCTTCAAGGCATAAGACATGGGAGAAAAACCAACTGTCCAAGTTTTTAGGAAAAATTGGAGACTAAAAAAAAGCCTGCTCCCGACAGAATCGAAAACAGGCTTTTAAATCACCAAAAGACAAAGTCAGAGTTACATTGACACCTGACAATGAGTCACACCAAAGAAGCTCTCAATTCCTCCTCCGATGCGCGATGTCACAAATTCTAACACAGGAAGAGGACGCTTCAAGTCACTACGAAACTCAACCTCTCCTCCATGCGCTTTCCATTTATTATATACAGAGACAAACTCAGAGGCCTCCGAAGGCATCATACCATTCTTAATCAACCTCTCTTTAGAAAGGGAGGGAAGCAAGTCATTCCAAGTCGACTTATCTTTGGGGGTACTCGCTGTCTCTATCTGATTGAGCCTTTCAACATAAGGTTCATTGTTTATGATAACTTTATAATCAGCTAAACGCATCTCAGAGAGAGATGACGCGTTTTGCAAAAAGCCTAATCCAGCAAAAAGGTTAATCTTGGCACCATTTGAAAAAGTTTCGCTTCCTTTTGCAAAAAGGTCAGGCAAAGACTGTCTTACATGATCAAACCTATACTGAATATTAACCGATCCAAGTTCGGGGATAAAGTTTGAAACAGACATGCTTGCGACTTGTCGACTAGGATCATAGTCATAGTTAACAACCAAATTGCATGCAAAATCAGTAGCTCCAACAGCTAACACTCTAAAGACAGGATTGCTTGCATTTTTGACCCAGTAAAGATTCTTTCTTGCAATACGCGCCAAAGGAACATTTAGACCGTTTGCAAAAATTGACAACCCGGTAATGTTTTCATTTTTTTCATCAATATCATCTACACAAATACTACCTATTTCAACATCTGCAACGTTATCAGAAATAACTACATTATTTATACAAGCCCTTCCCAAAAGCGATGCAGAGATAGACTCATATTTAACAACGTTATCAAGATTATTCTTTATCAAAAAGGACTCTATCCGATCCGTAGCATAGCCATTAACGTAGCTGCTTGACGCCAGATAAGCACACGCCAAAATAGCAGCAACGGCTGTAATAATTATATACTTATTTTTAAGGAGTTGCATTTAGTTTTCCCCTTCTGAGAACTTCATTTTCATATATCTATCGACAATCACAGTAGGATCAGCAAGGTCAGTACACATATCCTGTTGGCATGCATGCACGTGTGTAACATTTAGTTCTGCTGACTCTAATTTTCCGTTGTTTTCAACACTCAGAAAACCATCTACTAAATACCACTTTGCCGATTGCAGCTCTGGAGACTCATCCGAAACATTGATATTGAGCATTCCCGGCCATCGAGTCTCTACCTTTTCACGGCCATCTTCATCCATTTGGACAAGCATCCCTACCGCAACAGGCTTCTCATTAATCGCTGCTATAGCTCTTGCGTTTGCCAAACTGTCTAAATACTGAAACCGCATTAATGACTCTTCATGCAAATAGCTAGCAAGCCGGACGCTTAACGGAGCCTCTTTCAGCCTAGCAATATACAATTGCTTTTGTGCGAGAAATCTTTTCTTTTCCTGCTCCTTACGCTTTGCCTCGGCCGCTATGCGCTCTCTCTCGATACGCTCTTTCTCTGCCTTCTCGGCCGCTTCTTGCCGAACTTTCATCTCTGCAAGCAGGCTCTCAATTTTACTATTCTCGATAGAAAGAATCTCAGTAGAAAGTTTGTTGGTATTGTAGACCGTTCCGCTATGCAACTTCCCATTCACTATAATACTTTTGCCACTCTTAGAGTAGCTGGCACGGTCTACTTCAAAATTAATTTTTACGTAAACGGCTCTATCGACTCTATCCCATTTATTGGTTCGCCTTGAGATAAACTTCTCGGCTAAAGCAGGTGCCATCACAACATCTCGCAGCAAATCCGCGCCTTCGATTTCAACGACAAAATTATTGACCGTATCTTTATAAAAATTATCTTCATAAAGATAAGGGTTTTGCACGTTCCATTTCTTGAGCGATGAATTCAACCTAAATTGCTGCTTATCAAAGTCATAATTACCGATGGACGATTGAACGACCAATGAGACTATATCCTCATCCAATTCGGTCAATGTATTGGCAAAATCATTTTTGGATTTCTCGATCAATGAATTAAGCTTGAACTCCTGCCTACGAACCTTCCTGTACTCTTTTCCAAACTTATTCCGAGCCCACCAACGATAATCATTTTGATCAAGCTGATCTAGATTAAACCTAAAATAATTAACAAACAGTCCTTCAAAACCATTACCATAAAAAACTTTTTTCGAGGCTATCTGGACAGGTTTTGGAGTGTCCTCTGTGTCTTTTTTATTCAATTCTCTTTGCACAATAGCCCAAGCCGTTTGAGAAGAAGAGCTATATGAAGAGACTAAAGTTTTTTTATCTTTTTTATACACATCAAAGGAAGCAGATAGCACAGACCCGCAATCCTTTTTCAGCACAGTGCCCACTTTTTGAAGAAAGCTCTCAAGCCCCCCTTTTAACAATGGACTTGAATCATCAAGATAAACTTTAATTTTTACTGCATCCTGACACCAAGCTCCATCAACTTGGTCAGCAAAAACTTCCGCTCCCATTTTCTTAGAATATGCAAGACGGTGCGATGCGGAGGCGTTAGCAACAATGCTAGACAAAAGGATCAAACAGCCAACAATTGCAATGGATTTAAATTGAAAATACATAATTACAGAATCTCCCAAGCTCCATCGGTCCCTTTACTGACAACAACAGTAGTTTCTTCCTCGCCTTTCGGAGTAGTTACTTTCATCTTCACAGTACGAGCAGGAGCTTCAACTTCAACCTTTTCTGCAACAAGATCATCAGTAGTTTCGTCATCAGGATAGGAGGCAACCATTTCATCCAAATCAACGGCAGGGCGGACAGCTTGAGCCATCTGCATATCATCCGGGAGGCTGTCGAGATCGAGAGCGGGGGCCATGGTAGCCTCGATCTGAGCAACCTCTTGTTTTGCCGTTACCTCTTCCTTAGCAGCCTCTTGTGCAGCAAGAGTGCCCTTCTTGCCTATCAGGGAGGCGTGAATGTAACCAATGGCCTGACGATTCTGGTTAACCAAAATCCAATTCTTCCCCTCAACTTGGCCCACAGCCAAAAGCACACTGCCTTTAGGCAGAACCTCAGCAACGCCATATTCAGTAGAGGGGCCAAACCGGACGTTGGAATCAGTTAAGATTTCATAAGGCTCCCCGATCAAAACCAGCTTTCCAGGCTTTTGCACTTCTTTCTGACGGACAATCGGAATCTCACGCTGAATAGTTTCCGTCTTGACGACAGTAATCTCTGCCTTCGCTTCAGTGTCGGGATTTTCCCACTTCACAGTCTCACCATCATCAGATTTAGCAAGAGCCTTAGCAGACTCTTGCTGAAGGGCCAGACGATCTTGCTCGTCAAGATAGCTACCAATCTGGTTCCCAATGAAACCGCCAGCCAATGCGCCAATTCCTATGGCTAGCACTTTACCAGCCCCTTTCCCAAAGAACATACCAGCAACGCCGCCCAACATAGCACCAGCAGCAGTGCCAGTGTTTTGTTTAGAGGCTTGGCATCCAGCAAGCAAAAAACACACTATGAGCAAAGAGGCAACAACACGATTAGCAGCGACACTACGAGTAATAATAGACACTTAACCAACTCCCACAAATGTTTATATTCGCAACGAAACACACAGCAAACAAATTGCTGCCAAACCAAACAAACGACTGAGAGGGATTTATACCTGTGGCGGGATGCAGCTCGGCTATCTCTATGAGACCCGTGGCTTTCCGTCCCCAACTCGCGAAGGGTTTGGCAAAAAAGTTTTCTCTGAATAACTGTGCAGACGTACAGTGTCAACGCGTTATAAAAAACCTTATAAAACAAACATAATCAAGGAGGGCTTATATGGTCTTAAATGGCTGAGTATTCGCACCATACCATCGAACATAAGCCCGTTAAATTCCACTCAACACTATACGATAATTTGCTCTGATCGTTTGATAAAAGTAATGTCGCCTTACATACAACTCGGCTCATTGAACACTCATTAAGCCGTTTCAGATTATGGATGCGCTAAAGCCGACATTTTGGTCGATCGGCAATGCTAGGACATGTCCCTTAAGCGTCAAAGACTCCCGGAGCTATCCGGCGGCTTGTGGCAACTCAGTCGTAAACCCGTGTTTGCCAGCCCATGAAAAGAAAGCATGTGACTTTCAGATTGGCGGAGTTGAATATCAACTCGACAGAAACTGACCACTTCTACCGAACAAGGCCTCTCGGCGGCTCACCTAGGTGAGATGAGCTACTGAGACTTAGGGGTCCGTCTCTTTATCGCACCGAGAAAGAGACGGACTGCGGACCGCGACACCACCGTACACATCTCACACTGATGAGAATACTACAGCCGAACTACGGCGGCTTCTCACCTCCTCCTAGGTACGCCTAGGTTGCATGACCACCCTAGCTCTCCACTCGGAGACTTGACCCAAGGGTCAAGCTAGAAGCTGGGGCCGCCTCAAAGCACTACTGCGGTACGCCGCTTTTTTTGCCGGGGCATGGTTTTTTACACTTAACGTCACGAACTAAAATGGATTTACGTCATCAGGCCAAAAAACTACTTGGGAAAAATCGACGAGCCTCAAAACTGACACAGTATAAAAACGCTGGTCAGGTCAAAAGGCTTTGCGATTCTATCCAAGAGAAATATGGCCTTGAGAATATTCGCAACCTCAAAACAAAGCACATTTTCGGAATTTTTGAAGAACTGAAAGAAAAAGGGCTTAGCCCCTCTTCCCTTGCCAGCTATGCAACAGCAGCGAGGACGCTTGCTGCTGCCCTCGGAAAGCAGAACATCGTTCCTCGAACAAATAAAGAACTCGGCATCACTCGATCTGGAAACAGGCTAAGGCCTGTCCAAGCAGACATGGCCCACTCTCACGCCATAACAAAGCAATTATATGGCAAAGAGGAATGGTTAGGCTTGGCAGCAGAAATGAGAGAACAATTTGGCCTTCGAGCCAAAGAAAGTCTGCTCTCACATGAAACAAGAGACGGGGAATTAATTGTCCAGGGCAGCAAAGGAGGCCGGCCTAGAACTGTCAAGATTCGCTCTGAATGCCAGCGAGATATTCTTGAACGAGTGCAAGCTCATATTGAGGCAAACAGGAAAATATCTTTAATTCCACCTGACCTCAGTTTAAAACAGGGATTGAAAAAACAAGCCAACTTGCTTCACAGACTCGGAGCGACCAAAGAAAATGCCTCACACGCCCACTCGCTAAGACATCACTATGCACAGCAGCTTATCCAAGCAGGCCTGAGCAAACAGGAAGTTTCAGAGGAACTCGGCCACTCGCGTGAAGAAATTGTAGCCCACTACGTACCGAAATAATATTTGACCGCAAAAAAGGCCGAGCCGACAAATCGGCTCGGCCTTTTCCGTTATAGTCCCTAAATCATTTCGGCCCTAAATCATAAAAGACGCTACACACTTTCTTGTGATCAGAATTCGTAAAGGACTTTCCAACTCCAACAACGATCATTCCCTCAGAACGCAACGACCGAATAGCATCAGTAAAATCGCTGTCACTAGAAACAATGATGAAGATATCAACTTTACCACTACCTTGAAAGTAGCCTATGCGATTATTCATCCTCATATCGACTTCAGCTTTCAAATTCTTCTTCTTTTCGACCCCAATGATTTTAACTTCATTTTTCTCGGAGTGTTCAGACAAGTTTTTACTCTTTTTGAGCTCTTCGCCACAGTAGCCTTCAGCCACAACCACATCTCCCAAAGAATTTGCCAGCTCCATTACGAGTTGAAGATATTGATATGTGATGTTCTCAGAATCAATAAAGACTCCGACCCGGACTCTCTGCATAAGCAGGCATTCCCTGACTGCTTCATCAACGATAGAGGAAGAATTAGTTACCATCATTTCCTTCCTCACAAAGATGAAGAGGCTCCTCACCATACATGTCAACGGTTTGGACTTTACAAGAGCGTACAAAAAGGTCGAGATCACTCTTGGAATAGACCACCCTGGCCCCGAGCTTTGCATACCGGGGGCCCCGACCATGGCAACGCCAGACTTCGAGAGTTCCTTTCTTCAATCCCAGGTACTCAGCAGCCTGAGATGTGTTCATAATATAAGACATAAAAAAACCTCCGTGTTGAATTAATTTTTCAACACAGAGGTAAAAGGGCTAGCGTCCCTCAGACTATTCTTATCAAGAGTTATACCACTTTTATTATGGATCTTCTCCCGGCTCCTACCTTTAAAGACCTCAAACAAAAGCTATTCTCCATGTCTTCGAATCAACCAAGCTTTCCTTCGACTGATTGTACACAACCTGTTCGGCTGAATAAATATACCCCATAGCTCTGCCAACAAAGCCCACTAGCCCGTTCGCGCTATTCATACCAAAAGACTGCGCCTGCTCGAAATCGAAATACTCATCCTGTGTCAAAGGAATTCCGTAATCAATCACAGTAGCCCACAAATGCGCTACAGATTTATAGCGAACCCATGTATTTTTTTCTATCCCATCAACTTTCTCCTTAGCCATTTGAGTTACATCACATTCGGGATATGCGCCGTCAGCAACCAATTCATCAATTGCATCTCTAACCCCACACTTTTGAGTAACTATTTCCTTAAAGACTTCCCCTGCAAATTTGCCCTTATCAGACAGCGCCTCTATGGACCCAATTTTTCCTTGGCTCGGGTATCGAGTATTAGTCAAAATATCCTTATATTCTTTGTAACTCTTAAAACGCTCCTTAACCAAAACAAAATAGATTTCCATCGCAAGTTCTTCAGTATAGCCAAACGTTTCTTTTAGATGTTCAATAGAACCATAAAAATGTTTAGCAGTATAAGCTTCAAAGTTCTTCTTATCCTCTACTTTTCTAGGATAAACCATATAACTAGTTAACAATTTACTCATCACCATATTTGTTAATGGATGGTTCTCTTGCAGCCAGCTTTGTGGCACTCCAATCGCTCTATGGTCTTCAATTTCTCTCATTTACTCTCCTATTGCTCCATTTAATAATAGCTCAGCAGCCCGATCACTGGCCTGTTTCTTTGTGTCTGGTAAGAATTGACCATACCTTTTGGTCATTGAAGAATCCTTATGAGTCAGAAGCTCCCCGATCATATCAAGGGAGAATTCACCAGAGTTAGCCAGTGTCACGGCGAAGTGGTGACGAAGACCATGAAAGATTCTGAACTCCTTGGGAAGCTTCGCCTTTGCCTTAATCCTCTTCACTGCCGTACAGCCAGTTCTAAGCACCCCACCCTTTCCGGGGAAAATGTAAGGAGACTCTGGAGAATACTTATTAAGCCATTGAATTTGAGTCGCAAGAACCTCTTTGGCTTTCCCATTCATGGGAATTGATACGGTATTGCCTCCTTTGGGCGATCGCAAAGTAATGAGGCCTTGCTGAAAATCTACATCTCGATTCTCAAGCTTAAATATTTCACCCCGGCGCATACCTGTGAACATGGCAAGTTCCAGCATCCGGCATACGTCCTGAGCAGGCCATTCCTTGAGTACCTTCAAAAAACGTTTGAGTTGGGCAGGAGTGAGATATTCAACTACTTCATTATCCCGCTTGGGCATCTGGATCGTGAACCCCAGAGGCTCACAGAGGCCATTCTTAACGCCAAAATTGATTATCCTACGGGTTATCTCCAGCCCACCCCAAATGGAAGCAGCAGACATACCTTTCATCTTCTTTTTGATCCGCTCCATATCCAAAGGGCTGAGCTTCTTAACAGACCGAGTACCAAGCACAGGGGCAACATGATTATCATACCGCCCCTTGTCTATCTTCGCTCCCTTTGAGGCTTCACCACGAATCTTGAAATATTCGGTTGCAACCTCGTTCAACAGAATGTTGGCTTTACGATTCTCCTCACGAAGCTCTTTATGGGTTTTGACCTCCTCCCCATGACGAGCCTTCTTCAGACGGTCAGAACGAAGGTCTGCGGCAATCTGAGGGGTATATTTCTCGGACTTCCACCCAACCTTCTCCCATTTGAGTTTTCCGTCCAGACGGTAAGCAATGTGGTAGCAAACGTCGGGCTTACCGCGATACCGCTTGGCTTGACTTTCATAGTAGTAAACTCCTGGCCACCGCTTCCGATTAACAAGCAACCTTTGTCCGGTTTTTTTTGACATCTTGCCTCCAAAAAATAAACGAACTCTACAAATTACCTATGTAGAGAACACCTACGAAGGCCACAAGGCCAATCAGCATAAAAAGAACGAATAACACATTGAAACAATTTGAATAACTGTACACGCCACCTGCCAAGCGTTCATTTTTCAAACTATCGTCATAATTAAAAATACAAGTAGGCCCCTCTTGACCGCACTCGCCCTTAAAAAAAACATCTTCTATAAATTTAATCCCCTTCTCTGAATACTTAATCATCAGCTTAGTCCGTTCATCCAATTTCCAAAAAATATATGATGACACAGACAAAATTAATGGCAGAATTGCTGAAGCTTTATGGACGTTACCATCCTTGATAGAATTCACAAATGCACCGACAACAATGGCTGATAGAATAAGAAAAAAATTAAATGACTTTAATCTCTGATCGGCATGCAGTGAAAAATAATCCCAGAGAGATTGTCGCAGTTTCCAAATGTCATCATTTGTCATATTTACCTCTCAATTAGTTGTTACCCCCAAGAAGGACTTTCATTTATTGCTAACCTATTGCTAACACCTAGATCAATTTTAGGCAATTTATGAAAAACTTGATTAAACTCAAATTACAAAACACAACTCAAATTATCCAATTATTACAAAGCATATGAAGGAAAATTAAACAAGGATAGATTTCGTTAAAGACATACCATCCTGCGTTCGGGACGCAGAGACCGGAGGTTCAAATCCTCTCATCCCGACCAGACATTACAGGGACTTACGAAGACAATTCGTAAGTCCCTTTTCTTTGGGGCACAGAATGGGGACACAGCCTTTGGTTTCCCCTCTTATTGGAACTCAGGTTTTACCCGGCAGTCAGCCCTGCCAACTCTGCCCGCAAGGTCGCGGCGCATCTTTCCAGCGCCGCCTTACTACTTATTCGAAATCAACAGGTCGTTGATTCAATTCTGATTTCAGGCTCCAGAAGAAGCTGAACCCCTCAGTGAATTATATCACTGAGGTTTTTTTCATATTTCACTCAATGAAACTATGAACTGACAATTTTGCACGGACGATTGGCGGCCCCTCATACTCGCGTTCTATAATAACAGTATGTTGCGCCATCTCACCAATTGATCCCATAACTGCTTCCCCTCTCATATTTAGCCTGCGAAAATTTATAACATCCGCGTTACACTTTTCGCTTGCAAAAGTCGTATTTTTACATTTTATAGCAATCATAGAGAAGTACCTTCTCTTGTGCATTTCTTCTGAGTATTCTTACACATCGGTGGTGAATCATGATTCGTGTTCCCAGGGATGAGTGCGTCAATACCGAAGCTGCAACCCGCAAGGAATGGCTCGATACCAACGGTATCGGAGGCTACGCTTCCAGCACGGCCATCAATTGCCACACAAGGAAATATCACGGCCTCCTCGTTGCTTCGCTCAAGGAGCCGCGTGGCAAGTTCGTATTGCTGTCCAAGGTAGAGGCTTCACTCGTCCACGACGACTTGGAGTTTCACCTTTCCACCAACAAGTATCCCGGTGTGTACCACCCTACCGGGCATCAATTCGTAGAGAAGTTTGAACAGGGCTTATATCCTTCCATCACATACAGAATCGGCGACGCACTCATCAGGAAATCCATGATGATGGCGTACGGCAGAAACACCACCCTCCTCTGCTATGAGCTGCTTGAAGGCAAGGTCAAGCCGATGTTACGCATCCGGCCCATGCTGGCCTACAGGGATATCCACTCCCTGATCAGGGAGAACATGTTCCTGCGCCCCAAGTCATATCCGGAAAAGAACGGGCGCAAGATACAGCCCTATGAAGGAATGCCGTGCCTTTTCATGGGTACCAACCGGACATCCGAATTCTTTCCTGGCCCCAAATGGTCCCTCAATGTCGAATATCTCATCGAACGCGATCGCGGATTCGACTATCAGGAAGACCTGTTCTGTCCCGGCATGTTCGAACTGAAGCTGCAAAAGGGAAAGCCTGTCATCTTTGCCGCCTCCACAGAGCCGCTCGGCAATCTGGAGCGGATTCGCAAGAAGGAAGTGGAACGACGCGAGGCCGCTTTCGACACTTGCAAGGACAGAAGCAAGTCGGTCCGCTGGCTCAAGTATTATTCGGACCAATTCCTCATTCGCAACGCCTCGGACTTCGCGTCGGTGGTGGCCGGATACCACTGGTTCGGCGAATGGGGACGCGACACAATGATCGCCCTGCCCGGACTGACATTCCACGCCGGACGCAGGGAGTTCGGCGAGGAGGTGCTGGCCGCCTATGCAAAACTGGAGCGTGACGGCCTGCTGCCCAACTACCTCGACCAGCGATCGGAGCATCTCGCCTACAACTCGATTGACGCTTCCCTCTGGTTTTTTTGGGCGGTGCAGGAGTACCTGAAATCCAAAGGCAACAAGCAGTTCGTCATGGACCACATTTACCCGGCCCTGCGGAGTATCGTGGCGGCACATCTGGACGGACGGGTGTCCCTGTGCGGGATAGGGGAAGACGGCCTGCTCTACGCAGGCAATGAAAGCACCCAGCTTACCTGGATGGACGCTCAGGCCTATGGCGGGCCGGTCACTCCGCGACATGGAGCTGCGGTTGAAATCAATGCCTTATGGTACAATGCGCTCCGCTTTTTCCTGCAATTGGCACCGAACGACGAACTGGCTGACAGGGCCAACCGGGCGGCAGACACCCTGGCAGACAATTTCATCGATCGGTTCTGGAACCATGATGACAACTGCCTGAGCGATGTAGTCAACGAGCACGACCGAGACCAATGCATCAGGCCCAATCAGGTATTTGCCGTATCCATGCCTCACACCATGCTGGACACAGGAAAGATGCGAGCAGTCGTCAGCACAGTGCAGTCGCACCTTCTGACGCCCTACGGCCTACGCACCCTCTCGCCGCGAAACCCGCTGTATTCGCCCTTCTACCGAGGTAATTCCGACGAGCGTGACTCTGCCTACCATCAGGGCATGGTCTGGCCGTGGCTGGCCGGACACTTCGGTGAGGCGTTGATACGGCAAGCCGAGGACAAGACCGGCACCAAGGCATTCCTTCGCAAGTACTTCAAACCGATCCTGCGCTCGTTCCCGGACGACTTTGGCATCTGCTCGGTACCGGAGCTGTACACGGGCAATCCACCGCACCTGCCAAAAGGGACTATCGCACAAGCGTGGAGCGTAGCCGAGGCCATTCGCCTCAACAAGATTCTGGGGGGAAAATAGCCATGCGGGTACTCATGTTCGGGTGGGAGTTTCCACCTTATATCTCTGGGGGACTCGGTACGGCCTGCCTCGGCCTGACCAAGGGGCTGGCCCACCACGGCACGGAAATTCTGTTCGTGTTGCCCCGGCTTGATTCAGATGAGGAAGCCGGACACTTGAACCTGATGGGCGCCAACCGCGTCCGGGCCAACATCGGCATCAGGGAAATTCTGGAACTTCAGGAACGCGTCTCCGTGCTGGAGGTCCTGTCACCCTTGCGACCGTATCTCACGGAAAAGGAATACCTGTCACTCATCGAGAGCAAGGAACTCGTCACCGCGGCAGATATCATCGGGCAGTTGGAGAATGACTTCTCGGGCGGCTACGGTGAAAACCTCATGGCCGAAATTGTCCGCTACAGTCTGGTGGCCGGACATGTGGCCAACCATGAGAACTTCGATGTCATCCACTCCCACGACTGGATGACCGCCCCGGCCGGCATCGAAGCCAAGCGCGCATCCGGCAAACCGCTTGTCGTTCACGCCCATGCTCTCGAATTCGACCGCAGCGGCGAGCATGTCAACCAGCGGGTCTACGACATCGAACGGGCAGGATTCGAAGCGGCAGACAGGATCATCGCTGTCAGCCACTTTACCAAGGACACCATCGTCAACCGCTACTCCATCGCCCCGGACAAAATCACCGTGGTGCACAACGCCGTGTCCAAGGAGCGCCGCCTGAAAGCCATGCGTATCGAAAAATCATTCAAGGAAAAGCTGGTCCTCTTTCTGGGGCGCGTAACCTTTCAGAAAGGACCGGACTATTTCGTGGAAGCAGCAGCCAAAGTCTTGAAGAAAAACCCGAATATCCGATTCGCCATGGCAGGCTCCGGCGACATGTTCCCAAGGATGGTCGAACGTATGGCCGAGCTGCGAATTGCAGACAAATTCCACTTTCTCGGATTCGTACGTGGCATAGACGTGGAGCGCATTTACGCCATGAGCGACCTTTACGTCATGCCCAGTGTCACCGAACCATTCGGCATAACTCCTCTGGAGGCCATGATTTACGACGTGCCTTCCATCGTGTCCAAGCAGTCGGGCGTAGCCGAAATCATGGAAAACGCGGTCAAAATCGACTTCTGGGACGTCGAACGCCTCGCTTTCGAGATTCTCGATATCCTCGAAAATGACGACCGGGCAGCAGATCTCAAACTCAGCGGCCGCCGAACATTGAAAAAAGTCCAATGGGAGTACGCCGCCGAACAGGTTCTCAAGGTATACAGCCAACTCACGGGAGGTGCCGCATGATCTCCGTCTGCTTCTACTTTCAGGTCCACCAGCCCATGCGGCTGAACCAAGGATACACCTTTTTCGACATCGGGCGGAACCATCAATACCGCGACGAAGCAGCCAACAGGGATATTCTGCTCAAAGTGGCGCACAAGTGCTACATGCCAGCCAACCGGATGATGCTCGACCTGATCAACGAATTTCAGGGCGGCTTCCGCATTTCATACGCCATTACCGGCGTTGCCTTGGAGCAATTTCAGGAGTTCTGCCCCGAGGTTCTCGATTCATTCCGCGAATTGGCCGACACCGGTTGCGTGGAATTCATCGGCGAAACTCACTATCACTCCCTGGCCTTTCTCTTCTCTAAGGAAGAATTCCGGCGTCAGGTGAAAATGCATGGAAGAATTCTTGAGGAATTCTTCGGCTCCAAGCCGGTGACATTCCGTAATACCGAACTCATCTATAACAATGACCTCGCACTGGAAATTGAAAAGATGGGCTACAAGACGATTCTGGCCGAAGGCGCGGACCAAGTGCTGGGCTGGCGCTCTCCCAATTTTGTCTACCAGCCCGCCGGATGCTCAAAACTCAAAGCCCTGCTCAAAAACTACCGTCTCTCGGACGACGTGGCTTTCCGTTTCTCCAACCGCGAATGGGACGAATGGCCCGTCACCACGGACAAGTTCGCCAACTGGGTACATGCCGTCGCGGGCAGCGGCGAGGTGGTCAACCTGTTCATGGACTACGAAACCATCGGCGAACACCAGTGGGAAGACACCGGCATCTTCAACTTCTTCCGCAGCCTGCCCCGATCCATTCTGACCCACAACGACTTCGTCTTCCAGACCCCGGCCGAAGCTGCCGCCCGCCTCGACCCTCTGGCCCAGCTCGACGTCCCCTACTTCACCTCGTGGGCCGATCTGGAGCGGGACGTCACGGCATGGCTGGGCAACCCCATGCAGGATCAGGCAGCGGAACTGGCCTACGGAATGGAGGAGCGGATTCTCGCCACAGACGATGACGACCTCATCGCCACATGGCGTGAAATGCTGACAAGCGACCACTTCTATTACATGTGCACCAAATGGTTTTCCGATGGAGACGTGCACAAATACTTCAACCCGTATGACACGCCTCATCAGGCGTTCATCACATACATGAACGCCCTCAATGACCTTGCGCTTAGGCTTGGCGAGCCTCTAACAGCATCCTAGACAGGAGAATGCAACATGGAAACCAGCTGGCTTTTTGAAGTATCATGGGAAGTCTGCAATATGGTGGGCGGCATCCATACCGTCATCGGAACCAAATCCGCGCAAGCCATGGAGACCTTCGAAGGACGCTACGTGGCAATCGGCCCGCTGCTGGACCGCAATCCGGGCTTTGAACCGTCCGACCCGCCGAAAGAAATCGTTCCGACCCTTGAACGGCTCAAGGAAAAGGGCATTCCGTCTGCGGTGGGCCGTTGGGATGTTCCCGGCAAGCCATGGGCGTGGCTCATCGGTTTCCAGAATGCCATTCCGGAACACGACAAGCTGCTCTTTCAGCTCTGGAACGACTACGGCGTGGATTCCATGGCCGGAGGCTGGGACTACATGGAGCCGGTCCTGTTCAGCACTGCGGCGGCGATGTCAATCAAGGAAATACACGACGACATGGAAGAGTTAGCCGACGTGTTCGCCCACTTCCACGAATGGATGTGCGGCGCGGGTGTCCTCTACCTCAAAAAACATGCTCCGGGCGTGTCCACAGTCATGACTACCCATGCCACCATGCTGGGCAGGGCCATGTCCGGCTCGGGTGTGGATATCTATGAACGGCTGGATGAAATTGAACCTTCCCAGGAAGCAAAGGCCTTTAGCGTCACAGCCAAGCATTCCATGGAATCCGTTTCAGCCCGCGAGGCTGATTGCTTTACCACGGTCTCCAACATCACCCGCCGAGAGGCGACGACTCTGCTCGGCACCAATCCTGATGTGGTCACGGTCAACGGCTTCAATCTGGAAGGGTTTGCCGAACCTGTAGCTGTTGCCAAGACACGCGAGACAGCGCGAAAAAAACTTATCGACCTCGCATCGAACTTTCTGGAACGAGACCTCAACCCCAAGCACACCCTGCTGGTTGCGACCAGCGGACGCTATGAGTTCCACAACAAGGGCATCGATCTGCTCCTCGACAGCCTCGCCGAAGTGGACGGCCAACTCGCCACTTCCGAAAGCGATACCACCGTCGTCACCTTCCTACTGGTCTCATGTGGTTACGCGGGATTCAGCGATGAAGCACGCAGGAGGATGAAGGAAGAACAGACACTTCAGAAGTTTGCCGGTATCTCCACGCATCAACTGTTCAATGCAGAGCAGGACCCCATAGTAAACCGATGCAGGGACAACCGACTGGACAATGGACCGGAAAAACGATGCTGCGTCATCTTCATTCCGGTCTATCTCGATGGCAACGACGGTATCCTCAACCTCGGCTACTACGACACTCTGGCGGGCATGGACCTGACAGTTTTTCCGTCCTTCTACGAGCCGTGGGGGTACACACCGATGGAAAGCGCGGCCTTTGCCGTGCCCACGGTCACTGCCGACCGGGCCGGATTCGGACAATGGGTCATGGAAAAACATCCTGAAGGCCATGCGGGCGTACAGGTGATCAACCGATTGGACGATGACTACGACACAGCCCGCTCGAAGCTGACCGACTTTCTCAACCAATTCACTATCTGGTCCGACGAGGAGCGCGCGCACCGCAGCGCCGAGGCAAGGAAGATCGCCGAAGAGGCCACATGGGAACACTTCTATCCCCGCTACATCGAGGCGTACAAATATGCAGCGGAAATTCGCACCGAGCGCATCGCAGGCGTGCAACGAATGGCAGCCGCTCCGGGCAGGGAAATCAGTTTCTCAGGCGTCAACACCACCCAACCAAGGCTTCGCTCGTTCACGGTCGTCACCGAGCTGCCCCAAGCTCTGGCCCGACTACGCGACCTCGCCAACAACCTCTGGTGGGTCTGGCACCGCGACACGCAGGAACTATTCGAATGGATGGACTCGGACAAATGGCGCGAATGCGGTCACAACCCGGTCCTTTTTCTGGATACAATGGATCGCGCCCGACTCAATCATCTTTCCGGCGATATCGAATTCATGGGCCGATTCACCAACGTCATGGAACGATTCGACGCCTACATGGCTGCAAGCGCCAAGGCAAACATCAACGGTATCACATGGGATAACCCGATCTCCTATTTCTCCATGGAGTTCGGCCTCCACGAATCCATCCCCATCTACTCCGGCGGCCTCGGCCTGCTCTCGGGCGACCACATCAAGTCGGCCAGCGACCTGAACCTGCCTTTCATCGGCATCTCGCTACTCTACAAACAAGGGTACTTCCACCAGAAGATCAACGGCAACGGCGATCAGGTGGTGGAGTATCGCGAGAACGATTTCGCCACCATGCCCATCACCCCGCTGCACAACGGTGAAACCGAGAAAATTCTCGTGGCCGTAGATCTGCCAGGAAGAACCGTCTTTGCCCAAATCTGGGAAGTGCATGTGGGAAGGGCCAAGCTCTACCTGCTTGATACCGACATCGTGGAAAATTCCCGCTCCGACAGGGACATTACTTCTCGTCTCTACGACCCCTCATCCAAGGGACGCATCGAACAGGAGATCATCCTCGGCGTCGGTGGCGTCCGATTGCTTCAGGCACAGAAAATCGTCCCCTCCATCTACCATCTCAACGAAGGCCATTCCGCCTTCCTGCTCTTTGAGCGCATCCGCCAACTCATGCTCATGGACGGCGTGGACTTTGCCACAGCCAAGGAAATCGTGCGCGGCTCCACGGTGTTCACCATGCACACGCCGGTTCCGGCGGGCAATGAGCGTTTCGAAAGGTCTCTGGTGGAAAACTATTTCCGAACCTATGCTGAAGAGATGGGCGTACCGTGGGACGGACTCTGGAACCTCGGGCATATTTATGCCGAAGAGGCGGACCACTTGAACATGACTGTGCTCGCACTCCAGCTTTCCAGCATCCGCAACGGCGTCAGCAAACTGCATGGCGACGTTTCACGACGTATGTGGATGGATCTTTGGCGCGGCTTCATCCTCGGGGAAGTGCCGGTGGGACACGTCACCAACGGCGTCCATATCACTTCCTGGCTTGATGAACGATTGAGGCACGACATTGAGGATTCCTGCGGCATGTCCGTCCACGGGGAGCTGCTTGGAGACAACGACTGGAACTGTCTGGAGGCCATCGACGACCGCCGCCTATGGGACACGCACGTGGCGCTGAAACATAGACTATACGATGAAGTGCGCCGGTCAATTTCAGAGCAGTGGACACGCGAAGGAGAACCGCCCAACCGGTTACACAACTTCCTTGACGCCCTCAATCCGGACCACCTGACCCTGTGCTTTGCCCGACGATGCACCGCCTATAAGCGACCCACCCTGCTCTTCCACAATCTACAGCGGATCAAGGAAATATTGTGCAACAGCGACAAGCCGGTGAACATCATCTTCGCAGGCAAGGCACACCCGGCCGACGGCATCGGCGCGGGCTACATCAACCTTATCTGCCGACTGGCCAAGCAGGACGACTTCCTCGGGCGTGTCATCTTCCTCGAAAATTTCGACATCCGCTTGGCTCGACTACTGGTCTCCGGCGCAGACGTATGGCTCAACACCCCGACGCGGCTCATGGAAGCCAGCGGCACCAGCGGCATGAAGGCTGCTGCCAACGGCATACCCAATTGCTCCATCCTCGACGGCTGGTGGGACGAGGCATTCGACGGAACCAACGGCTGGGCCGTGGGGAGCGGGCTGGTATACGAGAGTCAGGTCAATCAGGACATCGTCGATGCCGACAACCTGTACGCGACCCTCGAAACCGAAGTCGCATCGGAATACTATGACCGGGGTGGCGACGGTGTTCCGCACGCCTGGATTCAACGAATGAAAGAATCCATGAAGACAGCATTCAAGCAATACGGAACGCATCGCATGGTCAAGGAGTACATCGAAGACATGTACGTCCCAGCCATTGATATTGCAGGCAAGCGAACCAAGAAAGACTATGCCCTTTCGCGCGAGATCGGAGAATGGCGCAAGCGTATTCCGGGCCGTTTCTCCACAGTCACAATCAAGGAAGTTCAGGTGGACGGCATCCATGGCGACGTCTTCAAGCTCGGCAGCAAGCTGACCGTCACCGCCAAGGTGGACAAGGGGCAGCTTGTGGACGAAGAAGTTCTCGCCGAACTGGTAGCCACCACCCCGGACGAGCAAACCGTTGTGGACTGTATCCCCATGAAGCTGAAGCACTCCGAGGGCAACACGCTGGAGTTCTGGACAGAGTACTCACCCAACACCTCGGGGCCTGTTCGCTATGGCGTACGGGTCATCCCGTTGCATGGCGGATTGGTCAACAAGTACGAAACCCGGCTCATCCGATGGAGTTAAGATGATATGAAGCTGCACACAAGGTGAGTACAATTTCAATCAGTTTAAAGGGTTTAGCGAGTACTTCGCTAAACCCTTTTTCGTTTTTGCCGACCTCTTGTTGACACTTCCCCGCCAAACATCATTTACAGCTTTGGTTTCATATAAAATCCCATGGTTTTCATTGTTCGTTCACCATGATACGCCTAGCGCATGGCCGATATGACAGAACTGACGACAGCACTGACCGATCCCGGGGACGTAGTAGAAGCCTGGGATGACCTCATTCTTTTTGCCGACAATCACGGCATGGTGGTGGAATCCAATAACGTCAGACTCAAGTACCTTCCCGACGCATCGAAAGTGGACACATCTTTCTGGGAGGCACTGGCCTTGGAAACGAAAACCCTTGAGGACACGCTCCGCCGCTTTCCTCCCCGTCAGATTCACGAAATCACCTGCTGTGACGGACGAAGCTTCCTGCTTCGTATTATTCCGCTGGTTTCCAGTCTCGCGCCCTACGGCGGCTTTGTCATCATAGCCACCGACAATCGCCCCATGGAGGCTCTCTACGAAAGTTACGAAGAACGACTGGAGGATAACATCACTGCCTGGTCAGACTCCATCACGCTCTTTAACGCCTTTTTCGACGCAGCCCTTGATGCAACGTTTCTCATTGATGACGAAGGCACCATCATTGCCGCAAACAAAATGGCTCAGAGACAGCATTCAAAATCCGAGCACGGCTTGTCGGGGGACAACTTCAAACGGTTGCTGGGAAAGCGTTTTCACGCACTCCTTCGCAATGCCATGCACACTCTCCAAGCCAAGGAATTATGGACGAAAAACGTCGTCGCCATTGACGGGGATGGTGAAGGCTTTCCCGCAGAAGCGACCCTCCGCAAAATCACCTTTACCGACTACTCACTCTACCAACTCATCCTTCACGACCTGACAGAACATGAGGAACTCAAGGAAGACCTTCTGGACCAAAAGGCCGAAGTGAAGGAAAAGGAAATCGCACTGAAGCAAGTTCTCAAATCTGTGGAAGAAGAACGCAAGGAAATGCGGGAGCAATTGACCAGCCAAGTCAAAAAGCAGATGCTTCCAGCTCTGGAACGCATCACGACTTCCGACACTCCTGAAGTACGTGAAGGCTATAAAAGTATCATTGAAGACCAACTTGTAGACCTCGCAAACGATTCATCCGGAGAATTTGATTCCGAACTCCTCCGCCTCTCCCCACGAGAAATGGAAGTCTGCCAACTTATACAACTGGGACGAAGCGGCAAGGAAATCGCCGAGCTCCTGAGCATGTCCTTTGAAACTGTCCAGACCCACAGAAAAAACATTCGCAAGAAGCTCGGCCTGAGAGGAAGAAAGGCCTCGCTTTACACGTACCTGCGCCAGAAGCCTTCCCTCTCCTGACCGGGTATACCCGAATACCCGAAATCTACCCGCCACACCCCCTTGTCGGGGATACCCGAAGCTGCTTCACTTACACGAAAGCAATTTCTAACCCCGTGCGCGCAAAGCAATGCATTTTTCAATCAAAGGACACGATTTCGACATAACGGATATCGCGATTGTTGCCGTTCCTCTTATGGCCACACTCTTCCTTGCGCTTTTTTTCGCACTTCACAATGAGACTCTTCCCACAGATTCCTCATTCAACAACGAGCAGTTCATCATCATGCCGAGGAACTGTTATCTCAAAATCCCATAGGAGCCATCATGAAACGGATTCATCGTTTGCTGGCCGCCTTCGCGGTCACGCTCTTTGCGTTTATGCTTGCCGGATGTTCAGAAGAAAACAAAGACTCTTTGTCCAGAGTCAAGGAGGCGGGGGAGATCAGTTTCGCCATGAGCGGCGGCTACCCTCCCTTCAATTTTTACAACGACAACAATGAGTTGGTCGGATTCGACGTGGACGTCGCCAATGAAGTCGCCAAACGTCTCGAGGTCTCCTTCAAGCCCGTGACCACTGAATGGAGCGGCATTATCGAAGGTCTGCGATCTGGTGCCTACGACGGCATTCTCGGCAGCATGGCTGTCACCGAGCAGCGTCTTGAAGTCGTAAATTTTTCCTCACCGTACTACTATTCCGGAGCACAGCTGGTCGTGAAAAAGGGAACCCAGTTCACCGCCCCCGCACAGCTCAAAGGCAAGACCGTCGGCGTGGTGACCGGCACTACGTTCGCCAAGGACGCCGAAAAACTCGGAGCAGGCGACGTGAAACTGTACAAGGACGACACCCATACCCTGACAGAATTGAACAGCGGTGTTGTTGACGGCGTTATCACTGACCGCGTCGTAGGCGTAAATGCCATGAACAGCGGAAAGTTTGACATAGCCCTGCTCGGCATGCCGCTGCGGGGCGAAGACATCGCCGTTGCCTTCCGCAAAGGCGACGACACCCTGCTCACGGAAGTGAACAAGGCACTTGCAGCCATGCACAAAGACGGCACCTTGTCCTCCTTGAGCCGGAAATGGCTCAAAACGGACATCACGGTCCGATAACGCACTCATCCTCTCCTGGCGCGGCGGTTCTGTGGGGGGACGCCGCGCCAATTCAATTCAACACTGGAACGCACCATGTATTTCGATTTCACAGTACTCGCGAAGTACCTGCCCTTCTTTTTGCCTGCGGCCTGGATGACCATCAAGGTCACGACTCTGGGCATCCTGCTGGGACTGGGGCTGGGACTGGGAACGGCCTTCCTGCGTATTTCAAGCAACCCGTTCTTCTCTCTTCCGGCAAGGGCATACATTTACATCATCAGGGGCACACCGCTCCTGCTTCAACTGCTGTTCATCTATTTCGGGCTTCGCAGCGTCGTCGGATTCGACGCACTGACCTCGGCCACGCTGGCGCTCGGCATCCACAACGGCGCATACATCGCAGAAATATTCCGCGGTGCCATCGTATCCATTTCCGAAGGACAGATGGAGGCGGCCCGAAGCCTCGGCATGACGTACACACGGTCGATGGTCCGCATCATCCTGCCGCAGGCTTTCAAACGGGCCATCCCGTCACTGGGCAACCAGTTCATCATCGCCCTGAAGGACTCGTCGCTCGCTAGCACCATCACCATCAACGAACTGCTGCTCAAATCCCAGCAACTGGCTTCGTCCAACTACATGATGATGGAAATGCTGTTCATTGCCGCCCTGTTCTACCTGTTCTACACGGCCATCTTCAGCAAAACATTCCGCTACATTGAATCCCGTCTCGATGTCGACGGCGCACAGGCATAACATGAACGAACAAGCCATCATCGAAATATCGAACCTGAACAAATGGTTCGGAGACAACCACGTCCTGAAAGGCATCAACCTGAACGTATTGCCGTCGGAAGTCCTCTGCGTCATTGGAGCCAGCGGCTCGGGAAAATCCACCCTCCTTCGGTGCGTGAACTATCTGGAAACCTTTCAGGAAGGCGAAGTCAAGATCAACGGCTGGGAAGTCACGGATAACGAAAAACGCATCAATGCACTCCGGGCACGCGTCGGAATGGTCTTCCAGCATTTCAACCTCTTCCCGCACATGACCGTACTGGGCAACGTCATCGAGGGGCCGACACAGGTCAAAAAGATGAGCAAGGGAAAGGCCCGGAAAATCGGGTGCCACTTTCTCGAAAAGGTCGGCCTGAGCGACAAGGAAAAGGCGTATCCAAACACGCTTTCCGGTGGCCAGAAGCAACGTGTCGCCATCGCCCGTGCATTAGCCATGGAACCTGATGTCATGCTCTTTGACGAACCCACCTCTGCCCTCGACCCGGAACTGGTGGGGGAAGTTCTGTCTGTCATGAAAGACCTAGCCGAAGACGGCATGACAATGATGATCGTAACCCACGAAATGGGTTTTGCCCGTGAAGTCGCTGACACCGTGGCTTTCATGGATGAGGGCGTGATCCTGGAAAAGGACACTCCGGCAGCCATTTTCGACGAGCCTGCCGAAGCCCGGACTCGGGAATTCCTGAGTCAGATACTGTAACCAAGGAGACAGTTTGCCAATATTCACCGAACACCAACAGGAAGTCGCGGAAACGCTGCGCGAGACAGCGTCAAAGTCGGATTGGACCGACTGGAAATGGCACATACGCCACTCCATCAAGACCGTGGACGACTTTGAACGAGTGCTCGGAATCACCTTCCCGGAAAAAAAGAAGGCGATTTTCGAACGGACCATACACAAATTCCCCATGTCCGTTACACCGTACTACCTCTCTCTCATAGATCCCGATGACTATAAAAACGACCCAGTCTTCATTCAGTCCTTCCCCGCGCCGGAGGAACTGAACATCGGCCGCTACGACATGTCCGACCCACTGCATGAAGACAAGGACAGTCCGGCCCCCGGAATCACCCACCGCTACCCCGACCGAGTCCTGTTCCATGTCAGCAACACCTGTTCGATGTACTGCCGCCACTGCACCCGCAAACGCAAAGTCGGCGATGTCGAGTCCATACCGTCCCGCTCCGACCTTGAACAGGGAATCGAATACATTCGCAACACTCCCCAGGTCCGTGACGTTTTGCTCTCCGGCGGCGACCCTCTCATGCTTTCGGACGACAAGCTCGACTGGCTCCTCACCCAAATCGAAGAAATAGAGCACGTTGAAGTAGTCCGAATCGGGACCAGAATGCCCGTGGTGCTTCCCTACAGAATCACCCACGATCTGGTGAACATACTGAAAAAGCATCACCCGCTGTGGATCAACACCCACTTCAACCACCCACGCGAACTCACGGCCTCATCCCGGCGAGCCCTGCAACGTCTGGCAAATGCAGGTATTCCCCTTGGCAACCAAAGCGTGCTTCTGTCTGGCGTCAACGACTGCCAACGACTCATCAAAACACTCAACCAAAAACTGGTGAAGAACAGAGTGCGCCCTTACTACCTGTACCAGTGTGACATGTCTGAAGGCTTGACCCACTTCCGAACTCCCATAGGCAAGGGGATCGAAATCATCGAAAGCCTCCGTGGACACACAAGCGGATTTTCCGTGCCAACATACGTGGTAGACGCTCCCGGCGGTGGCGGTAAAATCCCGGTCATGCCCAACTACATTGTCTCATGGGGTCCCAACAAAGTTGTGCTCAGAAACTATGAAGGTGTCATCACCACATACAATGAACCAACTTCATATGAACCCAATTACTGCGATCGTGAATGCTCAACCTGCAATCTCCAACTCAAAGAGGAAGATGCAGAAGAAAAGGCAATCGGTATTGAAAAACTCTTGTCAGATTGGGATGATACAACAAGTCTTACGCCGGAGGACAACGACCGTATTGAAAGGAGAGACGATGCAGCCTGATGAGATCACCCATCTAGGCAAATCCTTGGTGCAACACGGACCTTCCAACAATCGGGTTTACCTCATGAAGCTTGATCAAGATGACCTGCCCGAAATCGTACACGAGATGTATGAACTAGCTCGCCAGAAGGGCTACACCAAGCTCTTTGCCAAGGTCCCGGCCAACGCCACATCACATTTTGCCGCGTTAGGATTCGTTGATGAAGCGCGTGTGCCATTCATGCACAAGGGAGAAAGTGCTGGATACTTCATGAGTAAGTATCTGGACCAAAGACGTGCCATTCCCACTAATATTAAACGCATGTCTGCGGTTCTCGACCAAGCAGATCAAAAATCTGAAATTACGGAGAAGCAAACCGACAAGAACGAGGTTGTCCGCTTACGACTGGGTAATGTGGACGAACTGGCAGAGCTTTATGCCACGGTGTTTGAAACCTACCCATTCCCGTTGCACGATCCCTCCTTCCTCAGCAAATCCATGCTCGCAGACACCGCCTTTTTCGGAATCTTTTCCGACAACAAGCTGGTGGCCGCAGCCTCCATGGAAATGGACATGGATTGGCAATGTGCGGAGATGACCGACTTCGCCACACTTCCGGAATACCGAGGGCAGGGGGCGGCTGGAAAGTTGCTCGCAACCATGGATCAAGCAGCGGAAGCCCTCCCTATTGATACGGCATACACAATAGCCCGGGCGGAAAGCTTCGGCATGAACATCGTGTTCTCCCGTGCTGGCTACGCTTTCGGCGGGACCCTTCACAACAACACACAGATCGCAGGCAAGTTGGAAAGCATGAACATCTGGCACAAACACATCAGGTCCAAAGGGGCACCAGTATAATTTCCAGAAATATTACACTGAGCAACGCAACTGCCCATGACACTATTAAACTATAAATCAAGGCCTTACATCAATTGACTGTAAGGCCTTTTTCTTTATCCTCACTAAAAAACCCCTCACCACCGAACGCCCTCCACAACATATTCCACATCGCTAAAGATATATTATTCTAAACACTTAGCAGCCACTTGACTATTTTCAGAAAACACGCCTAGAATGGTACGACCAAACATCATGTAAACATCATTTTTCACTCAAAACCAGGCAAAAAACCAATATTAGGTAGTACCATTGACCGCATCTAACACTATTTCCCCCCTTTTCCTTCCCGTGCAGGCAGGACGAGCCAGCGAAGAAATCGCTCTGCAAATTGAAGCCGCCATCGTTGACGGCCGCCTGTCTCCGGGAGAACGACTGCCAAGCGAACGGGAAATGCAATCCCAGTTCGGAACAGGGCGCGGTGTCGTCCGGGAAGCCATCAAGATTTTGAAACAAAAGGGCCTTCTGGAAGTCAAAAAGGGGTCCAAGGGCGGAGCTTATGTCCGACAGATGGACGTAAGTAACGTTTCCGAATCATTGGCTCTATTTCTCAAGCAACACCCCGTGAACCCCGAAAGACTGATTGAATTCCGCGAGTCTCTGGACCGGACCATCGCACAATTGGCCATCGCTCATGGAGAAAAATCCGAAAAGGAAGAATTGCTCAGAGAGTCTCTTCGACTGAAGTCCATGCTTCGTGAAGACGAACCGGACTTCCTCGCTACCAGCGAACTGGACCGCCAGTTGAACATCATGCTGGTCCGCATGGCCCGCAACCCCCTTTTCGAATGGGTGATGCATGCCCTTCAGATGGGTTTCAGTTCACATGATTACGCCCTTTACGAGAATCCGACGTACCGGGAAAGAGCCGCTGCCAACTGGAGCGACACCGCCAAGGCCATCGCAGACGGCGAACTCATGCGCGCTCTGGCGTTTATCGGCCACCACTACGTGCTGCTACGCAAGTGCGTCGACGAAAAGGCGGCGCCTACCAACGAGCCCGATGCAGAATTCCTTCAAGAAGACAACCACTAGCCACAAGAGAGAATACCGATCATGAAACAATACGATTACATAATTGTCGGCGGCGGTTCCGCAGGTTCCGTCCTTGCCAACCGCCTGAGCGCCAATCCGAACAACAAAGTCCTTGTTCTGGAAGCAGGCCTCCCGGATTTCAAGTTCGATTTCCGTATTCACATGCCAGCCGCCCTGACCTATCCGCTGGCAGGCAAGACCTACAACTGGTGGTATGAGTCCGATCCCGAACCCCACATGAATAACCGCCGCATCTACCAGCCGCGCGGCAAGGTGCTCGGCGGCTCCAGTTGCATCAACGGCATGATCTACATCCGCGGCAACGCCATGGATTACGAAAAATGGTCCAGGGAAGACGGACTCGAAAACTGGTCCTATGCCCACTGCCTGCCCTATTTCAAACGATTCGAATGCCGCACCGCCGGTGCCGACGAGTATCAGGGAGCGGTCGGTCCTCTCTACCTGACCGAACCAGACAACGACAATCCGCTCTTCGACGCCTTCTTCAGGGCTGTGCAGGAAGCCGGCTATCCTGTGACCAAGGACGTTAACGGCTATCAACAGGAAGGATTCGGCAAATTTGATCGCAACACCTATCGCGGACGTCGCTGGAACGCGGCCCGTGCTTACGTTCACCCAGCAAAGAACCGCCGCAACCTGACCATCAAATGTCTGGCAATGACCACGCGCATCCTGTTTGAGGGCAAACGCGCCGTCGGCGTCGAATACACCCGCGGCAAAAAGGTATTCAAGGCATACGGCGGCGAAATCATCTCCTGCGGCGGTGCCATCAACTCTCCGCAGTTGCTCCAGCTTTCCGGCGTAGGCAACGCCAACGAACTTTCCGCTCTCGGAATCGACGTGGTGCAGGACCTCCCCGGTGTGGGTGAGAACCTTCAGGATCACCTTGAACTCTATGTCCAGTATGCCTGCAAGAAACCGGTCTCCATGTACCCTGCACTCAAATGGTACAACCAGCCATGGATCGGCCTGAAATGGCTGTTCGCGGGCAAGGGCGAGGCCGCCACAAACCACTTTGAGGCCGGTGGATTCATTCGCGGCAACGATCAGGTGGAGTATCCCAACATCCAGTACCATTTCCTGCCCATCGCCATCCGCTACGACGGCTCGGCACCTAACGAAGGCCACGGCTATCAAGTCCACGTCGGCCCCATGAACACCGATGTTCGCGGCCATGTAAAAATCAAATCCAACGATCCGGCGCAGCATCCCGGCATCCTGTTCAACTACCTTTCCACCGAGCAGGAAAAACGCGAGTGGGTCGAGGCCATCCGCAAGACGCGTGAGATCATGACCCAGCCCGCATTTGATGAATACCGGGGCAAGGAATTGGCTCCGGGCGCACAGGCCCAGACCGACGAGGAAATCCTCGACTTCGTGGCTCGCGAAGGCGAATCCGCCTACCACCCGAGCTGCACCTGCGCCATGGGCACGCACGACATGGCGGTCACCGATTCCGAACTTCGCGTCCACGGCGTGGAAGGCCTGCGCGTGGTCGACGCCTCTGTCATGCCTTACGTAACCAACGGCAACATTTACGCCCCGGTCATGATGATCGCGGAAAAAGCCGCGGACACCATCCTCGGCAATACGCCGCTGGCACCTGAAAAAGCCCCCTTCTACAAGCACGAAAAATAACCTGGCGGTAAAATCATGATCACAGGTAAACTCTATATCAACGGACAATGGGTCGAATCGCAATCCGGCAAGGAACGCATAATACTCAACCCATTCGATGCTTCGGCCATTGCCACTGTCGCCGAAGGAAACCGCACCGACACCAAGGCAGCCATCAAAGCGGCACGACACGCCTTTGACCACGGGGGCTGGCCGCAGACTCCTGCTTCGGAACGGGCAAGACTCCTATTCAGGCTTGCAGACCTCATTGAACGAGACAATGAAGAACTCGCCCGCCTCGAAAGTCTGGACACCGGCAAGACTGTGGAGGAAAGCCGCTGGGACATGAACGATATCGCCGGCATCTTCCGTTACTTTGCAGGACTGGCCGACAAAGACGGTGGCGAAGTCATTGCTTCGCCCAATCCGAATTCAACCAGCACGATAGTTCGGGAACCCGTAGGCGTATGCGGACAGATTTCACCTTGGAACTACCCGCTGCTCCAAGCCTCATGGAAAATGGCCCCGGCATTGGCTGCCGGGTGCACCATTGTCATAAAACCAAGCGAAATCACACCGCTGACCACCCTCAAGGTCACGGAACTGGCCGAAGAAACGGGCTTCCCGTCCGGAGTCGTCAACACGGTCCTCGGCCCCGGCCCAGAAGTGGGTGCAGAGTTGGCCGAAAGCGATGACGTGGACCTCATTTCCTTCACTGGCGGCATCGCCACGGGCAAAACAATCATGCGCGCCGCTGCGGACAACGTGAAGAAAGTCGCTCTGGAACTGGGCGGCAAAAATCCCAACATCATCTTTGACGACGCCGACTTCGACCTCGCCGTGGATTACGCCCTCAACGGCGTCTTCTTCCACGCCGGTCAGATATGTTCCGCCGGGGCACGCATCATGGTGCAGGACGGTATCCATGATCGTTTCGTGGAAGCCCTGCAACAGCGAATGGAGAAAATTATCGTCGGCAACGGCTTTGACGAGAAGACCCAGATGGGCCCACTCATCTCAGCCGAGCATCTGAGCAAGGTCGAAAAATATGTCGAAATAGCCAAGGACGAGGGAGCCAAGCTCGTGCTGGGCGGCAAGCGCCCCGATGATCCGTCCCTGCAAAACGGCTATTTCTACATGCCCACCCTGTTCACGGAATGCAAAAATGACATGCGTATCGTGCAGGAGGAAGTCTTTGGTCCGGTCATCACGATTGAACGGTTCAGCACGGAAGAAGAAGTCATCAAACGGGCAAACGACACCATTTACGGTCTGTCCGCCGGTTTCTGGACGCGGGACCCGGACCGCATCGAACGCGTATCCAAGGCGCTTCGCTTCGGCACGGTCTGGGCCAATGACTTCAACGTCTATTTCGTTCAGGCCCCATGGGGCGGCTACAAGCAGTCCGGTCTGGGACGGGAACTCGGGAAGATCGGCCTCGAAGAATACACCGAGGTCAAACACATATATCGCAACCACGCCACCGAGGCTTTCAACTGGTTCGGCGTGTAAGCAAATAAGCGCATCTCGCGCACAAGATAGCGGTCTGGCGAATTGTCATGCCGCTTCTTTGAATTCAACGTAGGAGGTTTAATGTCTTCCGGCCTTCGGCGCATTACTGTCGCCTTTTTCATCATCGCAACCCTTTTCTGCTCCAGCATCACAGCACACGCCACCGACAAGATCACTATCGCCAGTGTGTCCTGGACCGGCGTAACCATCAAATCCGAAATCGCGGTTTCCGTTCTGGAAAGCCTCGGCTACAAGGCGGAAAACAAGGTCTTTTCCGTACCCATCACCTATTCCGCCCTGTCCACAGGCGATGCCGATGTCTTCTTTGGCAACTGGATGCCGTCCATGGCCAACATCGCCAACAAGTTTTTCGACAAGGGAACGGTCATCAAATACGTGGCCAACATGCCCGGTGCAAAATACACTCTGGCAGTGCCTTCCTACTGCGCCAAGGCCGGACTCAAGGATTTCAGCGATATCGCCAAATTCGGCGACAAGCTCGACTGGAAAATCTACGGCATTGAACCGGGCAACGACGGCAACATGATCATACAGGACATGATCGACAAAAACATGTTCGGGCTTGGCAAGTTCAAGCTGATCGCCTCCAGTGAAGTAGCCATGCTCTCCGAGGTTCAGGCATACGCCAAAAACGACAAATGGATCGTCTTCCTCGGCTGGGCACCGCACAGCATGAACGAACGCATCGACATGACCTACCTCACCGGCAGCACCGACGCGACCTTCGGCGGCAACGACGGCACAGCCACCGTCTGGACCAATACCCGCAAAGGGCTGGAAAAGGACAATCCCAACGTTGCCAAGCTGTTCAAGAACATGCTCTTCCCCGTCTCCATGATGAACCAGATCATGACCGAAGTTCACAACAACAAGAACCTCAAGCTGGACAAGGCCGGTCTCAAATGGCTCAAGGCCAATCCCTCCATGTACGAAAAATGGCTCGACGGCGTAACCACTGTCGACGGCAAACCGGGTGCAGCCGCCTTCAAAGCGTATCTGGACTCCAACGTCTAGCCTCTTTGCCTATCGAAACATCCAAGGGAGCTGTGCATGCACGGCTCCCTTTTTTGTGTGTTCATGAAAAATCAATCTCCCTCAGCCCGACCAAACAAAAAGGGCTTACGGAAGATCTCCGTAAACCCTTTTGGTTTTCAACTTATGATCACAGTCCCCTTCAAGAAAGACCAAGCGCAGGGAACATCCTTTTACAGCTTATCAGACTTGCAGGAAGCTGCTTCGTCGAGGTTGTCGAATTCGCTGTGAACGAGAGTGGACATGGTGATGTCCTTCCAGATGTCACGGATGGTCTGCTTCATTTTCTGCTGTCGTGCGACGTAGTGCGTGTGGAGCAGATCATGCGACTTTTCCGACATGGGACGCTCCAGAAAATCGCGGTAGAGCTGCTGCACCATGGGATTGTTATGGGATTGGCGGTACTCGGCGTTGGTGTCGATCTCGTACAGCGTATCGCGGCGCTTGAGGGCAAAGGGAAGGTATGCCCGCTTTGAACGCAGGGTACCGCCGCCGTCCACGCAGCCGCCGGGGCAGGCCATCACTTCGATGAAATCGAAATCCGACCGCCCCGCGAGCACGTCTTCAACCACGGTACGCACACCTTTGAGGCCGTGGCACATGGCGAGTTTGACTTCACCGATGTCTCCCCCGAGGTCCACCACGGCTGACCGTACGCCCTCGAATCCTCGCAGTGCCGAGACCTCTATGCCTTCCAGCTCTGTTCCGTTGACTGCGTGATACATGGTCCGCACGGCAGCTTCCATGACGCCGCCCGTGGTTGCGAAAATGGCTCCCGCACCGGAATATCCGCCCATGTACGGATTATCAAAGGTGGACGGCTCCAGCGTCTTGAGATCAATCCCCTCGCGCCTGAGCAGACGGGCAAACTCCCGGATGGTCAGGACGACATCCACGTCACGCACACCATCCTTGCTGAACATACGTCGCCCTGCTTCGTCCTTCTTGGCAATGCACGGCATGATGGAGACGACACGGACCTTGGAGGCGTCGAGCCCCATCTTCTCCGGCAGATATGTCTTGGCTATGGAGCCGAAACACTGCTGGGGAGAACGTGTGGACGACAGATGCGGCAGGATGTCGGGATAATGCTTCTCGGCAAAATTGATCCACGCCGGACAGCAGGAGGTGAAAAGCTGCCGCTTTCCTTCTCCGTAGGCTTTGAGCAGTTCAGACCCCTCTTCCATGATGACGATGTCTGCGGCGAAATTGGTATCGAGAACGATATCAGCACCAATGGCCCTGAGGGCGGAGATGATCTGTCCCTCGACATTGGTTCCCGGCGGCAGGCCGAACTCCTCGCCAAAGCCGACACGGATGGCCGGAGCGAATTGAAAGACAGTGACCACATCCGGGTCGTAGAGATAATCGACCACGGTTTCGGTTTCGTCCTTTTCCCCCAGCGCCCCGGTCGGACAGACGAGCACACACTGCCCGCAACTCACACACTCGCTGGAACCCTGGGTCAGTCCCTGACGCACACCGACGCCCGCATTCGGTCCCCGGCCGGTTATGACCAGCGCATCAACCCCCTGACCGTCACGGCAGATCTTGACGCAACGGTAACAGCGGATGCACTTGCCGAGGTCCCGCACGAGGCCGGGAGCGGTGCTGTCCACCTCGCGCTTGGCATTTTGCGGTTTGAAATAACGAGAATTCTGCAAACCCACGAACTGGGCCACATCCTGCAACTCGCAACTGCCGTGCCGGATGCAGGTCGCGCATTCCTGATCGTGATCCGCCAGAAGCAGTTCGACCTGAAGACGCTGCTTTTCACGCACCTGACGGGTGCGGGTGAACACCTCCATGCCTTCCAGAATCGGGGTGTTGCAGGCCGTGGTTATACGCGTTTCCTCTTGGCCTTCACAACGGATTTCGACAAGACACACACGACAGGTGCCGGGGGTGTGGTCTATATCCGCCAGTTCACACAAGGTAGGAATATAGTGTCCGTTTCGACGGGCCACCTCGAGGATGGTTTCGTTCGCTTCAAAAGAGATTTCTTTACCATTGATATATGCATGCATGATCGACTCGCTTTTGCTGGCGCTAGGCGCAACCTTCGGGAATGGGGTATTCAGTGACCAAGGCGTAAATACGATAGCAGCGCAGACACCGTCCTGCTTCGTGATACGCTTCCTCGGGGGTGATGGTCTGCTCCACTTCGTTAAACAGATTCTTGCGCGTTTCCGGGTCCATTTCCTGAATGGGAACGCGATAAAGGTGCTTCACGGGAGTCTCAAGCCATTCTTCGTTCATGACTTTGTATTTATTGATGATCTCACGCATACGACTTCTGGGGAAAAAGCGGACTCTGCCCAACTGCAAATAGTCGTCAATGGACCGGGCCGCCTTGAGGCCATGCGCCATGGCATGGATCAAAGTCGAGGGGCCGAGCTTACAGTCACCGCCAGCGAAAACCCCGGAACGGGAAGTGGCAAGGGTGGTGCTGTCAGCGTCGATACACCCCCACTTGTCAATGGACACGCCGTCGTCCGTCGTGAGGCAGTCCTCGGCAACCCGCTGACCGATGGCCGGCACCACTGTCGTGGCAGCAAGGAAATAGCCGGAGCCGGATTTGGGTTCCACGCCGCGCCGCCCTTCATCGTCCGGCTCGGTCTGACGCATTGCAACAAGCTCCACGCCCGTCACTTTTCCATCTTCGGACAGAATTTTCGTCGGATTGGTCAGGAAATGAAAAACAACACCCTCTTTTGCGGCGGCTTCGATCTCCTCGTGATCCGCAGGCATGTCTTCCTCGGTCCGGCGATACACCAGATGCACGGAATCCGCTCCCATACGCAGGGCGGAGCGGGCGCAATCCATTGCCACGTTTCCTCCGCCGACCACAACGACATCACCGCTGATATCCATGGGCTTGCCTCTTTCCACATGCTCATGAACGCGAAGAAGAAATTCGATGCCGGGTTCATATCCGCTGAGGGAAACATCTTCGCCTTCAACTTGCATCAAACGGCCCTGAACACAGCCCAGCGCCAGAAAGACCGATTTGTAGCCGCGCTCGAAAAGCTCATCCACATCAAAATCGTTTCCGAGCTTCTGATTGAAGAAGAAACGACCGCCAAGGCGCTCAATGATATCCGTCTCGGACTTGAGCACGTCCTTGGGCAGCCTGTAGCTCGGGATTCCGCTGGACGCCATGCCGCCAGCCTCTCCCTTGGCCTCGAAAACATCGACCGGATATCCCTTGAGCAGCAGGTGATAAGCACAGCAGATCCCGGCAGGCCCTGCTCCCACGACAGCGACCTTGAGATCGTCAGAATACCGTTCGGGAATCAGATCCTTGGAGAAAAGTTCACGGTGAAGCCCCTGCTCATGGTCAGCCACATACCGCTTGAGGGTCTTGATACCCACAGGCTCGTCCACCATGGAACGCTGACACGCCATCTCGCAAAAACGGACACAGACCCTGCCGCATGTGGCGGCCATGGGATATTTCTGAAGAATGACCCCCAGAGAATGGGAAGGCTTGCCGTCCTTGATGTAGTCGATATACCGCGGCACATTGATTTTCGCAGGACACGCCTCAATGCACGGGGATGTCACATAGGTCATGGAATGCTTGACCGGGAATTGGTGCCTGTCCTGTACGAACTGATCGCGAAAATGGCTCAAGGCGGCCAGCAAGGCGCGGGTACATGTCTGACCGAGACCGCACAAAGACGTCTCATGGACATGGCTGGCAAGCATCTCGATTTCGTCAAGCACGGCATCGGCATCACCGAATTCGCCACTTCCGTCACGCAGGGCAGCCAGTCTGTCGCGAATCAGCCCCGTCCCCATGCGGCAAGGTGTGCACTTGCCACAGGATTCTTCGGCAGCTTTATCCATATACAGCCATAGGGCATCTAGTAGGCTCGCATCCGGTGAAAAAACGAAGAACCCGCGATCACCTACAAAAGTGGTGATAGGGTTACCCTGATTGAATGAATCAAATTCAGCAAATTCAGGGTTTTCTTCAATTTCAAAAAGGTTCTTTCCTCGGTTGTCGGTAACCGTTCCGCCCCATACACCGTAAATGACTCGTGCCATCGATATCCTCCTGAGGATGAAGCTCTCATGTTCAGTAATCGCCGACGAATACATTATAAGCCAAAAGAATGGAAGGAACACGGCCCCATGGACAAAAACGCTTTTCACTAATAGGAACCCCAATACCTCCTTATTTTTCAAATGGTAATGCGTGAAAAAATTCACGTTTTACCATAAAAACCGCGTACTACAGCCATCCACCTACTGCTTTTTCGCACGAAAACCACCGAAAAAGCTCGACAACATCGCCTGTTTGCCTTACCAACTCTTTCTTGACTGTTTGAGGGGGAATTGCAGCAACTCACGCAGATGAGTCGTTGCCAAAGGGCGAGTCTTGACAGAATAGACACCATACCCACCGCACATACACACGGTGGGTTCTTTTATACAATATATATGGTCGAACAAAAAACGGAGCACTTCGCCCCGTCTTTATGCATCCCCTCACTTAAACACGTTTTACGATTTGTTATTCGAATCGTGTTAATTTTGTTTTTTCGCGCAAAAGCGAAAAAATACACGGCAATGACCATGCCGACCGGCAACGATTCCGGCCGGCTCGTCTTCAATCCACCCCAGCAAGGAGGGAACAATGCAACAGATTGAAGGCATCATGTACCAAAGCAACGCACCCAAGGGCGTTGATCCGGACACTCTTTTCTTTGTCCAGGTCGACGCTGACAAGTGCGAAGGCTGCGGCGAATGCAATTCGGCTTGCCCTACCGGGGCAATCCAGCCCATCAACGAGGACGACATCCACGGCGTTGTCGACCCCGCCGCCTGTGTGAACTGCGGCCAGTGTCTGGCCAGCTGTCCCGCAGGTGCCATCTACGAAGGCGTGTCCTACGTGGATGAACTCTTTGAGAAACTCAAAGACCCCGAGACCCTCGTCGTCTCCATGCCCGCCCCCGCTGTCCGTTACGGACTGGGTGAGTGCTTCGGCGCCCCCACCGGCACCTATGTCGGCGGCAAGATGCACGCAGCCCTGCGTAAGCTCGGCTTCGACTACATCTGGGACACCGAGTTCGCTGCCGACGTCACCATCATGGAAGAAGGCACGGAACTCCTGAACCGCGTCAAGGCTGGCGGCAAGGGCGACCATCCGCTGCCGCAGTTCACTTCCTGCTGCCCCGGCTGGATCAAGTTTGCCGAGACCTTCTACCCTGATCTGGCTCCTCACCTCTCCACCTGCAAGTCTCCTGTCGCCATGCTCGGCGCACTGTCCAAGACTTACGGCGCAAAAGAGAACAAGGTTGAGCCCAAGAAGATCTACACTGTGTCCATCATGCCTTGCATCGCCAAGAAGTATGAAGGCCTGCGCCCCGAAATGAACCAGAGCGGTTTCCGCGACATCGATGCCACCATCAACACCCGTGAGTTGGCATACATGATCAAGAAAGCCGGGATCGAGTTCAACGGCCTGCCTGACGAAGATCCGGATCCGGTTCTGGGCGAATCCACCGGTGCTGCCACCATCTTCGGCACCAGCGGCGGCGTCATGGAAGCAGCACTGCGTCTGGCTTACGAGGAACTGTCCGGCTCCAAGCTGAGCAACCCCGAGATCAAGGTCGTCCGTGCCCATGAAGGCATCAAGACCGCAGACATCGAGGTTCCCGGCTTCGGCACCGTGAAAGTCGCAGTGGCCAGTGGTCTCCAGAACGCAGCCAAGCTGTGTGAAGAAGTCCGCGCAGGCAAGTCCCCGTACCACTTCATCGAGATCATGACCTGCCCCGGCGGTTGTGTGAACGGCGGCGGACAGCCTCTTGATCCCGAGATTCAGGCATCCATGTTCAGAAGCACGGTCGCCAAGATCAACAAGCGCTTCAGAACCCGCAAGCCCACCGCTTAAGGAGGAACTGAAAGATGAAATTGAACAGACGTGGATTCTTGAAGACCTGTGGTGTCATGGCCGGATACGCCGTACTCGGTTTCAACATGACCAAGGAAGCCGTCGCCGCTGCCATGGAATTTGTGGCCCTGCGCCAGAAGTCTGTGTATGACGCCGACGCCAATCCCAAAATCTACAAACTCAGGAAGTCTCAGGACAACCCCATGGTCAAGAAAATCTATGACCACAAGGACGGTTTCCTGCACGAAGGCCCCTGTGGACACGAGTCCCACCACCTGCTGCACACCCACTATGTGGATCGCAGCAAGAAGCTGGAAGCGCTCAAGGCCAAGGGCATCGAACTGGCTCTGTAATACCGATTAAACAGCGTCGACCTGCGGCTAGGATTATTCTGCCCCAAGGGCCGAACGCTTCGTTCTCCCCCCTCTCTTCCCCCCTCACGCCACCGAGGGCAGCCAAGCATTTGCCCCGTTTCCGGTGCATTATAGGCACTGTATTACGTTTTTCAATTACGTATACAATTCGTGTCATTTTTCTCTTGCCTATTTGCAGAACTTCCTCTATCAATTCTTCCCAGAACACCTCCGTAACGGAGTTCATCTACCTGCGGGAAGGGAACGACCTAACCCCAGGGTGGAAGCCCGCCAAGGACAGTCTGCTTGCAGATAAAACCGTTGTCCGGGCTTTTGCCTGTCCCAATCGTAGATAGCCCGGGGAGTGCTAACCCCGGGCTTTTTCCTTTTCTGTACCAATCATCAAAGGCACATGGGAACACGCATGGACAAACGGCTTGGAATCATCGGAATTTTCATTCAGGATAGGGGCAAATCAGCCCCGGAAGTCAATAAAATCATCGGCGCCAACTCGGATATCGTGGTTGGACGCATCGGCATTCCCTTTCGCGAAAAGGGCGTCAACGTCATAGGCCTCATCATCGAAGCTTCCACTGACGAACTTGGCGCACTGACCGGCAAACTCGGCATGCTCAGCGACGTCCGGGTCAAATCTCTTCTGGCTTAGCAAGGAACGAACATGAAATCGAACAACACGACACAACACAATCTGACGAACTTCATAGACGAACAACTGATCAACGAAGAAATCGCACGGGCAGAGAATCCCGACAAATCGCTGGTCAGGGAGATACTCGACAAGGGCCTTGAAAGAAACGGACTCACTCCCTATGAGACCGCAGTTCTGCTCAAAAACAAGGACAAGGAACTGGACGAAGCCATCTTCGAAACCGCCATGTCCATCAAGAAGGGCATCTACGGCAACCGCCTCGTTCTTTTCGCGCCCCTCTACATCACCAATGAATGCGGCAACCAGTGCGAATACTGCGGCTTCAACGCGAAAAACCGGGAGCTGGACCGCCGGACACTGACAGCCGAAGAAATCCACAAGGAAGTCGAGGTACTGGAAAATCAGGGGCACAAACGCCTCCTGCTGGTCTACGGCGAACACCCCAAGCATGATGCCGAATGGATCGCCCAGACCGTGCGCGACGTTTATTCCGTCACCTCGGAAAAGAGCGGTGAAATCCGCCGGGTCAACATCAACTGCGCTCCGCTGGACGTGGAAGGATTTCGCAAAATCCACGAAGTGGGTATCGGGACCTACCAGTGTTTTCAGGAAACCTATCATCAGGAGACCTACAAGAAGCTCCACACGGGCGGCCGCAAGACCGATTTCCTCTGGCGACTGCACGCCATGCACCGCGCCATGGAAGCAGGGATCGACGATGTCGGCATGGGCGTACTGTTCGGCCTGTATGAGCCGACCTTTGACGTGCTCGCGCTCCTGCACCACTGCCGTCAGTTGGAAAAGGACTGCGGTGTCGGTCCGCACACCATTTCCTTCCCCCGACTGGAACCGGCACTGGGTGCGGAAATCGCCTTCAATCCGCCCTATCCGACCTCGGGCCACGAATTCAAGAAGATCGTCGCGGCACTACGTATCGCCGTACCGTACACAGGCCTCATCCTGACCACACGCGAGAACGCCGAATTCCGGCGCGAACTCATCGAGGTGGGCGTGTCCCAGCTTTCCGCGGGTTCCCGCACCTACCCCGGTGCCTACAGCGACCCGGAATACGACCGTCCCGACGTGCAGCAGTTCTGTATCGGCGACAACCGCAGTCTGGACGAGATCATTCACTCCATCGCGGGCGAACACGGCTACGTCCCTTCATGGTGCACGGCCTGCTACCGCATGGGACGCACGGGCGAGCACTTCATGGAGCTGGCCAAGACCGGCTTCATTCAGGAATTCTGCCTCCCCAACGGTTTGCTCACCTTCAAGGAATATCTGGAAGACTACGCTTCCGAAGAGACCAGGAAAGCGGGCAATGAACTCATCCGCAAGGAAGTCGAAGCGTATGACGACCCCAAGCGCAAAAAGATTCTCATGGATCGACTGGCGCGCATGGAAGCGGGAGAACGCGACCTCTACATCTAGGAACAGACCATGGACAGCCACGACGAAACCTTACGCCGCGAGCATGACGCTTTAGGCGAATTGGACATCCCCGCAGGAGCCTACTACGGCATCCATACCATGCGGGCCGTCCGCAACTTCCCGTTTTCCGGATACCGGCTTCACGCACCGTTCATCAAGGCCCTTGCTCTGGTGAAACAGGCTTGCGCCGCGACCAATGCGGCTCTCGGGCATCTCGACCGGGAGCGAAGTGAGGCCATCATTGCGGCCTGCAAGGAAATGGAAAACGGCCAGTTGTCCGACCATATCGTCGTGGACGCATTCCAGGGCGGAGCAGGGACCTCGACGAACATGAACGTCAACGAGGTCCTCGCCAACCGCGCCGAGGAACTTTTGGGCGGAAACCCGGGCGAATACGCCCGGGTTCACCCCATCCATCATGTCAACATGCACCAGTCCACCAATGACGTGTACCCCACCGCCCTCAAGGTGGCGTCACTGTCCCTGCTGGTGGGATTGGAAAATCAGGTCGCAGACCTTCAGGAAGCGCTTCAGGCCAAGGAGAACGCGTTCCGTGACGTCGTCAAAGTAGGCCGCACGGAACTCACTGACGCCGTCCCCATGACGCTGGGCATGACCTTCGGTGCCTTTGCAGACAGCATCGCACGCGACAGATGGCGTATCTTCAAGAGCCGCGAGCGCATCAAAAAGGTCAACCTCGGCGGGACAGCCATCGGCACAGGTCTGGGGGCGCCTCGCGATTACGTCCTCAAGGTGACGGAGACACTACGCCACTTATGCGGCCTGCCGGTATCCCGCGCCGAAAATCTGGTGGATGCCACCCAGAACATGGACTCTTTCGTCGAAGTGTCGGGCATGCTCAAGGCATACGCGGCCAACCTGATGAAAATATCCTCGGACCTGCGGCTCCTCGCCAGCGGTCCGGCAACCGGCCTGGGTGAAATCTCCCTGCCCCCGCTTCAGGCGGGTTCCTCGATCATGGCGGGCAAGATCAATCCGGTCATGCCGGAAGCGGTGACACAGGTTGCGCTCAAGGTCATGGGCAACGACCAGACCATCGCACTCTCTGCGGGCATGGGCCAACTGGAACTCAACCACCTCATGCCGCTGCTCACCCACACCCTCCTTGAATCACTGATACTTCTCGTCAATGTGACAAAAGGGCTGGCACAGGACTGCGTCCCCGGCATCACAGCCAACACTGAACGCTGTCTTTCGCATGTGGAGCAGAGCCACGCCTTGGCAACGGTTCTGGTTCCCGTGCTGGGCTACGGCAAAGTCGAGGCCCTTTTGTCCAAGGCCAAGGCGTCCGGCAGAACCATCCGTGAAGAAATCATCCTTCAGGGCATTGCATCACCGGAAATCATCGACGCCCTGCTGTCACCGAAACGGCTGTGCAAGCTCGGGTTCACGCCCGACGAATTCGACGAGGTCAAGCTGTGACACGCCTCGTTGCCGGGATCGCTACCCTGAATCTTCCCTCCCTCTTTGCCGCAGCCAGAAAGCGGATACTCCTTCACGCTGCGGTATACGGCCCTTTCGCTGACTCGGCCCCGCACAGGGAAGCACTGACGACAGCTCTTGCCAAACCCGATTTCGAACGGCTGGATATCATCGACCTGACAGATGCCCAGCCATGGAGTGCACCGTTCATGCACGCGCTTCGTCTGGATGCGACCAAAGAAGAGCATGCGAAAACCCTTCACGCATCCCATGAATTCCTGCACGAACTGAAAAAGGCCTATCCCGAAAAGACGCACGTTTACCCACAGCACACCATTCCCTGTATGCCGATCATCATTATCGACGATACCATCATCTTCGGCCAGTACGCCCACTGCGAGGATTACGCTGCAAACGGATTCTGGGGAATCATCAAAGCCGACGTGGAAACGCTATTTGACTGGGCGAAAACCAATCGACCGGGAAACGCCTCTGACCAGGAAGTCGCGGCGTACCGGCTCATCTGCGAATGTCATCACGCCATGACAGGAGAACTCAATGAGCATTCTTAGCAAGGAAGAAGTTCGTGCCTACCTCGAAGGCCGGAACGATACAGAACTGTTCGCCCGTGCCGATGAAGCCAAGGAACAGCAATTCGGCAAGGAAATCTTTCTCCGGGCCATCATCGAATTTTCCAATCACTGCAACAAACGATGCCAGTATTGCGGACTGCGTTCCCCGAACCGGGACATCGCGCGCTACCGGATGACGCGTGAAACGATCCTGAACGCAACAGCCGTTGCAGCGGCAAACGACATCGGCACCATTGTCCTTCAGTCCGGGGATGACTTTCATTATTCCACGGAGTTCATAGGCGAACTGGTCAAAGACATCCGCTCCCGGCACGACATTGCCATCACCCTGTCGGTGGGAGACCGCGACATCTCCGAATACGCCCACTGGCGGAAATGCGGCGCAGACCGCTGTCTGGTGAAACTCGAAACCACCGACCCGGAACTCTATGCTCGCTTTCGGCTCGGCGAAAGCTTTTCCGAACGCCTGCAACGCGTGGAAGCATTGAAGGACATGGGCTACGAAGTCGGCTCCGGCATTATCATCGGGCTGCCCGACATGACCGTGGAAACGACACTTGAGGACATCCTGTACCTTTCCGACCTCAAACTTCACATGCTCGCAGCCGGACCGTTCATCCCCCACCCGCAGACACCGCTGGCGTCCGAGCAGGCCGGAAGCATCGCCCTGTCCCACCGGGTGACCGCACTGCTCCGGCTGCTCAACCCCGGAGCCAACATTCCGGCGACATCCGCCCTGAGCGCACTGCACCAGCCCAGTCAGGGAGAAGCCCTGCAACGCGGCTGCAACGTTCTCATGCCTTCCATGACACCGGAAGAGCACCGCTCGGACTACACGATCTATCCCGGAAAGAATCAGGCGCACTCCACGGCATCCGCCTCTCTGACCGCAGCACGGCAAACCGTTATTTCCCTCGGCCTCGAGCCGTCATCATCCAAAGGATTCTCCAGGAGGAAAGACTCATGACCACCAAAGCTCCCCGCGGCGTACGTCTCGTCATCACTCTGGCCGGAAGGCGCAACGCAGGCAAGTCGTCGCTCATCAACGCAATCACGGGACAGGACATCGCCATTGTCTCCGACCACCCCGGCACCACGACCGACCCCGTTGCCAAGCACTATGAACTGCTGCCGCTCGGTCCGGTCACCTTCTACGACACGGCGGGACTGGACGACGAGGGAGAACTGGGTGAGCTGCGAATCAAGGCGACCCGCAAGGTGCTCTGGCGTTCGGACGTGGCCGTGGTCGTGATCTCCGAGGAAGGCATCACGGACTATGAAAAAAAGATCATCGCAGACATTCAGGAACTGGAAATCCCGTTTATCATCGTCTTCAACAAAAGCGACCTGAAGGAACCCGCTGCCGCAGACATCGCCTATTGCGCGGAAAACAACCTGCGCCATCTCGTGACCTCGGCCAAGACCGGACTGGATGTCGACGCCGTAAAAGAAACCATCATCGACATCGCGCCCCCGGAAATGAAACGCGAGCCGGTGCTGGCGGGCGACCTCATCAACGAGGGCGACTGGGTGGTCTGCGTGGTCCCCATCGATTTGGCAGCCCCCAAGGGCAGGCTAATCCTGCCGCAGGTTCAGGTACTGCGCGAAATTCTCGACTGCGACGCCATCGGCATTACAGTCAAGGATCGCGAAATAGACGAGGCACTTGCCAACCTGCAACGCAAACCGGCATTGGTCATCACCGACTCGCAGGTCGTCATGAGCGTGGCAGGAGACGTGCCCGACGATATTCCGCTGACCACCTTCTCCACACTTTTCGCCCGATACAAAGGCGATCTTGAAAAACTGGTGGAAGGGGCCAAGGCCATTGACAGTCTGGAAGACGGCGACACCGTTCTCATGGGCGAAGCCTGTTCACACCACTCGGTTGCCGACGACATCGGGCGGGTGAAGATTCCCCGCTGGCTGACCCAATACACAGGCAAGGACCTGAACTTCGAGTTCTACTCAGGACACGATTTCCCTGAAAATCTGGAACGGTTCAAGCTCACCATCCACTGTGGCGCCTGCATGATCAACAGAACGGAAATGCTGCGCCGCATCAAAGAATGCAACCGCCGGGGCGTGCCCGTCACCAACTACGGCGTCGCCATATCCAAACTTCAGGGAGTGCTGGACAGGGTGCTGAAACCTTTCAAGCTCGATTAGCTCGCTTCACCTCACGCACACACGACAAGGGCAAGACAAAAACACACCCCCTTGTCTCGACTCAAAAAACAAGGAGTTACGGAATCATGCCGTAACTCCTTTTCATTGCATCACGCTGTTTCCGACATCAAGTCACATCTCACAGGAAACATGTTTGCTCTCATTCACACAGCGCCCGCCTTGTTTTAACTGGATCATTTAATGAAAAATGATATACTCCATATAACGTGTATTACCTGCCACCTCTCAAACAAGGAACACCGCAATGAGCATCAACCTCGACATGAAATTTCTTATCGTGGATGACAATCAGGCAGTCCGGCAGATCGTCGCCGACATTCTTCGGTCCGTCAAATTCCACAACTTCATCTTTGCCGAGGACGGCAAGATTGCGAAAAAGAAGTTCTACAACGAAACCGTTGACTGCATCATTCTCGACTGGGACATGCCTGTCATGAACGGGTTGGAATTTCTGGATGCCATCAAAGGTTCCGATGGTCCCGGTGAGCACGAAGATATCCCGGTGCTCATGCTGACCGCTCATTGCACCAAGGACGATGTTATCGCCGCCGTTCAGCATGGGGCCACCAACTATGTCGTAAAGCCTTTCACTCCCGACACGCTCATTAAAAAACTTGAAATCATTCTGGGAGAAAAAATCCTGTAGCTCACGCAGGGAACTTTACTGTCACGGTTGTTCCGTGCTCCTCGGATGTAATGAATCCCATGGTTCCGCCATGCACCTCGGCAATGAGTTTCGCGGAATAGGTTCCAAGCCCTGTTCCCCGCGCCTTGCCGGACGTTGCATACTTTTCAAAAAAATAGTCACGAATCCCTTCAGGAACAGCACCCATATTGTGAATAGCCAACGCAACGCCGTCTTCCCGGTGCAACTCGACAGTGACGGCTTCCCCTTCGGGAGAGGCCTCAAACGCATTGCGGACCAGATTTGACAGCATCGAATAACAGAGAAGCTCCTCTCCCTGAATCATGACTGTTTCATGTTCGTCCATTGGAACGCCTTCCAAAAGCAACGACATTGACAGTTCCTTGGAATTCGACACTGACTCCTGATCCAATAGGACCTTGCGGACAACCGCGGCAATATCCACATCTATGGGGTTGAACTTGTAGGCTCCCCGCTCCATCTTGAATATATCAAGAGAATTGTTGATCATCTGGAGCATGGCATAACCGGACGCTTCCACTCTCTTCAGCATTTCCTTTTGATACTCTTCAATATTATCCGACATCATCAGCAACTGCGGCACACTCAGGATGTTGGTAAGCGGATTCTTCAGATCGTGGCGGGAAACACGCTCCACATCCTCCCTCAACTCCGCTGCCTCAATAAGCTCATGGTTCTGCTTCTCCAACCGTTCCCGGCTTTCGGCCAAAGCCGCTTGAGTTCGTTTACGAACAACGATCTCTGCCGCGAGCTTCCGGTTTGCATGGATGATTATCCCGAGAATCAGTGCTGCTACTGAAAAGATACCAAAAGCAACTTTCCAAACCATGCTCCAGTCAATAAACCGCTCGATATGGATATTGAGCCAATGATTGACGATAGCGTCACGCTCTGAATCGGTTATCGTACCAAGCGCCTTGTCGAGTATCCCCACCAATTCGGGCCAATCCCGGCGAACCCCCATGGAAAGGTTGAAGGAGTACGGCGTGGCCACAGCGACCCTGACATTGGATATTCCATGTTTACTGGTCAGATAGCGATACGACACGGTGCTGGACACCAACGCATCAAGCTTACCCTCGACAAGGTCCCAAAGTGCTTCCTCGGTGTTATCGACTAATACGATATCAATGCCGGGGGTATCCTGATTAAGAGAATTCTCTATGTCGTATCCCCTGACTACCCCGACCTTCTTCCCCTTGAGGTCTCGCAAATTCAACACGGAAGAGTCGTCCCTTACCAGAATACTCAAAGGGAAAGAAAGATATGGCTTTGAGTAATGCAGGTAGGCGGCAACATCATCTGCTGAATTCGGACCGGCCACCATGTCAACGTCTTGGGAGCTCACCTTTTCGACCATGTCATCCCAATTCTTTTCGGAAACGGGAAGAATCTCGACACCAAGCTTTTCTCCGAGTCTGGAAATATATTCGGAAACAATCCCCTCATAAAGCCCCTGTGGAGAAATGAACTCAAACGGAGGCCATTCGGAATCCACCCCAAGCCGCATCTGCGGATGATCCTTCAACCAGATCATTTCACGCCGGGTCAAATCCAATGGCCTCGGCTGATTGGCAAAATGCCGAAGAGTCGGTTCAGGCACCCAGCGCCGTTCCAACTCCTGAATTTCCGAACGTGAAATAGCTTGAAAACCTTGATTGATCTTGTTGATCAGGCCTCGCCTGCCTGCGATCGTCCCGGCGTAGAGATTCTGAAAACTCAACACCTTTTTTACGCGATCAACCTTTCCAGCCCACCCGTGCTGTAAAAGAACTTCAGTAAAATTAACTCCTTCAATCAATACCGCGGCAACATCCCCTTTCAAAAGTGACTCAGCCATCTGCTCATTCCCGACAAAAGGAACCGTTTGAATTGATGGAGCATTTTCTCTAAGCCATGCTTCCGTAACAGCCCCTTTCAGGGTACCGACCTTCTTTCCCTTCAAATTTTCAAGCGTCACGGGTTGCTGACCGGCGAGATAAAACAATGATGTGTCCGTAAGAAATATCGGCTCTGTAAAATCCATCCAGACTTCACGTTCAAAATTCTTGTTAAGCCCGGAATGAATGTCCGCCCGACCATGGGCGATATCGTCAAGAGTCTCATACCAATATCCGAAACGGAACTCGATATCCGTGCCGGTTCGTTCTGCCCAAAGCCTCCACAGGTCCACGAGAAGTCCAGCCGGTTCACCATATTTGGTCAGTGTAGTAAATGGCGGATAATCATTCATGCAACTGATGACCAGTTTATCACTGACACCGGCCAAAACCTTGCCGGACCATTTCGCTTCGATCTCCATCTTCTCCTGCTGCGAAATCTGCTTCATCCCATCCAAAACGATCTCAGCCAGCCCCTCTTGTCCCTCGCGGACTGTCGCCAGAAATGGTTTCGAATACAACGGCTGTTCCGGTATATAGGAATACTCATCCATCAACCCTCGATCGCTGAGGGTCTTCAAGGCGATCAGGGTGTCTTTCACAAAGACCTTAACATCACCATTTTCCACGGCTTCAAACAGTTCTTTATTGTTGTCAAAAACGGAAATCGATGCACCCGGCAATTCCCGTTCAAGAACCTCCATGGCATAGTCGCCCTTGATGATGCCTATGTTGAATCCACGAAGATTCTGGAGCGATTTCAGACCTTGAATCTTCATGCTGTAAAAGAAATGTGTCTGAACATCAGTCAACGGGAGGACATAGTCCATGAAAGCATCCCGTTCCTTACTGTAAAAACAACCTGCGTGGGCATCGGCTTCGCCCTTTCGCACCAGATCGAGAGAATTGCCGAAACTATCCAATCGGAATTCGACATCTATCCCTGTTTTTTCAGACCATACTTTCCAAAGGTCGACCATCCACCCCTCAGGCTCCCCCTCCTTGTTCAAAAAGTAAAACGGCGCACTGTCATTTCCAGCCGCGACAACAATCTTCTGAGGACGCTCACTCCCCTCCGCCCTTGCGCCAAGGAGCAGCAAGGGCAAAAGGCACAATACCAGACACAACGCCTTGCATCGTCTTACGTAACAGTTCGTACTCATTGACTATCTCCGCTCTCGACGTCGTAACCGGCACTGAACAACAAACTGCGCGCTAGTTCGGGATCATAAGGATACGGCTGAAGCTCGTAATCAAAACCGAAACCGCTTGGCAAAAAGCATGTTGCCAGCCGTTCACCATACCCACCGTAGACACGGCTAAACACCCTGTTCCAGTCTATGGCGAAATTCAAAGCTTTCCTCACGCGGATGTCGTCAAAAGGATCTTTCTTATTGTTCAGTTCAATCTGGCAGGAACGAGTACCCTCTACGGACATGAGCGCATACTCACCCAGCGCCTCGGCTTCTTTTGCCTGCGCCAGCGGTATGGCCTGGATTATATCCGCCTTGCCGGAAGCAAGGGCTTCCATGCGTTCCTCAGGATGAGGGAACAGGTTGAGGACAACTCGTTGGGGCACTGCCTCGCCGTCCCAATAATCAGCGAAAGGCTTCAAGGTCACCTGTTCACCCGGAACCTCATGAACCATCTGAAACGGTCCGGTCCCTACCGGCTTCCGGGATAAACCGGCAGCCCCTTTCTTTTGCACATACGCCTTGGGTACGATCTGAAAGTGCACCAGTGACTGCAAAAACACGGGAAACGGTTTTTTCAAAATCAGACGAACCGTATAATCGTCAACGACGACAATGGTAGACAGTGGCCCCAGCAGATTACTTCTTGGACTTTGCTTCCCGGAAATCCCGAACGGATTAAGAATCCTCTGAAAAGTGAATTCCACATCCTTGGCGGTACAGGGAGTGCCGTCATGAAAAACAACATTTTTTCTCAGGGAAAACTCATAGGTCCTGTCGCCGATAAGACGCCAGGACTTGGCAAGAAGAGGAACGACTTTACCTTCTGCCGATCTGCCGACGAGTCCTTCGAAGATGCAGCGCAGAACAGCCTCCGTCCCCCTGCTTCGATGATTGCCGGGGTCGAAGCCCTGCACCTTGTCCAGATTCAACCCCACCACGAGGACACCGCCGTTGCCTGAATCAACCCGGTACAGATCAAGGGAGCCATCCATTGACGGCGTATATCCGGCAACCCTTTTCCGGACTGCGTCAAAGCGAGGAAGAGTAAAACCGAACACCCATGGGGCCTGTCTCCACACTATTTCCTGCACCCGACGATACAGCATGGATCGTACTGTAGGATTGGCCGATATCGAGGCCTCCTTCATGAGTATATCGACCCGTTTGTTGGCATAGAACGAACAGTTGCCGCGCCCACTGCTCGACAGTTTGGGAATGGCAAGATCGAACGGGGAAAAGAATGCACTCCCCCAATCTGTCAGGTACGCATCCCTGTATCCGTCCTTGACCGTTCGCCTCAGTTCGGACTTGTGAAGAATCTGCACATGCACCCGAATGCCGATCTCTTCCAGTTGACGTGCAATCTCTTCTGCTTCAGCCTGTCTATAAGGCGGAGCAAGCATCTCAAACGTCAACCTTTCGGCACGGGCATCCAGTGGCATTCCCGACACAAATGCACTCAGCGCAAAAGCAGCGAATAGAAAGTAAATGATACGCCCATATGCCATGGGACACAGAATTTTACTCATACCGCAAACGTAGCAATGATCTTCGCATGTCTGCATTATTATTTCCATATGAATAGAGTTCTTCAGAAAAGACGGGGGAACAATTCGTCAAAAACCTTCTGCATATCCTGACTCAATTCACCAGACGATACTCCTCCAGACTCTCAATGAAACTACCGACCGTGTCGTAGGTGATGTTCGCACTTTCTGCGAAGTGAAGCAGAATGTTGTTAAGCTTGGTCGGAATATACGGGAACAGCTTCTTCAGATTCATGATTTCATTCTTGTAGACGCACGAAAAATCGCCGGATGTCAGATCGGAAGGGCCGATATCCACATGCAGATCGTGCAGGGTATGCCGGGTATACAGCCACTTGCCTGTTATGCAGGCCAAAATCCGTCCCAGCCCGAAGAGGTCGAGACCAAATGGATTGGCGTGCGCTTCATAGGCATAATCAAAATCAATCCAGCGGTATGCGCCGGTGGAATATTCCTTCATAAGGTGATCGAAATTGATGTCGCCATGACGTTCGCCCTGTTCATGTAAAAAGGCGACGGCCTCGCAGGCTCCGATGAATTTCCCGAGGATATCCGGATAGTGCTCATGAAAATACGTTTCATGATCCGCCTTGATCCCGGCGACTACATTGTCGATACGCTTTCCCTGAATGAAATCAATGATGCGGATTCTGTTGCCCGCCTCATCCTTGACAGAGCGCCCCTGCATGAAACGGGTGTCGCCGCGAACGAGGTCCAGCATACGCGCCTCTTTCTGCGGACTCCTGTAACACTTTATCTTCACGCAACCATATTCCAGATAGAAACTTTCGTGAAAAACCAGCTTGAGCAGCTTGGTCTCGCCGCTCTCAAGCTCCATGCATTTCTTCACCCAGTATTTTACGTCCTTGTATGCCAATCCCTGCTCAACAGCATCCCGGTAGACCAGATAATGCTTCCCGCCAACAGCAATAACGTCTCCGGAATCTATGGACATGAACTCGGACGTATCCATGTAAATTCGTCCATAATCATGCAACCGCAATCCGGGCTGAAACTGTTCGACCAATTCGCGCACGGTATTCATGGCCGCCCATCTCCTTCTGCGCTGTTTTCACCACTCCCGTCCAAAATACCCGACACAAGGAAGGTCTATGAAACCACCCACACAGTGCAGTCCTTGGCGGAATGGATAATCTTGTTCGATACCGATCCGAACAGGAACTCCTCGGCCTTGGACACGCCGCGCCGCCCGATGACGACGGTACCGAAACCGCCCGCCTTGAGAGCGTCCATGATTTCAAGGGCGATACTGGTGCCTCGACTGCACTGGCGCACACCATTCTGGAACGGGGAAAAACAGCTCGACACGTATTGTTCGGAAATCACCGAATCGGAAACATCCAGTTCAACCAACCGGCTACGGGTTTTGTCAAAAAACGCCTTCATTTCGGAACGTGTCATTTCGCAGGCAGTCTTCCACTCTTCTTCATCCGGAAAAAGGTCACGATGGGGCAACCGTTCAATGCACAGCAACTGCACTTCAAAACCGGAACCGCCCCCGACGATGGCACCGACATATTCCACGGCACGCATGGCATTCTCACTCGCATCCACAGCCAGCAATATTTTCTTGAAGTTCATACCCTTCCTCCTTTCGCAAATTGAACAGCCATTCGCCAAAGCCGCCCTCAACTCAAGGCCTTGTTCACGCCTTGGGCAGATACTCAAGGCATGGGCGGAGATCATCCAGGAATTCGTCCACCGAGTCGTAATAGACCTCGGCTCCTGCGGAAAAATGCATAAGTACGTTGTTCAGGTTCTTGGGGACATATGGGAATAGACGCCGCAGATTCACCAGACGATTTCTGATAACCACTGAAAAGTCACCGGGAGCGATGGAATCCGCACCTTCCATGTCCTGAAAAAGCGGCGGGGTGTAAATCTGCTTGCCAACCACGAAGAGCAGCGCGTTGCCCAGTCCGAAAAGATCAAGGGCAAACGGGTTGGCATGCGCTTCATAGGCATAATCGAAATCGATCCAGCGCACCGAGCCTGTTTTGGTTTCAACCCAGATGTGGTCACGCCTGACATCGCCATGCCTCTCTCCATTGGCATGCAGAAAACCGATCGCCTCGCACGCGACAATGAACAGCTCAAGCATGTCCCGCAGCCGCGTTTCAAAGTATTCAAGATGATCACCCGGCAGGTTGTCGATGACCACGTCCAGCCGCTTGCCCCGGATGACTTCAAGGACCCGGACCAGATTTTCCGCTTCGTCGTACAGGGAAAAACCATGCATGAAACGAGGATCGTCCTTCACGAGATCGAGAATGCGGGCTTCCTTGGCTTCGCTCCGAAAACTCCGAAACGACATGGGGCCGATCTGCTGTGTGAACTCTTCGTGAAAGACCAGCTTCAAAATGGCTGACTCGCCCGTTTCAAGGCACTTGCACCGCTTCACCCAGAACTTGAAATCCTCAAGCCCGAACCGCCGTTCAGCTTCATCACGCAGCACCATATAGTGCCTGTCTCCCAAACGGATGACATCACCGTAATCAATGGACGTAAAATCGGTCGTGTCAGTGACCAATCGTCCCAGACGCTGAATCGGAAACTTCGGAAGATAATAATGAACAAGGTCCCTGAGATCTTCATTCATGATTTTCTCCTTATTAATCAATACTACCTGCCCCAGAAGCAAAGGGTATTATTTTCCTCGAAAAAACCTGCATTATCCATTTGTTGCTCCTCATTTCACTTCTCTGAATTTGAAATGAAAATCCTATTGAGTAATTCCCGACATCTGTTATTTAAAAAGTAGGGAGATTCATTATGAGCTCAGATACTTCCGATTCCATTTCAGGCTATGTCATGACTGAAGGGCTCTCCCCTTCCCGTCAGGAGACGGAAAGCAGCAAAGCCCCACTGGACCGCCATCTGCTACTCGCTCTCTCCAAACACTCCAAAGCCGGAGCGGGACTTGATTTCGTCTCGAACTTCTTCACGGCAAAAGAAGACATTTACCTGACCCTCATGCACATCCCGCCAGCCCAGGCTGCGGTGTGGGCCGAAGAAACGAGCTATGAAAGCCTCGACGTTCTGGAAACCCAGACCGCGACACTCGACAAGAAGGGGCGCGTTGTCGTCGATACGGCAAAACGCAAACTCATTGCCGCAGGATTCGTCCCCGAAAAAATCGAAGACAAGATTCTTCAGCCACAGATGAGCAAGGCTCACGACATCATCCGCGAGGCCAGGGAAGGACGCTTCGACGCCGTTGTGCTGGGCCGCAGAGCACAAATGGGGCTGGCGGAGGTCATGGACCAGTCCGTGTGCAGGGAAATGCTGGAAGGACTGGCAGACGCCATCAGTTTCCCTCTCTGGATATGCAGGTTGCCGGAACGGGACAGAAAAAATGTTCTGCTCTGCGTGGACGGCTCCGACCCGTCGGAGAGGATGGCGGACCATACGGGATTCATTCTGGCGCGGGAACCGGGACACACGGTAACGGTCTTCCATGTCCATGATCCGGCAAAATGCGACCCCATGGATGCCGAAGCCGTAATCGACCACACCATCGAAGTACTCCATAATGCAGGGATGCCGGATGACCGCATTGTCAGAAGGATCCAGCGCGGTTCCAATCCGGCGCGCCTCATCGAACAGGAATACGACACCGGCGGATATGCGGCTGTCGCCATCGGCAGCGCAGGCACGGACCGAGGTTTCTGGAACAAACTGTTCATCGGTTCCGTGGCTCAGGCCGTGTTCAAGGAATTGCACGGGGCGGCACTCTGGGTCTGTTTCTAAAAAAATGAGGATTCCATGGAGTCATTCGAATACAAAGGTACAGTCAGTTCAGTGCGTGGCAGCGTCGTGGATGCGGTCTTTGACGGAGCCGCACCTCCCATGCGGTCCGTGCTTCGAGCCGGTCCCAAGGGATCGATCATTATCGAAGTGGCAGACCACACCCGCCAAGGAGAAATCCGGGCCATAGCCCTGACCCCGACAAGCGGACTGGCTCGCGGCGACATCGTGGTCGGTGACGGCTCACCCCTGACGGCCCCTGTCGGCGATACGCTGACCGGACGTGTATTCAATGTTTTCGGCACTGTATCTGACGGCGGGGAAGAACCGCAGGGTGTCGTTTACAAGTCCATCCACGGCAAACCTATTGAACTGGCTGAGCGCGTGACCAATGAAGAGGTCTTCGAAACGGGAATCAAGGTGCTCGACCTGCTGGCCCCCCTGGAAAAAGGCGGGAAGGCGGGACTGTTCGGCGGTGCAGGTGTCGGCAAAACCGTGCTTATCACCGAACTCATCCACAACATGGTCGGCTCACTTCAGGGCGTGTCCATCTTCTGCGGTATCGGCGAGCGGTGCCGTGAAGGCGAGGAACTCTACCGCGAGATGAAGGAAGCGGGCGTTCTCGACAACACGGTCATGGTGTTCGGCCAGATGAACGAATCACCCGGAGCACGGTTCCGGGTGGGACACACGGCCCTGACCATGGCCGAGTATTTCAGGGACGAAAAGGAACAGGATGTCCTGCTTCTGGTGGACAACATCTTCCGTTTCATTCAGGCGGGCATGGAACTGTCCGGCCTGCTCGGACGGCTCCCCTCACGCATGGGATATCAGCCCACGCTCGGACCGGAACTGGCGGCGCTGGAAGAACGCATCTCATCAAGCCGCAAAGGAGCCATCACCTCCATTCAGGCCGTGTATGTGCCAGCGGACGACCTCACCGACCCGGCGGCAACACATGCCTTTTCCCATTTCTCGGCATCACTGGTGCTCTCACGCAAGCGGGCCAGTGAAGGATTCTATCCGGCAGTCGACCCGCTGCAATCCAAATCCATGATGCTTTCGCCCCACGTTGTCGGTCAACGGCACTACGACGTCGCGCAGGAATCCAGACGCACACTGGCTGTCTACGAAGAACTCAAGGACATCATAGCCATGCTGGGCCTTGAGGAACTCTCATCCGAAGACCGGAAGATCGTCTACCGCGCACGGCGGCTGGAACGTTTCCTGACCCAGCCCTTCCATACGACCAAACACTTCACCGGCAAAGAGGGACGCACCGTCTCACTGGCAGCCACAGTGGAAGGAGCTGAAAGGATTCTCAACGATGAATTCTCGGAAACTAACGAAGCGGCCCTGTACATGATCGGCGGTGTCGACGACGTCGAAGACAAGGCGGGTGAATCATGAATCTGAAAATAGTACTGCCCTCGAAAGTCTTCATGGACGAAGAAGTCATCAAGATCACGGGAGAGTCTCCCATGGGCGGCTTCACGCTCAAGCCGAGACACATTGACATGGCGACCGCCATCGCACCGGGCATCATGAGCTATGAGACGACATCCGGCACGACCAGACATCTGGCCGTTGACCACGGCATCGCCGTCAAGCGCGGCGACACCGTCACCATCGCAGCCGGAAACGCAATGCAGGGCGAATTGGGGCAACTGGAAAAGGAACTGCGCCGAATGATCGTGACCACTGATGAACGGGAACGCTCGGCGCGTACCGCCACTGCCCGGTTGGAAGCGGATTTCGTACGGCGCTTTCTGGAGTTCGGATAATGACGGAAAAAGAAAGAAACAGATTCCCCAGAGAGGTGGGAAGCAAGGAAAGACGCAAACTCCGGGCCAAACAGGAACCGGAGATAGGCGCATGGTATGGTCTGGGCCTCTTCGGCGTGGTAGGTTGGTCCGTGGCAATCCCGACACTGCTGGGCATCATGCTCGGCGTATGGATCGACCTGACATGGCCTTCGCCCCGTTCATGGACGCTGATGCTTCTCGTCGGTGGATTGGGGCTTGGCTGCACAAACGCATGGCTCTGGCTCGGACGGCAGAAAAAAAGAATCCTTGAGGAGCGGGAACGTGAACAGTCTGATGACAATTAGCGCGGGATTCGTCTGGGGCGGACTGTTGGCCCTCATTCATTTCGGCGGCCTATGGCTTTCGCTGACCATCATGCCCCACGTCGCACGCCCCATGCAATGGTTCTACGGCGGCCTGCTGGTCCGCTACGGGTTGACGCTGACCGGCATGTGGCTGGCGCTCAAAGTCGGGCCGGTGGCCGTCATGGCAGCCTGCACGGGATTCTATCTCATTCGTATGATTCTGGTACCGAAACTGAGCGGCATGAAGGGGTGACCATGGAAATCACGCCTGACAGCATCATCTATGCCCGCTGGGGTATCGCCAACCTGAATGCGACCCTCGTATTCACATGGGCCACGATGGCGCTCATAACCGGATTTTCATGGTCCGTGACACGGAGGCTGACCAGTCAGCCGGACATGCCCCAACGCCAGAACCTGCTTGAGATTCTGGTAGACGGTCTGCTTGGCCAAATCCGTGACGCCACCAAGCAAGAACCCGAACGATTCCTGCCGCTGCTGGGCACCCTATTCATCTTCATTCTCGTGTCCAACCTGCTGTCCGTAGTGCCGGGATACCAGCCCCCGACAGGATCGCTTTCCACGACAACGGCCTTGGCACTCATCGTTTTTCTGGCCGTACCCTTTTACGGCATCCGTGAACACGGGCTGGCAAACTACCTGAAAGGCTACCTGCAACCAACACCGTTCATGCTGCCGTTCAACGTGCTTGGCGAAGTCACGCGGACATTCGCCCTGTCGGTACGGCTGTTCGGCAACATCATGAGCGGGACCATGATGGGCGGCATCCTCATGATACTGGCCCCGCTCTTTTTTCCGGTGATAATGCAGCTCCTCGGCCTCCTGATCGGGGTGGTGCAGGCATACATCTTCACCATTCTGGCAGCGGTTTTTATCGCCGCAGGTCTTGAAGCACATACGAAAACAGCAAACTGAAGGAGATTATCATGGATACACTCGCACTCGTCGCTATCGGCTCGGTCATCGGTGCCGGAATCTGCATGGGACTCGGAGCCATCGGCCCTGCCATCGGTGAAGGCATGGCGCTTTCACGAGGTCTTTCCTCCATTGCCCAGCAGCCGGATGAAACCAACACCATCGTCAAGTTCATGTTCGTAGGCATGGCCATGGTCGAATCAACGGCCATCTACAGTTTCGTGCTGGCGATGATCCTGCTTTTCGCCAACCCGTTCTGGAACTACTTCCTTGAAAAGGCGGGAAACTAGCCCATGCTCATCGACTGGTTCACGGTTGCAGCGCAGGCGGTCAATTTCCTGATTCTGGCATGGCTGCTCAAACGCTTCCTGTACGGCCCGATCATTACGGCCATGCAGGAACGACGGGAGCGGTTGGCCGACGAACTGGATAGCGCTCGTGAAGCCCGCGAAAAAGCGAATCGCCAGACCGACGAGCTTTCGAAGATGCGTGAAGCTCTGGAGCGCGAAAGCGAGTCCATGCTGGCCGAAGCCCGGAAGACAGCGGATGAACGCCGGGAACATTGGCTCGATGAAGCAAAGACCGAAGTATATGAAAGAAGCAAGGCATGGACGGAAGCGCTTGAACGGGAACAGGCGACCATTGCCGAGCATCTACGGATTCGCATCGGCAAACAGATCGTGCGGCTCTCGGAAAAGGTCCTTCGCGATCTGGCAGGAGACGAACTTGAAGCACGGGTGCTCGACAGCTTCATCTCCCAACTGGACAAAAGCGATTCCAGTAAACCGTCCGGCGAGGTGGCTATCCACACGGGATTTCCTCTTTCCGAACCAACTTGGGCACGGCTGGAAGCGTCCATCCACGAGCGTTTTCCCGATTGTGGACAAATCACCGCATCACAGGACGAATCCATCGGCTTCGGCATCGTCGTCATCATGGGCGACAACAAATGGGAATGGAACCTCGCGTCTTATCTGGATGATGTGGAGATCGCGATCTTCTCGGAACTGGCTGAGATAAAGACAGGTACGCCATGACGAAAGGCTTTCTGGAAAAAACACTGGATCAGGCTGTGGACAGCGTGGAACGGGGAACAGCCAATCTCGCTCCACAGGTACAGCCTGAAGAGATCGGACGCATCCTTTCCGTGACCCAGGGCGTGGTTCAGGCCGAAGGGATGGGAGCGGTCAACGCCGAAGAACTGCTGCTGCTCGGTTCCGGCATACCGGGTATGGCCATCGACCTCCTTCCCGACAGTGTCGGCATCGCCCTGTTCGGTCCCGGCGAAACGCTCGCGGCCGGGGATGAAGTCACGCGCACAGGACGCGTACTTGATGTCCCGGTCGGCAACGAGCTTATCGGGCGCGTGGTCAATCCACTGGGCACCCCGCTTGACGGCAACGGGCCCATCAACTGCGACGAGCGCCTGCCCGTGGAGCGGGAAGCCTCCCCGATCCTGCACCGTGCGCCCGTGGATACTCCGCTCCAGACCGGCATCAAGGTCATCGACGCCCTGATCCCCATCGGAAGAGGCCAGCGCGAACTCATTCTCGGGGACAGGCAGACTGGCAAGACCGCCATTGCGATGGACACGATATGCAACCAGAAGGACGCCGATGTCATATGTATCTATTGCGCCATCGGCCAGCGGTCTTCCAGCGTTGCACGCGCCCTCTCCGAATTGAAACGACGGGGAGCCATGGACTATTCACTGGTGATGGTCGCTGAAGGGGACGAGCCGCCCGGACTGCAATTCATTGCGCCGTATGCCGCCACCGCCATGGGTGAATACTTCATGCATCAGGGCAAGGACGTGCTGGTTGTTTACGACGACCTGACCCAGCACGCACAGGCCTATCGCCAACTCTCGCTGCTCCTGCGCCGTCCTCCCGGACGCGAGGCGTTCCCCGGTGACATCTTCTACATTCACTCACGCCTTCTGGAACGCAGCACACGCCTGAAATCGGAATACGACGGCGGCACGCTCACGGCACTGCCCATCATCGAGACCGAGGCCCAGAACCTCTCGGCCTACATTCCGACCAATCTCATTTCCATCACGGACGGCCAGATATACCTGAACCCAGACCTCTTTCAAAAAGGCATACTGCCCGCGGTGGACGTCGGACTGTCTGTCTCCCGCGTGGGAGGACGGGCACAGCTTCCGGCCTACGGCAAAGTCGCGGGAGACCTGCGGCTGACCTACTCCCAGTTTCAGGAACTGGAGGCATTCGCACGGTTCGGAACCCGCATGGACGCGGAGACTCGCGGCAAACTGGAGCACGGACGCAGGGTGCGCGAAATCCTCAAGCAGAAGCGCTTCTCGCCTTTGACGGCCGGACAGCAGACAGCCGTCCTGCTGGCAGTGACCAAAGGACTGTTCGATCCGATAGATGCGAAAAACGTGCTCGACGCGGAAGAGGAGATGTTGAATCAACTCACTGAAAACAGGGGCAATCTTGACTCTCTGGCCCGGACGTCACCGAATGATCCGGTCTGGGAAGACCTCGTTCACGACATCAAGAGCATTCTGGAAACAATGGAGTAGCTATGCAGACGCTCGACGCCCTGCAAAAACGCATCAAGACCACGACGGACCTGCTCTCGGTGGTCAAGACCATGAAAAGTCTGGCTGCGGTGAACATTCGCCACTTTGACCGCGCGGCACAGTCATTGGTGCAATACGCAGAGGTGGTGGAGCACGGATGGAGCGTTCTGTTCCGGTCCGGCGGAGTCATGCTCCCCACGGGCAAGGAAAGCAAAGCGGTCCTCCTGACAGTTGGGTCGGATCAGGGCATGTGCGGTCAATTCAATGAACTGGCTGTGCAGGCCGGATTGAAAGCCGGTGAGCAGCTGGAGGATAAAGGCCTTGAAGTCTCATTCTGGTCGGCAGGCGACCGCATACGCGCCATGCTGGAAGACTCCGGCAAGGAACCGAAGCTGCATTTCTCCATGCCCGGGACTCTTGGCGGCGTGGCCCCGATAGTCAACGATCTGGTGGGTCGCATGGCGCAGTGGAAACGGCAGGGAGTGGAACGATTCCATGTCGTTTACAACGGCCAACACGAACATGAAGGATACTCACCGATCAACAACCGCATCCTGCCTCTGGATAAAACGTGGGGCGAACGGCTGGGCGCGGACAAGTGGCCCGGTCGCTGCATTCCTCAAGTATTCATCCCCGGTGACACCATGTTTTCGGAACTCTTCAGGCAGCACCTTTTCATCATGCTCTATGGAGCCATTGCCCGCTCAATGGCCGCTGAAAACATCGCCCGCCTCGCCGCCATGCACGCTGCCGAAAAGAACATCGAGGACATGCGCGAAGAGCTTCAGGCAAACTTCCGCCAGACACGTCAGAACTCGATCACCGAAGAACTGCTGGACGTCATGGCAGGGTTCGAGGCATTGGTCTAACCCGCTCCATTCCATAAAAAATTCCCTCCCGCCTGCGGATCAGGCGAGAGGGAAAGAACGTATCCGGCACAGCAAGGCTCTGCCGGGATATTATGTATTTTTAGTCACCTGCACCTTGCGGCTGAACCTGTCCCTGCGGTTCCTTGCTCTTGAAGAACACAGGAATATCAGCGCGGCCCAGGATGCTGGCACGCAGTTCGGCTTCAGGAAGCTTTGCCCACTCACTCTTGTTGGAGAAGTAGAAGAAAACACCCATGCCGACCCAAGCGACCATGCACCAACGGGAAGCCTCGCTGATATAGGCGGGGGAACCAGGGATAAGCAGCAGCACGATGCACATCACGGATGCGAGCGTACCCATGATGCAGCAGAACAGACGCATGGCCTTGTCTTCCACGTCAGGGCTGCCGAGCAGGACTCGACGTGCAGCAAGACAGGAGAAGAGATAGCCGATACCGGTTCCAACGGAGCTCATGTCCACGATCCAGACGATAACGGAACGTCCGGCAAAGGGAGTCAGCAGCACGATGGCGATGGTGAACAGGATTGCCTTGTAGGGCGAACGGTATTTGGGATGGATGTCACCGAACCATGCGGGCAGGATGCGGCCGCGGGCCATGCTGAGCAGCAGGCGGGAGGTAGCGATGTAAAAACCGTTGATGCCGGTGCAGACTGCGCCCATGACGGCACAGGCGAGAATGACGGCACCCAGCTTGCCGAATGCCATTGCAGCGACTTCACCGGTAGCCCATGCAGTACCGCCGGCAGCCCGCATGGCGTCCATCTTTGCCAGCATCTCGGGATACGGAATGGCGATACCGACAGCCAGAGTCACCAAGGAATAGAGAACGACACCGCACAGGATGGCGATGATCATGATGTTGCGTGCGCGAGACGGTTCAAAGGTAAACTCTTCAGCCGCCTGCGGCACGGTATCAAATCCTGCGAACAGGAAGGGAGAGATGGCAAAAATGATGAGAACACACGAAAATGCGGAGCGATGCTCAGCGAAAAGCGGGAACAGGTTGGGCATCTGGGCAGTTTCCAACGACGAGGAACCCACGAACAGGGATACGATGCCTACGGTAAGCAGGAAGGTGAGAACCACCTGGAACTTTCCTGCGAAACTGGTTCCCCGGTAATTCATGAATCCGAACAGGAGCGTTGCTCCGGTCATGAGCAGAACTTCACCGGTGTAGACTTCCCATCCGGCAATCGAATAAAGCGAGCCGAATTCGAAAACGCCGGGGAAAAGGAAACGGAAAATCAAGGCAAGTGCGGCAACATCAATACCGATGATGGCAACATAACCGAGGACAAGCGCCCAGCCGCAGACAAATGCTGCCGTAGGCCCATATCCCACGTAAGCATAAGCGAATGCTCCTCCGGCAACGGGAGCGTATTTGATCATGTAGCTGTAACAGACAGCCACGAAACAAATGAGAAATGCACCAACGCTGAAACCGATCAGCGTCCCAAGCACACCGGCTTGAGGCAGAAACATATCTCCGGGCAGCACGAAGCAGCCCCAGCCGACAATGGACCCGAGTGCCAGTGCCCACACCTGTGACGGCGAAAGCGATTTATTTAATTCCAACTTTTCTTGTGACATCGAATATCTCTTCTATGTAATGGGTTCGCGGCAGATCCCCCCCTGCTTTTTCAGGGCAGGCCCATGCAGACACATCCGGCAAACCGACCGGACCGTATGTCTCCAACCTCCACTGCCGTGTGGCGTAATCCTTATTGTACATCGAGATGAGAAGCGCCGACTCCTCCAAAAAACCGCTCATGCGGTACGCAGCGCTCCCAGACCTCTGAGGGGCGAACAAGTCCTCTGTACCTTTCAATCACTTCTGTTACACACAACCTCGCGAGTTGTTGCACACTCAAAAGCAATTAGGGTGCCAACAAGTGAAATTCTTCACCATCGACACAATTACCTAAAAAGATTGATAAAAATAGATCACACCTATACCCACCACACACAGGGCGATAAAAATTCTTTCTTTATGTTAAGAAATTTTTCTTTTTCCGTATTTTTTTTACCCCACCGGATTCAGGCAGACCTACATAGTAAAAAAATACAAAAATAGAAACTCGCGTTAACAAAGCAAACAATTCAACAACTTAGAATACAAAAGCAACAAAACCCCACTAAATCGGGAGCAAAGGCAAATCCGGCACCGGCTTTGCACACCGCCCGCAAGTTACTTTTTTCATTTGACTGAATGCATTCCTGCGCTCACAACTCCACGAAAATCACCACAGAGGATAATATGACCGAAAAATATCGCAAAAATCTCATTCAAGAGATCATAGACCGTGAACTGAACATGTTTCTGGCAGTGAACAACCGGGGCGGCACTTCGCCTTGCCAGGAACGCCCAGAGTCATTCCGCATCATGCGGGAAATGACCCACGGCGTACTTTCCGACTCCTTTCTCGAATCCTATTTGGACGACCTGAAACAGGCGGAAACGGAAGGCCGCAATTTCATGACCGAAAAATACGCCCTCATGGAAAGGTTGATCCCCCCTCTCCGCGACACCCTTCAACTCGAGGAAATCGTCAACGCTGAAAGCGAATGGCGCAAGGAAGTGGCAACCCAGTTTCCGCGTACCGTCCAGCCGGAAGGACACGAAGGCTTCTGCCTCTATCTCGGCTGCGAACTCCAGACCTATTCCGCTGCCACCATGGATGCCTATTATAATGACATAATGGCCGCTCAACAAAAGCATCACAATCTGGTTCGGGAACGATATGAACTACTTATGAAAAAGCTGGGTTACGGATCACTGAAAGAATGTGAAGCAGGCCTGACGGCCTAGCCGCCAAGCGCGAAAGGTCTTTCAATGCCTGATACCATGTCACTCATCGTTTTCTGCTCTTGGCTTGTCGGCGGTTTTGTCTCCGGCGTCAGCGGCATCGGCGGCGCACTGGTTGCGGTGCCGTTCGCGGCCATGTTCATTCCCATGCATGAACTCATCCCGCTCAGTTGCCTCCTGAACCTCATCATGGACGGCTGCATCGCCTGCATGCACTTCCGCCATTGCCGCGTATCCGCGATGTGGCCCATGATTGTCGGCTCCCTGCCCGGTTCCATCATCGGCCTGTTCATCCTTCAATTCGTATCCGGATCAATACTGCAAGGGGCGGTTGGAGCCTTGCTGCTCTATTACGTATACTGGCAACACACATTCCGCGTCGAAGAAACGCACAGCGAGTCATGGACCTATGGCGGAGCAGCGGGATTCGGCGCAGGACTTCTGGGAACCGCCATATCCTTCGACGGTCCCCCTGTCGGCGCATACGGGCTGTATGTCGGTTGGAACCCGAGAGCCTTTCTGGGAACGCTCGGTGTATTCTTCGTGATCAGAAGCACGATAACCTGCGGTCTTCAGGCAGGAGCGGGATTATACACTCCGGCAGTGCTCGAATATGCCATGTACGGCATACCGGCGACCATAATAGGCACACTGTGCGCGTTTCCCGTTGTAAAGCACATCAACCTCGACACGTTCAGGAAAGTGCTCATGGGTGTCATCGTGCTGGCAGGTGCCGTCTGTCTGGGCCGCTCCCTGCTATAATCCATCCCCTTCAATCGACAAAACAAAACGGCGTGCAGTTTAACTGCACGCCGGCTTTGTTCTTCTGAAAATCAGAACCTGTTAAAAACAAGTATCTTCCTCTCCGACTTTTACTCGTCTTCAATATCAAGCTGTTTGATCTTGTACCGCAACCCGGCTCCGGTAATCTGCAAAATACGGGCAGCCTTGGCCACATTGCCGCCAGTGACCCGCAGCACGTTACGAATGCACTGCGCCTCATATTCCTGAACGCACCCCTTAAGGGGAATCACGCTGCTCCGCGTGACTGTCTGATAATCAAAATAGGAATGTCCACCGGAATGATTCTCCCGCTTTTCCTGAACCGGAGCCGTCGGTGCCGGGAAGAGCGGTGTACTTCCTCCACCACCCGTGCAGGCTTCACGGAAATGACGAGGCAGACAGGCCAACTCGATTGAAGGCCGCCCGCCAAGCAGGGCGAGGCTTCCTTCAATGACATGCAACAGCTCACGGACATTTCCGGGCCAATCATAGTTGAGAAACATGTCCAGGATATCGTCATCAATGCCGATCGGACTGGTCGACTGATTCTGCTCGGAGCGATCAATAAAGGTACGCGCCAGCAGCGGAATGTCTTCCTTGCGGTGACGCAGGGGCGGCACGGCAATGCCCACCACGGCCAGCCGGTAAAACAGGTCACTGCGAAGAATGCCCTGCCCTACGGCATCGAGAGGCGCTTCGTTCAAAATACTGATGACACGTACGTCCACGGGAATTTCCGTGCGTGATCCGAGACGGCGCACCCGTTTTTCCTGAAGCACGCGCAAAAGCTTGGCCTGTAACCCCAACGGCATGGAATTGAGTTCATCCAGAAGCAATGTGCCGCCGTTGGCCTCTTCAAAAAGTCCGGGCTTGTCGGAAGCATCCGTATACGCGCCCTTTGACGTGCCGAAAAGAATGGCTTCCAGGAGATTCTCGGGAATTGCGGCGCAGTTCTCGGCGATAAAAGGCTGGTCCCGCCGATCACTTTCAGCATGAATGGCCTGCGCGAACACTTCCTTTCCGGTACCGCTCTCTCCCCAGATCATGACAGGTGAAGAAGATTTGGCAGCCGTCTTCGCATCATCGAGCACCTCCCGCAAACTCGCATCCTTACCGACCAGATCGGAAAAGGAGTAACAGTCGTGAGCAGGAGTACGGGAAGAAACAGTCTTTTTCGAACGGGACTTGCGGTCTACCAGCGGAGCCGAGCCGGTCCAGATGGTGAATGCTATGACGCCATCCTTTTTTCCACGGTCATACAGTGGGAAAAAATCCGTGACCGTACTGGCGAGATAATGGTTCGTGGTCTTGTAAAAGTAGGATTTCTTCAGGATGGGCTTGCCTTTACGCAGACATTCGATGGTGGGAATACACGCCAGTTCATGCGGCACGTAGAGCTTGGTGATATGCTGCCCTTCCACCATTATACGGCTGAAACCGTCAGCGCGGCGCTGAATCGGATTCATGTACTCGCAGATACCGTCGGCATCGACCACGGCGACGCCGATACCCATATCATCCCAGATAGCGGTCATGGCCGGAGTCATTACTTCCTTCCGGCTGATATCAAAAAACTTTTCTTTGCTAAAATACAAATTTCACAACCTCGATAATTTGAATACAGGCGGACTTTTACTTTAAAAGCAGCCAAAACTCAATGCACAATTCGAAAGAAAATTTTAGAAAAAGAAAAAATTTTTTCGAAAAAAATAATTTTTCACGGCTCACAAAACCCGCACCACCAAGAATAAATCTTCATCATTACAACTAGTTACATCATTGTTTTGCTTCACAAACCACTCTGGCACACCCTGTGCTAGTGACAAAAAGAACAAGCGAACAAAACTCAAACCTTTCAATCGACTCCAAAGATAATTCTCAAAAGAAGTCAGGAGATAAAAATGACGACTAATCCTACGGTCAATGAAGAAAAAATGAATGCCGCCCCCAAGGGCTACGGCATCAACTGGGATACCGCTGAAGCTCGGGTCAAGGAAAACAAGGATTTCCTCATGGCCGCCCCCCAGATCATGGACCCCGAACGTCTGGAGTTCATGAATGATGTTTACCAAAAGCATCAGGGCGAGCCTGTTGTCTACATCCGCGCCAAGCTTTTTGAACGCGTGCTGACCAAGAAAAAGATTTTCCTTGATGGCAACCCCATCGTCGGCACCCTGACCGGCGTCCGCGCAGGCGTTTACGCCTACCCCGAATGGAACGTTTCCTGGATCAAGGAAGAAATGCAGATGGCCAAAATGGCCTCTCTCGGCGAGATGAAAATCCCCGCCGAAACGCAGGAACTCCTTGAAAAGACCTACAAGCTCTGGAAAGGCCGCACCTGCGTCGACCAGAACAACAAGATGTACAAGGAAAAATACGGCGTCAACGCGAAGCAGTACGCCAAGGCCGGCATGTATTACGAGAACGTGTCCGTTGCCTCCGGTTCCGGTATCGCCGATTACGGTCTCGTTCTGAACAAGGGTCTGCGCCACCTCATCGAAGACGTCAAGAAACGTCTTGCAGAATGCCCCACCACGCTGGCCGACAGGGACAGAATCGACCTGTACCGCTCCATGCTGATCACCTTCGACGCAGTCATCGCCCATTCCCATCGCTACGCCGATCTGGCCGAACAGACTGCCGCCGAAGAATCCGATCCGAAAGCCAAGGCCGAGCTGCTGGAAATCGCTGAAATCTGCCGCCGCGTGCCCGAGCATCCGGCCCGCAACTTCCGTGAAGCCATCCAGTCCTTCTGGTTCCTGCATCTCTGCGTCGCCACCGAGCAGATGGCCTGCGCTGTCTCCCCGGGTCGCTACGGCCAGTACATGTACCCCTTCTTCAAGAAGGACATCGACGAAGGCAACCTGACCCGCGAACAGGTTCTGACCCTGCTCAAATTCCAGTGGATCAGGCACCTTGAACTCGGTGAATACCAGGGCAACTCCTACGCCCTGACCCTGTCCGGCCACACCGGCCAGTCCATGACCATCGGCGGTGTGGATGCCAATGGCGAAGACGCTTCCACCGAGCTGGAAGAACTGATGCTGGAAACCCAGATTCAGATGAAGAGCATTCAGCCCACCCTGACCCTGCTCTACCATCCGAAGCTGAAGGAATCCTACATGCAGAAAGTTGTCGAGTGCATCCGCGGCGGTTCCGGCCAGCCCCAGATCCTCAACAACAACGTCGTTGTCCAGCGCACGCTTGCCCGCTTTGCTCAGTACCCCGACGGCATCACCCTTGAAGACGCCCGCAACTGCGGCAACTACGGCTGCGTGTCCACCGGCGTCTGCGGCAAGGGCAGCTTCATCACTCAGGAAGACCAGCCCTGCCTCGCCAAGGTCGTCGAGCTCGTGCTCAACGACGGCAAGTGCCCGGTCACCAAGAAGAAAGTCGGCGTGGAATCCGGCGATCCGACCACCTTCGAGACCTTTGAAGAGCTTTACGAAGCAACCAAGAAGCAGCTCGATAACCTGTTCAAGATCTCCCGTGCCCACTCCGACCTCAGCCAGATGGCCCGCCTTCAGGTCGTACCGAGCGTCTTCCGCTCCGCCATGTACGACGGCTGCATTGAAAAGGGCATGTGCGAAGAAGCAGGCGGCACCCGCTACCCGCAGGTCAATCCCATCATGACCGCCGGTATCGACGCCGCCAACTCTCTGCTCGCCATCAAGCACCTGGTCTTCGACACCAAGCAGCTCACCATGGAGCAGTTGCTGGAAGCCATCAAGGCAAACTTCGAAGGCTACGAGGAAATCCGTGAGATGTGCTACAAGGCTCCCAAGCACGGCAATGACGAGCCCGAAATCCAGGCCTTCGTGCAGCGTTTCTACCGCGATGTGGACTCCATCCACCACGCACAGGGTCCGGACTGCTTCGGCCAGCGCACCCCGCTGGACGCCTATTCCCTGTCCTACCACAACTACTTCGGCTCCATGATGGGCGCACTGCCCAACGGCCGCAAGGCAGGCGTGGCACTCACCGACGGTTCCGTTTCCGCAATGCCCGGAACCGACACCGAAGGCATCACCGCCCTCATCAAGTCCGGCGCGGAAGCCATCGACACCGTTCGTTACGGCGCCAACCACTTCAACGTGAAGGTCAACCCGCAGGTAATCGAAGGCCCGACCGGCGCACGCACCCTGATCTCCCTGATCAAGAGCTACTGCGACTTCGGCGGCTCCCACATCCAGTTCAACTGCGTCAGCTCCGAGACCCTGAAGGACGCCAAGGCCCACCCGGAGAACTACCCGGATCTGGTCGTGCGCGTGGCAGGCTTCAGTGCCTACTTCACCCGTCTCGACTGCGGTGTGCAGAACGAGATCATCAAACGCACCGAGTACGCAGCCTAACGGCATAGCCATATAGCAGCGGGGCGGATTCTCTGCAGGAATCCGCCCCGCGCCTCCCCTCCCCACAAAGGACACCCCAGCCCTCTGTGAGAAGCAAACAACAACTTGCGGAGACTACGATGAGTCAGGGAAATATTTACAACATACAGCGCATGTCCGTACATGACGGCCCCGGTCTACGCACCACGGTATTTCTGAAAGGCTGTCCGCTGAAATGTCTGTGGTGCAGCAATCCGGAATCGCAAAAAACCACCCCGCAGATGATGTATTTCGAAAACCTGTGCACCGGCTGCGGTGGCTGTACAGAGGTCTGCCCCAACGACGCAGTGACCATCCAAAATGGGAAGTCTGTCTGGGACATCGAAAAATGTACCGACTGCGGCAAATGCGCGGACGTCTGTCCGAGCAAAGCACGCGAAATGTCCGGCAAGGAAATGACCGTCGAGGAAGTCATGAAAATCGTGCGTAAGGATGCACTGTTTTATGAAAACTCCGGCGGAGGCGTAACCTTCGGCGGTGGCGAACCCACCTCAGGCGGACAATTTTTTCTGGATATGGCTCAGGCCGCTCGAGACGAAGGCTTCCATGTCACTGTGGACACCTGCGGTTACTGTCCGGAGGAACGGTTCGACAAGACCATCGAGCTGGCCGACCTGTTCCTGTTTGACTGCAAGCACATGGACCCGGAACAGCACAAGAAGCTGACCGGTGTGGATAACACCATCATCCTGCGGAACATGCGCGCCGCCCTCGCCTCAGGCAAGGAAGTGCACATCCGCATGCCGCTGATGCCGGACATGAACGATTCCGACGAAAACATCGCGGCCATGGCTGCCTTTTTCAAAGAATTCGGGCGGGACGAAATCGAAGTCATGCCGTGCCACGCCTTTGGCCGCAGCAAGTACGCGGCACTTGGTTGGGAATACCGCATGTCCGGTGAATACACGCCGGAACAGCTGGAAGTCGTCAAGCAGCGTTTTACCGACCACGGCCTCAAGACCGTGATCGTCTAGAAACAGAAAAGGACACACCATGGAATCCCTCCAGAACGCCGAAGAACTCATCGGAAAAATCGGCCGAGACGCCAGAGAGCTGTATGGCAACGGCTCAATGTGTTGTTCCGAAGCGGTGCTCACAGTCATCAACCGGGAATTCGACGGCGGCTTGTCTGAAGAAATGGCCGTGGCGCTGTCCAAGGGATTCTGCGGCGGCATCGGAGACGCAGGGTGTGTCTGCGGCGCGCTTGCCGGAGCGGTCATGGCTCAAAGCCTGATCCTCGGCAAAGGCCCTCTGCCCGTGGAAGATGAACAGGTACGCAAGGCATCCAAGGAATTGCATGACCGCTTTTCTGCCCGTCACGGAAGTATCTGCTGCCGAATCCTGAGCAAGGATCGTGATCCGAACTCCGAGTCGAAAGGAATATGCCTCGACTATGTGGAATCAGCGGCAAACATCTGCGCTCACCTGCTTCTCGACCCCGCTTCCATACAGGAAGACACCGAGCAGGAGCAGGAATTGCCCTTGAAACTGAATTGCAGCACGGAATTGCCGAAGAGAAATGCACAGACGCATACAGCCAATTCCGAGCGGCAATTTTAAAGCATATATTGACCATTGTCTTGGGGAAGGTGCCGGGTACGGACTGAAACCTGCCATGGCCTAACTAGAAACAAAACGGAGAATTGAATATGTTTACCGTAACTGTCCCGGAAGAAATGCTGGAAAAGCTCCGGGCAATGCTGGAAGATGAAGATGAGGAAAGCTGTATCCGCCTGCGCGAATACAGTGTCGGCGGCGGTTGACACGCCAAAATCGTGCTCGGTCTGGGCATAGACGAACCGGATGAGGATGAAGACGCTCAAATCGAAGTGGGCGGAGTTCCATTCATTGCGGAAGAAGACTTTTTAAGTAAACACGGCAAGGCCTTCGACCTGTCGTTCAATGAAAACAAGGAAGTAAAGCTGACTGCGGTAACAGCATAACCAGCATATCCTTCTTATAAAACCTCCTCTCATGCGCCCCTTGTCATCTCCGGCAAGGGGCGCTGCAATTTCATACTACCCCACGCACTCAAGCACCTTGTAAAGCGAATCCATATCAACCGGCTTCGGCAGATAATCATTCATCCCGGCTTCGATGAACCGTTCCCGTTCTCCTTTCACGGCACAGGCGGTGACCGCGACTATGGGAATATTCCGAACCTGCGGTCCGGCCTTCCCGGCACGTATCGCCTTTGCCGCTTCAACGCCCCCCATCACTGGCATGTGAACATCCATCAGCACGGCGTCATACGCACGGGTACGAAGCTCGTTCAAGGCGGATTCACCATTGTCCACGGCCCGCACACGATACTTCTGTTTTTCCAGAACGCGGACAAGAAACGTCCTATTGACGTAATCATCCTCGACAACCAAGACACGGCGTCCTTTTTTGTGCTGGTCATCGTTTCCGACAGAAAGGGAAGGCATCAAAACAGCCGGCTCTTTTCTCTCCAAGGTCAGGCAGCAGTGAACAGACGTACCTTCCCCCGGCAGACTCTCGATCTGCAACGCTCCCCCCATGAGCTGCACAAGGTTTTTGACAATGGAAAGACCAAGGCCCGCGCCCTGATATTTCCGGGTAAAACTGCTATCAACCTGCGTAAACGGCTTGAAAACATGGTCAAACATGGCCGGACACATGCCGATTCCGGTGTCACTCACTGAAATAAGCAAATTGACCTTCCCCTTTTCCGGGTGCCGAAGGAGCCCCAACTCGACATCGACAGTGCCTTCCGAAGTAAATTTGATGGCATTGCCCACCAGATTATTCAGAATCTGCTGTATTTTGACGCTGTCCCCCACGAAAGCACCCTGAAACGGTGATTCGCACCTGACTTTGAGACGTATTCCGGCCTGCCGCGCCGCAATACCGAACAAATGACGAACAGAATCCAGAATGGAACCCAAATCAAGAGGCTCATGAGCAAGATCAACTCGTCCGGCCTCGATCTTCGATATATCCATAATATCCCCGAGCAGCGAAGTCAGCCTCGCGCATGACATCAACGCGGAATCGACATAGTCAGCCTGTTCCTCATTGAGCGGGGTTTCCCACAGCAATTGCAGCATCCCCATGATCCCGTTCAGGGGAGTCCTGATCTCATGGCTCATATTGGCGAGAAAATCCGATTTGGACCGGCTTGCGGACTCTGCACAATCCCTTGCGGCACGCAATGTCTTCTCAAGATTTCGCCGGGTGGTAATATCGCTGAGGATAACCTGAAAAAACCTGTCATCGGAATTATACCGAAAGGTTGCGGCTACATATATTTCCATACCGTCGGCTCTGAGCAGGCGCATTTCACGCCGTTCCACCTCACCTATTCCGGAATCGGCATCCGCAACACGAAAACGGGATGTATCTTCCGGGGACAGAAAATCAACGAAACTTCGACCAGTCAGGTCGTCGGATGAACCGACGCCGAACAACTGCACCGCAGCCAAATTGACATCGGCAATCAGCAGATCGGAGTCAATCAACATGATTCCTTCACCGGCATGATCGAAAAGATGCCTGTATTTTCGCTCGGAATACCGTATTGCCGCTTCAGCCCTTTTACGTTCAGAAATATCCCGAACAAAGCCGTCGATAAGAAAAGAACCGTCCGGCAACCGCTCCCGAATGCTCGCATTCATGGCAAACCACGTCCGCCCGAGGCGCAGATGCCGAGCCTCGAATTCAAAATTGAAAATCTGCCCTTTTCTGGACAGGGCTTTGACCAACTCCCTCCTTCGTCCGGGAACGACATACAGCTGATCCCCAAAGTTCGCATACTCCTGCAAAACCTCAGCTGGAGAGGAGGCACCGAGAAGACGAGCCATTTCGATATTCACGGAATGAGGCCGCCCCGATGAATCAGAAAGAAAGACACCGACAGGGGACTTGTTGAACAGCTTTTTATAATTCCTTTCCGCTCCCTCGACCGCCCGCGTCACGGATTCCAGTCTTCTTTCATTGTCAATCATCCAGAAGACACGGCGCATGACAGTCGCCAGCTTCGTTTTCATCATCGGCCCGTCTTCCATGATGTTGTAGACGCCGATCCGCTCCAATCCCACGGCATGAGAAGAATTTCCCCGATGACATACGGCAACGACCGTCGCCCGCAGTCCCTGTTCAAGAACGTGTTGAACAAACTCAATGGAAGCCGCTTCCGAGAACATATCACCTACAATAAGAACCGTTTCGGAGGAGAACCCGTTCAAATCCACAGCCTCGTCTGCATCCACCCGGTGTACCTTGACACTGAATTCATCAAGAACCTCCATCACCATTCGAAACAGAGGCTGACTGCATCCTGCCGCCAGCACTTCCGTCCGAATCCTGTTTCCACCTTGAACCATGTTCATTTTCGTCATGCCCACCTCACCACTCTTCGCGAACGGAGGGATCAAACCGGTCAGTCACGACACGCCCGACACCTTCGTTCCCTTCATCAAATGGTAGCGGAGAACAATATGACGGCATGATTTCAGCACGTTGCACCTGAGGGTGAACAACAACCGTGCCCCTCCCATTCCCATTGAAAGGCTGCCACATACCGGCAGAGGCTGACTGTTGAGGAATGGTCTCCACTTCCTCTTCCACTCCCATATGGAAAAACGCCATTGAGGATTGCAGCCGTTCGGCCTGCACCGCCAATTCCTGAGAAGTCGCAGCCATCTCTTCGGAGGCCGAGGCGTTCTGCTGCACGACATTATCCAACTGCCGCAAGGCGGCACTGATCTGGTCGGCACCGACGTTCTGTTCACTACATGCCGCAGCGATCTCCTCGACATGCTGAGCCGTCTGCTCGACATCGGGAACAATGAGAGCCAGCAATTCCCCAGCCTCGTCGGCAATATCGACACTTGAGGCCGATATTTCGCTGATCTCACCGGCAGCAAGCCTGCTGTGCTCAGCCAGCTTTCTCACTTCAGCCGCAACCACGGCAAATCCCCTTCCGTGTTCTCCGGCACGAGCGGCTTCAATGGCGGCGTTCAGTGCAAGCAGATTCGTCTGACGCGCAATATCTTCAATAATTAAAGTCTTTTCAGCTATATTCCTCATGGCGAGTACAGTCTGAGACACGGCTTCTCCACCCTTTCTCGCGTTATCCACAGCCACACGCGCCAGCTTCTCCGTGGCCTGTGCATTCTCGGCATTACTGTTGATGCCAGCCGTCATTTGCTCCATGCTTGCCGCGACCTCCTCGACACTGGCGGCCTGCTCCGTCGCTCCCTGCGACAACAGATCGGAAGTAGTGGACAGCTCAGTGCTGCCGGAAGCCGTATTTTCGGCTGCCTCTTTCACCTCTGTCACAACCTCCCGCAGCCGGACAGTCATCGTATTCAAGGCAAGGGCCAAAGCCCCGATTTCATCCTTTCGTTCAACGTCCAGCTCCCTGGAAAAATCACCACCCGACATGGCCCCGGCGAACTGCACACCGGCCTGCATGGACCGGCTGATTGTCCCGGGAATCGTGCAAACCGCAATCAGGCCGCACAATACGGCCACTCCAACCGCACCCCCTATGGTCCAGTAGGCACTGCGGACCTCGGCATCCATCACGGTCTTCTGTTCCTTGGTAAAGGCATCGCACAAGGCAATGGCTTTTCGCGCTGATGCGACAAGCTGCTTGTCCGTCGCCTTTACCTTGACGGCCAGACTCTCAAGCTCTTCTGCATCTGCACCGACCGTTTCGACCATAGCCTTTTGCTGCCGCATCAACGCAACCAATGCGGTAAACGCGTCCCCGTAGGATTCCGTCGCAGCCCGGATTCCGTCCACAGCCGAAACATCAACAGTATTCGAAAAACGTTTCTTCACGCCATTCGACAAATCAACGATTTGAGCGACAGCCTTTGTCACTCTTTCAACATAGAGGTCGTCACCCCGAATAATGAAATTTTTCTCCTGACGCCTGCTTTCAAGCAACCGCGTCGACATGAGATGCGCGTCTTCAACGCACCCGACACGCTCAACAACCCTATGCAGGGTAAATCCTCCAGCTCCTCCCAGTGCGATAACCAGACAGGTCAACAGCCCGAACCCAAGGTACAACTTGGCGCTTATTTTCATGTTCTTGAGCATTCCATTTTCTCCCGGTTTAAATCCTGCCAAACCTCGGCAGACAGATTCAGTTTTCTCACAGCAACAACCGATTTTCGGCTGCATCATGAATCTGTTTCAAACGACTTATCCGGGAGCTATAGCAACGGACATACCAAATAAGACACAATGGTTTGAATCTCAGAACCAACTAAAAAAACACACTATTTATCTGGCAAAACACTTTGCCAAAGCATTGCGAGATCAAAAACAGAAGCCAAAAGAAAGAGAATGAAAAACATTTTGAAGGTAAATGGCAGCTCAAGGTACGCGTATTCAGTCTTTGCAATGCCTTGCCGCTATCATGCAACATATTCAGATTGAGCAATTCCAGATTCAGAAAGGGAGCAGGGCAAAATATTCACCTGCAAATACAAATAAATGAGACACAGAATATCGCAAAAAGGATGAACGGGCACGGTCTATGCAAAATTCTCCTCGTGTTTGCAAGAAATCCAACAACAAGGAGACTCATAATGGAACTCATCTTTACAGCCCAAGGTTATTCCTGTGACCTCGCCTTACATCCGATTTCGGAAAAGACCGCCCGAACAATCAATGAACATGGATCGGAAGTGTATTCCATGACGCCGCTCAACTGGTGGCGCAAGGGCAAAACCGCCACATGGGGAATGCGTATCGACGACAACTGCAACATTCAGGTTTCGCTGAATGGGGAACCCATCGAACTCGACCACCGACTCATCACCGCCGATCCCTTGCAGATTCGTCGAAGAATGTATCTGGACAGCAAGGCGAAATACCTCTGCGTACTCGGATTCGACAACGAAATATGCAATTTCTCATGGAAGTGGGAAAACATAGAAGAATTCGATCCGACCAAATTCGAATTCATGGTCCACCAGTGGGACCGAATCATGGGTGAACAGGGATATTTCATTCTTGACGAGGTTCGCTATGACAACCAGTTCGCCAACCACCACGACTGGTGCGACGCTTCCGGTTTTTCACTGGTTCCCCCGCGCATCATCGACCTGGAAGAAGTACGACGCGAGCTGGCACAGGGAGCACCGGAACATGAAGGTCCTCCGTTCCCGGCCCCTCAAGTGACCGCGCACGCAACCCCCAAATAAGCTTACCCCTCCCCTCAGTCCCGGGGTTACGCAGACCCCGAAAAACAAGAGGCCTCACATCGAAAAATGCGAGGCCTCTCACTTTGCTTCACAAGTCGAATCATTGAACAGAATCATCAGTGTTCTTGTTTCCTTCAACATCAAGGGCCGGGGGTAACCGCAACACGACAGTCGTGCCTTCTCCGACCTTGCTGGTCAGCACGACAGTCCCCCCATATTCCTCAACAATCTTCTTTATCATTGCCAAGCCAAGCCCACTCCCGTCTTCCTTTGTCGAAAAGAACGGATTGAAAGCCTTGTCCTGCTCATGCTCATTCATGCCGACTCCGGTATCAATGACCTTCACCGTCACGTCTCCGCTCTTGGAAAGAGCAAGATCAAGCTTGATTTCGCCACCTTCAGGCATGGCCTCTATGGCATTCTTGACCAGATTCACCACACACTGCTTCAATGCATCCGCTTCGCCCATGACCATGGGAAGAACCGTGGAAACGTTGACCTTTATGTAGTACCCCCGTTTCCCGTATCCGATAGCCATCAACTCGGCCACATCCCTGCAAATGGCACAGATATCAACCGCGCCCTGCGCTGTCCGTGACGGACGGGCAAAACGAAGCATATTGGAAAGCATCCGGTCCAGACGTTTGGTTTCCTCAACGATAATCTGCACTTTCTCCCTGTCCCTTTCCTTCAAATCCGAGGATTTCATGAGAGAATTGGCAAACCCTCCGACTGCCAGCAACGGATTTCGGATTTCATGAGCCAGATACGTCGACATTTCGCCGATGACAGCGAACTTGTCGCGCTTCTGCTGAAACTTCTCACGATGGGTCCGGGCCGTAATGTCCCGGTGCATGACCATCACATGCGACATGTTTCCGCGTATGTCGAAAATGGGATAGGAATACAACCGATAATACTGCAACAGACCGTCACCGTTCACACGGGTAACGAGCGTCTCTTCCTTTGCGCCGCTCTGCAACGTCTTGAAGAACGGACAGGCAGGATCGAGCCTGTTGCAGAAAACCGACCCATCCCTCAAACGTGCGGCATGCCAGCAGGGCTTTCCTATGAATTCCTTTCTGGAAACACCCGCCCGCTGCCATACGGTCCGGTTCAAATCAACAAGCACACCTCGTTTGTCGAGCAGGAAGATATCCTCCCTGATCTCATCAATGATGGACTGAATCAGTGTCCGCTGATGAACCAGATGATTCATGTAATTTCCCTTGACCAGAGCCATATCGTGAAGGCCGCAGAAAAAGACGACCTCCCGATGGTCCATGAGGGAGACAGTGGCATCCAGAGACCGCCTGATCTGCATCAGCGTCTGAAGACTTCCGGTCATCTCGACAACCAGATTAATTTCCGGGTGATGTGCGAACATCGCCTCGAACGAGGAGTATATCGGAACCGAAACAGCTCCTTTAAAATCACCCTCGTCCTCAACCTGACTCAAGGCAATCAACTTCATTTCCGGCAGGAATTCCCGAAAGGCCTCTCCATAGATGATGTCCAGAAGGACCTTGAATCCCGGCCCCGCGCCAACGACACCGATATTCAAAGGTCCCATGGAACCATTCCAGTAACAAATACCCAGGTTATCGTAAGAAAAATCACTCATGATTTATCTCCAGTAGCCAGCAAGCTGGCTCAAATCCCATAAACCGCAGCCTCTATCCGCAAACAAGGCGGACGATATCGTCCAGATACCAAGTGGCAATCAAACCCGTCACCGACATCGTAACTGTGTACGGCAATGCCAGAACGACCATTCGGCCATATGACAGTCTGATGACCGGCGCCAAAGTCGACGTCAACAGGAACAAAAACGCGGCCTGTCCGTTCGGAGTCGCAACACTGGGAATGTTCGTTCCCGTATTGATGGCCACCGCCAGCTTGTCAAAGTTGCTCATTATCATCCCGACCTGACGAGCTGCCTCGGAAGGAAGCGTGGCAAGCACGTCGGCTCTGTGGCGAGCCGGATCAGTCAGCATGTCCATAAGCTGCTCACCCGTCATTCCGATGTTCGGAACAGCATGAAGCATCTGAATGAAATGCATTTTTGTCTCGGAGATATACACAGTCGCCACGAAAACGTTATCGGAAATCATGGAAAGCAGACCGTTGGCGGCATAGTAGGCCGCAAGTTGCGTCTGCCCTTTCAGGTTCAGGACGAAATCAATGACCGGCTTGAAAAGATGCTGGTCATGGATAACTGCGACAATGGCGAAAAAGACGACCAGCAGCGCCGTAAACGGCAGCGCCTCTTCAAAGGCCTTGCCGAGCTGATGCTCTTCGGTCACGCCATTGAACGCCGCCAGCAGCACGATGACCGAAAGACCGACAATGCCCACCGCAGCAAGATGAAAGGCAAGAGCCACAACAAGCCACACGCCGCACAACCCCTGCATTATGAGCTTGCCTCTGGCGCATTTCCCCAACCCGGCATCATGCGCCGTGGCGGTCTCAAGCAGATGTGAACGAATGTTACCGGGAAGCTCCGCGCCGTAATTAAACAGTTTGAACTTCTCGACAGTAACGCAGGTCAACATTCCGACGACAAAAACAGGCATGGATACCGGCGCGACCTTCAGGAAGAACGTACTGAAATGCCATCCCATTTCCGCACCGATCAGCAGGTTCTGCGGCTCGCCGACCAATGTGCAGACACCACCGAGAGCCGTGCCCACGGCACCGTGCATCATCAAATTTCGCAAGAATTTCCTGAACTCGAACAACTCCCGCCGTCCTGTTTCCTTGACCAGTTGATCGTTACAGAGATCATGCGTGCAATGCGAATCCCTGCCGGAAGCAAAGCGATGATAGACATCATAAAAACCATACGCCACGGCAATGATGACCGCCGTTACGGTCAGTGCATCCAGAAAGGCTGAGAGAAACGCTCCGGCAAAACAGAAAAGAAGGGAAATGAGGATCTTGGAACGAATTCTCACCAATATTCTGGTGAAAGTAAATCGCAGAAGGTCTTTCATGAAGTAGATTCCCGCGACCATGAAAATCAGAAGGAGAATGACCTCGAAATTTGCCAAGGCCTCTTCATAGACACTCTCTGCACGCGTCAGGCCGAGAAAAACCGCTTCAATAGCCAGAAGCCCTCCGGCCGCGAGCGGATAACACTTCAAGGCCATGGCGAGGGTGAAAATGAACTCCGCGATCAAGACCCACCCGGCGACGAACGGGCCGACAGTCAGTACGAGGATCGGATTGATGAACAGGAACGCCAGTATGGTCACTTTGTACCACTGCGGGGTATTGCCGAGAAAGTTACGTGCAAACGCACGCGAAAATGTCGATTCCAAAGCCATTCTCCTTATCTGTAAAGCGAATTAATCGTATTCAGTTAGTCAATTGCCGAACTTTTCAGCAGTTGTTCCATTCCCATTTCCCCATTACGCAACAGCTTCTTCTCCATGGCGCGTCTCACGGACTCAAGAATATCCGGGACCGAAGCCGGCTTGAGCAGATAATCAAACGCACCCCGCTGCAAAAGCTGCATGGCGTCATCAATGGAGACGTGTCCCGTTAGGCAGATCGTTTCAACGTCAAATCCCTGCAACCGGATTTCGTTGTATGTCTCCTCGCCGGACAGACCGGGCATTTTCATATCAAGCAGGACCACGTCGTATTCACCGACAGCCAGCTTGTTGACCGCCTCAAGCCCGTCTGCGGCTCCTTCGACTTCGTGCCCGTTCTCACCAAGAATGCGAATCAGGGACTTCCGGAAACGCTCCTCGTCATCAACGACCAGTATCCGTGCCTTGATTTCCATAACGACCTCTCAATTGTTTAAAGGAATACGGACGGTAAACGCCGCACCATTCCCCGGTTCGGATTTCAATTTGATGTCTCCCCCCAGTTCGTTGACAATTCGCAGGCTGACAGACAGCCCGAGTCCTGTTCCCTTTCCCGGAGGCTTGGTTGTAAAAAACGGATTGAATACCCGTTCCAGATCAGAAGAGGCGATCCCCGGCCCGTCGTCACGGACCTCGGCACACGCCATTCCACCGTCACAATAGGTAGAGACGACAATGGTGCCCCCGTCCTCAACCGCCTGAACCGCATTGATCAGGAGATTGAGAAAAACCTGTCGCAACAGCGGCGGGTCTGTCTGCACCATTGGCATCACATCGTTCAATTCCTTGGAAATAAGAATATTTCTCGGACTCGCCTCACGCTCGACAAGCGCCAGCATGTCCTCGACTAGCCGATTGATATCGGCACGCTGGGACACGGGATGCCTGTTACGGGCAAAATCGAGCAGTTTGTGGGTGATGTCGGAGCACCGCTCCACCTGATTGTAGATGACATCCAGACTCTCCCGGATTTCATTCACCTCAACCGGTCCGGGATCGTTCAGCAGGTTCATACGCATCAACTCGGCTTCCTGCATAATGACGTTCAGGGGATTGTTGATCTCGTGCGCGATGCCGGTGGAGATTTCGCCCAAAGCCAGAATCTTCTGCGTCTGGACAAGCTGCTCCCCCAGTTCGGAACGCTCCTCGTCAGCATCTTCAAGCCATCTTGAAAAAGCCCGATGCGTCATGCACACCCCTGACGTGACAACGACGGCGATCAGCCCGCCGACAGGCGGCGACTTCCATGTGGCGATCAGCACCAGAAGGAACGATACGGGGCACGCATACTGTCCGATCCGGGCCATTCGTCTGGCACGGGACAGATTCATGCCGAACTCCCGTCCCGAAGCTTCAGGCGACCGTGTTCATAGGCCGCCCGTATTCTCTCAAGCAGATCATCAATGGAAAACGGCTTGAGCATGTAATCATAGGCCCCGTGGCTGATCCCTTCGATGCCTGACTGCATGGAACCATGCCCCGTGAGCATGATGACCTCGATTTCGTTATGCCGCCTCCGTACTTCCTTCAGCGTCTCAATGCCGCTCATACCGGGCATCTTCACATCGAGAACAACGACGTCAGCCGTGGATTCGGAGAGAAAATCAAGAGCCTGATGACCACTTTCAGCGACATGCACGTCAATATTCCGCTTCCCCAATCTCCGCTTGATGAGCTTCAGGAAATCCGGTTCATCATCAACGACAAGTACCTTTATCTGATTCATGACTCCTCCTGTGCGACAAGAAAATGCGAACCGGAAAGCGGCAGTGATATCGTGAACATGGTCCCGACTCCCAATTCGCTCCGTACGTCGATCTTTCCCCCGAGCTTGCTGAGGGTGCTGTAAACGATTGAAAGCCCAAGCCCTGTCCCTTCACCAGTGGACTTGGTGGTAAAGAACGGATCAAAAACACGGGACAGAAGGTTCGGCGGAATACCGTCTCCACTGTCCTGAATGTCCATGGAGACGAAGTCCCCTTCGGAACGGGAGGTCAGCGTGATGAGGCCATTTTCACCGATCGCATCAATGGCGTTTTCCAACAGATTGAGAATGACCTGCTGCACCTGATTCGAATCCGTTGTTATGAGTGGCAAATCCTGATCGAACCGGCATTCGATCTCGATATTGCGGTGATGGATTTCATTCTCCAGAAAGGAGACCGTTTGCTGTGCCAACAGGTTGAGGTCAACATCCTCGTTCACCGGTTCCATGCGCCGTGCAAATCCGAGCATCCGGTGCGTCACGGTTCGCGCCCGCTCCACATGGCGCTCGATGTCGCCGGTCGCTTCCTGCAAATCGTCAACGCCCTCATAGCCGTCCAATTCACCATCATTGATGATGTCCCGTATCCACCCGGCACTTTCCCGAATGATGGACAGCGGATTGTTGATTTCATGGGCGACCCCCGCCGCCATCTTGCCCAGCGAGGCCATTTTGCTCGACTGCATGACCGCGGCATCCAGCGCCGCCCTTTCCCTGTCCGCGACCCGAAGCCTGCGAACCACAGACGTGACGGAGAAATACGCTCCTCCGAAAATCATCAACGCACAGACGGCGAGCAGCGAATACACAAGGGACTGGGTCCGCACGAACGGAGACAATTCCTCCTCGGGATTCTCGATAACCACGAGCCGCCAGTCCGTATGTGCCAAGGTCGTCACCCCGGCCACGAGAGGCGCACCGTTCTCATCCCAGTGAATGATCTCGACTTCCCCATCACCTTGCAGACGAGGAAGATCGGCTTTGGACAACACCTTGCCGCCAAAACGCGAAGGAGTCTGAAGCTCCGAATTCCGATTGATAAGGTAGGCGTCGCCCAACTTTCCGGTACGCACGTTCCGCACAAGCGAGGTAAAGACTTCGGAATCGATGGTCGCCCGAAGTATCCACGTCCTGCCTGCTTCCCGGCGTTTGACGGCGATGATGAAGTGCGGGAAATTGCGAAATCCGAGAAAAACATCACTGATGTACAGCCCCTTGAGCATGACCTGATGAAACCAGGCCTCCCCCTCATAGTTGACATCCTTGAGGTCAAAGGGACCGCTGTAGGCTTCATGTTGTCCATCGTGACCGATGACACCAATGTCGATGAAAGAGTGAGAGGACTGGTTTATCGTGTCGAAAAGCGACTCCAGATACGACTGGTCAGTCATCTCCGAAAACGAATGCATGTCCGCAAGCATCTGAAGCTGCACCACCCGCTCATTCAGAAACATGTCGATGGCGTCACGCTTGTTATCCACCACGAGCCGGAGATTGCTTGTCAGCTTCTCCTCATAGGACTCGCTGAACTGCTGATGAATCACATATCCCAGCGTAAAAAGAGGAACCACGGACAGACTGAGCGTAATCAGAATGAGATTCCACCTGAGCTTTGTGTAGGAACCGGCTGTCATGACACCTGCCCCCGATCAAGATTTTCCAGAGACAGATGCGACAGGATGTATTCGATATCCCTATCAAACTTCTCCTGATAATGGCGAACCGCAGACCGGTCCGACATGACCATGTCGATCTGGCGGGTATGGATCAGCATGTAGCCGACCACGGCAAGGGCTCGCTCCACGGCTTCCCCTGACACCCCTTCCATCCGGGCGAACAGTGCATCATTACGGATTGTGACGATGAATCCATGCCGCTCCAGCGCTTCGCCCACAAGATGCGAACGGTTCTGGCGGCGAACAGGGTCCGCTCCCCCGCCCTTGAACTGAAACAAGGCATAATTTCTGTCAGGATCTTCCCCGGCAAAGCCTTCGACCGTGCAAAAATGAAATCCGAAACGGGACTGAAGATTACAATAGTTCGTCCCCACGATGAAATAGCTGCGCTCCCCCATGTCGTTGGCCACGCCCGGAACCAGCGCGGGATTGCTCGCGGCCTGGGAGATGATGGAAGCCAGACCGCCCGCATTGACCGGCGGAGGCCCTTCCCACGGGATGGCGGTCATGCCCTTCCACAGCGCCTTCATCGCATTGGAACGGATATATTCAAGACCGATGTACTTGCCGTCTCCGGAATTCACGGTCCCGCCGCCGATATCCACCAGCCAGTACCGCATGGGCAGATCACCGACCAGCCGCCTCGCATTGGCAACAGGCCGCCTGCCGTGCATGAACATCTCGGCAACAGCCTTTTCGTGGCAATATCTTGTGATATCATGCAGCGACGCACAACTTTCCGGCTTGAAATCCGGTGAATTCGGATCGGTCAACGAAAGCGGCGTTATGTGCTGGAGCACCTGATTCAGCGCAGATTTGACATCACTCTCGCCAAAATCGGACTGACGCTCCTTCACCTGCTTGAGCAATTCCTTCCTGCGGCCGAGATACACGGTTCCGGTATCGCCGTTGACTGTCACGACACTCACACCGGATAGCCGTTCCACAGCCTCAGACGCCCCGATAAGAGCAGGCACGCCGAACTCTCTCGCCACATTCGCCAGATGCCCGACCGAGCTGCCGAATTCCGTGATAACAGCTGCGGCCCTCGGCAACAAAGCCGCGAGCTGCGGACGCGCGTTACGGGCCAGCAAAACACCGCCATCCGGGAACCGGGCCATATCGTCATCCGTCTGGACAAAAAACACATATCCGGCTGCAACGCCGGGGCTTGCCGGGACACCGGAAGACAGAATGGTAAACGCCTTGTCTTCCCTGCTTTCAGTAACCTTGGAAGTGTTCACACCGCAGACGGACAACGGACGGCATTGGAGAATGAAAATCCGCCCGTCGCGGTCCAACGCCCATTCAATGTCCTGCGGACGCTTGAAATGTTCTTCAATACGCAACGCTATCTTTGCGAGCTTTTTTGCCACCTTATCTGAAACGGAAGGCTCAAAACGCATGTCGCCATAGAGTCTTTCCCGGCGCACCCTTCCGCTGGAAGTCTGCACATAACGCAGCTCCTTTTCCGCGACTTCCATATCGCAGATGTCCATCGAATCCCGATCAATCACCCATATATCCACAGAGGAACTTCCGTTCACCACTGAACAGGGAAGTCCCGGAACCGCATTGATGACCAAGCGCCCATCATCCTCTCCAATGGGAGGCCGGGTATAGAGAACGCCTCCGGCCACGGCATCGACAACCGCAAGGCAACCGACACACATGACCATGTCGTCCTCACGCAACCCGTGATTCAACCGGTAGGCCATGGCCGTTGTCGAATAGAGACTCGCCACGATTTTTCTGTAAGCCTCCAGCAAGTCATCAGCCTTCACGCCCAGCTCGGACCGAAACTGTCCCGCGAAACTCGCATGTTCGGAATCCTCTCCCACCGCACTGCTGCGAACCGCCAGCCGGACATTGCCAAGCAGCTCGCTTTCTTTAAATATCTCCCTTTCCATGACCAAGGGAATCTCCACCGCCTCGATCATCTTACGAATGCGGTCTTCAAGCTCCAACAAATTCTCAAGGCTGCCGCCATCACAATCACATATCTGGATCAAACGGTTTATCTCATCATCAAGTCCGCCACTTTCCATGAAAAGATGGAAGGCGGAAGCGGTAATGGAAAACCCCTGCGGGACATGCAATCCCAGTTCTGAACGAATCTCCCCGAGCATGGCCATTTTGGAACCGACTTCGGAGATCGACCCCGCATTGATTTTCTCAAGTCCCAGCACCAGAGAGCAGCCATGCCGATCCCCATGGCCGTCAATGGCTTCTTCAAGTTTCGCCACAATACGGTCACAAGCATCCTTGAGTCCGTCATATTTGCCGGGGCGCATGAGGCATAACCGCTGGACCATCTGCCGCACTCCCGCCTCGATCCTGACGCTCATGCCGCGGATGTAGGCCATTCCGAACATCTGATCCGAAAGCGACTGCGCCGTCATTTCGGACATGAGTTCAAGCGTCCGGTTGTTCGCCGCAAGCAAGAGTCGGAAATTTTCCGACTTGGCCAGAAAATCTTCAGGCGACTGATCCTTCTTCGCAGAAGTTCCCCGGATAAGATTGCATACTGTCTTGAGAATACCGGCCATGCCACACCTCCATAGCGTCAGGCTGTCGCGTACTGCCGTGCCCTCACGGCATCCAGCACCTTGAAATAGAGTTCATCAGTCCCGACCGGTTTCAGGAGATAGTCGAACGCCCCGCATTCCATTCCTTCACCGAGAACCTTTGAATCGGCATGCCCTGTCAGAATTATCACCGGCAAACTGGCATCAATGGCCTTGATGCGCCTGAGCGTCTCAATGCCGTTCATTCCGGGCATCATGACGTCCAGAATGACCACGTCATATGAATTGGCGATCACTTTTTCGATCGCCTCTTCCCCGCTGGTGGCGAGGCTTATTTCCGCATTTCTGCGAACAAAACGACGCGAATAGGCCGTCAGGAAATCACTCTCGTCATCTACCAGCAGCAATCGAATCTTTTTCATTGCTTATCTCCGTTTTCCCACTAGGGCCGGGGCACAACGCCCCGGCCCGTCCGGGAAGGTGAGGGGGCAAGGATGCACCTTGCTTCATGCGCTAAAAACTCATGACCGACCGTCAGTGCAGCAACTGCTGCAACTCGAAAACGAGAGGGGCCGCAGTCCAGAAAAACAGCAACAGCAGGAGAGCGGTCAGCACGACAATAAAAATGGACTTGATCTTTCCGATTCCGGTCACCTTGACCAGACCGACGCAGACAAGCGCAGCTCGAATCGGCTCCATGACTATGGCGAGGCCGGGAATCCACGACACGACCATGACCGCCCCGCTCGCATAGCCGTAAATATTGAACACCCTGCCGTAGGAAACTCTTCCGATCCCGGTCATGGAAAGCAGAATGAATGTGATGGCGGCACTGAAAACAGGCATGACTACGGCATTGACCATCATGACCACTCCCATGGCGAGCGAGTTTTCAAAAAAATACGCCATGCTGACAGAGCAATAGAACACCGCGGAAATCATGAGAAAAAACAGCGCGTTCCTTGAGCCGGTTTCGCTCGCGACTTTTTGGTAATAACGGGCCGGAGACCGTATGATCTCAAACAAAATTTCAAAATAATCCCTGATGCCGATTCTTCGTTCTGCCACGGTTGCAGTTTCCATTGTCCCCCCTCCTGCCTAAAAAAGATCCTTGGTGAAATCGACGACGCCCCATGCGAGCATCGCCAGAGTCATTATGAAAAGCACACGCCTTTCAGCCTGCTTCGTGAAGTACGTCACTCCGTTCCGATGGGTGAACGACCGTTCCTTTTTTTCATCACACTTCATGATCTTCTCCTTATGGCCGGCGGCCCGCCCGCAGACGGGCCGCCGGATATGAACTGTCAGGTCACAATCGTCAGAAACCCGGCAGATTGTTGAATCCGATACCGCTCCAGTAAACCGCCGTCAGAAGCACGATCAGTATGTTGGCAATGAACCACATGGGAATGCCGATACGGACATAATCCTTGGGTTCGAGATACCCGGACGCATACACGATCGCGTTAGGCGGGGTTCCGATAATGAGGCAATATGCAAAGGAAGACGCAACAGCCGTGGACATGGCCATGAACGGCAGGAACGTGGTTCCGGGATGCACGATACTGGCCAGGTTCAGGGTGATGGGACCGACCGCAGCAGCAGCGGGACCATCCGCCATCAGGTTGGTCAAGACGGCTGTCAGGCCGTTGGATGTGAGCATCAGCGGGATGCCTTCGCTCATGCCGAGCGGAGCCAGCATGTCGATAACGGACTGGGCCAGCCAGTAGGCGGCGCCGGTCTTGTCGAGGGTGCGGCCGAAGATGATCGCGCCCGCGTACAGCCAGACAACACCCCAGTCGACCTTTTCCTGATAATCACGCCAGTTGACGACACCGGCCAGCAGATATGCCACGGCACCGCCGACCGCGATGACACCGATGCCCAAACGGATCGGGTAAATGCCCATATTGTAGAAAGCCTTTTCCGTGAACCAACCGAAGACCATTACGACGAAGATGACCATGGCCCAGATCTGATTCCTGTTCCATCGTCCCATCTTGCCGATCTCGCCCTCGAGATGGCGCATGGCCGGGGCCAAAGACGTGATCCGGGGCTTGAAGATCATGTTCGTGATGAGCCAGGTACAGGGAATCATGATAATAACAAACGGCATACAATAGACGATCCACTGGGCGTAACCGATGTCCATGCCGAACATGTCGCTCAAATAGGTCATCATGATGACGTTTCGAGCACCGCCGGACGGAGCGCCGGGACCACCGATGTTACATGCCATGGCAATGGTGACCATCAGCATTTTGGCAAGCTCCTTGTCCTCGGGCACTTCATCGGTCAGGCTGTTCTGATACAGCAGCATGCCGATGGGCAGGAACATGGCGGCGAGTGCATGGTCGGAGATGAATGCCGCGAGCGGACTGATAACCACGAAGAATATCAGCGTGATCCAGCGAACATTCGGAACAGCCAATTTCTTGAACATCAACAGACACATGCGCTTATCCACGCCGGTCTTGACGAACGCAGCGGCAAACATGAGCGAACCCATGATGAACCAGCAGGCATCAGACCAGTAGAGACCGGCCACCTGGCTTCTTGTCACGACCCCGCTAAACACGAGAATCAGGCCGATGGAGAATGCAACGCCGGGAAGCGGGATGCATTCGGTCATGAAGCAGAAGACCACGAACACGACCAACGCAATGGACACCTTGATTTTCCATGAACCCGAGTCCGCACTTTTCTTGTCCTTGTCCGACAGGTCTCCATACTCGAGATTCTTCGTTCTCAGATCAAAAGCAGCCTTCATGACCTTGAGGTATGCCTCGTCGGGCACACTACTCTTGATGTATTCGAACGACCTGTTGAAGTTGGCGGAATCGACAGGAATCTTGTACTTCTTCGCCCACTTCTCGTTACGCTTCAGGAAACGCTCCTTGGTCAACGCCCCCATACGCATGTTCTGTTCCATCATCCGAGCCGTCAGCACTTCCCACTGTTCACTATCCGAACTGTTTTTGCCGAAGAGCTGCTGGCAAATGAAATTGGACACGACCTTGGGGCCGACAGAATACTGCATTCCGACTTTTTTCATTCCTTCCGGCGTGGGAAGAACGAGAATCGCCGCAAAAAGCACTACCGGTATGATGAACAGCTTCCAGTTGACATATTTATCGTAACCGGTCGCCTTACTCTTTTCTTGTGCCATGTGTAACCTCTATATGTTGAAATTTCGCCGCTTTAGCTGGACGAGATTATTTTTGCGATCTCATAGAAAAGTTCCTGCTCACGAACGATGCCGACATTCGCTCCGCCGGACTGCACCAGCATGCGGCGGGCCGGCCCCGTCACCATCATGTTGGCGACTTCCATGAGGTTGGTTTCAGCATCGATTTTCGGCAGGGTGTCGGACATGAAATCCCGAACGGATCTGCCCATTATCTCTTTCACGCGAGAGGTGAATAGCCCGTGCCAGAACATGGCCGAGTATTGCAGACTGTCAGCCATGGAAGGTTTTGGAGCCGAAAGGTATTCGGGACGGACCGCGTCAATAAGATCGAGAGGACTCAACATACCGACGACGGAACCGGAAGAATCTGTCACGACAACGGACCGGTGCCCGGTGTCCATCAACCTGTCGGTAGCCAAAAACTCGCGCATGGTCTTTTCAAGGGCGAGGATCGCATCCCGTACAGTGCTGTCGATGGATATCTGGGTGTAATTGTCCAGGGGAATCATGATGTCCCCGGCCTTCTTTTCAATGTAGGCCACTTTGGTGGCATACTGATGGGCATCCTGAATCTTGGTCCCCAGCAGGTCCACGTCGCAGGGTTTTGCAAGATAATCGAACGCACCGGTTTCATAAGCTTTCTGGGCACCCGGAACATCGCCGTGACCGGTCAGCATGATGACCGGGACATCAGGTGTTTTCTCCTTGATGAGTTTCAGGGTGGCGTGCCCGTCCATTCCTCCCATTTTCACGTCGAGGATAACGACATCCGGGCCTTCATCCATTTTTTCCAACGCTTCTTCTCCGCTTTCCGCCAGGATTGTCTCAAATCCCTTGCGAGCCAGAATTTTCGCCGTAGTAGTTCGGAAACGTTCCTCATCATCAACCATGAGGACCTTGATTTTAGCCATTTCAACCTCCTTGAGTATCTATCGCCGTTCCCTCCGTCCCTTCAGCCGCTTCAGCCATCCGGGCGGAGTGAATCTTTTGTTTCTGACGCACGACCTTCTCAAAGGCTTCTTCCGCCTTTTGCAGAAAATTCTTCATGCTCACGGGCTTGATGAGATAGTCCAACGCACCAAGCTTGAGTCCCTCGACCGCCGTCTCCATGGTCGCGTGTCCGGTAAGAATGACGACCTCGATCAGCGGGTAGTCTTTCTTGATGTGTTGCAGTGTTTCCATGCCGTCCATTCCCGGCATCTTGATGTCGAGAAAAACGACATTCACTTCCCTTTCCTTCAATATCGAAAGAGCCTCTCTGCCGGAGGAGGCAGTCAGCGCTTCAATCCCAATTTTCTCGAAGAGCTTCCTTGTCGTGCTGAGCAGGCGCTCTTCGTCATCCACGAGTAAAATTTTCATTTTTTCCATGGTGCCACCGTACGTTTTATTCACTTATGCATTCGTAAACGCTTCTCACATAGCAACCCGCGTGCCAGTCTTAACTGTTTGATTTTATTTGATATTTAATTGCAAAAAACTCGCAAAACCAAGCTTGCCAGATAGAAAAGAGATGGTGAGACTGAAAAAAGACAAAGAGATGAAGCAAAGATAAAAACGACAAAAAACCGCTTGCCCAAAGGCACTCGGCTTCATAATGATTAGACAGGCAAGTAACCCGCCTCAGGCAAGGCATGGTTACTGCAAAGCAGAATAGCAATATTCTACAATCAAGCCCCGGAGATTCACATTGCCGCTACGCCCTCTCTATTACGACAAAAACGACTACAAGCTTCTTGAAATCCTGAATGATCTCTCGCAGCGAGAGGTGGACCACGCCCAGTTCAAAACAATTCTGGCTCCATATCTCAGGCCGCACGGCATCAAGGAACTCGCAGCCGAACCCGGCATTCGCATCGCCTACGCAATCATGCACCTGCTCAGTTCCCTTGAATCCGATCAGGCCTCTGACCGAATCAAGGCGCTCACAGCTCTGCGTGATGAAACCCATGCGGCAGCACGCGGCAGCATGCGGAAAAACCGGGCACGCGTGCTCATCCAGATCGGCAAGGAACTGATCCGGGCAAAAGGAAATACACAGCGGCAACTGGGGTTGGCCCATGATTTCCGCACAGCCGCACTGGGAAAAACCAGTTTCCTCCGTAAGCAGTTGAAAAAGTATCATCTGCTCGAAATGCCGGAAGCATGGAATCAGGTGACCTTTGACGACAGGGTTCACGACGCAAACAGCAAAGGCCGGAAATCGGCCACGCACCTCATCATGGATGCGTGGGTCAAGGGCATCAGGCACCTGACGGTCGTCTATTACGACTTCATGGAACCGGATGTGGCAAAAGAACTGTTTGCCTCGGCCAGAATTCTGGGCATTTCAGTCAGGATAGGGATTGAGTACAAGGCCAGATTCGGCGACAGATTCGTCAAAATAGTCTGGGACCCGAAGGACTTGCAGGAAGAATCCGACATCTGCGGCTTTTTCGGACAGGAACGGGTACGGGAACTCATGACGCTCGGGCGCGAGGTTCAGGCCTATCGAACCCGGTACGTCCAAGCCGTTACACAGGCATTCAACGACACACACCGTTCTTCCATTGCCAAGGAATTCGGCATCTGCCTTCCCGAAATTCATTACGACGACGTGGCCCGCACAATCGGCACAGGCCAGCCGTCCATTTTCCATCTCGGCAGGCATATTCATGAAATCGCGCTGCCGATCTTCGCGGATCGCGTCGCCACGCTCAAAAAAGAGTATGCAAACGCCGACTATGATAGTCAGGCCGCGATTCTGCTGCAACTGGAATCCCTGAATTCACTGGATGCAGACACCATTATCGCACGCTATCTCGTTCCCGAGGAAAACAGGGATATCCCCAACCCGGACGCCCCGTCCTCCGATGCAGATGAGCCAACGCTTCTCACCCTGTCTCCGGAAAAACTGACGGCCCAGTTACGCCGAGCGTGCCGCTCAAGCCACCTGACACTCATTCTTTTCGACCTCGAACTGAAAGACGCCATAGAACTTCTGTATGACTGCAAAGGCAGAATCACGCATTTCGAACTTTTCAACATAAAGAATATTTCGGATTACCAGATCGTGCAGCGCAAGCCTTTCTGTCTCCTGCAAAAGGCAATAAACGAGCAAAACGCTGTCACGCTCAAGCGAATCATCTTCAACTGTGTCGCGCAACTCAAGGAATCCGAATCGCCCGACACGGAAGAACAATCCGGCAAGCTGAAAACGATTCTTGCCGATTTCAGCACGTTGCTCGACTACTACAAGCGGGTAACGATCAGGACCAAGATCGGCAGTGGATCGACAGGCGGCTCCACCAGAACACACGGAATGGGGTTTGCCGTTCGCGATACGCTTCCTCTCAAGACTCGAATGGAAATCCGCAGGCGCGAGTCCCATGGCTGCGTCCCGGTTTACTGCGAAACAACCGAATCCATAGAATTCACTCCGCCGTCCCGCAAAAAGGGAATCGTTTCGAAAATCACGCAAGCCGCCTGCCGGATTCCCGGTATCCGTTCCTTGACCTGCCCCCGAAAACAGCGATGGCACATCGACGGCTATACCGTGGAAGATGAAAGTTGCGGCAACGTCATGACGCTTGGCGGGCAAAGTGACAACGACAACGGCTTGAGCCTTGATCCCGCAAAAAAGAAAAAAGAGGAACGCCCTTCTCTGGACCGATTGAACAGCACGCTGAAAAACCTATCCAAGGTCATCATCGGCTTCATCCCGGCATTCCTGACTTTTTCACTCACAAAAGACTGGTGGCTCCTCGCCTATTTCGGTGGCGTCATCTGGTTCACCATCACGGCTCTCAGAAACGTAATCCAATCCGTTCTCGGAGGCGGCGGCTTCCGGCGTTCACCGTATCTGGGCTGGAATGACTACATCGACTGGGAACGAATATCGGATTCGCTGCTATACACGGGGTTTTCGGTCCCCCTGCTCGACTGGCTGTGTAAATCCATGCTGCTCGACAAGGGGTTCGGCATCACGACTGCCACGAACCCGGTCCTGCTCTATTCCATCATGGCGCTGACGAACGGGATATACATATCGAGCCACAACCTCATCAGAGGCTTGCCGCATCAGGCGGCTCTGGGCAATTTCTTCAGGAGTATCCTCTCCATTCCGGTCGCCATGCTCTTCAACTTCGGCGTCGGGGTGGCCCTGCACGCTGCCGGTGCGCCGGACGTGGCAGGTGTCCTGCAACTCTGGGCCGCTGTCATCTCCAAATTCGCTTCGGATTGTGTCGCCGGTATCATCGAAGGTCTGGCGGACAGAAGCCACAATATCGCCATGAGACAATGGGATTACTCCGAAAAGCTCAAGCAGATATTCGCGCTTTTCTCGCGGCTCGAAATAGAGTTTCCCACGAAAGACATGCTAAAGACGATGAACGAGCCAGCCGAATTCCTCGCCATGTCGAACGAGGCCACGGCAAACCATGCTCCCGAAGTTATCGCCAACGCCTTGGACATGCTCTACATCAGGGCCTACAAGCCCCGGGCCGGTGACGCTCTCCGTCAGGCCATGGAGGACATGACGGACGACGAGATGGAAGTCTTTCTGGCCTCACAGCAGATATTGACGAGGGAAAAGGATATCTCCCATCTCTTCGTCAACGGACTGGTGGGGCGAAATTTCGCAAAAGCACTCGCTTTCTACCTGTTGCGCTACAAGGAATACCTGAAGGAAATCCAGAAAGTGGCAGCGCAGGCAAAGGCCAGGGATTTGAACTGACCTCAAACACGCGACATCACGCTTCCCCATTGGGGGCCTTGATTTCCGGCACCGTGATGGTAAACACGGTGCCGACCCCGCGGTCACTCTGAACACGCAGTTCACCGCCAAGGGAATCAATGATGCTGTGGCAGACGGCAAGCCCCATGCCTGTTCCCTGTCCGGGGGCCTTAGTCGTGAAAAACGGCAGGAATATCTTATCGAGAATATCCGAGCTGATTCCGCGGCCATTGTCTGATACGCGAATGACCGCGTTGTTTTTGTCATCCCGCCCCGCCGCGATATTGACCTCGCCGCCGCTGGCACCGTGTTTTTCCTGAACGGCATGGATGGCGTTGTTCAGCAGGTTGATCATGACCTGCTGCAACTGTCCGGGGTCCGCTTCGATGACAGGCACCGTTTCATCCACCTCGCAATGCAATGAAACACCGTTGACCGCCGCCTTTTTTTCAACCATCGCTCCCACCTTTGGCAGGTAGGAGACAAGATCAACGCGCTGCAACTGAGGTGCGTCCTGACGCCCGAACCGAAGGATTTCACGGGTAATGGCCGCACACCGCCCAATCTGAACCTCAAACTGATCGGCTATTTCCGTCAGTTCCGCACACAATGCGGAGTCAGCGCCCTTGTCCATCAAGTCCTTGAGCGTCATATCCAGCAACGCCAAATCCGTCTTCATGATCTGAAGAGGATTATTGATTTCATGAGCAAAGCCAGCCGACATCTCGCCGAGTTCAGCCAGACGAGCCGCTTGAAGCAGTTGATTCTCAAGCGAGCAAACCGCCTCTGTCTTTCGGCGCAGCGCTTCGGCGACACGACGGCTCAGCATGAACGCCAGTCCGACGATCCCGCCACCACCGCAAAGCAGGATAAGCAATACGACATACCCAGCCATGATGGCGGAATGAAAGGCGTCGCTCCTTTTCTGCCTGACGATGAGACGCCATTTGCCGTCATTGAGCAGCGCCGATGCGAAAAGATAATCCACACCGTCTTCCGTGCCCATGAATGTCATGATGCTGTTCGTCTGGGCCGGGTATTCATACTCATCCCTTTCGAGCAGTTCTCCACCGGATCGGCGCACCGTCTGAAAAAAACCGTTGCGGTCAAGGATATATGCCTCACCGGTATCACCGATGCTGACCTTCTCGACCAACTGCCTGAACACCTGGGAATTGATCGTGGCGCGCAGCACCCACATCTTCTCGCCGATACGCCGGGTGACCGCAACGACAAAATGCGGAACATTCCGATATCCAAGAAAAACATCACTGACATAGTATCCGTTCTTGAGCGTTTCCCGATACCACGGCGCTTCGCCATACTCTTTCCCCGCAAGGGCGAATTCCCCGACATACGCGGCCTGTATCCCGTCAGGGGCGATAATCCCCAGATCCTTGAACACGCCACCAGCGGCCCAGAACATCCGCTCCGCCACCGTTTGCATAGCGTTCCCGTCACCGATCTCACGATAAAACATTTCAAAAAACGATTCGAGATCACTCCGACGTTCGTCAAGAAAACCGTCGATCATATCCCCATGATCGACAGCGACCTGCTGAATGGCCCCCACTGCCAGCCGTTCAGTCGTGGTTGAGTAGGAATACAAACCGATAGCAGCAGCCAGCAACAACGTAAGGGCTGGCACCACGATCATGGAAACAAGCAACGACCTGCGGACTCCACAAAAAACAACCTCATCACTCATGCCGACCTCTTGCCTGATTTTGCCACTTTTTATAAAATTTTACGCTTTTAATTCAATGAATTACATATTTCACGCAACAAACGATCACAAATACAAGCAAACACCCCTACAATCAGCAATCATTATGCCAATTATATATTGACAGACCTGCCAAACAGGGAATAACGGGAAAAGTGAAATGGGAATTCCAACCTTCATGCAGAAGTTCGCATTCCGGAGGTCGACATGGCAGCATCTCACGACACGACGCACTCATTCATCAGCCGTTCACACCGCTTTCTCTCTCATCTGATACGCAGGCTGGGACTCCGGGGACGGCTGCTTCTTGCCCTCCTTCCCTCCATCGTCATCATCCTCATGGCAACAGGGTATGCGTCCTACAAAGCCTCTGAGGAATTCATCGATATCGCGCTGGAACGCTCGGTCAAACAGCACACACTGGCAATATCCCACGAGATGGAACAGCACCTTGAAACCTGCCGGACAGACCTGCTGCTCTTCGCACAGGAAAAGATGCAGGCTCAAACCCTCCGCTCGGCACTGGAAAAAAGACTTCGCTCCGGCACCAACAGCTACTTCGAACTCTGCTACATCCCGACAACTGGCGGCACGCCGGTCCTTCTGATCAACGACAATGGCAACGTCCGGCAGATTTCCTCCTCAGAACAGGCAACCATCAGCCCCAATCCGTTTCTGGCACTGGAGAAAACCGGAAATCTGAAAGCGGGACAGGTCATTCCGTCGGAAATCGTGGAAATCACTTACCCCATGCCAAGGGAACAACAATCCAATCTCCACCTGAAATCGCAGGTCATTCGCTTTTATACCTACCTTCCCGGCGACGAGACTTCCCCGGCAGGCATTCTCTTTCTCTCCATTGACGCGACCCGGCTTCGCAATATCCTTTCGTGGTACAACTCGACCGAATCACCGCTGTGGGCCTTCCCCAGAAGCGATGAACTCCGCTTCAGCTACTTTCTCGACCCCGAAGGCTGGATTCTGTTTCAATCAGGTCCCTTGGCTGAGCAAAACGGCGAACTCGCTACATTTCTTGCCCGTGAAAACTTCAGCGGAACACTCGGAAAACCCGGACAGCCATCCGCATTCCGTCCCAATGAAAAACACATCGAATACTGGAATGCGGTTGAGGCCATCGGCAACGGCAAAAACGGCCTTGACGAGATTTTCGAAGACAAATCCAGCAATTCGGAAGTCGATTCATTCTATTTCAGCTATGCACCAGTCAAATTCCGCAGCAATCCGAATGCTTCTCCGACCTATTATGGCGGCGTTGTTTTTGTGGACAGAAGCCTGCTGCCCATCGTTGCGGGATACAAGAATCTCGATGTCATGCTCACCATGACGATCAGCTCCATCCTTCTGATTTCGCTTCTCATATTCCTGTTTGGCAGAATCCTCACAAAACCGATCCGTGCCCTGTCCGACAAAGTGAACGAGCTCAGTTCCCTTGAAAGCATGGAAGAAATCGACCTTCCCTACAGCGGATATGACATCACCCGACTCCAGACGGCGATCAACAACATCATCCGACGCGTCAAGGAGCAGGTCGTTGAAATTCAGGCCAAGGATGAAGCAATACTCAATGTCAACAAACGGGAACGGGCTCCGCTCAAGCGGGAACGGGAAACCCTCGCCGAGACGGAGTTAAGCCGAATCCCGGAAATCATCGGCCTCGGTCCGGCAATCTCAAACATGAAGGTGAACATCCTGAAAGCCGCACAGGTCGACGTCGATGTCCTCGTTTCAGGCGAAACCGGCACAGGCAAGCAACTGGTAGCGGAAGCGATACACAACCACAGCAACCGCTCCGCCAATCCATTCGTTTCCATCAACTGTGGCGCACTGGATGAAAACCTGCTTCTGGATGCCCTGTTCGGACATGTCAAAGGAGCTTTTTCCGAAGCCAAGGCTGACCGAAACGGCGCTTTTCATGAAGCCAGCGGCGGCACGCTCTTTCTCGATGAAATCCAGTCAGCCTCTCCCAAGGTCCAGCAATCCCTGCTCAGAGCCATCGCATCACGAAAGATCAAGCCCCTGGGCAGTGATACGGAATTGTCCGTTGACGTCAGAATCATTGCCGCAACAAACATCGATCTCCCGACCCTGATTCAGGAAAACCGATTCCGTGAGGATCTCTACTACAGATTGAAAGTCGTTTCGATCACGACTCCGCCCCTGAGAGAACACCGCGAGAACATTCCCCTGCTCTCCGTCTACTACCTCATGCAGGCTGAACAACTGGCCGGACGCGGCGCGATCGATCTCAGCAAGGGGGCACTGTCCAAACTCATTTCCCACGAATGGCCCGGAAATGTCCGCGAACTCGTCAACTGCATCACCCGTGCCGCGGTCATGGCCGAAACCGACATTATTCAGGCCGAAGAAATACGGCTCGACAATGACTCCCCGCTTCCTCAGGAAGCAACCGAACACATCACGCCAAAAGATACAGCGATTGAGGATGACAAGCAGGACGCCGAAATCCCTGCGCCTGCCGAAGCCCCTCGCCAGCCGAGCGCAAGCTCCGAGCCTCCCCTGAATGAACGGCAAAAGACGGCTTGGCCCGCCATCCTCAAGTCCGGCACGATAACCCGCAAGAAATATCAGGAACAGGTGGGAGACAGTTTACCCACCCGCACGGCCATTTACGACCTTCAGGACTTTGTGAAACGCGGCATGCTTGTCAAGACAGGCAAGGGACCGTCCACCAGATATGAACTGGCACCACAATAACCTGAGCGCCTGTCTCACAACAAACAGCCCACGGAACGCGGCATACTGCAAGTGTCGATTCACGCCATAGATTATAGTAATTGAAAAATTGCCGAACATACATTATTCCCATCGCAACATAATGCACGTTCGTGCAGCACGCGATCCGGTCCGGGGTCAAATTTGAGGGAAATCGGAACGGCGTTATGAATCAGTTCGGTTCCAAGGCGGTCTGGAACTCTACTTTGGTACAGTTGTATCAAAACTCATAACCGGAGTTCGAAAATGTCCCGCCGTATTATTGCCCTCATTTCCTGTCTTTTTCTCTTTACGCTCTGTCTGTCCTCAACCGTCTACGCCGAAAACCTGAAAATTTTCTCAGGCGCAGGCCTCATGAAGCCCATGGAAGAGCTTCGCCAGAATTTTGAAAAGAAGCACAACGTGACCATCGACGTCCACTACGGCAGTTCCGGCGAAATCTTCGGAATGCTCGGCGTGGGCCAGACCTGCGACGTCTTTATTCCCGGCGCTGAAAAATACACCAAGGACGCCATCAAAAACGGCTGGATTGACCAGTCCACCATGAAAACCATCGTCAAGCATGTGCCGGTCATCGTCGTGCCGAGCGGCAACCCCGCAAACATCAAATCCCTGGACGATCTGACCCGGCCGGGAGTCAAAGTGGCCCTCGGCGACCCCAAAGCCGCCGCAATCGGCAAGGTCGCCAAGAAAATGCTGACCAAGGCGGGTCTGTGGGACGCGGTCAAACCCAACGTGGTGGTCTTCACCCCCACCGCCAACCAGTTGCTCATCTACGCGGCACTGGATCAGGCCAATGCAACGATCAACTGGCTGGACGTCACCACATGGGCTGAAGGAAAAGGCAAAGTCAGCACCGTGGCCATTGATGCAAAGCGCAATCTCATCAAGACCATCCCCACGGCCGTTCACATCTCTGCAAAGGACAACCCGCTCGCCATCCAGCTCAATGACTACATCGCATCCGAAGACGGCTTGAAAATATGGGAAAAATGGGGCTTTGAACGATGCGTAAAATAGGCCCATTCAAGGCCGGACTTCTTTTCAGTTCGTTTCTCATCACAGGGCTTCTGATCTGCGCGATCGGGGCCCTGTTCATGGTGCCGACTTTTGAAGATGTCATGGCAAATGTCTGGAACGAGGAAATGCGGCTCTCGCTGAAACTTTCGCTCGTAACGGGTTTCATTTCCACCTTTCTGGTCATGGCGTTCGCATTGCCCATCGGTTTTACCCTGTCCCGGCTCGACTTCTGGGGAAAAGGTATCGTGAAGACCATTCTCGACCTTCCGGTCGCCTTTCCCGAACTGGTCCTCGGCCTGTGCCTGCTGCTCCTGTTCGGCAAGACTCCGATAGGCAAGGCGCTCAGTGCCATTGGACTGGACTTCGTCTTTACCCAGAAAGGCGTGGTAGCGGCCCAGTTTTTCACGGCCCTACCCTATTCCGTCCGCATCATGAAATCGACCTTCGACTACATCAACCCGCGAATGGAATTCGTATCCAGAAGCCTCGGATACACGCAGTTCGAGACATTCATCAGGGTCTCCCTGCCTCTGGCCGGTAACGGCATTCTCGCCTCAACCGTCATTGCCTTTGCGCGCTGCATCGGCACATTCGGCACCGTTCTCATCCTCGCAGGCGGTTCGTACATGCGCACCGAGACCCTGCCGATCACGCTGTACCTGAACATTTCCTACGGAAACATGGGCATGGCCCTGACCAGCGGAATCATGCTTGTCGCGGTGTCATTCATCGCCATCTTCATCTTTGAAAAGACGGAAGCAAAACTATGAGTTTCTTACGCGTGGAAGACATGCACATCAATCTCGGTGAATTCTCTCTCAAGGGCGTTTCCATCGAGCTTGGACGAGGCGAGTACCATACGATCATGGGACCGACCGGCGCTGGCAAAACCATTCTGCTGGAATGCATCATCGGTTTCTATCGTCCGAAAAAAGGACGCGTTTTCCTTGACGGACGCGATATCACCGACGATCCGCCTGAAAAAAGACGCATCGGCATCGTATATCAGGATTATGCCCTGCTCCCGCACAAGGACGTATTCAGCAACATTGAATACGGGCTGAAAAAGATCGACCGGGACAAGGAAAGCAGACGGCAAAAGATACTGAAAATGGCCGAGAACCTGAACATCAGCCACATTCTGCACCGCAAGCCCCCCACCCTGTCCGGCGGCGAGCAACAGCGTACGGCCCTTGCCCGCGCACTGGTGGTCGAACCGCGGCTTCTGCTCATGGATGAACCGCTGTCCGCGCTTGATCCGCAAACCCGGCAGACCACCCGTTCGCTGCTGCGTAACATCATGCGCGACACCGACATCACCGTTCTGCACATCACGCATGACATGGACGACGTATGGGCGCTGGCTGACCGTGTGGCAATCATGCGTAACGGCAAACTGGAACAGCACGACACCATGCAATGCGTGTTCAACCGCCCAAATAGCCGGTTTATCGCGGATTTTGTCGGCGCAACCATCTATGACGGCACGGTTCTGCCCGGTTGCAACGGCCGTTGCAACGTGGATATCCAAGGCTTGCAGCTATCCACGATCGACCACGCAAAAGAGGGCGAACAGGTCCGTGTTGCACTTCGCCCGGAAAACGTGATGGTTTTTCAGGAACGTCCGGAGAAAACTTCCATACAAAACCTTGTGCAGGCGACACTTGAGGATTATTACAAGGAAGGCGTGCTGTACCACCTCACTTTCCGAAGCGGCGAGGTATGCATCCCGGCGGTTGTCACTTCCAGCGCCTTTCAGGAGCTGAATCTGGAACGCAAAAGCACATCATTCCTCGGCGTCAAGGCAGCCAACGTCAAACTCGCATAAAAGGCGGTAGTCTGAAAATGGATTCCATAGAATTCAATCCGATAGGAACCATACATACTCCCTTCAAGAAATTGGGAGACATGCCCATCCAGCCCACCGGGGCAAAGGACGTCGTTGGAGAAGTCCATCTACGAGAAGAGTTGGCGGCAGGGCTTCAGGATCTGGACGGATTCTCGCATATCCACCTGATCTACCACTTCCACCAGAACACGGATTACGAACTGACCGTCATCCCTTTCATGGACACCGTAAAGCGCGGCCTGTTCTCCACACGCGCACCACGCCGCCCGAACATGATCGGCATGTCCATTGTCTGTCTGGAGAAAATCGAAGGCAACATCCTGCATATCCGGGGAATCGACGTTCTCGACGGCACCCCCCTGCTGGACATCAAACCATATGTAGCCAAATTCGATGCGCCCTCTGCGGACCGCTTCGGCTGGCTGGATGAAAACGCCCACAAGGCCGAGACAATTCGATCCGACAAACGGTTCGCAGATAAATAGCCATAAGAGAAGGCCCTACGGGAAACCGCAGGGCCTTTTTCATTCACTTTCAGTCAGCCTTACAACTGAACAGTATTCAAGACCACGGACAGGGCCTTGAACCAGAATTCCACTTCATCCCCGGACTCGAGGGCGAGGTTTTTCGTACTTTCGGCCGAGATAAGGGCACACACTTCAGTGCCGTCATCCAACCGGCCTATCACTTCCGACAGCACCGGAGAATGGGTGGCACGAAGGACAGTCGCCCGGAGACGATTCCGCGCACTTCCCGCAGGAAGCCCGTCACATGAAAGAACGTTGACCAGCGGAGCCTTGATTGTCGCGATGACGGGACTCCCCGGAACGATTTTCAGATTGCGCTGACTTTCTGTCGTAATGACCGCGCTGATCCGCACGCCCGTTCGCGTCTCCATAACGACCTGCGACATGATCGAGTCCCGTTCAACGTCGATCACAGTACCGACAAAGGCATTGCGCGCACTGGTCTGCTTGCACATTGCCTGCTGTGCAGTCCGAACGATTGACGCGGCCTCACCTTGAGAGAACTGTTGAAATCCCGCCGTAAGATTGAGTGAAGACTGACCGAGGATTTCCTTGACCACGGTGATGGGAACACCACCGCGAAGCAATTCGACAGCCCGCGTATTTCGCAGCGCCCTTGGACATGCCAATGCCTTGGGCAGGCCGCACTCCCTGCCGCGGGCATAGCAGATACGCCGGAAATATCCGGGGTCCACATGAAAAAACTGCCCGCGCAGTCCACATCCCATCGGGCTTTCCAGGGCTTCGGTTATCTCGGAAAACAGGTCATCGGGAAGTGGGACCCTCCGCACCCTGTCCGCCCGTCCGAAACAGACCACCGAACCTTCGGATTCAAAGGCACACGAATCATCCAGCGCCAGCACTTCCCCCAACCGTGCTCCCGAATGCCTCAACAGCAAAAACAGAAGCCACATCCGCCCTCTGGCGCGAACGCTGTCCGCACGACTGGCGGCATTCTTCCATTGCAGAAATGACTTTTCGAACCCCGCAAGCTGCGAAGGTTCGAGATAATTCACCTCGTCAGAAACACTGAAAACGTCCTGAGGCGAGACTTTACCGGATATCTTGGTGTCGTTCATTGCTCTTTCTCATGAAAAGTCACGCATTCATTCATTCGCGTGACAGGGTTGCTGAATAACCGCACAAAACATAGGAGAATTTAGCAAACGACACAAGGCCGCACCAACACGGCGCTTCATTGCAGCAACAGAAACAGCAACGGAAAGATATGACACTGACAGTCAACATAGCAAAGCAACTGGAGCATTACGAACTGAGGACGGATTTCTCCTGTCCAGCCGGTGAATTGACTGCAATCGTCGGCCCCTCCGGTGCTGGAAAGACAACACTCGTCAGGACCATCGCAGGACTGGAGCATCCGGACCGGGGAACGATAGCCCTTGGCGATACCCTATGGACTGACACGAACACGAACCATTGTGTCCCCACTCATAAAAGAAAAATCGGACTGGTCTTTCAGGACTACACCCTTTTCCCGCACATGACGGTCCGTCAGAACATCACCTTTGGCGCGCAGAAACCGGACACGGCGGACAGTCTGATGCGGGCCTTTGAAATCAGCCATCTGAAGAACAAGAGACCCGACACCATTTCCGGCGGAGAAAGGCAGCGAACCGCCTTCTGTCAGGCACTCGCACGCGAACCCGACCTGCTGCTGCTTGATGAACCGTTTTCGGCGCTTGATGTTGCCACGCGCAAATACCTCTGTTCTTTGCTTGCGGAAATGAAAAAAGACCTTGGAATCCCCATTCTGCACGTAACACACGACCTCAACGAGGCCGACCGCCTCGGCGATAGGGTCATCGCCGTTGAAAAGGGGCGCATCACACCGGATTGGCTGACCCGCCAACAGCGTCCCCAGGAACAAGCCCTTTCCGTTTCACCCCTCTACTCTTAAAGGAACGCATCATGAAAGCCATTCGTACGCTGCTTGTCAGCGCATTCATTGTCCTCACCCTTTCCTCCGTCGCCCTTGCCGACAACGCGGTTCTCGCATCCGGCGGCGGCTACAAGAAAATGGTCAATGCCCTCAATGCCGCCTACAAACAAAAAACAGGCCACTCTGTCGATCTCATTTACGGCAACATGGCCCGCGTCACCACACAGGCAAAGCAGAGCGGTAAAGTCGATATCGTTCTTGGTGACAGGACATTTCTGACCAAGGCGGAACTGCCGCTCGAAAATGAACTGGAACTCGGACGCGGCAAACTGGTTCTGGCATTTGCCAAACAGAGCACATTCTCCGCAGTCACAGATCTGGATAATCCGGAAGCCGGACGGATCGCACTGCCGGATACGCAAAAAGCCATCTATGGCAAGGCCGCACGGCAGTACCTGACGACCACGAAGAGGCTCCCCGGCATCAAGCCCAGACTGGTGGAAGTCGCCACCGTTCCGCAGGTCTTTTCCTACCTGACGACCAAGGAAGTGGATATGGGATTCATGAACCTCACCCATACGCTCAACGTCGCAGACAAACTGGGCGGCTACATCATTCTTAATGAAAAGGACTACTCCCCGATCAAGATCATTGCCGCTCCCCTGAAAACCCGTGAACACACGGCTGAAACGGCTGACTTCCTGCGTTTCCTTGAAACTCCGGAAGCAAAGGTCATCATCAGGAACAACGGCCTGTAACCGGAATGAACTTTTTCGATATCCTGGTACAGCCGGAAACAACGGCACCACTGAAACTGACCCTCAAGGTTCTGGCGGTTTCCGGTGCGCTGCATCTGGTCTGCGGCATCCTGCTCGGTTATTACCTGACCGGCAGAAAAAGCGTCATGCGGTCCGCAGTGGACTTCATGGTCACACTGCCGCTTGTATTCCCGCCCATCGCCACCGGCTTCATCCTCCTTATGCTGCTCGGGCGTGCGGGACTGATCGGGCAGGTACTTCCGGTCGATATCGTGTTCAGCTTCCCCGGCGTGGTTCTGGCGGCGTTTGTGGCCGGACTGCCGCTCATGGTCAAGCCGGTGGAAGCTGCCCTTCGCGGAGATGTCCGCAAACTTGCCGAGGCTTCGAAGGTACTCGGGAAAAATGACTGGCAGACATTCTGGCTCGTCCTGCTGCCCAATGTACGGCGCAATGTGGCGTCCGGCTGGTTCCTCGCCCTTGGCCGTTCACTCGGCGAGGTCGGCATCACCCTCATGCTGGGCGGCAACATCATCGGCAAGACCAACACCCTGTCCCTTGAAATATACAACGCCGTATTCAGCGGCGAATTCGAACGGGCACTGGTCCTGTCGGCCATTATCGGACTCTTTTCACTCACCATTTTCATTGCATTGAAACGGCTTTCAGCCGTATAGGAGAACATCATGAAGACAATACTGGAAACTGTACGTGACAAGGCTGTGGCACTCTGGGAAACAGAGGATATACTGAACGAAAGAATCACCGTTTCCGCCGGTCCGCTGAGTGTGAAAGAAGCCATCGGAGAACCCGAGGAGCAGGACTTCCCCATCCAGCAGGGCAAGGAAAAACTCATGGAAGCGCGCTTCCGTGAAGCACGAGGACAGGCCTTCACGGATCATTACGGCAATTACTCCGGCACACTGACCGAAGTGGCGGCGCTTCCGCTGGACAACAACTTCAACCGCGCCATACTCGTCTCAACGGTCAACGCGGTTTCCCGCTCGCTGGGACAGGCCGAAGGCACCATTCACTGCAAGGACTCAGGCCCGAAGGAATGCTCGACACAGATTTTCGACTGCATCCGCAAAAAGCACGGCAACTGCAAGATCACCATCATCGGTTTTCAGCCCGCGCTCGCCGAAGCACTCAACAAGGAAACCGAGGTCCGGCTCATCGACCTCGACCCGGACAACGTGGGACAGATCAAACGCGGCGTGCTCGTGGAAGGCGGCGACGCCACGCAAGAAGCCATCGGCTGGTGCGACCTGCTGCTCGTCACAGGCACGACCCTTGCCAACAGCACCATCGACATGTTCCTGACCGACAAACCCGTGCTGTTTTACGGTACCACCATATCCGGAGCCGCCAGCCTCATGGGCTGGGAACGCTTCTGCCCGATGAGCAGCTAGCAACAAACGAATTGAGTGAATTCAACAAGAAGGGGCTGTAAATTTACAGCCCCTTTTTTTTACAGAAAATGGAATAGAACCTGAGGCAGGACATTGCCTTTGACAAACCGCAGTTCGCCATTCTTGGATTCAAGAAGAGTACAGCAACCGTATTTCGGTTTGAAATGAAACAGATCATCCATGGGATGCCCGGTCAGGCGGCATTGCACGGCACGAAGCACCCCGGCATGCGTCACGGCGAGTACGGACTGGGGGCCAGCGGCCAAATCCTGCAATACCGAGACAGCACGATCGGCAACGTCATTGAAATTTTCCCCGTTCGGCGGACGAAAATCCGCAAAACACTTTCCCCGCTCGCCATACTGCTCGGCATATCTGCTGCGAACATCGTCAAACAGCAGGCCGTCCCATTCACCCATGTCGATTTCATCCAGTGCCGGAAGGATATCCACACCTGAATCTATGCGCTCGGCAAGCGGCGAAATCGTATCCAATGCCCGCAGGGAAGGACTGCAACACAACCGGGCGAAACCGGCATTGTGCAACACCTCGGCAATGCAGACGGACTGTCGCCTTCCCTCATCGGAAAGCGGTATCGGCGTACGTCCGATACATCGCCCTTCCCCGCCTTCTGTCCGCGCATGACGCATGAGCACGATCATTCAAGCACCTCCCGTGCAAGCTTTTCGGCAGGCACCGTCATCTCCCGGTCAAAACGGGCAAGGACAACCTGTGCCCGTGCAAGTCTTCCCAGTATGGCCTGCTTCGCATCCGGTTCATGACCATACAAATCCATTTTCGCCATGTACCGGGATTCCAGCTGAGACGGTCTTTCTCCCTGCACCAGCTTGTCGGCAAGGAAAACCACTTCCTTTTCCGTGATGGGCGCATCCGATTCAAGCACAAGGTCGGAGTGTTCCAGAACGATATCAGCGGCGACATGAAAACCATGCGTATGCAGATACTCGGCACCCTCGGCTTCATGACGCCTTGATCCTTTGCCTATGTCATGGGTCAATGCCGCCCCCCGAACCAACGCCGGATCAAGCATCGATTTCCCCCCCCGAGTATTCAGATTGTCGGCCAAAGCCTCGGCCACGCACGAAACCGCCTGACAATGCCGAATTATATCGAACGGCAGCGAATACATCTCCCACAACTGGCGACACTCCTCCTCACAGGGATACCCCGTTCCGGCGCGAGACAACGCCAATTCGTAATCCGCAGGGCAGTCAAGGTCATGCCCCACCCCGAAATCAGCCACATTCAGATCACGCGCACCGGGCTCATGTCTGTCCAGCACGGTCCGCAAGCCCCCCGCACCATCATGCGCGAAGATGTCCGGCAGAAGCGTCCGGCTGATGATCGGTGGATGCCCACGTTCTCCCAGAAAACAGGGGTACAGGATGGTTGGGCTGCACCGCTTGAACTCTTGAAGCAACCGCGCCACGGTTTCGCGCCGCAACAACGGTATATCAACAGGCAACATGAAAAAGGCCGACACACCATCAAGCGCGCCAAGCCCTTTCAATACCGAGGAAAACATCCCCTGTTCATACGATTCATTATAGACAGTGACAGCGCCGGACCGCTCTGCCGCCTCCGACACTTCGTCAGCCCGCTTTCCGGTGACCACCAGAATCCTTTCGATACCATTGGCCTTGAAAACATCAATACACGACGACAGCACGGTCCCGCCCCCGAGCGGCAGCAGAGGCTTGAACCGTCCCATGCGCGAGGACAACCCCGCAGCAGGAATTATCGCCGCGACGTCGTTCACTGCCCGTATCCCGACCTGACCTGAATGAGTTCGCCACCGATGCAGACACCAATCTCTTCCGGCGTCTGCGCGCCGATGGACAGGCCGATCGGGCAATGACAGCGGTCAATATCCGCCTGCGTGAATCCGTCCGAAAGCAGCGAATCATAAATCTTGTCACGCTTCTTCTTGCTGCCGATCATGCCGATGTATTTCGCCTTGGTGCGAAGGGCCTCGGCAAGCACGTTGCGGTCATGCAGATGGCCGCGAGTGACAATGACGATATATGCGTCCTCACCGATCTCCAGATCGTCGCAACACCCGTCAAATGAAGGCAGGACAATCACTTCATCGGCATCAGGGAAACGGGTTTCATTGGCAAAATCGTCCCGGTCATCAAGTACGACAGTACGGAAACCGACCATGGCCCCGACCTTTGCGGTAAACAGAGAGACATGTCCGGCTCCAAAAATATACAGCGGTGCCGGGGGGATGAACGGCTCGGCCAGCGTCATGTCGGATTCATTTTTCTCGAAACAGACAGAACCGGCATCCATGGCCTGCTGGCACATCGAAGAACACGCGCCGTCCGTGACAACCTCGTGTTTCACCGCACACGAAGAATCAGTCCCGTCAAAGGACGTCAGCAGAACAGATTCACGCCCGCTCCGCAGCAACTCGTCCAGTTGCCGATACGCCGATGCACAGGGACCGTCCGCATGCACGACCTCAAGCAGGACAGACAGCCCGCCACCACAGATCATATCCGAATTGGCAGCAAGCTCCTGTGTCATGTCCACAAAAGAAAGCTGGGCCTGCCCGTCGGCGGAATCAATCATCTTGCGGCCATCCTTGCAGGCCATTGCCTCGACAAGACCGCCGCCCACGGTACCGAGGATGCTGCCGTCCCGGCGCACCGCCATTTTCGCACCGGAAGAACGCGGCGTGGAGCCGGAACTTTCGACCACGGTCGCCATGACAAAATTTTCATCCTGCTCAATAAGTCCGCATACGGAACGTACAAAAGCCTTCATGAATCAACACTCCATATCTCTCTGCAAACGGCGCTTTCCAAGTCCGGGCACAGCCGGAGTCCCGTCGTTTTTCGTTTCAATTTCAATATGCAAAGTACCGTTTTCAACCCCATGACCAATGGCGGGCATAGAACGTAAAACCGACCTCACACTGTCAGCCAGCCCGCTTTCGCGGCCACAGGCGACAACGTGTAATGTCTCATTATGGAGACACGCCGCAAAATCCCATAACCCCGGCAGTGAGTAAAGAAATTCATTCAATTTTGTCAGTCCGAAACCGTCATTTCCGACTTTTACGAAGTCATCCACGCGCCGAACAGCGGGGTCCAGACGACGCAACGGACTTTTGCACGCGCACCTGTCCGGCAGAATCCGCCCCATGTCCCCGGTGCGATACCGGATGAGCGGCATGCCCCGCCTCAGCGGCGTGGTCACCACCATCTCCCCGAACAAACCGTCCGGGACAGGAGTGCCGGTCTGCGGATCAATGATTTCCAGATACACATCGGTTTCGCGAAGATGCATCCCCGAACCGGGTGAACACTCGACGGCTCCGCCGAGTCCGGTTTCAATCATGCCCCAATGGCGAAACACCTGACACCCAAGCGCCTGTTCCACATTGCGAACCACGGCGTCCGGGGCCGCATCCCAGCAGAGAAGCACGGACTGAATTTGCCCCTGCGGCAATCCCCGCCACTCCCATTCACGGGCCAGCATGTTCACATGCGCCGCCGGACCGACAATGCAGTCAGCCCCTTCCTCCAACAGATGATCGAACGCAACACCGACATCTTCCATGACACCGTGCGTCACGGCCCGCGCGCCGGTTCGATTCAAGGCCTTCACAAGCAACCGTCCCACTCCTCCGGGACGTTCTCCGGGCATGAGCACGAATGCCGTTTGCCCCGGACCGACAAGGTTACGCATACCCCAGCCGAAATACTCCACCGTGGCTTCCAGGTCTTCCTGCGTATGAAAAATCCGCTTAGGCGCTCCCGTAGTCCCGGAACTCTGCAACGTCACAACCCGTGCGATCTCGTCCTGAGACACACAGAGCAACTGCTCCGGCCCGTTTCGCACATCATCCGGGGTCATCATGGGCAGACGAGCAAAATCCTCGGCAGTCAGCAGTGCGGCAACATCAACATCAGCCAGAGACCGGGCATAAAACGGACTGTTTTCCCGGGCATGGCGCACGACATCCCGCAACCGTTCAAGCTGCCAGCCGCGTACCTGATCCGGTGAAGGAGGCACGTCATCAGTCCACCCCATGCGGCGGATCAGCCATGCATCAAGCGGAGGCAGACCCATCACATTTGCCTCGATACAGGGTTTCGCCGTCCATGGACGTCAGATTGTAGGCACAGAACGGAATAAGCCGCCCATCAGGTGAAACAGTATGGATGCAGCATCCCTTGAGCCGTTCGAAATCAAGCGTCCATGCATCCTGAAACGCCATGGCCGACACGGCGAGCGTATGCGTTGCCGCACGGGATATGAACGCGTCGAGATCATCCTGCTTATCCGCCATGGGCAAGACATTGTCAGGCGCAGCCCACTGACGTTTGACAAACGCCTTGGCCTTGTCCGCACCTTCCGAAGCCGGACGCGGCGTGCAACCGCATTTGCCGTTAGCCGAAAGCTTTTTCAGCCCCCCGTCCTCAAGGACCATATAGTTGGCGTGAAAGGAACAATGCGAATGTTCACATCCTGGCGGGAGGAAATCCCGGGTACGGACCGCCCCTTCCGTCTGCTCTTCAAGCAAGCGCATGACATCCGGCAGGGTAATGCGCTGATCATCCGCCGGGGCTTCGGGATACCGCCCGAAATAACTCACGGGCTGGAAATGAACCCCGCGCACGCCGGGTGAATTCTCCGAGGCCAGACGCAAAATCGCACCAAGATTGTGCTCGTTGACACCCGGCACCACGGTCGGCACAAGCACAATGCCGATACCGGCATCAACAAGCGCACGGATGGCAGCAAGTTTCGTTTCAAGCAAAGGCCTGCCCCGCAACCGCGTGTAAATATCGTCTTCCATGCCGTCGAACTGCAAGAAAACGGAATCCAGTCCGGCCTCGGCCAATAAAGCGGCATACCCGGCTTCCCGACCGATACGCAGACCGTTGGTGTTCAGTTGAACAAAAGGAAATCCCTTGCTCTTGGCAAGACGGATAATGTCCTGCAAATCATTGCGAATGGTCGGCTCGCCACCGGACAACTGGACATTGCAGTAGCCGGACGCCAGTTTCACCCTATCGAAAAGATATGCAAGCTCATCCAATGCGGGATCGGCGGGTGCTTTTTTCCCGGACGAAGCAAAACAAACCGGGCAACCAAGGTCGCAACGCCACGTTACCTCCATGACCGCCGTGCAGGTATGCTGCCGATGCGCGTCACACAGTCCGCAATCATAGGGACAACCCTTTTCCGAACGCGTAAACGGCTGCTTTGGCAAGGAAGGAATCTTGGTACGCTTCCAATCCTGAAAATCGGGTTCACCACGCCAGACAATGGTTCTGAACTCACCATGTTCCGGGCATTCCTTGACCAGATAGGCGTTGCCATCCTCAATCTCATGACTGGCGGGAATGGGCTTCAAACAAACGGGACAGACACTGCGGGGAACTCGATTCATGACAATTCGCGCCCTTCTGCCGGATCAAATCCGTTACCGGCCAGAATCTCCCGAACCTTTGCATAAGCTTCGGAAACCAGACCGCCGCAACGGGCCGTATTCGGCTGCCCGCAATTGCCCTCAAGAATGTCTCCGCAGGACGTGCCGCCGTACTGCGTCGTAGCCGCGACAAACCATCCCCGCAATTCCTCCAGCATGAGCGACAGGCAGTCATCCACTTCTTCCATGTCCGTCCCCTTGCCCGCATGCAATCCGAGAAGCAGGGTCGCCCCGGTGTATACGCCGCACGGTCCCGAACAATCGCCCAGCCCGTTGCAGAGTCCGGCAACAGCTCTTACCAAATCGGGGTTTTCACGGTCCATCTCCTCAAGAGCGAGCTGCACCATGATCTGGCTGCAACAGTACCCTTTTCCGGCCAGTTCCATCATCTTCAGTCCAGTGTCATCAAACATCCTGACTTCCTTTTTTTCGGGCGATCATCAGGTAATACCCAAGACGACGCCCGCATCCGCATGCCTGCCCTTCCCCATCTCCGGCAAACACCAACTTTGCAGCCAGTTCCTTGAGATACGCGGTATGATCTTCCACCAAGCGCACGGCGAATCCCTGCGATTCGACCATTTCCCTTATCTCTGAAAAAGGTATGGCCCTCTCCGCACAGGAAGAGATTTCCGACGTCCATGCATCCTGAGAACACAAATCGGAGAGAGCCAAATATCCGCCGGGTTCGAGCACGCGCCAAAACTCCCGAAGTCCGGCCCGTGGATCGGAAAATAGTGAAAACACGCACTCGCAAAATATCGCGCTGAACGATTCTGCCTGAAACGGCAGGCAATCGCCTTGGGCCTGCACCAATCCACGCTGGCTTCCGGCACGCAGAATCTGTTGCCCGGACGACTCAACGCCATACGCCTCGACGCCGAACCGTGACCGCAGACGCCCGACCGTCGCTCCCAGACCGGAGCCGACATCAAGCACCCGGCATCCCGGCACCAGCCTCATGACTTCGGCGGCCCGATCCGTCAGACGGAATCCGCCGGGACGCAGAGTCTCGCCTGCTGCCCGACGCAGCACGGGTTTCTCCCACAATGGAACAGCCGACCGCATGACGCTACTTGTCCTCCAGCAGATGCTCCACCTGATTCATCTTGCCGAGCGCAAGGTTCTCGGGAATGAGCACCATCCCGCACTTCTGACAGGTCGGCAGCTCCACATTGAACAGGGAATCGAGATACTCAAGTTCCACAGGCCGGGAAACCAGTTCCTCGTCACAGGTCGCACACTTCCATCCCGCGGCGTCCGCTTCCGGCACCTTGATGACACTCATGACCGAACCTCCCGCACCTTCATTCGGTGTGACCACACATTATGGACAAGATACCCTTCCCCCTGCTCGGAAAATTCGACCCAGTAGGTCACGACAACAGGTCTGAACGAAGTCAGGAAATGTCCATTTTCACGGCTGATAAATCGCCGCCCGCTCTTTTGCATATTCAGAAAGACCTTCTGGACATCGCTTTTCAGGATACGCCTTTCTTCCATCAGAACCGAGGCTTCAGCCGTGAAATCCACAGCAACGGACTCGTACGGTTCAACAGCCAGCGCACCGTTTTCCTGCCAGATTTCGGCAAGCAACCTCTCCCGAAGGCGCGCACGGTTTTCGCGGCGAAGGGAATAGCCCGGTGATGGGCGCGCACCAGCATCCACGTCCTGCAGGTACAGCAGATCATAGATATGCACAGCCCGCTTGCCGGTTTTGGCGATCATGTCCCGGCACATTACGCAATAAGTGACCCAGTCTTCTTCCATTTCCGCAGCACGCCGCTCGGCAACCGCCCTGCCGAGTTCCGGGTTGGCCTCGGACAGCAATCCGCCATACCCGCAGCACTGCGCGGTCTCGCCGGTCATTTCCGGTTCTTCGACGGTGACGCCGACCTGCTCCAGAATGGCGCGGACATCCTCGCGCAGCATGGCATTATGACGGGCCGCGCACGGATCATTGATCGCCATGGAGCCACAATCCCCTGCGGTATCAGTCGGCAAGCCGAGCGCACGCAAAATGGACCAGTGCGAAACAACTTCCGCATCGGGCAGATATGCATGCAACGTCTTGAGACAGGTCGGACAGGCCGCAATGATCTTCGGACTGCCAAGGGCTTCCCATTCCTTTCGGAGAACGGCCACGGTTTCATTCATCAGCCCCTGACGGCCGGACCATTCAGCCGGAGCGCCACAGCAATGAAGCAGCAGTCCCACACTCCCGAGCTGTTTACGCAGGTCGGCGTATGCAGCCTGCACGCTGTCCGGGTTGGATGCGGTCAACTGGCAGCCGGGGAAAAACAGGTATTCGCTCTGGTCCAGCCCCGGAGCATGGCGGGCCAACACACATTTTTCGCTATTGGCAAAGGCCATGTCCCGCAGGGCGAATTCATGAGCAGACGGCGGCATGGTGTCACTCTCGACCATGGTACGCCGCGCCTCAAGACAGACGTCGGCCATGGAAAAATCTTCGGGACACAGGGTTTCGCACAAACCGCACAACATGCAGGAATTGATCATGCTGTTGGCCTGCCGCGTGCCCATGACAATGGACTCGTTATTGTAGATCTGCCGTGCGTAGACCTTGGGATAGAATTTGTAATGCTTCAGGTATTCACAATGCTTCACGCATTCCATGCATTCACATTGGAGACACCGCCTTGCCTCGTCCCGCCCGGTTTCCTCGGTATATATGCCGTCAGCCACGACAGGCGGCACTGATTCGACCTTTGCCAGACTGGTGAACAGGCGCGTTGCATACGGTCCTTCCAGCTCCCGTCCGGTGACCATGGACACGCCCTGCGTGAAACGTTCCACGGAATTGGCTGCCCTGCGACCGGCAGCAGCCAACAGGACTGCCGACGTCTCCCCCTTGGGTCCGGCAAACAGACCGACACGCTGTGTACCGAGTGTCAATTCGTCAGGCTCACCCACCCCGGAGAGATGCACAGGCCAGAATTCACCATCCACGAACACGGCATCATTTTCATCCATCAGCACGTCAATGGCTTCGGAGGTCAAATCCACCCCGTCTTCAATGGTCACACCGAGTTTGACGAGATTTTCAAGCTCCCGCTCCAGCACCCCTTCGGGCAAGGCCGACAGCAGTCCCCCCGGCACGAAACAATGCAGGGTAACATCAAATCCCCTGCGCGCCATCTCCCATGCCGCGCACAAGGCTGTCAGGCCATCACCTACCACGGCAACGGATTTCCCGCGCTTGGGCAAAGGCCGGGGCGGTGCAACAGGCTTGGCCGTTTCAGCACAGAATCGTTCCAGCCGGTCCATCTCGATACTGCCGCCCGCATCCTTACGCACGCAGGCATGCTTGCACGGCCCGTCACACAGTCGGGAAAGCACCCCGGGCAGCGGGAGTGTCTTGGCAAGCACCTGCCATGCCTTGTCCCACCGCCGCTGTGCCAAGAGCGAACAGAATGTCCGCGCATCCACATGCAACGGACAGGCGGCAACACACTGCGGCACCTCTTCCTGAACACACTTGTGTTCCCATTGTCTCAATTCTGCCTGTTCCATGCTCGCCTGTTCCTGTAAAAACAAGGGAGCGGTCCATGCCGCACACGGACCGCTCCCTATTTCATATTATGTATTAACCCTTGAGGCCTGCCAGCACCTTTTCAGGCAAAGCGGGCAACTCGCGGATGCGGACACCGCAAGCGTTGTAGATCGCGTTGATGACAGCCGAGTGCGGGGAGCACAGCGGCACTTCACCGACACCGGACGCCCCATGCGGACCGTCAGGACGCGGAGACTCGATGTAGATGATCTCCATGTCGTCCGGAATCTGCTTGATGTACGGGAACCCGGCACCCTTCATGGTGGAGTGCTTCTTGATGTCCTCGTAATCCTCGGACAAGGCCAGACCGATGCCCTGAGCGACACCGCCGTAAATCTGACCGTCGACGACCAACTTGTTGTTGATCTTTCCGATATCGGCAACAAAGGTGATCTTCTCGACTGTGGTCTTGCCTGTCGCGGTTTCCACAGCGACTTCAGCCATGCACAGACCGTACATGTAGCAGGCAAAGGGTTTGCCCTGACCGTTTTCGTCACAATCGTTTGCCGGAGCGGTCCACTTGCCGTGATGAAGAAGATCGATCTTCTCATCGACCATTTCCTGATAGGTGCGGAAGGAGTCGTCATCCTTACGCATGGCCTTCATCAGCATTTCACAGCCGACCTTGATGGCGTTGCCGACAACGACCTGAGAGCGGGAACCACCGGCAGGGCCGCCGTTCGGGCAGTAACGCGTGTCGTTGAGAACCAGATGAATCTGCTCGGGAGCCAGTCCCAGAGGACGCAGGGTCTCGTGGGCAGTACCCAGAACACCCATGTCCGCGCCCTGACCGTGGTCATGCCAGCAGGTCAGCACGGTCACCGTGCCGTCTTCGTTCAGGCGAACATCGGCTTCAGCGGTATCCGGGCCGTCGAGACCGGAGCCGTACACACCGAGGGCGATGCCGACACCGCGCTTGATCTCGTCGGTGGAATTTGCAGCGGTTCTCTTCTTGGCTTCCTCGTACTTGGGACGAAGGGTGTCGAGCATCTCCGGCAGGGAGTATACTTCGGGATCACACCCGGTGGGAGTGGTGGAACCTTCGCGGTACACGTTCTTGTAGCGAAGTTCCAGAGGATCCATGCCGAGCTTTTCAGCCAGTTCGTCCATGAGCACTTCGGAGGGGAACTCGGCCTCGGGGCCGCCGTAACCACGAAAAGCCGCGCCCCATGCGTGGTTGGTGCAGACGGTCCGGCCTTCGCCACGGATATTGGCGATATCGTAACCGGCACCGATGAACTGTGCGCCGCGCAGGGTCAGCAAGTCACCGAACTCGGAGTAAGGACCGTGGTCGACCGTCCAGTCGGTCTCCATGCCGAGGAGCTTGCCTTCCTTGTCGGCAGCCATGCGAACGCTGGTGAACTGGGGCGAGCGCTTACCTGTGTAGGTCTGCTGCTGATACCAGTCGTAAGCCAGGAACACGGGCTTGCCGGTGGCAAGGCATGCTGCGCCGACCAATGCTTCCATGGTCGGGGAGAACTTGTAACCGAAGGTACCGCCGGTGGGGTTCTGGACCATGACCAGATTCTCGGGATCCACGCCGAGACCGGGAGCGATCATGTACAGATGCAGATGCAGGCCGATGGATTTGGAGTGGATGCACAGTTTTCCGTCGTCGTCCAGATAGGCGAATCCCACGTCCGGCTCGATAGGCATGTGCGGCTGACGAGTCGTGAAGTAATCGCCTTCCATGACCACATCGGCCTTGTCGAAGATGGGAGCGGTTTCCTCGCCCTTGGCGACCTTCTGGGTGTAATAGATGTTCGGCGTGCCGGGATGAATCTCGATCGCATCATCCGCCATGGCGGCATGGGCGTTCATGTACTCGGGAAGCCGTTCCAGTTCGACCTTGACCTTGGCGGCTGCGGCCTTGGCGTTCTTTTCACTGTCGGCGCAGACGATGGCGAGAGCGTCACCGTACTGGAAGACCTTTTCATCGCACAGAATGGGACGATCCCAACCGTCACCCTTGTTGGTGGGGAAGGTGATCAGGCCAGTGATGCGATTCTTGCCCTTGACGTCCTTGTGGGTGACGATTTTCTCGACACCGGGCATCTTCTCGGCTTCGGAAGTATCAATGGAGAGGATCTTGGCATGAGACACTTCGGCCTGCACCAGAGCGCATTTCAAGGTGCCAGTGGGCATCTTGATGCCGAGGTCCGCACCGTAATCCAGCGTACCTGTCACCTTGGCGACGCCCGTGGGACGGGGGTACTTGGTGCCCCAGATGCGTCCGTCTTCCGGAATCTTGAAGAGCAGGTCGTCCAGCGGCATTTCGCCACGCATGACCGCGGCCGCATCCATGACGGAATCAACCAGTTGCTTGTAACCGGTACAACGGCAGGCGTTGCGGTATTTCTGGAACCAGTTGCGGATATCTTCGCGGGTCGGAGACGGGTTGGACTGAAGCAGTGCGTACGAAGAAACAATGAAGCCCGGAGTGCAGAAACCGCACTGTGCGCCACCATTGGCGATCCAGGAGACCTGAATGGGATGCAGGTTGTCCGGGGTACCGATTCCTTCGGTCGTCAGGATGACAGCGCCTTCCTTGACCCGTTTCATTTTCATGGAGCAGGAACGAACCAATTTGCCGTCCACAATTACAGAGCAGCTGCCGCACTGGCCGGTGGCGCAACCGATCTTGACGCTGGTGAGACCAAGGTTTTCGCGCAGCACGTTTGCGAGGGACTCATCCTGCTCGCATATGACCTGCTTGGCGACACCGTTCACCTTGAGAGTGAGTTTGATCATACAGTATTCCTCCTTAGATTGTTCACTGTCCGAGAGCCGCTCCTTCGAATGAAGGGAACGGCATTGAATGCTATTTTCCAAATGGACACGTCGGGTAACGGCAAACATCGCAACTTGCACAGAATCCGCCATGCCCCAAAGCGACTATGTCTTCACGGGTAATTTCCTCCCCGGCCAATATGCGGGGAACGATGAGATCGAAAATGCTGGCACGGTAATACATGACGCAACCGGGCAGTCCCAGAATGGGAACGCCGTCCCGGACGGCAACCATGAACATGACACCGGGGAACGTCGGGGAACCGTAGGTGATGACCTCGGCCCCAGTGGCACGGATGGCCGTGGGCGTCTGGTCGTCCGGGTCCACGGACATGCCGCCGGTGACAACAACCATCTCCGCGCCTTCGGCAATGAAAGCCAGAATGGCGTCACGAGTCATGACAGGGTCATCCGAAGTCAACCGCTGATCCATGACCGTGGAACCCAACCGGGAAAATTTCTTTCGAATGACAGGACCGAACTTGTCCTTGATACGGCCGTGGAAGACCTCGCTGCCGGTCGTCACGACGCCGACGTTGTAGTGCGCGAATGGCTTCACGCCGACGACATAGGGATACTCGGCACAGATTTCCTCGACCCGCTCAATCTTCTTTTCATCAATAACGAGCGGGACGACGCGGGTTCCGGCCACAGGACGGGATTCCGTCACCTGCTGGCCGGTGTGCATGGTCGCGAGCACGACCTCTTCAATGGAATTGATACGGTTGAGGGCTTCTACATTGACGTCCAGCAACCCTGGGGAAGCTTCAAAATTTATACGCCCTTCGCTGACGGCTGAGAGCGTAATGCCCGGACCTGCGGCAGCCTTGGCAATGCGTTCGGCAGCTTCGTTTTCATGAATGCGCCCTTTTTCCATGTTGAGCACATAGACGTGCTCCTTGCCGATCTCCAGCAGAGCCTGAATATCCTCTTCTACAATCACATGCCCTTTCTTGAAGGCAGGTCCCTTGCACTCACCCGGAACAATTCTTGTCATGTCATGGCACAGAACCATGCCCACGGCTTCCTGAACTCGAACGGTTTTCATCTGTATTCAACTCCATATTCCGAATCGTACCCGGCGCTCACCGTCAATCCGGTTCAATATATAATCAGGCAACTCGTCTCACTATGCCAGAATAGGCATAATACTTATTACAGCACCCCTTAAAACCTTTGCAATCTTTATCATATCCAAGGCCGCTCATACTTTCACGACCGACAGCGTAGAGGTGTATTCGCCTCAAGGATTATGCTCAACAAGACATAATCATACGCACGATTCAGCACCAACCTTCGTCAGAACAACCATGCATCACGGCATATCCGACTCGCGAACTATTATGCCGAAACGGACAGAATGGTATACCTGCCCCACTAGAGCGTCAACACAAAGCGTGTAACAATCCCGAAAACTCTTTGTTTTTTTGGATGACTCAATGCTTCCCCAAAAAATACGTATCATTATCAATGCAAACCACTCCTTCGACTCCTCAAATGCATACAGAATTCCATCATTAAATTCAGTAAGCATATTCCGAAAAAAACTTCTCCTTACACTGCTTTTATCGTAAGGTAGCGCGACCTGCATTCGAGGCAACCACTCATTCAATCTTCAACAACAAAAGTACGCCATGACAGCCATATCCACTTCTATATTCGAGTTGCTCAAAATCGGCCCCGGCCCATCCAGCTCCCACACCATCGGCCCCATGAAGGCGGGCTTCGATTTCATGGACCGCATCCGGGAACTCCCGAAAGAGGAACGCCTCAAAGGCGAGACTCTGGAGATACGCCTCTTTGGCTCCCTGTCCGCCACAGGCGAAGGCCACGGCACCCGCCGTGCAGTCATGTCCGGCCTGCTGGGCTTCAAGCCTGACACCTGCCAACCCAATATATTTGAACAATTTGAAGAAAACTCACGTCCTTTCGAACTCGACATAGACGGCAAGGCGATCACCTACCACCCCGGTGACATTATCTTTGACGCGGTACAACACGACTACCCGCACAGCAACACCATGATCTTCCGATTGCTCGACAGCGACGGCAAGACCATGCTTGAACGCATTTATTTCTCCGTTGGCGGCGGCTTTCTGCGATGGATGGGATGGGAAGAGCCTCAGCGAGGTGAGCCGGTATATCCCTATGAGACCATGGCCGAGCTCAAGAAACACCTCACTGACAATTCCATGCGCCTGCATGAACTGATACTCGCCAACGAGCAGGCGATTACCGGCATGAGTGAGGAAGAAATCAACAAGGGACTCGACAGAATTACGGAAGTCATGGAACACGCCGTGGAACTCGGCATTCAGACAAACGGTGTACTCCCCGGCCCTATCGGTCTACAGCGCAAGGCACCCGCCATGTATGAGTGGGCCAAAAGAGAACAATTTCAGGGATCGGGCTTCCTCAAGGCACTCAACGCCTACGCTCTTGCCGCCTCCGAAGAAAATGCATCCGGCCACTGCGTCGTCACCGCCCCCACCTGCGGTGCGGCAGGCGTCATTCCCGCCATTCTTTTCATGCTCAAACGCCACATGGGAGCATTGCAGGAAGAAATTCGCCAGGGATTGCTCGCAGCGGCATCCATCGGATTTCTGGCCAAACACAATGCCTCCATTTCCGGCGCGGAAGTCGGCTGTCAGGGTGAAGTCGGCGTGGCCTCGGCCATGGCTGCGGCATTCCTGTCATACGCGCGCGGCTACCGTTTTCAGGTAACTGAAAACGCTGCTGAAATCGCCATGGAACACCATCTCGGCCTGACGTGCGACCCTGTCGGCGGATACGTGCAGATTCCGTGTATCGAACGAAATGCCATGGGAGTGGTCAAGTCATACAACGCCTTCCTCATCGCATCGACGCTGGACGAATCCTACCAGAAAGTCGACCTCGACAAAGCCTTTGAGGCCATGGCCCAAACCGGACGCGACATGTCCCGCAAGTACAAGGAAACCTCACTGGCCGGATTGGCACTCAGCATGACAGAATGCTAGGCACCCAACATATTGAGATTACTGAAACAGCCAAAATTGTCATCTTTCTGACGGCAAAACAGAATTATATTCAAAATGCCACATTGCCGTCAGAATTTTGATTGCCCTGAGTGTGATTTCTTGCTAAAGAAACCGCTTACGTTAAGTTAAATCATTTCTTTTGGGGAGAGGCTGTGATTTCTTTCAAAAATGTAAATAAATGGTATGGGGATTTTCATGTCCTCAACAACATAAATCTTGAAATCGAAAAAGGTGAAGTTGTCGTCATCTGTGGACCTTCCGGTTCCGGCAAATCCACCCTTATCAGATGTATTAATCGGCTCGAGCCGATTCAGGAAGGCGACATCTCGGTTGACGGCATGAATGTATCCGATCCTCGGACCAACATGACCATGCTCCGGGCCGAAGTCGGATTCGTGTTCCAGCAATTCAATCTGTATCCGCACATGACCGTGCTGGATAACATCATTCTCGCACCATCGCTGGTCCGTCATCAAAGCAAAGGTGACGCTACGGCCATCGCCATGGAACTGCTGAAAAAGGTCGATATCCCGGATAAGGCCGGCGCATATCCTTCCCAGCTTTCCGGCGGTCAGCAGCAGCGTGTCGCCATTGCCCGCGGCCTCGCCATGCAGCCGAAAATCATGCTCTTCGACGAACCCACTTCGGCACTTGATCCGGAAATGATCAACGAAGTTCTCGACGTCATGAAGTCTCTCGCAAAAGAGGGAATGACCATGATCTGCGTCACGCACGAAATGGGGTTTGCGCGCGAAGTGGCGGACAGGGTCATCTTTATGGACGGCGGATATCTGATCGAGGAAAATACGCCCGAAGATTTCTTCAACAACCCGAAGAGTGACCGTACAAAAGATTTCCTGAGCAAGATCCTCAGCCACTAGTTAAGGATATATATCCCGCCGGACATGGTGTCCGGGCGGGATTTTTTTTGGAGCAACTCAACGATAGAGGAGAGGTTAATGCGAGTTCTCAAAATTACTGTTCTGGCCGCTCTGTTGGTTATGGCCGCAAGCATCGCCTTTGCAGGTCCCACCTATGACCGTGTGATGTCCACCAAAGTCGTCAAGGTCGGTCTTTCCAACCAGGGCATGCCTTTTGGCTTCATCAACGACAAGAACGAATGGGTCGGTTTCGACGTTGAAATGGCCGGCGAAATCGCCAAGCGTCTGGGCTGCAAGCTCGAAAAAGTCGTTGTGAACAACAACACCCGTATTTCCTTTGTTCAGACCAATCCGCCCAAGGTTGACATGGTTCTGGCAAACATGACCCACAAGCGCGTGCGCGATGAGAAGATCGACTTCTCCATCACCTACTTCTTCGACGGCCAGAAGTTCCTGGCTCGCAAAGGCAAAGTCAAGGATCCCAAGGATCTCGCTAACATGAAGGTCGGCTCCATGCAGGGCACCACCTCCATCGTCAACGCTACCGCCTACCTGAAGAAGCTCGGCAACCCGAACCCCAAGGTCATCGGTTACGATGGTGAAATCGCCATGTTCGAAGCTCTGCGCTCCGGTCGCGTTCAGGCTATCTCCACCGACTCCACCCTGCTGCTGGGTTACGCCTCCAAGGTCCCCGGTCAGTTCGAACTGGTCGGCGAGTTCATCTCTGACGAACCTTACGGCATCGGCCTGCCTCAGGACGATTCCGCATGGCGCGACGCTGTGAACTTCACTGTTCAGGACATCTGGAAAGATGGCACCTACATGAAGATTTACAACAAGTGGTTCGGTCCCGATTCCGCTTACCCGTTCCCCATGACTGAAAAGATCGAGATGTGGCCGTAAGCCGCACGGCAATAAGCCAACACCAGGTCCCGGAGCCTCGTGCTCCGGGACCTTTGCTTCGGATAAAGATATGCTGAATCGCCTTTTTGAAAAACTCTGGGTCCAGAACGTCACCCTGCTGGCAATGATCAGTCTGGTGGTCTATTATTTCGCCTTCGTCTTTGATTTCAAATATGATTTCAACTGGGCGGTATTCCTCACGGAAGGCCAGTACGGCCACATGGGCAAACTCATGCTGCATGGCTTGGGGACGACCATCACGATGGCCCTGTACTCTTCCGCCATCGCCTTGACCCTTGGAACAATTTTCGGTCTGGCGCGCCTTTCCAGCTTCAAGCCGGTTTACTGGTTCGCCACCTCGTATGTGGAGCTGATTCGAAACACTCCGCTTCTCGTACAGCTCTTTTTCTGGTACTTCGCACTGCCTTACGCCTTCCCTGAAGAACTCCGCTTCAAGCTTTTCGAAATGAATTTCGAGTTCTGGGCCGCAACCGCAGGTTGTGGTATTTTCACAGGCGCTTTCATGGCCGAGATCATCCGCGCAGGCATCCAGTCCATACCCAAGGGACTGCTTGAGGCCTCGTATTCTTCCGGCCTGAACTTCACGCAGACACTGCGAAAGATCATCCTGCCGCTGTCCTTCCGCGAAATCATCCCGCCGCTGGGCAGTGAATTCCTGAACAACATGAAAAACACCTCGCTCGCCATGACCATCGGCGTGGCCGAGGTCTGTTGGTCCATGCAGGAAGTATCGTCCCTGACCTACCACATTTTCGAAGCCCTGATAGCCGCGACCGTCATCTATCTTGCGCTCTCGCTGACTATCGCAGGTTCGCTCAACCTGATTAACATCAAGCTGAAAATCCTGCCCAGAGGGCATGAGCCACTGTCGCGCAAGATTGCCGACATACTCTTCTACCCTCTGGAACTGCTGGGAAGCGGCATGGAATACCTGCTCTGGTACTTCCGCAAGGCCCCCGACGCCAAGACCGTCTCACCCTTGCGCCGCATGCTGAAGGCTGCGACCAAAAGCATGATCCTTGCGGCAAAAGCCACGTTCGTTGCGGTCCTGCTCTACATTCTTTACGAAGTCGGCATGGCCATTGCTTCCTTCAATTTCGAAGTCATCTGGAACAACCTGTACACCCTGCTGTTCTGGCGTTTCCCCAATGGAGACGAAACGGAATTCTTCATGGGCCTCGGCGGCCTTTCCGGCGCACTCCTGATGTCGATCATATCCATCACGGGCAGCTTCTTCATCGGACTTCTCGTCGGCATGGGCAGAACCGCCAAGAACAGAGCCTTCCGAATCCCCTGCACGATTTACATCGAATTCGTCCGGGGCATCCCGCTCATTCTGGTCATCTTCTGGTTCTACACAGTGGTGCTCGACATCATGCTCAAGATCGAACTCCACGCCTTCTGGGCAGCAACCATTGCCATGACCTTCTTCTTTGCGGCGTACATCGCGGAAACCGTTCGCGGCGGCATCGAAAACATTCCCGCCGGACAGGTGGAAGCGGCCAAGGCATCCGGCCTGACCTACTTCCAGACCATGCGTAAAATCGTACTCCCACAGGCACTCAAGCAGATGCTCCCGGCTTTGGTCGGCATGTTCATCGCGGCCTTCAAGGATACGTCACTCGCTTACATCATCGGCGTGATGGAACTGACCCGTGCGGCCTACGCCATCAACAACCGTATCATGGTCTACCCGTTTGAAATCTATACGACTATCGCGGTCATGTACTTCGTCTTCAGCTACTTCATGAGTCTGTATGCCAAGCATCTTGAAAGAAAGCTCAATCCGGAGAATGTTCGCATCGAAATGTAGAACTCTCACAGCCCAAAAAAACAAGAGGGGAAAGCCAACTGGCTTTCCCCTTTTTTTTCACTACGAATTCGTGTTATCACCAAACTGAAATTCCATATTGAAACAAGGATTCTTGTACATGGACATTCTCAACACGACCGAAGCTGCCACTGTTCTCTGTCTGCTCATGCTCAGTGCAAACAATGAAAACAAGCCGGAAGAAATCGGCTCCATTCTCGTCAATCCGTTTTTCATCGACCATGTTTCAGACAAACTCGGGCCACCCAGAGACTTCATCGAAAAATACAATATGGCTTTGGAGGAACAGGGAAAACAGGAACTTGAGAGAAAAGCCGTTGCAACCCTGAAAAGCGCATATCCGGCTTTTCGCATAAAAACGCTGGCACTCATGACGCTCATAGCCGGAGCAGACGAAAAAATCGATCAAACGGAAAGGGAACTGATCGCCCGCGTAAGCACCGGCCTCGGAGTCACCATGCAGGAAATCGAACCGGAAGTTCGGAAAATGAAAAATGTCATTCTAAAAAATGAAGAACAACCAAATACCGACGAAGAATAAATCGAGGCTGACGTTCTGATTTTCGACAACCTTGGAAACATACCACGACAAACCGCGCGCATGTGTGCAAAAAAGGTACGCACACGACTCTGGCTAACTCAATTTATCCAATAAAAACAGCGTGGGGCTCTCTGGCATGTCTATTGCCAATAAACATATACGCAACCCATCAACCCAAGGAGAGATTACATGCACCGTTTCATTATCAGCACAGCGACACTATGTGTCCTCATTCTGGCGGTAACATTCGCATGGGCCGCAACCAAGGCACCGGAAAGCCTCACGCTCAGTCCGCCTGAGGCCATCAAGGCGACCAAGACGTTCGTCACGTTTCCCCACGCAAAGCATGAGGCCGCCAAGCTCGAATGTGCCACCTGCCACCACACTTGGGACGGCAAGGGTGAAATACAGAACTGTTCCACAGCGGGTTGCCATGACCAGCCCGGAAAGAAGGGAGAAACAGCGTACTACACCGCCTTCCATGCCAAGAAGACAGACTCAAGCTGTCTTGGATGCCACAAGACCATGAAGAAGCAGGGCCGCAAGAATGTGCCTGTTTCCTGCAAGCAGTGTCATCCCAAGGACAAGTAACTGGAAAAGTACGCAAAATAACATGAAACAATCCGGAGTCCCTTGCTCAAGGGACTCCGGATTCATATCTGATACGCAGTCTATGAAACGCGAAGCGCTTCCTGCACTGCCTTGAGCGCCTTGATCTTGGCAAGTGTCGAATACAACTGGTCAAGGTCTTTGACTTCGACGGTAAACTCCAGAGTGGAAGTTCCATCCACCTTGGACTCGAATGTACCGGAATCGATATTCACATCCATTTCGGCCAGCATCATGCAGATCTTGCCAAGCATCCCCATCTTGTTGAGACACTTGATCCGGATCTTGGTGGGATACGGCTTTTCCTCGACCCCTTCCCAGGTCACCTGTAGCAGGCGCTCATCTTCAAAATTCTTGACGTTATGACAGTCAATCCGATGAACGGTAACACCGCGTCCCCGGGTGATATAACCGACAATCGGCTCGCCCGGTAACGGATTGCAACAACTGGCAAAACGGACAAGCACGTTGTCCACGCCGGAAATCTGCAAGCCGTCAGTCTTGGGCTTCTTCTTTGTTTCAGGTTCAGCCTTGGGCTTGAGTTTGCGAGCGTCATAGCTTTCACCGTGCATCACGGAGTAAAGCTTTTTCATCACCTTGCGCGGAGTGAATCGTGAAAATCCGACTTGAGTAAGCAGATCGTCCACACAGCCACAGTTGAAATCTCCCGCAAGCTTGCTCAGGTCACCGTCCTTGATGGCCTTCTGAACGTTGATGCCGACCCGACGCCCTTCCTTTTCAAGCAGCTCCTTGCCAAGGGCAATGGCACGTTCACGCTCAACGGTTCGAATGTACTGCTTGATGCGGGTACGCGCCTTGGCTGTCTTGACAAATTTGAGCCAGTCGCGACTCGGCATACGGTTCTTGTCGGTAATAATCTCGATCGAATCACCGTTCTTGAGGGTGCTGTGCAACGGCACGATACGCCCGTTGACCTTGGCCCCGGCACACTTGTCGCCCACTTCGGAGTGAATGGCATAAGCGAAATCCAGCGGGGTCGCGCCCTCGGGCAGTTCCTTGATATCGCCGTGGGGCGTGAAGACGTAGACCTCCTCCTGAAACATATCCAGTCGAAGTGAAGACATGAACTCACGGGGATCGGACAGTTCCCGCTGCCAATCCATGATCTGTTTGAGCCACGTATACCGCTCGGCATCACGCGTGCCGGTCGTCCTGCCCTTTTTCGCCCCCTTGCCGACTTCCTTGTACTGCCAATGCGCGGCCACACCGTATTCCGCGATCTGGTTCATCTCCTCGGTTCGGATCTGGAACTCGATGCGCTCACCATCCGGCCCAATGACCGTGGAGTGCAGCGACTGGTACATGTTGGCCTTGGGGATGGAAATGTAATCCTTGAAACGCCCCGGAACCGGCCGCCATATGGCATGAATAAGACCAAGAACCGCATAACAGTCCTTGAGCGACTTCACGATGATGCGGAATGCGATGAGGTCGTAAATTTCATCAAAGGTCAGCCCCTGCTGCTCCATCTTCACATGAATGGAATGCAGATGCTTTGTCCGGCCGTAGACTCGCCCCTTGAGCTTGTTCTTCTTGAGCATATCGTTCATCAGGTCGATGACCTTTTCGATATACGGCTCACCGGCGGCGCGATGCTCGGAAACAGCCTCACTGAGCTGCCCGAAGACGTCCGGCTTCAAGTACTTGAGGCAAAGGTCTTCAAGCTCGGTCTTGACCCGGTGCAAACCGAGACGGTTGGCGAGCGGAGCGTAGATATCCTGGGTTTCCTGGGCGATGAGCCGCTGCTTGACCGGCTTCATGAATTCAAGGGTACGCATATTGTGCAGGCGGTCGGCAAGCTTGACCATGAGGACACGAATATCCTCGGCCATGGCGAGTATCAGCTTACGAATGTTCTCTGCCTGCTGCACTGCCTTGGATTCGAAATCCATACGGGATATCTTGGTGACACCGTCAACAATATCGGCCACATCCGAACCGAACAGGTCTTCAATCTCGTCCACGGTGGTATCAGTATCCTCCACCGTGTCATGTAGCAGCCCCGCCGCGACGGTCGCCTCGTCAAGCTGCATGTCAGCCAGCAAGAAGGCCACGTTCATGGGATGGGAAATATACGGCTCACCGGAACGGCGCACTACGCCGTCATGGGCCTGAGCTGAAAAAACATAGGCCCGCTGAATAAGGTCCAGATCGGGCTTGTCTATGTAGGACGCCACCTTGTCGGTGATCTCATTGATGCGAATCATGCAACTTGCTTCTTTATGTCTTACGGCTGTCTTTGCAGCGTTTTCGGTATCCACCACTTCGTGAAATTATAAGCGATTCCCGCCGGAGCCGCCTTTATATTCTGTACGCGCGCCTGCACGATGGGCAGGGCTTTGGGAACGTACAGAAAACAATATGGTACGTCATCAAACAATATCTGCTGAACAGCATCATACACTGGCTTGCGCTTTTGCTGCTCCACCATATGCCGCCCCTGCTCCAGCAGGCGATCCAGCTCAGGATTGACGTAACGGGTAAAATTCAACCCACCGTCAACGGCCATGGATGAATGCCATACATTATATATATCAGGGTCCTGCAAAATGTTCCAACCGAGAATAATGGCGTCAAAACGCCCCTTGTCCACAAATTCCTTGATAAAGGCAGCCCATTCCACGGTACGAAGGCCCACCTCTATCCCAATATCCTTCAGGCGCTGCTGAATGATGACGCCGGTCTTGATCCGCTGCGTGTTGCCCTGATTGGTGATAATGGAAAAGGAAAAAGGTTTGCCGTCCTTGTCCAGAATGCCGTCGCCGTCGGTATCGCTCCACCCGGCCTCGGAAAGCAGCGATTTCGCCAGTTGAGGATCATAGCTGCGCGGCTTGATGGATTCATTGTACGGCCATGTCCCGGACTTGTAGGGACCGTTGGCCGCCTCTCCCAGTCCATAAAGCACGCCTTTGACGAGTTCCTCACGATTAATGGCATGATCAATGGCTTTCCGAACGCGGACATCCTTGAAAAAGGGATGCTTGAAATTGAAGCCGAGAAAAGTGTAACCGGACGAAAGATATTGAAACTTATGAAAACTCCCGTCCCATCCCGGTCCTGATGTCTGGTAAAGGTACTGGAGGGGAGTCAGGTCCATGGCGTCGACATTTCCGGCCTTAAGTTCAAGAAACTGCGTGGATAAATCGGGAATCATCCGATAGACGACCTGGTCGATATACGGTCGGCCCTCGAAAAAGTCCGGGTTGGCTTCCAGCGTCATCTGGCTCCCCGGCTGCCACTCCCCGAGTTTGTAGGGACCGGCACCGAGCGGGGCTCGGCTGTATTTCGTGTCCAGCAGATTTTCGCCCTCCAACGCATGCTTGGGGAGGATGTCCATGGCCCACGTTATGAGCGCCTTGGCAAACGGCTCATCATACTCGACTTCAAACGAATATCTCCCTGTTTTCCGAAACTTCTTGACGAGTTTGAAATTTCCGGCATAAGCCGTGGGCGTTTTGGGATCAATCATGAGCCGATAGGTGAACTCGACATCGTCAGCGGTCAGGGGTTCACCGTCAAACCAGCGAATATCCTCGCGCATCTTGAAACGAAGCAGCCTGCCGTCATCGAGAACCTCCCACGATTCAGCGGCATAGGGCACCAGATTGATGTCCTTGTCATATTTCATGAGGCTGACGTAAATCTGCGAAGCCACGGCATGCGACGCGCTGTCGGTCGCCAGAGGACTGATCAGATTGCTGGGTTCGCCAAGCATTGTCTCGGTAAGACTGCCGCCGAATTGAGGCTGTGACGGTATTTCCGCCACGGAAACAGGCGCAACGGGCGTTGCCACCCCGCCGTTTTCTTCACATCCGGCCAGCAGGACCAAAACAAGACAAATTATAAGTAAGGTACGCAGGCTCATTTTTTCTTGCAATAATACAGGGGTTGGACCATATAATATGAGAGCATCAGCTAGTCTGCCCACTATGAACCAATGATTGTGAAAAGCCAAGGCCGCTGATGCTGACAGAGCTTTTTTTATTCAGCTTGCCGAGCGCGACGGATGTATGTAATGACACCTGTTCAAAATGCAGGCAGGTCACAGGAAGAATGTATCGATGACGAATGGTGAAGAACAAATAGTCAAATCCATATTACAGGATTTTATCGACGACAGCGTCCCGGAATATATTCTGGAAGGCGCGCGCGATGTAGTGAATCAAGGCGGTGTACAGAAGCTGGATCTCAAGAAACGGGAGCAGTACTGGGACATCGATGGTCAGGTGCAGGGCGATGATTTCCAGAATTATTCCTCGGAAATCGGCCTTAATCTCAATGACAAGACGATAAACTACTATTGCAACTGTCCGGACTCCTTCTCTGGCGTCTGCCGACATGTTGCAGCCACGGCATACAAGATGCTCAAATCGCTTGATTCCGAATCAAGCGAGGAAGCACCGCTGCCACGCACGGAATGGAAACAGACCTTCCGTCCCTTCTTTGCCACCGAGCTGGAACCCGAAGCCGGTCGCCATTACATTATATATCGCATTTACCCGGAACTCGGTCGATTGCAGGTTGCCTTCTTCCGTGCCCGCCAAAACAAGTCCGGCATTTCTCAGGTACAGAACGAAGTGACACTTGCACAGATCGTGGAAAACCCGGACTGGTGCGACACTTCACCAGCCTTGCCCGGTGTTGCCGAACAGATCGGCCATTACCTCGACTACTGGGGACACAAGGTCGAAATTCCGGCAGGCCTTCACTCTTGGTTCTTCCGTGCCGTCAAAGGGGAATACTACCTTTACCTGCGCGAATCCGATCAGCCCGTGACCATCGAGTCCAAGACCATGCAGCTCAAGCTTTCCCCGGCACTGAGTGAAGACGGCTTGAACTTCGACATCCTTCTGGCCCGTGAAGACAAGATGCCCTTCTCCATCACGGACGAGGAAGAAATATATTTCTACGGTCGCCTTCCGCTCTGGGTGTACTACAAGAATTCCTTCTATCCGGTGCAGACCGGCCTTGATCCCAAACTCGTTCAGGGCATGGTTGAACAAAAGCCCATCGTGCCCCATGCCGACGTCTCGGAATTCCTTGACCGCGTGTGGACGAAAATTCCGGTTTCCGACCTTTACGGACAGGAAGACTTCCTTGAACGGGTCGGCCCCATCTTCCAGGATGCGGATTACAACCCAAAACTCTATCTGGATGAAGAAGGCTCCCTGCTGGTCCTCAAGGTGCAGAACATCTACGAAAACGAGCACGGCGAATTCGTCATGCCCGGTCCGAACCCGGATCTCCAGACAGGCAGCTACCACGAAGGCGGCAAGAGCTACCTCATCCGTCGGGCACAGGATGAAGAAACACAACTCATGGCCGAGTTGCAGGACATGAATTTTCAGCCCAGAAACAATCATATCTGGTTCATGGAACAGGAAGAGGCCATCAACTTCCTGCTCGACCACTACCCGCAGCTCGTTGAGGCATACCGTGTCTACGGTGAGCAGAACCTCACCCGATACAAAGTGCGGACAACGCAGCCCATGGTGGTGGCTGAAGTCGAAACCGACGAAGAGGATAAGTGGTTCAATCTCGAACTCTCGGTCGAGTACGACGATCAGCGCGTGCCCATCGAAGTCATCTGGGAGGCATGGACCAAGGGCAAACGCTATGTACAGCTCAAGGACGGCTCATACACCAGCCTTCCCGAAGCATGGCTCAACAAGCTCGGCCACAAGCTCAAGACCCTCGGCTTTGATCCTGAAAAGGCTCCCAAGAGCCAATTCAACCAGTATGAAGCGCCGGTTCTCGAAAAGATTCTGGAAGACCTGCCGCAGGCACAGACCGACGAATTCTTCGTTCAGTTGCGCGAGAAGATCAACAACTTCGAACAGATCAAGATCGTCGATCAGCCCAAGGAGCTGCAAGCCACCCTGCGCCCGTATCAGGTACAGGGACTCAGCTATCTCAACTTCCTGCGTGAGTACGGCTTCGGCGGCATCCTCGCCGACGAAATGGGACTCGGAAAAACCATCCAGACCCTGTCATACATTCAGTCCCTCGTGGACAAGGGAATCGACGGACCGAACCTCATCATCGTCCCGACTTCGGTTCTGCCCAACTGGGAGCGTGAGGCGGAAAAATTTGTTCCCAATCTCAAACGGCTAACCATTTACGGAGCCAAGCGCGATGATCTGTTCCAGCACATCAGCAGCTCGCATCTGGTCATCACCACATACGCACTGCTTCGCCGTGACCTTGAGGAACTGCTCAAGTACGACTACGCAAGCGTCATTCTTGATGAGGCCCAGAACATCAAGAATCCCAATACGATCACGGCGCGCTCCGTACGCAAACTGGAAGCAGGCCTTCGCGTCTGCCTGTCCGGTACGCCCATCGAAAACAATCTTTTCGAACTGTGGTCGCTGTTCGAATTTCTCATGCCCGGATTCCTCGGTTCCCAGCATTCCTTCCAGCGCGGCATAGTCAAGCCGATCAAGGACGGAGACGAGGAAACCCTCGACTACCTGCGGACTCGCGTGAAACCATTCATCCTGCGCCGCACCAAGTCGGAGGTCGCCAAGGACCTGCCGCCCAAGATCGAAACCACGCATTATTGCGATCTGGTCGAGGAACAGCGGGATCTTTATAATGCCTTGGCAAAGAAACTCAAGGATCAGGTTCTCAGGGACGTCGACGAAAAGGGCATGGCCAAAAGCCAGATGTCCATCCTCGACGCACTGCTCAAGCTGCGCCAGATCTGCTGCCATCCGCGCCTGCTCAAACTCGACATGCCCGGAGTTTCCACCAACCTGCCCTCCGGCAAATTCGATGCATTCAAGGATCTTGTAGTTGATATCATCGAAGGCGGTCACAAGGTGCTCGTCTTCTCGCAGTTCGTCCAGATGCTTCATGTCATCCGCAGTTGGCTCCAGATTCGGGAAATCCCGTTCGCCTACCTCGACGGCTCGTCCAAGGACCGCTTCGAACAGGTGGACCGATTCAACGAGAACGAAGATATCCCGATCTTCCTTATCTCGCTCAAGGCAGGTGGTACCGGCCTCAACCTGACCAGTGCGGACTATGTCATTCACTATGATCCGTGGTGGAACCCCGCAGTGGAAAATCAGGCAACCGACCGTACACACCGCATTGGCCAGAAACGTCAGGTTTTTGCCTACAAGATGATCTGCCAGAACACGGTCGAAGAGCGCATCCTCAAATTGCAGGAACAGAAAAAGGACGTTGCCGAAGCGATTATTCCCGGCCAGTCCGCTCTCAAGAGCCTCACACGCGATGATCTCGAAATGCTGTTCGAGATTTAACATAGCTTCACAAAAATACGGCAGGGGGACATCCCCTGCCGCATACCTGTCACCTCTTTTCCGTGTCATTGAAACGACACAGGAATCAATCTCCCATAAAGGTTGACCCATGAACCTGATTCACAAATCATACGACTTGGCGACCTACATCTTCGATCCGATCCACTATTTCTGGGAAAAGGATTCCACTCAACGAGCCGTTGCAGGCCTTCTCATCATCGTCTTCATCCTCGCCCTCGGCTCCATTGAATTGAAACGGCAAGGGCTGATCACGGGACATCTCGGCACGCTCATTCCGAACAGCCACTACATGGCGATCAACCTCGCATTCACGCTGGTCCTGTTCCTTGAGGTCATCAGCCTGATATTCACCCTGCCCTGCTCCATTTCCAAGGCCGTCGGCAAACAGTTCGAAATTCTCGCGCTCATCCTGCTCAGGAGCGCCTTCAAGACACTGGCGGATTTTCCCGAGCCCATCACCATCACGGGCCATGAAAAGGAACTCTGGATCATCCTGTCCGACGGTGGCGGTGCGCTTGTGATTTTCGCATTGCTCGGTGTCTACACGCTGCTCCGCCGCCGCCTTGAGGCGGGCCTCAGGGGCAAAGGCGAAAAGCTTTATAAATTCGTGGCAGCCAAGAAGATGGTTGCACTGATCATACTCGGCATCTTCATCGGCATGTGCGTGAAAAACAGCATTCTCATCCTCAAGGGCGAACCACCTTTTCACTTCTTTTCGAGCTTCTACACGGTCCTGATATTCAGCGACATCATGCTCGTACTCATCGCGCAGCGGTTTCTCCCGGAATTCAAGGCCGTTTTCCGCAACTCCGGTTTTGCTCTCGCAACCCTGCTAATACGTCTGGCCCTGACCGCACCGCCGTACTACAATGTACTCATTGGCACCGGATCAGCGGTCTTCGCCTGCCTCCTGACGCTCACCTACATCACTTTCTGCTCGGAAAAACAGCCATATACCAGTCGAAAGAAATTTTAGAAAAACTTGAAATATTTTATTCCACTATCACGGAACAAAAAAACCCCCGACAGCCCAAAGGTTGCCGGGGTGTTTCCTTACAAACTATCCAATGATGCCTAGAATGGCACGTCGTCCATGCCGCTGGCTTCGGACGGGAATGCCGGACCGAGATCTTCTTCCGGCTGCTGCGGCTGCTGTTGCGGAGCCTGACGCTGCTGATTCTGCTGGTATCCGCCCTGCGGAGCCTGCTGCTGATAATTGTTCTGCTGGTTATTCTGCTGATAACCACCCTGCTGGCGTCCCTGATAGTTTCCCTGACCTTCAGGTGCACGATCAAGGCCGTCAACACGATCAGCCACAATCTCGGTGGTGTAACGATCCTGGCCGTCCTGTCCCTGCCATTTGCGGGTCTGGAGCTTGCCTTCGACCATCACCAGACGCCCCTTGCTGAGATAGTTCCCGACAAATTCAGCGGCCTGCCGCCATGCGACGACACGATGCCACTCGGTGCGTTCCACTTTCTGGCCGGTCTGCTTGTCGCGATACCCTTCATCGGTGGCCAGAGAAAAATTCGCTACAGCCTGTCCTGATGAAGTGTAGGAAAGCTTGGGGTCCTGTCCCAATCTGCCGATCAGGATAACTTTATTCATGCTACCAGCCATATTAACTCCTTACGGGCATATCTTTCATTAAAGAAGAATACCTATCAAAATTTACTTGCAATGTCTTCCAGATCATCAAGGCAATCCTCGATCTCATAAGACAATCTATCCGCTTCAGCGGGATTCCTCGCGGCCAATGCATCCTGCACCTTGAAACGCAGTTCTTCGGCCTGCTCGGCTTTTTCGCGCAATGCATCCGCCTTGTCCGAATCAATGAGACCGGCACGGACCGCGTCAAACACGGCCTGAGCAAGTTCAAGCACACCCTTCTTTGGAACGGCGTCACCGCCTTCACCCCAGACGAGCTTCCACAACGCCTTCCATGTCTTTTCGACATCAGCGTCATGCGAAGTCGCAGAAACGCGAATCTGCAAAACTTTGCCCATGCTTTACCTCATTCGTTCGATCAATCCACTGCGAAATGCTCTATTCCTCTTCCCACTCGCTCTGAATACGTGCAACCACGTCCTGAATGACGGTCAACTGATCTTCAGGACAGATGCCGATGAGCGGTTCGCCTTCATCAACATTGTCGCCACGTCCGAAATATACGGAATAAATGATGCCGTCAGGACCGCTGTAGGAAAGCGGAGTCTCGCGCTTCATGCGGGACACGATCATGATTTCCATACCCTCATGCACCTTGACCGAGCGTTTGCCCGAAACCTTGAGCTTCTGATCGACTTCAGGGACAAAGTAATATTTTGCCCGTTCCGGAGCCCGGAAAAGAAACAGAGCCTCCTGAAGAATCAGCTCGATGACTTCCTTGCGGGTGAGAAAATGCTTGATGGTGACCAAAAGCTCGCCGGCCTCGACAAACTGACCTTCCAGTTCGGAGCGAACACTTTCCACTTCGCCCTTTTCCGGAGCATAAATGGGCTTCTTGTTCTTTTCTCGTGTCAAATGTCCAAGCAGCGTTCCGGGCTTTTCCTGATATTCGCCCTCACGGCCATGAACCTGATCACCTTTTTTGAGACCTGCGAACTCCACGACACCAGTGTGCGGTGCGCGAATCTCGATCTCACGGTAAGGCGATGCTTTGACTTTATCGAGCAACTCTTTGATATTCAGCACTATTGTTTCCTTGATTTCTATTGGATGGGTATTTACCCCGCCGTTGACGGGCTAACGATAGTAAAGGTTTCGACCGCCCATGGTCAAGAGGGACTGGTGCAGGTTCTTTTTGACCTCACGACGATCCCATATGCCGTGGATATGTCCCCGCGAAAGAGCGTGGTAAGCGCGGTGATAATCTGGCGGAACAGGCATGCCGGTGGTCTCGGTGATAACGCCGGGACCGGCGAAGCCGATGTTGGAAGACTGAACCGCGAATTGATAGGGGGAACATCCCAGAAAACTCGCCACCGGCCCTGCATAGGAATTGGTATCGTACAAAACCAGATACAACCCTCCGGCATCAATATAGCGGCGGACGGCGATGGTACAGCGCGGCATCTGGATAACACCGTTGACGCCTTCCTGAATGCGAATTCCGGCAGTGCCGTGAACATAGGCGATAAACGGCTGTCTTTTTCTGGCCGCCCGCTCTGCCGCGCGAATGAATTTCTCACCCTCGGCGGCTCCCACGCTGCCGCCCCGAAACGGAGCACACAGGACCGCGACCACGGCATCGACATTTTCAATGGATGTCTCAAAAGTGATACAGGCTGATTTCTGGCCTGTTTTTTCCTTGGCCTGATCAAGCTTGATGTCGAACTGCTCGTAATTCAGCGGATTGACCGACTCAAGCTGCTGGTTGAACTCACGGGCCGGTTTGTAATCGAAAACATTTTCCAGATACCAGCGGTATTCCATCGGAAAATGATGACCGCAGTTGGGACAGACTCCCGCAAAATCACCAAAAAGATCGGGCACCCAAAGGTCCGGGCAATGATGGGTCCGCACATTGGGACAGGAAACGGTTCTATCCTCCTGACTGCGGGGACTGATCCATCGCCACTCACTGCCGACGAGGCACGCGCCGTCCTCGGGACAGGAAAGCCGGGTCAGCTTCTTCCTGACCTCCTCTCCCTTCCGAATCTGCTCCACGTTGTTCCCGGGCAAGGCCTTGTCCATGGTCTTCTTGAACGGCAGGAGCAACTTCTGACGAACAAAATGCGCCTCGGCTCCCAGTTCTTCAAACATGGCGTCCAGCCGTTTCTTCTGTCGGCCAAGCACGTCATACCGCAGGAATGAATGCATGGCCCAGAAAGTCCCACGAACAGAGGCCACGGCACGCGTCACAAGCCCGGTCCTGTCGAGTCGGGCATGACTGCTCAAGGCGCGAAACTTGCGCTGCCGAAGCTCCACCAGACGATTCAGTGAAGACGAAGAAAGCGTCCAGCGCATGAAAATGGATTCGGCGTCATCCGTCCGGCTCGCACGCACGGCCATGGCCCGGTAAAGCTTCATGGACTTGACGTCGCTCACGGCCTCATTGGTCGCCTGAATCAGTTCACGCCGGAGTTCCCGGAAAAATTCGTAATGCTTGGGCCGCGCACCGAGCGGAGGCTCTTGCAGCACCCGGTCGATATACCCATTGACAAGGTTGTCCTCGGCAGTGATGCAGAGCTGTCGCGCACATTTCTCGATGAGTTCAGGCGTAGCCCGAGCGCCGCCGCGCAAACCGCCTTCAATCGCCGCCGCACCTTCCGGTGAAATGACCGAATAATAACCGTGCGACAGCATGATGCGCCTGTCAGCCAGTCCCACGGCTTCAGCACCGCCGGACCCGCCTTCGGAAAACACGGAAATGACCGGAGCGCGAAGCGCAGCCAGTTCATACAGATTGCGTGCGATCTGCTGTGCCGCACCGGGCCAGTCCTCCACAGGATAGGCACCGGGGGTGAAGACAAACGTATGGACCGGGATGTTTTCGGTCTCGGCGACCTTCATGTAGTGCAGCGCCTTGGCATTGCCTGAAGGCTTGACTGAGCCGCCATTGCGGAAGGCCTCGCCATGCCCTTTTTCCTGCCCGATTACCATGACCATCTGGTTGATGACCTTGTCGCCTACCCGTCTGGTGAAATAGGCCCGCGCAATGAGCATGCTCGGATCGATGTTGAACTCGCCGCGTCCGCCGATCTCGGTATAGTTGTCATAGACGTTTTCAAGAATGTCCTTGAGGCAGATACGCTGGGGATGGCGCACGATGCGTACCCTGTCCATGGGTGAAAGGCGGGTATCGAGCTTGCGCTCCGAAAAATCGAACAGGTCTTCAAGCCGAGTCAGTTCCTCGCCAAGTACTCTTCCCGGCAAACTGCTTTCACGCTCCAGCAACTCATTGAGCTTGGCTGCCAGCAGACGGATATTGTCATCTTCCTTCTGCCCGAAAATATCACGGATATAGGTCAGACGGTCCTTAAGGTCCTGGATTCTTCTGTCAGCATCCATATCAGAACTCCAGGATTCTTCCGGTCTTCTCTTTCAGGTACCGGACATTGGTATAAAAATCATCGGGCTTGCCGCCCACTTCGCCTTGCAGCACCAATTCATCAAGGAACCGGCTGCCCCGTTCTTTCGCCTCGTCCAAATCCCTGCCCCATACTATGGCCAAAGCAAGGTTGGGGTCGAACTCCATGGGTATTTCATATTCGCGATCGACCGGTACCTGAGTGAAAACCTGCAACCAATCATGCTCCTGCCACCCGAAATCGGTAATCCGTCCGGCACAGGGAGTAAAACGATTGCCCGTATTCTCGGCCACAACACGGTATTCGATTCCCACACCGTCGAATGAGATATCATCCTGACCGTAGCCAAGCTTGTCACCCAGTGCGAGACGAATCTGTTCGGTGATGATATCCACATGCTCGCCATTCACTCGTGAAATGACGGCGGAAACACCATTCTCGACCTGAATGCGGGTGTTCACCTCCATGAGAAACGGCTCCCCCTTGGGGGTAACAATCCATTCCCATGTCCCTACATTGTCATAATGCGCGTTGTGCGCCATGGCGAGCGAGTGCTCGGTTATTTCGGAGAGCACCTTGGAAGCGTCAAAGGTATACGGGATCACCCCCGGAGCGAACCCCGGCGCAATCTCCACACGCTTCTGCTTGCCAGTGCTCTGAATCGAACAGTTGCGGGTCCCGAAATGGACATGATTCTTGCCGCCCCGCTCGGAAACGACCTGTACTTCCAGATGGTTGAAATCAAAAATCCGTTGCTCGATGAGCACGCCCTCGTCACCGAAATTGCGCTTGGCATAATTGCGAATACGGCGAAAAACCGAACGGAACTCGTCAAAACTGCCGACTTCCTCGATCCCCATTCCGCCGCCGCCTGCGGAGGCCTTGACCATGATGACACCGTCACTGATGCCTTGTGTCGCCTGAAATTCAAACAGGCTCGAAGCGATCTCTTCGGCCTCCATCTCACTGTACACGGGACGATCGGAACCGGGAACGGTGGGCACTTTCAGACTGCGGGCAATGCGCTTCGTGTTGATCTTGTCGCCGAGATCACGAATGACCCACCATGACGGCCCGATGAATTCCATGGGACGGTCCCGGCGTACCACACGACGCGCAAAACGAAAGTCTTCGGCAAAAAAGCCGTATCCGGGATGCACTGCGGTCGCGCCGGATTGATCCGCCACGGAAAACAGTTCATTGGCATCGAGATATGATGTGATTTTGTAAACAGCCCGATCTCCAGCCAATTCCCTGGCCAGACGAACATGTCCGGACATACGGTCTTCCTGCGTATAAACACAGACAAAATCGAGTCCCAGACGAGTACAGGCCCGCATGACCCGCATGGCTATCTCTCCACGATTGGCGATAAGAACCGTATGCCGATCATATGTCATGAAAAGCCTCTGCTATTCCTGTTCCCGCTGCTTTTTGCGAAGCTCGATAAGCCGCTTTTGAACCTCAAGAACCAGTTTGTCCAGCTTGGCCTGTTTCTGACGTTCCAGATCGATGAAATTGATACCGATAATACCGTTGTCGAGCACGCGCATGACTTCGGTCTTGGCACCATCAAGGAACAAACGCTTCTTGATAAGCAGTTCGATTTCCAACGACTGCCCTTCCTTGAAAGTGCCTTCCTTGTCGAGCACGGCAAAACCGGTGGCACTCAAATCCTTGACTTCATATATTTTTTTCAAACCGGGAAACCGGGCACTCAACCCGGGAACCTTGGTTCGAAAAGCCTTTCTCAATTGGTCATCGCCATTTGGCAAATCAATATCAAAACCCATAACTCCCCCCAAAGAATTGAGGTTCAAAAAATTACCGTTTACTCAGCCTACTGCCCCATGACACGCTTTTCCAGAACAAACTCGACCCGGCGGTTCTTGGCCCGGTATTCATTCGTGGTGTTGGGATAAATGGGATTGAGATACGCCAACCCAGTGGCGGTCAGCCGGGTGGATTCAATCCCCATCTTCAGCAATTGACGCAATACGGAAACGGCTCGAAGCGCGGAAATCTCCCAATTGTCCTTGAATCGAGATTTACTGGAAGGACGCACATTGTCCGTATAACCGATGATCTTGATCGTCTGATCCTTATGCTGAATGAAAAAATTCTTCAAAGTCGTGATTATCTGGACACCCTTGGGAGTCAAATTGATCTGACCGGACCGGAACATCACGTCACCGGGTACCCGAATGGTGATGACGCCGTCTTCAAAGTTTGCGGAGACAAGCCCCTCAACACCTTTTTTGGTCTGAAGCGTCTTGACCTCGGCAAAAACCTTGCGCTGCGACTCGATAATCTGCCGGCGCATCATGACCTGATCGATGAGAACACCGGCCTCTTCCTGAGTGATGCGACTGGTCGAGATCTTGTCCATCTGCCCCTGAAGCGCCTGCGTTACCGAAGAGAACGTCTCGGAGAACTTTTCAGTATCCAAAGTGGACATGGAGTACAGCAGGACAAAAAAGACCAGCAGCAACATCGAAAGGTCGGCGAACGTCGTCAACCAAGCGCTGTCGCTATCGTCCTCTTCCTGAAGTTTATGCGGCTGGTAATCTTCCATCAATGAGTCTCACGCTCGCCCGGAGCAAGGAACGATGACAGTTTTTCGTACACGAGCCTCGGGTTGTTGTTTTCCAGAATGGATTTCGCCCCTTCAAAAATGACCTCAAGATGCAACTGTTCCTGCAAGGTCCTTGCCCTCAGCTTCGCGCCGATGGGAATGAACAACAGGGTTGCCATGGCACTACCGTAGAACGTGGTCAGCAACGCAACAGCCATGGCCGGACCGATGGACTTGGGATTATCAAGCTGGGACAGCATCTGCACCAGACCGATGAGCGTTCCCATCATACCGAACGAAGGAGCCAGTGCGGCCAACCGCTTGAACACATCCTGCCCGACCTGATGGCGACGGCGCATGGAATTGATTTCAATGGTCAGTGTCGTTCTGATAAGATCGGGATCCGCATTATCCGCGATGAGCTGACAGGATTTCTTGAGGACCATATTCTCGGTCTGGACATTCTCCAATGCGACAAGGCCTTCCCTGCGGCTGATCTCGGCGACCTTGACCATGATGTTCACAACGTCACGGACTTTGGTCTTTCTTTGCACGAACATCTTGAATGCAGCGTTAAAGGCCTGTATGACCTCTTCAAACGGGAATGCCACCATGATCGAGGCCAACGTGCCGCCGATAACAATCATCATCCCGGGTATATTGATGAAAACATCAACCGCCCCACCGATGACAATGGCACCGAAAATGAGTGAAAGGCCGACGGCCATGCCGAGTAGTGTCACAATATCCATATAGCGAGCCTGTCCTTAGGTTCAATTCGATCCTTCACAGGAGCCTGCCCTTATGCCCAGGCACCTGCCTGGATCAAGGGAGTCTTCATGAAATACCACGAAAAGATACAACATTCTGCCGCATATATACAGGAAAAGCTAGGCAAAATTCAAGTCGGTACCGTTGCTTTTGTCACAGGCACGGGACTGGGAGGCCTCACCGAAGCCATCGAGAACCCTCAAACGCTTGCCTATAGCGACATACCGGAGTTTCCCGTCTCCACGGTGAAAAGCCACGCCGGACAAATCGTCGTGGGCAGCATCGACTCTGTTCCGGTCCTCGCCCTGAGCGGACGATTCCACCTGTACGAAGGGTTCGATGCCCACGAGGCGACCTACGCTATTCGCGTTCTGGGAGAACTCGGCGTCAATACGCTTGTTCTGACCAACGCTGTCGGCGCGCTCAATCCGTCTTTCGCCACCGGCTCCCCTATGCTCATCGAGGACCATATCAACCTGACCGGAACAACTCCCCTTCGCGGTGAAAACGTCGACGCATGGGGAGACCGTTTCCCGGACATGTGCGAGGTCTATGACATGGAACTCAGGGACCTCGCCGTACGCAAGGCTCTGGAGCTCGGCATCCGTCTGGAACGGGGCGTGTTCATGCAGATCATGGGGCCCAACATGGAGACACCGGCGGAAACCCGCATGTACCGGGCCATGGGCGCAGACGCCATCGGCATGTCCACCTGCATGGAGGCCATCGCCGCGCACCACATGGGCATTCGACTTCTTGGCATCTCCTGCCTGACCAACAAGAACCTTCCCGACTGCATGAAAGAGGCACCGCTGGAAGCCGTCATTGCCCAGGCTGAAAAATCCTCAGCCGCCATGACGAAACTTCTCCGGGCAATCCTAAAGGAAATCCCGCAAGTTACCGAATAAGTACACAGGTGGTCCTTGCCGCCGGTTTGATATATGCTTTCGGGAAAGACAAAACGGGATAACCGACTCATGAAAAAAGCGCTCATCACTCTCGCAATTCTCGCCTTCACGCTGCCCATGGCAGGGTGCGGCAATCGCATGTGGCAGGACACCAAAGATACTGCCGGCAATACGTATGACTATGTTTTTGACACGGCTCCCACGACGCGATCCTACCACGAGACCGCATCCATTCCGATCATTGAAATCAACCACCGGGCCGCAGACACCCTCTACTCCAATATCGGTTCGTATGAGCTTTCAAGAAAGTCTCCTGTTTACACCAAGCGGTTCACCAACCAGAATGACCCCAGTGACAACGCCATCTTCGGACAGGTCATGACCGAACAGGTTTCGGATCGGCTCGTACAACGCGGCGTCGTCATAACCAGCGGAGAACCCACGGCCCAAAACTACTTTCTGCCGCAAGGCGTGGACCCGAAAAAATACAGCAATCCGATCAAGGACAGTCTCGACAGGCTCCCGCCGCGCGCAGCCCGACTCACCGGCACATACGTCATCGGCGACAACTACATCTACATGTCAGCCAAAATCACGCGCCTTGATGACAGCGCAATCATCTCAGGTCACAACTGGACCATTCCCATCACGGACAACGTCCGCGAACTGCTCCCGCAGCTCAAGCAGGACAATGGGATGGAGCCGACGGTCAAAACCAAGTTCGACTGATATTCACCCACAGGACATGAAAAAGGCCGTTGGAAAACCAACGGCCTTTCGTTTTTTTTAGGGTCAAAGAGGTTAAGCCTCGCGCCAGACAGCCCCGGGATCATCACCCCATTCCTTCTTGGCGAGTCGATGCCCGAGGTTGAAGGCCTTGGTGTTGACTGCCCTGATCTTTGCGGGAAGCACGGACTCCAGGCTCTTACGCATGGTTGCCTGATTCACGAACGGAAGCAGGTAGGACAGCGAACCAAGAACCACGGTATTCATGGCCTGTACGATACCGACTTTTTCTCTGGCAAGCGCGGTATATGGCAAACCGAGGAACTTGTTGGTCGGCGGCTGCTTGACCAGATCGGACTCCAGCACCAGAACTCCGCCCGGTTTGAGGTAGGGATAGTAGGCATTGCACGCCTCCTGCGACAGAGCCACCAGAAGATCCAGACTCTCCGCCTTGGGATAACTGATGGGAGAGGAACTCAGAACGAGATCACACTTGCTTGAGCCGCCGCGAGCCTCGGGGCCGTAGCTCTGCGTCTGGGTAACATTGTACCCGTGTCCAAGGGCGAGCCCCGATCCCATGACCTTGCCGAGGGTGATGATACCCTGACCGCCCAGACCGGAGAAACGAATCTCGAATCGATCAAGAGTCTGCTGTGATTTCATTTACTTGCCCCCCTTTGCGCCCTGCTTCAGGAACTCCGCCTTCATGTTGAAATAGCGTTCCTCGAAACCGTCGCGATCCCTTTCGACAAAAACGCCGATAGGCAGACGACCCTTGCGCTTGTCTTCCGGAAGCTCATTATACCGCTCCACGGGAATAGCCGCCTTTTTCATCCACTTGTACATATCCACCGGGCTCTTGTACTTGTTCTTGCGCCCATACTGGGTGTGACATGGAGTGATGGCTTCGACAAGGCTGAAACCGGGACGGGCAATGGCCTCGGTCATGATCTTTTCCAGCTTCTTCACATGGAAGACTGTTCCGCGGGCCACGTAGTTGGCACCGGCTCCACGCGCAAGCTCCACGGTATCGAAACTCTTGTCGAGCTGACCGTAAGGCATGGTCATGGTGATGGAACCCTCCGGCGTGGCCGGGGAACTCTGGCCGCCGGTCATGCCGTAAATGCTGTTGTTGAGCACCATTGCGGTGACGCCGATATTACGGCGAGCCGCATGAATCAAATGGTTGCCGCCGATGGACAATGCGTCACCGTCACCCATGAGGGCGATGACATTGAGCTTCGGATTGGCCATCTTGATGCCTGTTGCAAACGTCAGGGCGCGACCATGGGTGGTGTGTACGGTATTGAAATCAACGTACACGGCAAGACGACCCGAACAGCCGATGCCCGCGACGATGACCACGTCGTCCTTGGGAATCTGCAAATCATGAATGGAACGAATCAGCGTTCCAAGCACAATCCCGTGACCACATCCGGCACACAGGACATGCGGAAACTTCTTGTTATGCCGCAGGTACTTATGGATTATTTCATTTCCGGTAATATTATTGCTCATCTGACTACCCCTGCATGATGACCTTGAGGATTTCCGCAGGCGTGACGATCTGACCGTCGATGCGGTTGATTGTCCTGACCGACGCCCTGCCCATGTTGACTCGCTTCACCTCGCGCGACATCTGGCCCATGTTCATCTCGGGTACGACCAGCGTCTTCGCATGTGCCAACACCTTTTCGGTGTGGCGGCGGGGGAATGGGAACAGGGTTTTCAGCTTGAGCATACCGGCCTTGATGCCGTTTTCACGCGCCTGCTGCACCGCCAGTTCCGCAGAACGGGCCACGCTGCCGTAGGCAATGACGACAATGTCGGCATCCTCGGTCTCAATCTCATCCACCAACTGGATATCGTAGAAGAACTGGTCGATCTTGCGATGGATACGATCCATGAGTTCTTCGATTTCCTCGGGACGCTGTGTGGGGAAACCGTTGCGGTCATGCGTCAGCCCGGTGACATGGAACCGGTATCCGGCACCCAGCGGCGGCATGGGCGGTACTCCGCGTACGGTCTCCTCGTACGGCTTGTACCACTCGGGCGGCATGCTCGGGACCGTACGGGAAAACACTTCATATTCCCCTTCATTGGGGATTTCGATCTTCTCGCGGGTATGTGAAGTCACTTCGTCGAGAAGCAGGATAACCGGGGTACGATACTTCTCCGCCATGTTAAAGGCGGTGATGGTCATATCCAGACATTCCTGCACGTTGGAAGCGGAAAGGACAATGATCGGATGATCGCCGTGCGTACCCCAACGGGCCTGCTGCACGTCACCCTGCGCCGGACTGGTCGGAAGCCCTGTCGACGGACCGCCGCGCATGACGTTGACGAGCACCAGCGGCGCTTCCGCCATGATGGCGTACCCGAGGTTTTCCTGCATGAGCGAAAATCCCGGACCGGACGTCGCAGTCAACGCCTTGCGACCAGCCATGGATGCGCCGATAACCGCCCCCATGCTGGCAATCTCGTCTTCGAGTTGAATGAATACGCCGTCTTCGGTTTTAGGCAGCCGAGCCGCCATGATTTCCATGATTTCGGAGGAAGGCGTGATGGGATATCCGCCGTAAAACGAACACCCGGCCAAAAGAGCACCCTCGACAACGGCTTCATTGCCAAGGGCAAAAATTTCCTTGCGTTTCTTCGGTCTGGCCATATTCCTATGCTCCCTCGCCGTTTACGCGTTTCTTCTCGGAATTACCGGCTGAATTCTGGTCCACAGCCGAGTCCTTGTCCTGCACGACAATAGCGAAATCGGGACAATGCAACTCACAGAATCCACAACGAATACAGTCATCTTCACGTACAACCGTCGACTTGCCCTGATCATTCAATTCAAGCACCTTTCCGGGACAGAATTCGACACAGATGCCGCACCCCTTGCACCAGTCCGGATACACGGTGACCTTGTTTTTTCCCTTGTCTTTCTTGGCCATAGCTCCTTCCAAAGCTGCTATACTTTTTCTCCAGGCCCAACGCCCTGTCCCCCACATGCCACTCGCCTGGTCCAGATCAATGGCAGTCCCAGCAGACCGTCTCTCCCTATCGAACCAATACGAAAGCAGCGCCATCCCGCCTTCCCTTCTGCTTCCCCTGTCGGCCGAAGGCGCAAGAAAAGAGTCGGCAAGAAGGATGTCCAGATGACACTCACTCCCCCGTATACGAAGAAAAAAAATAAATCTAGGAAAACTACGCAGCCATGATGGCAAGAGCGTTGATAACGCATGCCGCGAGAGCAGAACCGCCCTTGCGACCTTCGATGGAGATATAGGGAATGTCCCGACTCATGAGCAGCGCCTTGGATTCCGCCGCGTTGACGAATCCCACGGGCATCCCCACGACCAGTTCGGGCGAAACATCCCCATTATCGAAATGTTCGACAAGACGGATCAGCGCAGTCGGCGCATTGCCGACCACATAAATCTCAGGCTTGATTTCACGGACCGCGATATCAACGGCAGCCTTGGCACGGGTAATACCCTCGGCTTTTGCACGGGAAACAACACGCTCATCATTCATCAAACAGTGTACCGAACACCCGAGAGGGTCCATTCGACGGACAGGAATTCCACGCTTTGCCATCTCGGTATCAGTGACAATTTTCGCTTTATTACGCAAAGCTCGCACGCCGTTTTCCACTGCATCTTCATGAAAACGGGTCAAATTCATCAACTCAAAATCCGCAGTTGTATGAATCATACGGCGCACAATTTCCCATTTTTGCCCTTCAAAAGGACGCGGTTTCGGGATTTCAGAATCAATAATCCGCAAAGATTCAGCTTCAATTTCTTCCGGATTGATGAAATTTTGAAGTGTAATATCAGCCAAAATGGCTCCTTTTATTCAGAAACAATAGCAACAGAAGCAGACGCACCGATACGATTCGCACCGGCCTCAATCATGGAAAGTGCATCATTATAAGTAGATATGCCACCACTGGCTTTCACACCGATATCCGGCCCCACAGTTTCCCGCATGAGGCGAACAGCATGAACAGTCGCTCCACCCGGCCCGAAACCAGTGCTCGTTTTTACGAATTTCGCCCCAGCGTCGACGCAAATCTTGCACGCTTTCACTATTTCACCATCATCCAGCAGAGCGGTTTCCAGAATGACTTTCACGGGAAAACCATCTGCCGCACGCACGACGGCTTCGACATCGCGCGACACGAGATCATAATCACCGGCCTTGAAAGCGCCGAGGTTTAGTACCATGTCGATCTCTTCAGCCCCACGCGCAACAACTTCACCCGTCTCGAAAGCCTTCACTTCCGGCAAAGTAGCGCCAAGCGGGAACCCGACAACGGAAACCGAAACAGGCTTTTCATCCCTGAGCTTCCAGCTTGCCAATGAAATGAGGGAGGGATTTACGCAAACCCCATAAAAACCGAACCGCACGGCCTGGGAGCAGAGTTCGTCCAGCTCCCGGACCGTGGCGGCGGGTTTAAGCAGCGTATGGTCAATGTAGGACGCAAGGTCCTTTGGTGATAACGTCATTTTAGCGGTCTCTTGCCTGATAGCGTGACAGTTGGGCTTCCATGCGGCGGCTGATGGATGTCAGCACGTAGCAGATGAGGAAGTACAGCAAGGCGATGGTAATCCAGACCTCAAAGGAGGCAACCATCTCGCGGTTATCCACCTGCACGCCGGTACGGGTCAGCTCGTTGACGCCGAGGATGGCGGCCAGCGAGGTATCCTTCGTAAGCGACACGAACTGGTTCACGAAAGACGGAATCATGTTTCTGAGAGCCTGCGGAAGGATGACAAGCCGCATGGCTTGGGACTGGGACAGCCCTGAACCACGTGCGGCCTCCATCTGCCCACCGGGCAACGCAAGCACGCCTGCACGCACGATTTCACCGACATACGCGCCGGTAAAGATCATGAAACACACCATGGTGGTGGCAAAAGCTGGCAGCGCTTTGCCCAGAAGGACTGGCGCAAGGAAAAAGAACCAGAAGATCAGCAGAAGAAGCGGCATGCCGCGAATCATTTCAATGTAAACAACTGCCGGCAGCTTGATGTACCACCGCTTTGACAGCCGCATGAGTCCGGCGGCAAGTCCGATCCAGAACGCGCCGAAGATACCGACAACAGCCAGAATGATTGCAGCAAGCAGCCCGCTGACATCATGGATGAACGGGAACACCAAATCAAATTTGGTCTGCCCCCAGAGGAAGTAGTCGAAATTGTCTATTACTATATTCCAATGCATTGCGATCTCCTAGTACCTGACCTGAATCATGAAGTGCTTGTTGTACATGGTGATGCAGAACGAGACGAACAGGGAGATCGTCATGTAGATCAGCAATGCGACGGAAAAAGCTTCAAACGGGATAGCATGGTAGGACTCGATTTGAGTCGCCTGAAACATCATCTCGCCCACGCCGATGACCATGCACAGCGAGGAGTTCTTGATGAGGTTCAGCGCCTGGGAAATCAGCGGCGGGATCACGATACGCAGAGCCTGCGGCAGGATGACGTACCTGTAGCCCTGAAGAAAAGACAGTCCCACGGCGCGGGATGCCTCAAGCTGGTTCTTGGGAATGGAAAAAATACCCGCGCGAATTTCCTCGGCGATAAATGCCGATGTGTACACGGTCAGCGCAATCGTGCCGGTAATGAACTCGACATTCAGCAGCATCCATTCGCCCACGAACTCATGACCGAACATGGAAAACGGTCCGGGGAACCAGTAGTAAAGGTCATTCATCCATTCATTAATGGAGGCCGGAATGACAAAATGCGAAGCGTTATACCAGAAGAAAATCTGTACAAGCAGCGGTGTATTTCTGAAAAACTCGGTATAAGCGAGACTCAACCACTGCAACGGCTTGAACGGCGTCATCCGCATGACGCAGATAAGGATGCCGAGCAGCATCGAGCAAATCAATGCGATAAATGAAATTTGTAAAGTAGTGACGAACCCGTCCCACATCCATTGTGCGGGTTCACCGCTAAACATCTTGGCCCAGTGAAAGGTATATTCCAAAACGCTATCCGTCTTTTATGAAGGTATGAAGAAGGCAAAGCCGGGAACGCAGAAGCGTTCCCGGCATATCAGACTACGTGTGCCTTACATGGGCCACAGTTCGATGGTCCAACCTTCGGGGAGGTCGTAACCCATCCACTTCTTGAACAGCTTCTGGTAGGTGCCGTCCAGCCACATTTCATTGAGGCTCTTGTTGACGAAATCACGGAAAGCGGAATCATTGGAAGGAACGCCAAGACCGTAAGGCTCGGAAGCGATGAATTCGCCGACGATGTCCCACTTCTCGGGGTTGTCGTCACTGGCCTTGAGACCGGCGAGGATACCGGAGTCGGTGGTAACGGCTTTGACCTTGCCCTGCTTCAGAGCCATGAATGCCTGCGGGTATTCATCATAAGAGATGACCTGAGCCTTGGGCTGGGCCTTCTTGATATTCTTTTCAGAGGTGGAACCCTTGACGGTACCGACTTTCTTGTTTGCCAGATCGGCAGCGGAATTGATGCCGCCCCCCTTCTTGACGAGAAGCTTCTGGCCATCCATGAAATAGGTAATGGAGAAGTCGATCTGTTCGTCACGGGAGAACTTGTGGGTCATGGTTGCAGCGAGCATATCCACGGAACCCTGCACCAGCATGGGGATACGGTTTTTGGAAGTAACAACCTTGAACTCGGGCTTCACGCCGAGCTTGGCGGCGATGGCTTTACAGATATCAACATCAAAGCCGACCAGTTCCTTGGTATCGGGATCAATGAAACCGAACAGGTTGACGGAATCCTTGACACCGCAAACCAGCACACCGGCTTTCTTGACGTCTTCAATTTTGCCAGCGCTTGCCACGGATGCGGCAAACATGAAAGACAGCACCAGTGCGAGAACAATAACCAAACGTTTCATGCTTCCTCCTCTCTCTTAGGAATCTCGGGTTATATCTACTATTAAAGAATTTCCTTCAGGAAGTTCTTCGTACGCTCATGCTTGGGATTCTTGAAGAATTCATCCGGCGGAGCCTGCTCGACAACCACACCTCCGTCCATGAACAGGACACGGTCCGCAACTTCACGGGCAAACCCCATTTCATGCGTGACACAAAGCATGGTCATTCCCTCTCGGGCAAGATCCTTCATTACATTAAGTACCTCGTTAATCATTTCCGGGTCCAAAGCCGAGGTCGGTTCGTCAAAGAGCATGACCTTGGGTTTCATGGCCAGAGAACGTGCAATTGCCACGCGCTGCTGCTGACCACCGGAAAGTTCTGCGGGATACTTGTGAGCCTGATCATGAATGCCGACGCGCTCAAGCAATGCAAGAGCCACTTCTTCGGCCTCATCCTTGGGCACGCCCTTGACCTTGATCGGAGCCAAGGTGACGTTTTTAAGAACGGACAGATGCGGATAAAGGTTGAACTGCTGGAAAACAATGCCGATTTCGGCACGCAGATCATTGATATTAACATCCTTGTCAAGAATATCCTTCCCATCGAAAAGGATCTGTCCCTTCTGATATTCTTCAAGTCTGTTGATGCAGCGGATAAAGGTGGATTTACCTGAACCGGACGGTCCGCAGATGACGAGCACCTCACCTTTATTCACGGATTCAGTAATCCCCTGAAGGACATGAAAATCGCCATACCATTTGTGCAGCTTCTGCACTTCAATCATTGCCATATGTGAAACTCTCCAAACATGAATTGGGCAAAAAAAGTGAAGCCCGACAGACTGGCGCATCTCTCCCTGCGGTCTGCTCTGGGCATCGGAATTGCCTGTCCGTTGTTATCCGAAATCGTAAAAAAGTCAAGGTACTGTTCATAAATTGAACCCTGATTGTTACATCCTCGTATCAATACAATTGCAAGAAAATATCCCAGCATGTATGAAAGTTAGAGGTATACCCTTGCTAACTGCAAAAATCCGGAGCAGATATGCCCATCTTTCGCATGTCATTTTTATTTTTTGAACACAATCGGAAAAATATTTCTGTATTTTTCATACACATTTTTTTCCTTTTACCCCTCCTGAGCCTGACTCTTTCAGGCTGCTCAAATGAAAAAAACGAGCAACAACAAATGCCACCCGCCCCGATTCATACCTACAAAACCGAAGCAAAGGATACGCCGATCATTCTCAAAGCCGTCGGAAACGTGAAGGCATTCACCTCGGTAACAATAAAATCACGTGTCGATGGACACATCATACGCATCCATTTTCTGGACGGTGACACAGTCGAGAAGGGACAGGTACTGTATACAATCGACCCCGAAACCTATCTCTTTTCACAGAAAGGAGCCCTCGCAAACGTTGCCAGCGACCATGCATCCGCAGAACTCGCACGCAAGGATTACATCCGTTACCGGGAATTATATGAAAAGGATGTCATTTCAAAAGATGAGTATGAACAGAAACTGACAGCTTACGAAACTGCCAGAAAGAAGATGGAAGCGGATTCGGCACAAGCAGACATTGCGAAAAGAAACGTCAAGTTCACCAAAGTGACCTCACCGATCAACGGCATTGCAGGCAGCACCCTGCTTGATGAAGGAAACCTCATTGAAGCAGACAAGGACCAACTCGTCGTCATCAAGACCATCACTCCAGCCAGTGTGGACTTCTACATCCCGGGCCATGAAATCGACCGTGTCCGTTCTCATTACATCGATGACGAACTCCCTGTTTTCGCTACACCTTCCGGGACCGGCGGGAAACGGATCGAAGGCGTACTCACCTTTGTGGACAACTGGATCAACCCCGACACGGGCATGATAAAACTCAGCGCCCATTTTCCGAACAAGGATAAAAATCTCTGGCCCGGGATGTTTGTCAGCATAGACCTCGTGCTTGCCACACAGGAAAATGCGATCCGCATTCCTGCACAAGCCGTCATGCGCGGCCCCACAGGCAAATTCGTTTACGTTGTCAGCAAAGAAAACGCGACCATGCGCCCGGTTACAACCGGTATGCGTATTGATGACGACGTGGTCATAAACAAAGGGCTCGGCCCTGATGAAGTGATCGTCACAGACGGGATGTTGCGACTTTTTGAAAACGCTCCAGTGCAGATTTTGAAAAAAAACAATACGGGAAATGCCACGAAAACAAACAACCCACCAACTCAATCAGGAGATAAATCCTGATGCAAATCACCGAGCTTTTCATAAAACGCCCTGTCATGACCACGCTGACCATGCTCGGTCTGTTGTTTTTTGGCGTCATTTCCTACCTGAACATGCCAGTCAGCTACCTACCTGCGGTGGAATTTCCAACCATTCAAGTCTCAGCATCCATGGCCGGAGCCAATCCAAAAACCATGGCATCAAGCGTCGCTTCGCCGCTGGAACGCGAATTTTCTTCCATCGCGGGCCTGCAATCCATGAGTTCCATCAACTCGCTCGGCTCCACTTCCATAACGCTCCAGTTCGATCTTGACCGAAACATCGACGGCGCTGCTCTTGATGTTCAATCAGCCATATCCCGCGCCGCGAGCGACCTGCCGGACGAAATCACTGACCCGCCGAGCTTCCAGAAAACCAACCCTGCCGACAATCCCATTCTCTACATTTCCATTCGCTCGGACGGCCTGCCCCTTTCCAGTGTGAACGATTATGCAAAAACCTTCCTGACCCAGACCATCTCTACCATTCAGGGCGTTGCTCAGGTCATCATCTATGGCGAAAAGCAATACGCAGTCCGTATCCGCCTGGACCCGAGAGAACTGGCCTCACGCCAACTCGGTATAGACGAGGTCAAGGACGCTGTTGCCGCTGCCAACGTAGACCTCCCACTCGGCACACTGGAAGGAACCGAACAATCACTCATGGTGGAAGCAAACGGACAGCTCAACGCGGCTGACCAGTATGATGACATCATTGTTACCTACAAAAACGGCCAGCCCGTCCGTCTCTCCGATCTTGGACTGATAGAGGACGGCGTCAAGGATGAACGGTTCAGTTCATGGCACAATGACAAAAAAAGCCTGACCATTGCGGTCAAACGTCAACCCGGCACCAATACGATTCAGATCGTTGATGACATCAGGAAGAAACTCCCCTGGATATCATCCCAGATGCCTGCGTCAATCGACATGACCATCATTCATGACCAGTCGATTTTCATTCAGGAATCTGTAGACGACGTAAAGTTCACTCTCGAACTCGCCATCGCGCTGGTCATCATGGTCGTCTTTGTCTTTCTGAAAAACCTCGCATCCACTTTCATCGCATCCATCGCCATTCCGTTTTCCATTGTTGCAACATTCGTGGTCATGCATGCCTTTGATTTCACTCTCGACACCTTCTCACTCATGGCACTCACCCTATCGGTAGGCTTCGTGGTGGACGACGCCATCGTCATGATCGAAAATATCGTGCGTCATCTGGAGATGGGCAAGCCCCCCATGCAAGCAGCCACCGACGGCGCACGGGAAATAGGGTTCACCATCATTTCAATGACGCTTTCACTAGCCATTGTCTTCATTCCCATCCTTTTCATGGCAGGCATCATCGGCCGCGTGCTCCATGAATTCGCCATGACCATCACCTCGGCCATTCTCGTCTCAGGTGTCGTGTCGCTGTCGCTCACTCCAATGCTCGGCAGCCGCCTGCTCAAAACCAAAAGCCGTATCGCCGAGTCAGACGCTGTTTTTGACAGAATCATGGGCTGGTACAAAACCAGTCTCCATTTCTGCATCAGACACCGGGCAGCCACCATGTTCGCATCCGTCCTTCTTTTCCTCGCCACCGCCGCTGCATTCTACGTCATTCCCAAAGGGTTTCTCCCGAGTGATGACGAAGGGATAATCATGGGGTTTACCCAAGCCAGACAGGGAATCTCCTACAAGGCAATCGAACGGCACCAAAAAGCACTCATCCCGATTATTGCGAAGAATCCCGGAGTAAAGGAACAGATTCAAATCATCGGCGTGCCTCTCTCCAATCAAGGCATGATCGTCGCCGTGCTCAAGGACCCGAAAGAACGGGAGAAGCTTGATGACATCATTCAAGAGCTGATGGGACCGGTCAACAGCATCCCCGGCCTTGCAACCTTTCTCGTCAACCCACCGATGATCCAGATCGGAGGAAAACAGGCCAAGGGCGACTATCTCTTCACCCTGCTCTCGCCTGACTCTGAAACACTGTACAAGGCCGCAGCCGAGTTCAACACGACACTGATGAAACAGCCTCAACTGACCGGCGTCACAAGCGACCTTCAAATCAATACGCCGCAGGTGGAAGTCGTAATCAATCGCGACCTCGCCGGAAGCATGAATGTCTCGGCCAATGCCGTGGAAAATGCACTTTTTACGGCCTATGGAGAACGGCAAATATCGACCATCTACGAAGTCACGGATGAATACAAAGTCATAATGCAGCTCAAACCGGAATTCCAAAAGAACATAGACGCGCTCTGCATGCTGTATGTCCGCTCCGACACAGGTAACCTCGTCCGCCTTGACGCCCTCGCAGAAATCCGTGAAATCGCCGGACCGGTCACCATCAATCATACCGGCCAGCTCGAATCCGTCACCTTCTCCTTCAACGGAAAACCCGGCACTTCCATGGGAGAAATCACCCAAACAGTTAGTCAGCTTGCCGCCGACCATCTCCCCGCGACTGTCAGCACGACTTTTGAGGGCACCGCAGGCTCGTTTGCCGAGTCCATGAATTCGCTCTACTTCCTGCTTTTCATCGCGATCATAGCCATCTACATCCTGCTCGGCTGTCTCTATGAATCCTTTATCCACCCACTCACCATCCTTTCCGGCCTCCCCTCTGCGGCCTTCGGCGGACTCGTCACACTCATGGTTTTTCAGTGCGATCTCGATCTCTACGGCATGGTCGGCATCATCATGCTCATCGGCATCGTCAAAAAAAACTCCATCATGGTTGTTGATTTCGCCATCGAAGCCGAAAAAACCGGCATTTCTTCACTGGAAGCCGCCTTTCAAGGCGCCACGATCCGGTTCCGCCCCATCCTCATGACGACACTAGCCGCCATCATGGGCGCACTTCCCATTGCCCTCGGCATCGGGGCCGGAGCAGAATCCCGACGCCCGCTCGGCCTCGCCGTTGTGGGAGGACTGGTCTTCTCACAGGTGGTGACACTTTACCTGACACCTGTTTTTTATACCTACATGGATGATTTTCAAACGTGGATAAATGCCAAAAGAGAAAGCCGTGTTCCTTCCGAGAATGAATTGTAAAAAAAGAAGGATGAGTCATTAAAATAATACCGCAGCCACTGTTGCCAACCACGATAATCCAAAAGTCACAATAAAAAAGGGGCCTGCTCAAATGAGCAGGCCCCTTGATTTGCGATCAGGCGTAAACGCCTATTCGCCGGACTGGTAGTTCAGCTTCGTTTCCAGCGGGAAGACCGGCAGGTAACGGTAAGCCAGACTGATGACGATAGCGCCGAAAGCAATAATCATGATCGACGTCGCGTATTCAACCCAGTTCGGGTAGTAGATGTACCACTTGTCAAACGGCATCGACGGGAAGGCGATGGTCTGAACAGTGAAGATGTAACGGTTCAGGGAGACACCGAAGCAATCGAGGATTGCGGCAGTGTACAGCAGGCCGGGACGATTGCGGATGGCAGGAGTCACCAGCATGATGGCCGGGATGACACCGCACAGGACAATCTCGGTCCACAGCAGCCACTGTCCGTAGGCAACGCCATGGAACATCTGTTCAAAAGTCAGCCCGACGGACGGCAGGTAGCCGGTGGCCCATGCCCAGGTGTCGAGAATCTTGAAGAACATATAGACGCACAGCATGGTGCCGGCGATCTTGCCCATGAGAGCCTTGGTCTTGAAGTCGACCAGTTTCTTGCCGGTCAGTTTTTCCATCAGAGTGGCGATCAGCACGGTGAAAACCGGGCCGGAACCGACTGCGGAAAGAACGAACAGGAAGAACGTCCAGGGCCAGATAAAGAAGCCTTCACGGAAAGAGAAGGGACGACCAATCAGGACACCGTACATGCCGCCGAGAGAACCCTGGTGGAAGGTCGACAGGAAAGCGCCGATACCTGCGAACAGAGCCATGTTGATGTGCATGTTGTGAGCCAATGCGTGAATGAAGGGAATCTTGTTCAGCTGCTTCTGTTCCAGGACCAGCGGGACGAACTCGATGATCAGGACAGTCAGGTAGCAGGTGATACAGAAGATAACTTCTGTCAGCATGGAGTGAACGTTCGGATGCCAGTAACCGAACCATGCGCGGGCGGGCTGACCAACGTCAAGCACCAGCACCAGCATAGCACCGGCGTAGCAGCAGAAACCGACGATAACCGTCAGGTTGATGATTTTTTCAAGCTGTTTGATCTTGAGGATGTACTTCAGGAAACCGGTGAAGAATGCGCCGGCTCCAAGTGCGATAACCGCAAGGTCAAAGGTAATCCAGGCACCAAACCCGAAGTAGTTATCGAGTCCGGTGGTGCCGATGCCGTTGTACAATACAAGCACAGCGCCGTAGAAGCCCCACAGGAAGATGCCGACAATAAAGGCCATCCAAATGGCGAACTGGCCAAATGAACACCGCTGAGTCCCTTCCGGGAAGAGTTTGCTATCCATTATTCAGCCTCCCTTAGTGACCGCCGCCATCGGCGTTGTAGTTGTCGCCCTGCAAACGGACCCATTCACGTTCACTGGTGTAGTAAACCTGAGGATCCAAGCCGAGCTTTTCGAGCAGGCGGAATGCGTTCTTGCCTCTGGACAATTCATACACACGGTGTTCGGGATTATTCAGATCACCGAAAGTGATGGCCTTGGTCGGACAGATGTCTGCACAAGCGGGGTTGTACGCACCGTCTGCCAGGTTCATCGGATCTTCACCGTTCTGACGGGCCTCATTCTTGGCATCGAGGTAGCGGCTGTGGCAGAAGTTGCACTTCTCGACAACGCCGCGAGGACGCACGGACACGTTCGGGCTGAGGCCCTTGTCCATGCCTTCCGGCCAGAGGGGATCCCACCAGTTGAAGTAACGAGCGTGGTAGGGGCACGCAGCCATGCAGTACCGGCAACCGATACAACGCGGGTAAATCTGCGAGACGATACCGCCCTCTTCGTTCTTGTCAGTCGCAACAACCGGACAGACAGGCACACAAGCGGGGGTGCCGCACTGCATGCAGGGTCTGGGCAGGTAAGCCGTCTCGTGTTCCGGGAAGGCCTTGTTGTTGGACAGTTCGTAAACGTTCATCCAAGTCAGGGTCTTGAGCTTGTTGGATGCGTCGTCGCGATCCTTGGTCAAGGCCTGAGCATAGTTATAGGGGTCTTTCTTGGTCATGGGAGCGATATTGTTCTCCACCTGGCAGCCGACCATACAGGCGCCGCAGCCGGTGCATTTGTCAATATCAATGACCATGCCCCATTTGATTTTGAATTCTTTTGTTTGCATGTCGGTTCCCCCTAGATTTTGGCAACGTTCACAGTGGAACCGGCCCATGTGGAGGTGCCAGTGGCAGCCTCGGAGCTCACCGTGAGAATCTTGTAAACATTATCGCCCTTGCCCTTCGAGAACTCATCGCCCACGGAGTGGCCCATGCCCAACGGGGCAGCCACGACGCCGGGAAGAACGCCTTCGAAGACCTGTACCAGAGCTGTGCATTCACCGTTGCCGCCGGAGAGCTTCACCTTGGAGCCGACGCTGACGCCGAGCTTCTTGGCGGTGACCGATGCCATCATCACGACCATGTGATCGCCAACCAGCTGATTGTTGCTGATGGTGCACGGTGCGTTGGGTGTGGTGGCCTGATTGGCTGTACCGACATTGAGCAGAGTGTAGGGAGCCAGTCCCAAAGCACCGGTCCCCTTGACGGGAACAGCGGCCTTGCCCAGAACGTTGGCAGCCAAAGTGACACCGGAAACATCCGGAGTTTCTTCCAGAACGTAGGCAGCCCCTTCCTTCAGTTCGTCCATGTCCGCGCCGATGGCGGCAACCTTGGCTTCGAGGACTTCCTCAAAAGTCTCGAATCCGAGATCAGCCAGTCCGAGAACAAAGTCGGCGGCGTTCATGACGTTCAAAGTCGCCTTGGATACCGGAGCACCGAGGCTGTAGGTGGCTGCGGCGACGCCGTAGGGGCTCGCCAGATCGTCAAAACGCTCGTACGGATGCGGGATCGGCAGCACGAGATCCGCAGCAGCGGTCGTCTCGGTGTTGACGAAATCAAAGGCAACCGTGAAGCCGGCCTTGACCTGCTCGGGCAGGGCGTAAACCGGATTGGCGGAGTAGACGAACAGCAGGTCCGCATTGACACCTTGCAGGATGTCCTGCTTGAGCATGTCACTGCGCGACATGGCGGTTTCAATGGCCTTGCCGAACTCGGGCAGCACTTTCATGCCGCCGCCGAGCAGCAGGTTCAAGGCGAAAGCTGCGGCGTTGGCACCGACGGAACCGCCGGGAACAACCACAGGGTTGCCGGCAGCAAGCAGCATCTTGGCGACTTCCGCCAGAGTGTCTGCCTTGACGCCGGTAGCAGCCTCGACCTTGGCCGGGGTGTACCCGCTCATGACCATGGCCTTGAACTGATCGAAATCGGCTGCGGGCACGGACTTGCCTGCCTGCAACACGTAATAGCAGATACCCAGGGTGAAGGCGGCCATGCCTTCTGCCGGGACGGGCACCCACTTGGATGTAACGGAAGCTGTCTTGGTCTGCATGGGACCGGCAAAGACGAACTTTCCGGACTCATTGGCAGCGAAAGCCTTCATGTTGGCAACGGTGGGTCCCCAGGATTCCAGGGCGTCAGCACCGGCCAGCAGGACCATGTCGGCATTTTCCAGATCGTAACCGATCTGGCCGGAACCGCCCATGAGGCCGGTCCATGCCTTATCCGCTGCCTGCATGTCGCAAGGCATGGAGTAGAATGCGTCACTGCCCTTGTCGGCCAGCAGCGCGGAGAAGACTTCGTTGACGGTACCGGACTGATCGCCGCTGATGACGGCAACCTTGCTGCCGGCAGCAGCGAGTTTCTCGGAAACCACATCCCGGGCTTCGTCCCAGGAAATCTCCTTGCCGTTCAGCATGGGAGACTTGATCCGGGTCGGGCTGTTCTTTACCTGAACGCCGTTGGCGCACAAGGGGCAGATACCGCCGCCGGAAAGCGGGTTTTCAACATTTCCTTCCGTACCGAAGGCTTCACCCGCAACAGTGCGGACCTTCACGGCACAGCCGGATTCACACATCTTGGACACAGTCGGCACACCTTTGACTTCCCCGTATTTCAACGTGGGAATCCAGGGCCAGTTCTGCGTCCAGATGGACACATCATCAAGAGCGGTCCAAACCGTCGGTGTAAAAAGGATACCGACGGTGGCGCCCACACTCATCTGAATAAAAGCTCTGCGTGCTACGCTCATCTTCAGTTCCCCTTTACTTATGGCAGGTGTAGCAGGCGTTGGGCTGGCCCTTGAGGGCATGGCACCTTTCGCACTTCCACATCTTCATGGTCATCTTGCTGTAGCCGGACAGAATGTTCCGCTGGAAAGGCGGCGGCGTGTCATTCTTGTCGATGTCCTTGAGGTGGCACAGGTTACAGTTCTGCTCAGCAGGTTCGTCGAACACGCTCGGATCGACCACGCTGGACAGTTCGTCCTTCATCTCGGCCATCTCTTCGATGTTCAAGGCTTCGTGAGCCTTGTGAGAGAAGTAAACGTTGTCCGGCTGGTACTGGTAATTCAGCCAGGGAACTTCTTCGCCCTGGATGAGATACTTGACCACGTACTCGCGTTCAGCCTGCTTGTCCTCGTCGGACTCGGACGCCAGATTGTCCTCAATGGCGCCAATCTCGGCCTTCATGATTGCATCAAAGTCTTTCGGGTCGATACCGGCTTCGGCGATAGCCTCCATCGCCTCTTCGGGATCAACCGCATGACATTCGACACATGCTTCGTTGGTCGGGAAGCCGGCATAAGAACCGTCGTCCCGGAAATAGTGGCAGCTTTCGCAATCCATGCCCTGCCCTTCCACGTGGATGGAATGGCTGAACCTGAACGGCTGTTCGACATTTTCGAAGAACAAACCGGGGATGACAGCCCATCCAACTACGCAAGCGGCCAGGAAGCCGATGATAAAGGGGAGTGCCCCTCCACACCGTTTCGATGCTTTTCTTTCCTCCATAACCTCGCCCCATCACTCTAAAGTTTATGTGAAAATCACACCAATTGAACTACGTTTCCATACGGCACAGATTGATTTCGTGTCAAGAGAATATGAAAATTTTCACGATCTCCCGCCCACAGAAAACACAAGGAATATCCGTGCGATACAAAAACGCTTTGGACGTTTATTTCTTCACCCGACCATAGACATCGTCAAACCTGACGATGTCATCTTCTTCCAGATACGGCCCACTTTGTATCTCTATGATATTAAGCGGGACCTTGCCCGGATTGGCCAGACGATGCTGGGAAGCCTTCGGGATATCAACGGATTGGTTCTCCACCAGAATCCGCGGTTCCCGATCCACTTCCACCTCTGCCGTTCCATCAACAACAACCCAATGTTCGCTGCGATGATGGTGCATCTGCGAACTCAGACGAGCGCCCGGGTTCACCTGAATGCGTTTGATTTTATAATGCGGCCCTTCTTCCAGAACCGAGTAGCTCCCCCAGGGACGAACAACCGTAGGATGACTTTCCACCAGCTTGCTGCCTTCGGACTTCAACCTGTCAACTACTGTACGTACGGACTGCACATCATCCATGGGGCAACTCAGCGTGGCATCACGGGTCTGGACCATAATCATATTATCAAGTCCGACAGCCGCGAGCTTGCCACCTTCGCTGATAAGCAGGGAATTCCGACAGTCCATGGCAAGCACATCGCCCTGAATGACATTCCCGTTCTCGTCCTTGGAACCGAGCCGATACATGGCCTCCCAACTGCCGAGATCATCCCAGTCGAATCCGGCACGGATGACAGCAATATTGTCTATCTTTTCAACGACACCATAATCGACTGATATGTTGGGTATATCACGGTACCCCTGCACCATCGACGACTCTTCACGCGCCATCCACCAATCCCACAGCTCGGGCTGACATTTGGCAACCTGCCGCAAAAAGTCCTTGACCCGGAACAGAAACATTCCGCTGTTCCAGTAATGCGTTCCCGCCCGAAGAAACTCCTCTGCAGTGGACAGTTCCGGTTTTTCCACAAACCCATTGACTTCAAAAGCACCTTCACCGATCTCACGGCCAAGCGTAATGTATCCATACCCTGTTTCAGGCTTGGACGGCTCCACTCCGAAAGTGACAAAACGCTTCTCCACCGCCAACTCGGAGGCACGCACCAAATCATTCGTCCATGCCTTGTTGTCACGAATCAGGTGGTCTGAGGGAAAAACCGCGGCCAGCGCCTTTTCGTCGACACTTGCAACTTTTTCAAGCCCGAGCATGATGGCGGGCAAGGTATTCCGGCTCAACGGCTCGGCCAGCACCTGCCCCTCCAGTTCGGAATCGATTTCAGCGATCTGCTTGCGTACCTCGAAAACGTGTTCTTCGTTAGTGACGACCCATATACGCGAAGGCTCAAACGCATCAAGAACGCGGGTAACGGTCTGCTGAAGCAAGGTCAGTTCGCCGCCAAGAACCAGTAGTTGTTTTGGCAAGAGATTACGACTCAACGGCCAGAGGCGGGTACCGGAACCGCCAGCCAGAATAATGGCATGACATTGTCCGGCGAACGCCGCACGAGGCTGCTTGGTTTCAGACATGGTATTTATTCCTCATAAATGAAGGGAGAATCAAAATCAGCCAGTTTCGTCAATCTGTGGTCTTTTTCCGATAAAATCGGCTCACGACCGGCAAGAGCGGGACTCCAGTCCATGGCAATGTCAGGATCGTTCCAGACGATGCCGCAGTCGTTCTCGGGCGAATACGGCGCATCGACCTTATACTGGAATTCCGTGTCCGGCATGATGGTCACATAGGCATGCCCGAACCCGCGCGGAATGAACATCCGCTTGAAATTGGCAGCACTCAGAATGACATGCCGCCACTTGCCGAAAGTAGGCGAGCCTTTACGCAAATCAACCACAACATCCAGCACCGCCCCGCGAGTCACCCAGACAAGCTTGGCCTGAGCCGCAGGCGGCAATTGAAAATGAAAACCCCGAAGTACGCCGGATTCCCGTGAATATGCGTGATTATCCTGCACGAATTCACTGTTGATGCCGAGCTCTTTGAACCGCTCCCGATTGTAGCTTTCCAGAAAAAAACCTCTCTCATCCTGAAAAACATGAGGAACCAAAACGTACAGACCGGGAAATCCGGTCTCATGGACCTGCATCCACTCCTCCTTGCCGATGTTTCAAGTGGCTGGTCGTAACTTTTAGCCGAGTTCGGTTACAGAAACAACCCTGCAAACACACCGGGAAAGTACAAATCCAAAAAAACCTGTCGACCCGGTTCACATTTTGTCTTCAGTTTGCTAGACCCTTGCAGGGGACATTTTTTTAACGAAACAGGGTAATCGTCCATGAATTTTCTTGATATCATCCTTATTTGCATTGTCGGCATATTTCTCATCCGGGGCTTTTTCCGCGGCCTTGTTCAGGAAATCCTGTCACTGACGGCCATTGTGCTGGCAATATTTCTGGCATCCAACTATCAGCACCTCATCGTCCCTCACCTTGAGCTGTATATCAAAAGCGAAATCACGGTCAGCGCACTGGCCTATGTACTAATATTCTTCGGCACACTCGTTGTCTTCTGGCTTATCGCAAAAGCCATTCGCACCATGCTCGACATCTCTCTGCTGGGCTGGGTAGACAGGGCTGCCGGAGGCATTTTCGGCATGCTGGAAGGCGTACTCATCGGACTGATCGTCCTGATGTTTCTTCATGCCTTCGCACCCAAATCCGAATGGCTCAGTGAATCATACATCGCCCCCCGTTCACAGCACATGCTGCAACTGGTCGGGGACTTGGCTCCCAACTCCGTACGCAATGCGCTTGAATCCCGAGGATTTGCCTTCCCGTCCGCACAGGAAGCCATTGACTCCGCCAAGGAAGTCATTGGCCTTGACGACGAACAGCCGCAGGAATAACTCTCTCAAAGAACTCACATCACCTCATTTCACCATCGGAGGAATTCGCCATGAGCGATATGAACAGCACCCCGCAGGCTGCGGCCTTGCAGGAGCTTCTTGACGTCATCCATGCCCTCATAGCCCCGGACGGCTGCCCGTGGGACCGGGAACAAACCCCGCTGACCATGTGCGACTATCTTGCCGAGGAAGCCTTTGAACTCATCGAGGGCATACGCTCCGGCGACAAGGCCGAAGCCATGGAAGAACTCGGCGACGTCATTTTCATCCTCATATTCATAGCCACGCTCTATGAACGGGAAAAAGCCTTCACCCTGACCGAATCGCTCAAGCACATCACCGCCAAAATGATTCGCCGTCACCCGCATGTATTTGCCGACAAGCATTTCAAGGATACCGAAGAAATCTGGGACAACTGGGAAAAAACCAAACGCAAGGAAAATGAAGGCACGAAGAAAAAACATGTCTTCGACTCCCTTCCCAAAGGCCTCCCCCCCCTGCTCAAGGCCTACCGCATCAACTCAAAGGCGGCCCGCAACAAGTTCACCTGGGATTCGGATGAAGCTGTCGAAAATCAGTTGAAGGAAGAATGGACGGAATGGCAGGACGCGATGAAGGCTCAGGATGCCGCCGCCTCGGAACAGGAATTCGGCGATTATCTTTTCACATTGGTAGAGTTGGGCAGACGCAAGGGAATCAAGGCGAACAGCGCGCTTGATTTTGCCAACCAGAAATTTCTCGGACGATTCGGCAAGATGGAAAAATTGGCAGAGCAACGCGACCTGCACATCAACGACATGGACCTCGACGCCATGAACGAACTGTGGGACGAGGTCAAGGAATCCGAGTAGGGCCTATCCCACTACGGACTTCAAAAGATAATAAATGGCGCAACCTGCGCCAAGTGCCGCATACATGAACACTCACGGCGCACATTTGTCCTTGAAACGACGAGCCAGTAACAGCGCAGTCAACGCTCCGCCAACAATAGCTGCGGCAATATACCAAAATTCCGCCATATAGCCCTCTTTCCTTACTGACGCTTGCTCTCGTTCACACCTTGACCGAGAGCAGGCGTCATTTTTTATCAGTTACCTTTATCAATCCTACCCACCACCCCCAAAAGAACAAGAATTATTATTCCCCACCTAAAGATAGTCAGTCTTTTTCCGATAAGGCTGATGTGGGAGTATATCAACCCGAAACATTGGAGGAAGCTCAAAAACGAGGCCCACTGTCCTTCCTGCAACGCAAGCACAAGAATTTCCATTCTGATTCAGGATGGTTAGGCGTTATTTCCGGCCTGACGGCAGGGAGGGTAGACTATGACCATGGCAATTGGCGGTCTTGGAAGCCCGACGCCATTCGACCGACAGACGTTTGGCGCAGCCGTGGTTTCCGAGACTCTGGACATCATGAACAATACCGGCAACGGCTCAAGTCCTGCCCCGGTGGACAAGGCGTCTGCCGAGGGAGCGCTTGTTTCCAAAACTCTGGATTACATGAATTCCGGGTCCACTTCCGGTGATAAAACCGGCATGGCCCAAAGCTATGACTTCCAAACCAATGTCCTTGGCGCTTATGCGAAAGGGACTCTTATCAACACCATGATCTGACGGCTCGGAAATAACGCCACGCAAAAGGAACCCTGCTCCACTCTCAAGAGTGGAGCAGGGCTACTTGTTTGTACCAACCCCTTCAATTTTCGCAAAAATTCCGGACATCATTGACCGGAAGTCAGCCATATGCCTAATATGGACTGTAAGTATTCCCTGATTGCAGAAGAATTTCAGTGACAAGGAGTCACCTGCCATGGCCACCGGCAATGAAGAAACACTCTGCCCCATGACAAAGGACCACATATCCCCGCTCTGCGACTTCGCCCTCCCCGTGGTCCCGGGACAGCCCATTGCCAAACTGAATCAAGATCATCTGCCTGATGCAATCCCCCCGGATAGCGACAAGAAAATCAGTTATCAGGAAGCAAACCTCGAATGTGACCCAAAGGCGGCCACACTCACGGCAACCGCTGTCGGCATGCTTGAAGCAACCCCCAAAGGCATGCTGGTCGTCCCGCTCTGGTCGACATCAGACGATGGGCAGACGCTTTCAATGGACTTCTTTCCCACAGATTGCTTCGGAAAAAATATTTCCGACGACAAGTACCGCTCCGCCCTTCCCGATGGGTGCAGAGGAGTGGACAATGACGCTTTGGATGACGCCGTCGCCAAAGCGCAGAAAGAGAACACCCCGGTCAAGGGAATCAAGATTGCCAAAGGCCAACTGCCGCTCAACGGACGTGACGGAGAAATTCAACTCAAGTTCAGAAAAGACAGCTCGGTAGGCGAAGTAAAAAAAGACGGCACTGTGGACTTCCGCGAACGTGGCGGCACTTTCTGCGTGGGAGAAGGCGACGAAATCGCCATCCTGATACCGCCCACCAACGGTGTTCCCGGATTCGACGTACTCGGCAACGAGATCCCCGCAGAGAACGGGCAACCACAAACCATCAAGGCGGGCAACAACGTTACCGCTTCAGACGGAGACGGAGGAACCACGGTTTTCACTGCCGCTGTTCCGGGCATGGTGGTTTACAAGGAAGGCTCGCTAGCCATTTCCGATGTTCTGGAGATCAACTCCGACGTGGACCTCGCTTCCGGCAACGTACATGTGGCAAAAGGATCCATTCTCATCAAAGGGACCGTGACCACCGGCACGGAAGTTTCGGCCGAGGAAAACGTCGTGGTCGACGTTGTGGTCGAAAACGCCATCATCAAGGCGGGGGCCGACGTCAACGTAGGCGGCGGCATACTCATGGAAGAAGGCGGACTCATCGAAGCGGGCGGCAATGTAACGGCAAAATTCATTCGCAACGCCACCATCCACGCTGGCGGCGACGTTGTCGTGGATGTGGACATTGCCAACTGCGACATCGTGGCCGGAGGCCGGATCATCGCCGAATCTGACAAGGGAATCGTCAACGGTGGGAATTACGTATGTGCAGGCATGAACGTCGCGGAAGTAGGCACTGATACCGGCACATTGACCTCTGTAACATTGGCCCTTCCCGGTAGCGAGGACCCCTCTCTGGATCAAGAGGACGCCGCCATCCGTGAACGCATTGACGAACTAGGGAAATTCATCGGAACGGAAGACCCCAAAAAAACTCTGCTGATGGCACCGAAGGAAGACCGGGCAATCATAGCCGAACTTTTCAAGATCAAGGCTCATCTCCTGAAAGAACTCGCTAACAATGAAAAGAAAAAAGACGAAATGCTGATGGCGCAAAGCAAAGAACTCGCCAAAATAAAACTCAGAGCCAGAAAGACAACCCATGCTGGAGTGACCATCAACATCGGAGACCGTTCCATCACGCTGAACAAGGCGGAACAGGCCTCCAAATTCCACTGGGATGCGGAACAATGCGGCATCGCCATCACCGGCTTATAGCCAGACAGGAGATTACCCATGGCAAAGCCCAAGATACTGCTCGTCACCACTGACCCGAAGTGTGCAAAAGAAACCATGGCCACACTGACCGGGGAGTTCGATGCAACCCAACTGGACAACGGGGAAGAAGCACTGGCCCTGCTCGCCAGGGACAGCCGCTTCATGGTGCTCCTTTCCGGCCCCGACCTTCCGGGCATGAGCGGGCTGGAACTACTGACAGCCGCATATGAAAAACATCCGCAGACCATACGGATCATGGTAATCGATGACCGCGACTTTGAAACAGCGGAAGCAGCCATCAACAAGGCCCATGTCGCCAACCTGCTCAGCAAGCCATTCCCACAGGAATTGCTTTTGAAAACGATTTCCAATGCTGTTGTTTCATTCAAGCGGGAACGGGCCGAGATGGAAGCCATGAAGGACACCCTGCTCGGCAGTGTTCGCACACTGGTAGCCATTCTTGAAATCACGCACCCGCTTGCCGTACGCCGAAGCAAACGGATCAGACGGCGCGCACAGCGGATATGCAAGGACCTCAAGGCCATGCCTCCCCAGATGATGGACATGATCGTGCTTCTCTCCAATATCGGCTGCGTAGGCTTGCCCGAAGGCCTGCTCAAAAAAATGGAAATGGGCAAAAACATCACCAAGCAGGACATGAAGCAATTCCGTACGCATCCTATCATCGCCGCCAGACTGCTGGAAGGCATGCCGCGCATGGGCAAAATGGCGGCAGCCATCCGCCACCAGAACACGGCCTGCTCCCAGAATCCCCCTCTCGGTGCACGCATTCTCAAAGTCTGCGTGGATATCGACCAAATGGAACTCAATGGTTCAGATCCGGACAAAGCCATAAAGTACATGCGGTCCAAACCGGAGATTTACGACCAAAAAGTAGTGGAGTCTCTTGCCAAACACCGGGATGAACACGGCAAAACCATCGACAACCCGCTCAATGTCTCGGATCTGCAACCCGGCATGATAATGCAGAAGGACATGGTAACCGAAGAGGGAGCCATTCTCCTGCACAAGGGAGAACGCCTGAGCGAAGCGTCGCACATGCGCGTTCAGGCCTTCAGCGACCTGCTGAAAATCAGGGAACCGATCCACGCACACCTTCCCCCGGCATAACAACCGCTCCTCCCTTGAACTTGTTTCATGCTTCTCCATTCCAAACCATCTGGAATGGCCCAGGCTCGCAGAAGCCGAACGACACATGGTACGCTTGTTAGAAATATCGCTTCACCAGTTACCCCAAAAACAAAATCGTGATAAAAGCAAAATGCGGTAAAAATATGCAAAACCTTTTTACCAAGGTGAAGCATATCACTTCTGTCTGTCAAAAATGCAGTCAGACCAGCACAATAAATATCTTCACGAAAGAATGGGAGGTAATTTCATGAGTGACGCCAAGAAATGTCCGGTAACGGGACACACTGGCAGCCAGACAACAGGCCGAGGCACTTCAAACAGGGACTGGTGGCCCAATCAGGTCAATCTCGACATTCTGCACCAGCACTCCTCCAAGTCCAACCCGATGGGCGAAACGTTCGACTACGCTGAAGCATTTCAAACCCTCGATCTTGCCGCCCTGAAAAAAGACATCTTCGAACTGATGACCACATCACAGGACTGGTGGCCTGCGGACTACGGGCATTACGGCCCCCTGTTCATCCGAATGGCGTGGCACAGCGCAGGCACCTACCGCACCGGTGACGGGCGAGGCGGCGCAGGGTCCGGAAACCAGCGATTTGCCCCCCTTAATAGCTGGCCCGACAACGTCAATCTCGACAAAGCGCGTAGGCTGCTTTGGCCCATCAAGCAAAAGTACGGCAGGAAAATTTCATGGGCCGACCTTATGATCTATGCAGGCAACTGCGCTCTGGAATCCATGGGCCTGAAACTGTTCGGTTTCGCCGGGGGCCGCGAAGACATATGGGAACCGGAAGAAGACACCTACTGGGGAACCGAGGAAACATGGCTCGGCGACAAGCGGTACACAGGAGACCGGGAACTGGAAAACCCGCTCGCCGCCGTGCAGATGGGCCTTATTTACGTAAACCCGGAAGGGCCGAACGGCGAACCGAGTGCCATCGCTTCTGGCCGGGATATTCGCGACACCTTCGCACGCATGGCCATGAACGATGAGGAGACCGTCGCACTCGTCGCCGGGGGGCACACCTTCGGGAAATGCCATGGAGCCGGAGACGCAGCGCATGTCGGACCGGAACCGGAAGGAGCCGCCATTGAGGAACAGGGGCTTGGCTGGAAAAGCGATTTCGGCAGCGGAAAAGGTGGTGACACCATTTCCAGCGGCATCGAAGGAGCATGGACCCCGACCCCAATCCAATGGGACAACAGCTACTTCGACACGCTGTTCGGCTACGACTGGGACTTGGTGAAAAGCCCTGCCGGAGCGTGGCAATGGATTCCGACCGATCCGGACGCCGGGACGACCGTGCCGGATGCCCACGATCCGTCCAAACGGCACGCGCCCATGATGACCACGGCGGACCTCGCGTTGAGAATGGACCCGATCTATGGCCCCATTTCAAAACGGTTTCACGAAAACCCGGAAGAATTCGCGGACGCATTCGCCCGGGCATGGTTCAAGCTGACGCACCGCGACATGGGACCACGCTCACGCTATCTCGGCCCAGAAATCCCCGACGAAGAACTCATCTGGCAGGACCCGGTCCCCGCAGTCACCCATGAATTGATCGACCAGCAGGACATCGCTGCCCTCAAGAGCAAGATTCTGGCGTCGCAGCTCTCCGTTTCCCAATTGGTTGCGACCGCATGGGCCTCGGCCTCCACATTCCGCGGGTCCGACAAACGCGGCGGAGCAAACGGAGCACGCATCCGTCTTGCACCGCAAAAGGATTGGGAAGTGAACCAGCCGACAGAACTGTCTGCCGTGTTGCAGGTTCTCGGCGAAATCCAAAAGGAATTCAACGACACACAGTCCGGCGCAAAGCGGGTGTCACTGGCTGACCTCATTGTTCTGGGCGGCTGCGCGGGAGTGGAACAGGCTGCAAAGGACGCAGGTCATGACGTGACCGTTCCCTTCACTCCGGGACGCACGGACGCCTCACAGGATCAGACAGACGTGAAATCCTTTGCCGTGCTGGAACCCGCGGCAGACGGATTCCGCAATTATCTCAAAACCCAATACGCAGTGTCAGCGGAAGAACTGCTCGTGGATCAGGCACAACTGCTGACACTCACCGCCCCTGAAATGACTGTTCTCATCGGCGGCATGCGGGTCCTGAATACCAACTTCGGGCAGTCGCAGCATGGCGTCTTCACCAAACACCCGGAAACACTCAGCAACGACTTCTTCGTCAACCTGCTCGACCTATCCACGGCATGGACACCTTCCTCGAAACCGGGACTGTTCGAAGGACGTGACAGAACCACAGACACACTCAAATGGACAGCAACCCGCGTGGACCTCGTTTTCGGTTCGAATTCACGGCTTCGCGCTCTTGCTGAAGTCTATGGCTGTGCGGATTCCAAGAAAAAATTCGTAACCGACTTCATCGCGGCATGGAACAAAGTAATGAATCTTGACCGCTTCGACCTCGACTGATTCATTATAAGAACGTCTTTACACACACGAAACAACTCCAAAAAGGCAGAAGGGCAACGGGGAACAACCGTTGCCCTTTTATTTCATATTATTGAAAATCCTTTCCCTAATCCAAACTCCCGGCACGGCTTTTTGTTTATCAAAGATTGACTCTTTGGCGCTTTTTTTATAAATTTGTTTTTTAAAAATTAACAAAATTGAGATTTTCATGCCACCAAATACAGGCCGCAGTCCGCTTCGGACACCCCGAACCAAAGCAATGGGAAAACTAACAGACAAAGGATGCTTCACCCTGCCGCTGGCCGGAGAAGCTGTTCCGGCCGGTTTTCCATCTCCTGCGGAAGAGTATCTGGAGCGCCCGCTGGATCTGAACGAATATGTTGCCCCACGACCGGAAGCGACATTTTTTGTTCGTGCGTCCGGGGACTCCATGACTGGTGCCGGAATTTTCCACGATGATATTCTCGTCGTGGACAGATCACAGCATCCGGTGCCGGGAAATGTTGTCATAGCCTTTATTGATGGAGAATTCACCGTGAAGCGACTTGTGCGAAACGAAAACGGACTGGTGCTGCTCCCGGAAAACCCGGAGTACTCCCCTATTCTGCTGACCCCGGAAACCGATTTTGAAATCTGGGGTGTCGTACGCCATGTGGTGCATAAAGTCTGATCATGATCAAAAGCTACGCCCTGATCGATTGCAACAACTTTTACGCTTCCTGCGAAAGAGCTTTCCGCCCCGATCTCAGAAACCGCCCTGTCGTCGTATTGTCGAACAATGACGGCTGCATCATTGCCCGTTCCAATGAAGCAAAGGAGTTGGGGATTGAAATGGGGACACCTTACTTCAAAAGCAAGACCCGGCTTGAACGAAACGGCGTAGCGGTCTTCTCCTCGAACTATGCCCTCTACGGCGATCTTTCGGCGCGGGTCATGCGAGTACTCACACGCTTTTGCCCGGAAGTGGAAGTCTACTCCATTGACGAAGCGTTTGCCGACCTGACCGGCATACAAGGCGGGGCCGAGCCATTTGCCCGACGACTGCGGGCGACGGTAGAACAGTGGACAGGAATTCCGGTTTCCATCGGCATCGGACCGACGAAAACTTTGGCAAAACTCACCAACAGATTCGCCAAGAAACAACCGCGCAGCCGGGGCGTTTTCGATTTGAACACCAGTCCGGACCCGGACCGCGTTTTGCGCTGGACCGAAATAGGCGATGTATGGGGTATCGGCCCTCGCCATGCCAAGCGGTTACGCAAACTCGGGGTAAACAACGCGCTTGAATTCCGTGCACTGAAACAAAACTGGGTCAAAGAAAAAATGACCGTCACCGGACTGCATACACTACTGGAACTAAGAGGCTTCCCCTGTCATGATTTCACAAGCAGCCCCGTATCCAAGAAAACCATTGTCTCATCACGGTCCTTCGGTCATCCGGTCACACGGCTGGACGATCTCATGGAAGCGACAGCCCAGTATGCGACCCGTGCCGCCGAAAAACTCCGCAGGCAACAATCCGTCACATCGAACATATCCGTCTCCCTCGAGACCAACAGATTCAAACGGGACCTCCTGCAATACGCCAACACCATCTCCATCCCCCTGCCCGTTTCCACCGCACACACGCCCTCGATAATCAAAGCGGCCCAGTCAGGAATAAAGCGCATTTACCGAAAGGACTACGAATTCAAAAAATGCGGAGTCATGCTTTCAGGACTGGAACCGGCAAACAGACGATGGCTCAGCCTGCTCGACCTGCCGCCGGACACACATGACCGAAACGCCCCCATCATGAAAGCATTGGACACCTGCAACGCCCGATGGGGACAGGACACCATCAAGTTCGCCGCATCCGGCATCAACGGAAGCTGGCGCATGCGCCGGGAATTACGCTCCCAACGCTACACCACCGCATGGGAGGAACTGCTGGAAGTCACGGCATAACCATTTCAATTTTTTCGACACGACAACGCACTGCAAAACGCAACTCTTTGACGACAGAATAAACCAGGCAACAAAAAAGCCCTCATTTCGAGGGCTTATGACACTTCTTGAGATGAAGTAATAATGTTCTATGGCGGAGAGGGAGGAATTAGAAAAAAGACATTTTTATAAACAATTACAGATAGATAAAAAATCGTATAAATATTTTATACCACTTTTTATACCACCACTTCTCAACTCCCCCATCTAGCCACGCCCAATGTTCACTGCATTTTTCGGGCTGCCAATGACTTGCGAGACTGTATCCATGCACTCTCAGCATATACGAGCGCATATTCAAAGGCCAAGCTTTGTTGCCCCATGCTCTGGAACTCTTCGATCCGGGGATGCTTTGCCAGATGATCCAACATTTTTTCTTTGGTCATATCCTTTGCTGTCGAATGAAAGAAATCATAAAGGTCCACAGGGCTCTCCGATTTCTTTGTCACCGGATGAACTGCTCCAAAAAATGTATCAGGAGCCTTCCGGTATGCCTCTAGCTCAACATCACTGATTGGGCATGAGCAAATAATCCTTCGCCCACTTTCAAGATGATAGGTTCCATACACCATTTTTTCATTTTCCAATACGGCAGCACTCTCTAACTCGCCGGGTTCTTCCTCACCGTCTGGATTAGGCACCAAATACTTCCGCCCAATTATCAACCGGGGCACATCTATCATTTTGAAAGCAAACTCAGGCAATTCCCCATCGAATGTAGAGGGTATTTCCACATTCACCATGCTTTCAGCAAGATCATACATATCTTTATGTTTATCCCTAGCTATGACTGCATCCCTTAGATTATAGAAAGTTCCACCGACTTTAAAATCCGGTATCTTAAAGCCTTCGGCCATCATAGCAATACGGTAATCATCTCGGTCCGGTTCATGATGATAAGGGTAATTTGTGATGAACACATAGGCAGGAGGGGCCTCTTCACCCCACACAAGCATAGTGCCCTCAAAATTCCGAAGGTCAGCCAAAACTTTCTCCATCCAAGGCTCCCAATCCAAACCATCCTTTGTGTGCGGTACATTCGTGTCTATGAAAACAATCCGGTTATAGTCGCTCTCTTTACCAAGGGCGTCCCGTAACTTATTAAATATTTTTACCTCTCCATCTGCGGGGGAACCTTGGTGCGGCCCCTTACCTAGTAGCCCTTCAACCCCTCTAGCTTTCGCCTCAACCGTATACTTCTCCCCCGACAACTTATAAGTCGCGACACATTCGCAATGGCTCGAACTACCATCTGACTCATCTTCTAATTCAATGGAGAATCCTGCTTTTATAAGAGCGCCAAACACGGATGTTTCATAATACGCTCCGTGAAACTGATCCATATTCATCAAACGATTAACAAGTCGGCGCTGTAATTCTACGTTATGAGCTAAAAGATACAGATTGTAAGAGAGGTGCATATAGGCGGCGTTAGCGCCAATCATAGGCACAGGCTGCACACTCCCGTCCCCCTCCCCATAGGATTTATGATGCTTGAGCGTCATTTCATACCATTGAAGTATCGGGTGTCGCGCATCAATAGGCTTTGCAAGTTCAGACTTTGCCCAATCCTCATCAAATACAAAACGGGGATACTCGTAGAGAAAATCATGAAAAGACTTCCAATTACTGGAGGCCATTAACTCACTACCAACAGCTACAAATCTATGTCCTGCCCCCTCTGTAGAAACTATCCGCTTCCCCTGGCCTTGCTGTTGACCTCGCTGTTGTTCAAGAGCCTCAGCCTGCTGACTCATCTTCTCAATTTCTGCCTTCATAGCTTTTTTGCGAAGGAAAGGACTTCCGGCACCATGACAGTACTTAAATTTCTTGCCACTACCGCAAGGGCATGGATCATTTCTACCGACTTTCTTTTTCATACCATCATTTCATCACAACGAGTTCTTGAAATCTAGCCGTTCCGTTCATTAAGAAACTTGTCCAAAGATGGAGACAGTCCCCCTATTCACCCGATTGGCGTGTGCCCCAACCAAATGAGATTTTACGCTCACCTTTTCTCTTCTTTCTTCTCTTTGGCGGATGAAGAAACGCTTCATAGAACATTGCACGACGCTCCCCGCCATCTTCACGCTTTATCTGGACATTCCCCCGCAGCAATTCATCTTTTCCTAATAAAACGATTCGCATTTTATCCGTTGAGCGGCGTTTCACCATGTCATGGATTGCTCCAGGGTAAGTATCTGCCAAGGAAGCAAGAACTACGGAACTTGCCCCACACAACTCTCCAAAATCAATCAAATCAGAAAATTGCTCTTTAATCTTCCCCCACCCCTTGCTCCGGCCAGATGCTCCATACATGTCCTTGCATTCGCATAAGACAAGATGCCCATTACAGGCTGCAACAATATCAATATCAAAATACACGTCATTTCGTTTTCCCTTAAATCCAGGAAGAAACATGAATCCACTACAAGCATCCCTCAACACATCCAAAGTCAGTGCAACAGGCCTAATCCCCTCATCAAAGGCCCTGCAAACCAATGGATTCAACTGATATTCCATATCAAATTGGGATTCGTGCGAAGGAATGTAGCTGCCGCAACGAGAGCAATAGAATTTTTTCTCCAGATCGATCTTTGTAACCCAATTTGCCTTACTCAAACAGTTTGAGCACCTTGGGTAACAAAACACTTTTCGCACGATATTGGCCTCGACAAGCCATGTCAGAAAGGTACTCGGATAATTGCAATAATAAAGTCCCCCCTCTCTACTGCAACGGGATTCATATATGCTAGACATTAACGGGTCTGACAGGGGAATCTTGTTGTCAGAAAATGGTTTTTTCCACCCCCTGGCTACGTGCTTGTTACTGCGAATTTTTGAAAAAGAAACAGGCGTTGGAGCATCGGCCTGCTTAACGTGACACCCTTTCGAGTATGCCAAACCATTCTTCTCACAAGGCACTTCCTTATCAGACCATAAGCATGCCAAAATATTATATCTCAAGTTCCTGCAACACTCAGCAAAATATCTCAGCCCACCAAACAGGTCGAAAGTGGCCTCATAGCAAGTCCTTTTCTCGTCATTCTTAGCTCCTACGCCTAATCCAGAAAAAAAGGGCTGAAACAGCTCCTCTGCTGTAGGTAGGGTCAATGAGATATTATCTCTCTTTTCCGAACAGGGTATCAAAATATTGCCACCGGAATAACGGCGCGAATAGCCAGACATTACCCAAGAGGGAGAGGCTTGAGAAGGAGCGCATAGAACCTTAGTATTCGTTTTATATGCAGACTTTGGTGGGGCATGTCCTTTCAAATTGGTCCCTCCATCAACCCCGACAACCCAGCGCCCAGACCTATCGCTACCAAGTTCATCAATAAATGCAGGCTTGGGGGGCTCAAGCTCAAAACTATTCCGATCCATCCAAACCGCCGTAATATCATGGGACTTATGATAAACATTCACAAAAGGAATCACCGGGAAGGCACAGTGTTTCACATCAACATGCTGAACCCCGTGCTTCCTCACTCTCGGGCGCAACCTAGCAGCTAATCTACTCAAAGCGGCTTTTGGCGCTGAAAGAGATTTAACCTCACAATAGGTCGATCTTCCAGAGTGATACCCTGTTATCCACGAAGCCAGAGCTTGGACAGTTTCTTCGTCGTCAATCATGTCTACCGGAACGGGTATGCAGTTATTCCCTCCGCGAGAAAAATCAAAACGGCAGTTCCAAAACCACGCATAGTCAAGCACCTTTCGAGATAAGACGAATATTGTTGGAGCCCCACCAAAAGAATTGATCGTATTCAATTCAATTCCTGCTAAATCGAGGTAGGAAAAAGGATATTCAGCATCGTCGTGGGAATCTATAAAAGTGGGAATGGAGCCGTCTGTTATGTGTACGTTTTTTGCTTTTAAATGCTTGGCTAATGCCTCGCACTCTTCCTTCGGATGAATCCCGTATGACAAGTCGTAAAAAATGCGATTCTCAACCCCCTCGTCTGTGCTAACAAACCTATAGCGAGTTGTGACACTAGGCATAGAGTTTATCTCTTTAACATAACGCAGGTAGGCAGGGCCCCATGGAAGAATTCCGTTAGAATTGTAATGGAAATTATCCACCAAAGGCTCATGTAGCACGGCTAGATGGAAGGGAGGATTTGTACACTCTTCTATGCTGCCTTCAAGCTTGTCTTTTATATCACGATTGATACACAAAATAAGATCGGGCGAATACTGCTCAATCCAGGATAAGGGCAACTCGTTATCACCACTGGCAAGGTCGAATGGGATCACGCACGAATAATTCCCTCCCCACAGCCACCCCACAAACTGAATCACATCTCTAAAATCAGCCTCACTTATGTCTGCGGGAACAACAACCGCAACCTTCTGAGGGCGCACACTGGCTGTTATAGTGGTCTTTTCATGCATCAATAATATCTCCTTCCAGCAAACTATTGCAGGGCTATACATACAAGCATGTTTGCGACATGTCATTCCGTAAATATCCTAGCCCATCTGCTCTACCGACTTCTTCCAACCTAATACCAACTTATGCGGACATGATAACTTTTACCGCCTTCCATTAAAGATGGCCACTCACCAGCAAAAAGCCATCATGGTGCCAAGACACATTCTCAAGCACACACCACATGCATTGAATCTGCACCGCCCACGCCTCCCTTCGTTGAAACTGGATGTAAACACACCATTCATCATGCCACCGACAGATAAACCAATTTCGTTTGATCCAGTACCCACAATTTTTTTCTGGGCATCTCCCCCCCTTAAGTTGCCCGACCTCAAATGAAAGATAGGAGCTACGCCACACCATGATACGCATTGACACATATTCAAGCGTACTATATCGATATCTATCAATCTTTGCCAAATCCGCCGCGAGGCGGAGACGGAAAGCCACGGGTCTCAGCGAGTGCGAGACAGCCGGGTTGCATGACCTTCCTTTGCTCTACAGCTTTCCGTACATTTTATAGTTAGCCTGAAACGTATAAAGAGGTATTGCTGTGCCTACTCACAAACGGTTTGCTGTCCGAACTTGTATTTTTCTTCTTATTTTTTCCATGCTCTTAGCTGGCTGTCAGGCCACAAAAAAAGAAACCGGCACGGCTGTCGGAGCCGTCCTTGGCGGTACTGTTGGCCTCTTCTTCGGCAAAGGAGCAGGTAAAGCTATTGCTATTGGCATTGGCGCCCTTGCAGGTGGCTTTATTGGCAACCAAATCGGTGGGTATCTCGATGAACAAGATCGTCTTGCGGTGGAGCGAGAGTCTGCAAAAGCCCTTTCACAATCTAAAGACGGCGAGACCGTGAAGTGGGAAAACCCGGACACCAAAGCAAAAGCTGAAATCAAAATAGAAAAGACTGAGACGATTGAACGTGAAGTCCCAATCGTACGACGCAAAGAAGTTGAGAAACCTGGAAAGCTTACCCTGATTGGCGAGGCTTATGAAATTTTGACTGATTCCAATGTGCGGCTCGGTCCTTCAATGGATTATGACGTTGCAAAGGTGCTGAAAAAAGGAAGCGTTGTCCTTGCTGTAGGTCAGGTAAAGGGTAAGAACTGGATTTTGGTGAACCAAAATCGCCAAGCCATTGGTTACATCCATGCTTCACTTATCGGCAAAGAAGGTACATTGGAGAAGCAGAAAGTCGCAGCCAAAGAACCCGCTGTCATGACTCCTGCCCACGACTTAGACGCCCTTTCCGAGGACCTGCAAACAGCTAAAGCTGTACGCCCTGCTGTAGATCTCGATGAAATGGTCGCAAGCTACCCTGATGACGAAACGACCGAAGACCTCATTGCTGAACGAGTCGAGGTTGAGGCTCCGGCCCGTACCGTGACAATGAAAGTGTCCACTCCTAAGGGCGAGGAAGAAAAGACCGTTGTCGCCAGTAAAGGCACTGATGGCGCTTGGGAGATTCTGTAGTCATGAAAAACACAATACAGGCTATAGCACTCACAGTCTGCGCACTGATCATTTCTAGTGGCTTTGCGCATGGCGCTGACTGGCATCGCCTCGCGTATTCCAAAAAGATGGGTGCCGAGGTCTTTGCAGATCAGGCAGGCGGAAGTTGGTGCAAAGATGCCGTTTCCGTCAAAGTTAACTTGGATGACAACAGCCCCCTTCTGAAGGGCGGCATTGAAGGCTTTTTGATAAAGGTTGGGACCGTCATCACCAATGATTGTTCTTCTGCAACATCAGCTCGTTTTGATGTATTTAAAAATGGTGGAACAACTCCCATGTCCAGCTACACAGGAACCTCCAGCAATGGATGGACGGTTACTCCTCTTGAAACTAAGGGGAAAGCACTGGACGAAATAGCCGTAACGCCCCCTAAAGAGGCTCCGGCCCCTTCTATTAAAGAAGAAAGCATTAAACCTGTACAAGCTGAGTACCTCAATCTGATTCAAGGGGTCATGCCGAGCTCGCAGAGTGTCCTTTCCAACCCGGATGCCATCTTCGATTATTTGAAGCTCAAGCACTGTAAAGAATATTCAAGTGCCAAAAGCAATGAAATCAAATTGGCCAAACTGGGAAAAAGCTACACGCAGGAAGCCACTGCCTTTCTGGATAAACCTTCTCCAGAATACATAACTCTTTCCATTCGTAGCAAAGTAGGAAAATACAATCTTCAAAAAAAAGCCTTCCCCTTTCAGCCGCTGAAAGAAGATGCGACATTTAGCTTTGATAGACCTAGCAGTTGGAGATGCCCATCAAACCAGACATTCCCCAAAAAAATCACTCTTAAAATCAATGGCGGCGAGTTCATTCAAGAATTGCCTATGTCCCCGGATGAAGCAGAATCACTGCTGAAGACCCTGAGCTATCGAGAAGTGCTGATTACAGCCACTCTCAAGATATTCCGGTGGGATCAGTACGCAGGAGGGAATGACGATGCAGTCGTTCATACCATTTTACACTCTGCAAAAATCATCAATAAACGCACGGGGAAAGCTTTTTACGAATTCCCGCACTCTTGGCTAGGTGCTAAAATCGAAAAAAAGCAAGCGGCGTTAATGGAAGCAGAAAAGGCACGCCAACAGCAACTTGAAGAAGAAAAGACCAGAAAGGCACAAGAAGCTGCAGCACGTGCTGATCGCATAGAAAGAGGAGTTGAACCTCTTGTGGTGAATGGAAACGTGGCACTTGCGCACTTCAACTACCTTTCCTCTCCTACAGACACACATATGGTTAATGGCATCGACGTACGGAGACCATTAGCCATAGAAGTTTCAGCCACTTACAACAAAAGAAACAACTCTGTGGCACTAGGAAATACCGAAAGACAACTCCAATACCAATACAAAGCCGACAACGGCGAACGAGTCAACATTGTCATTCAAAACTGGAAAGAGTTTGTAAAGCAAAACGTACCGCAAGATGTACTCGCTCAAATCAAAAAGAAACCTCAGGACATACTAACGCTTGTCAATACCAGAGCGGGCTTTATGGCAACCCCTGTTGGTTACAAGAACGATCCGTGGAAAGGCGGTAAAGGCGTTGTGGTATATGTTTCTGAAACCGCATACGCGGTGAAAGTTGAAAGACCATTTCAGAAAAGTAATTGGATTAATTGGTCTGTCAAAGCCAATAGTTCAAAACAGAAATACGTTCAAAAACAAGACACAAGAACCGCCAGAGAGCTTGATGTCGCTGGACTCCATGGCGGCATGGAAATTGGAGATGTTCAGGATATTCTTGAAGACAAACTTCAGTTGGAAACAAGGTACAACGAAAGCACCAAAGTTCTTAAATCCCCTGAAGAACTCTTCGTGTCCGACTTCTTCAACAAAGACACTATCACTTCAGGATTGCGCTATTTTGAAGGAAAATTTGTACAAACAGGAAAGTCACTCATGGGACTCGGCTCTCCAGTGTATTCCTTGAAGCAAGCCACACTCAAACAAACCGCCTCAATTGAAGAAAGAGAGGCGATTATTGAAGGCTTGGTCAAAAAATTTGGCGAGCCTGATTTAAGCGTAAGCAGGAGCGACTGTGTTGCCTTTACATGGGGCAAACGGATAACTGATGACAGGTCAAACATACCTACCGGAAAAAACTTGCAGTTGCCTGTCTCTGCTGTGGAAGCTCAGATTTACTCCAACGGCAAAGAAGTCCTTACTGTTCTCACTTTGACAGATGAGTTGTATCTAAAAAAGACAAAGATCACGACAAAAACGGTATATTAATCGATTCGAAATAAAACAACGCACCGGCCTCCCACGTGGGGGTCGGTGTTTGCTTATCTGGACGACATGCTATGAAACTATTTCGTGCAATCATCCTATCTGGTGTTTGCCTTTTTTGGATAACTACGGCGCTGGCCGCCAATCATCATCTGGCTTACTCAAAAAAGCTCGGTGCTGACATCTATATCCTGTCAGATCAACTCAATTGGTGCCAGCGCTTGGTCAAAGTAGAAATCCGGCTTGCTCCCAATAGTCCGTTGGCAGTTCAAGGGATTGGACCATTCTTTAAAAACAAAATCGGCCCCATCTTGGATGCTGAATGTCCACAAATAGAACTCGCTGTCATTTCGGTGACGAATACGGGAACAGGTGAAAAAGTTGTAATGGCAAAGGCAAGCAAAGATGCTGGGTGGCTTGCTCAAATTGACGATCAAAAATCCCCCTACCATCAAGTCGGAATCGGGATACTCATAGCGCTCGGGATCATTCTGCTGATGTACTTGCGACTAAAAAAGAAAGGCAAGAAACCCTATGCCCCTGAGCATATGCCGACGAAAAATCTTGACCACCAAAACGAAAAAGCAGGAACAAGGTCTCCCCTCGCAGCAGATTATGAGAAAAAATCAGGCCGATATGTTCCCAAGACCAAAATCAAAAGAGTCTATCATCCTAAAACAGCCCTAGTTGTTACCCCTAGGTATCAACAGCGCATAAACGCCATTCCAAAACAAAATTCCATCGACAATGGAGGAACGACAAGCGCAGGATTGCGAGGAGAAGCTGAAGTTCTCGAAGTTGTAAAAAGTATTGGGGGAGGCATCGTATACTGGGGATTAGGACTAAGCATCAATGAAAAGAAATGTGAGTTTGACATTCTAGTTGTCACCCAGCATGGCTTGCTCCATGTTGAAGTCAAAAACCTATACGGCCATTGGCGGCCTGTTGCTAGCAGCAATGGCAACGCCTCACAATGGAAGAGAGATAGCGACGACACGGTGATACACAGTCCGATAAGACAGGCAGATCGAGCACGTCGGCTGCTTGGCGATACAGCAAAGCAGATTTGTTATGACATGCTTCCGGTACACAGTGTCGTTGTTGTTACCAATAAAAATTTTGAATTCTGCGGAACAGAGGACGAATGCGTTGCATTGATGAGGACTGAAGAATTTGACAGATATTATTCCGACTTCGTATATGGATACGGTTCAAATATAGCTGCGACATCAAAGCCGAGGCTATCTCGATTGATTTCATTCATTTCAAAATACAAGCAGTATCCAGTCTTTTGTGACTTGGCGACGATTAACAAAGAACAAGCAAGCAATAAGCTTCATGGGGTTCAATCAGAAAAAGAATATATTGGCTTCCTCAACCACCAAATCAGAAATGTTTGGAAATGCGACAGGCCAGATATTGATAAGCCTTGGATTTGGTTTGGAAGCACAGAGGATATGGCACCGAAGTAGACATCACGATACTTTGAATAAAAAGGCCTTCCTCTAACGCCCAAAACTTTTTAAAAATTAAGAAAGCCGCCCTGTAGGCGGCTTTCTTAATTTGAAGACCATTACTTCCACGGCCTGAACCATGATGGGAAATATTCCACTTCTAGCATCTGACCTTTATATTTTGTTGGGACAAACCAATCCGGATCACACTTCCGTTGCCATAGTCCCCAAATCCACACAGGGAAAACTGCCACGACAAAGGACAGCACAACCCCATACGGCAGGCTTGTCTTCAACCCGAAAAGGCAAACAGCCAAGGCTGCAGAATGCACCAATCCAAGGAAACCAAAGAAAACGTGATGAACGCCAAAAAAAAGGATTTTAGCAGCTTCTGGGTTACGATCTACCAACTTCTGAAATAGTTTATTTACCATTACTCATCCTCTAGGGTCTTTGTTCGGAGGAGACAAGAGTCTCGTATAAGCATTTCGAGCATTGCCCCAGGCCCTCCTTCCGCCTCTATACGAATCTTTCACCCCTTTTGCGCCAGCCAATGCACCTCCAAAAGTATTCCCCATAAACTTTGAAACCATTGCGGCTCCGCCTAAATTGGCAAGCGTCTTTGCGGTAGTATCCCGAGAGGCTGCCCCAAACAGCTGAGACGTGAATCCAGACATTTCTCCCATGAAAGCAGAGAAAGTAATAACACCAACCAAAGCATACAGATAATCGGAGCTAATCAAGTACTTGCTACTATCAATCGCATAGAGGCCAGAAAGCATCCCTCCAACAACTGAAATAATAAAAGCCATGAAAATAGATGAAATTATGATTTTTCCTGCCTCCTGAAACACGATTCTCGCCCATGAGAAAACAATCCACCTCGTTTGCGGCATCACTCCAAAGACTATGATCAGGGGAAGCAGCACACCACAGATTGCGACCTTGCTATAGGAAATAATCAATGTGCTAAAATAGAATGTTACCCCTCTTCCGAAAAAGAAAAGTAGGAGCAGCAAAAAGATAATGACGAGCAAAGTATTAGAACTGAAAATATTCGTCACATCAGGCCACATCATACTGCAAAAATCAAAAAGCCTGAAAACATGTGCATCCAAATAATTAAATAATTCTAAAATATTAGTCGTCTTTCCAAAGGAAACAAAAAAGCTCGCTATTGAAAGTGGAACCTCCAATATCCCTCGAAATATAATCTTTCTCATGAGACCAAGATCACAAACAATGATCGTTCCCATGACCGCCCAAAGAAAAGAAAAACCAACGGACCGGATATCCACCTCTTTGTGCTTTGCCACAATAAGACAAAAGAAAATGTATATTAAATAGAAAGCTAGAAAATTGTACATCAGCTTCTGAACAACCGCTCCATGGTCTTTGGAAACCATCAGATAATATGTTGCCATCCAGTAACTTTCGACAACAGTGGTCATATGGACAAACAGAGCCGCTGTAGAATATCCTTCAAATATCTCAGAATGTTTCGGAGCCTGAGACTCCACGGAAGCCATAATATCTGCCGGTCCAGCAGCAAATGAACTTGTGAGTATACAGAATGTGACTATACAGCAGGCCGAAATAAGCGTGAACCACCTCATTCCTATTCCTCCCTCTTATTGGTATTTTCGTCCCGAAGACTGTTTAAAAAAGCGGCTGAAGGTGAGTCTTTGATCGACCTTTCGATCATCGCTCGAGTTCGACTCTTCGGGGCTTTCTTTTCCTCGCCAGTATTGCAGCCAAACAATACGGTCACGGCAACAACGCACAATAAAATTTGATATATCTTCATGTAATCTTTCCCATTCCTATTTTAAGTATTCTAGGACTGTTGCCCCTTTATTCCATTTTTTAATATAAGCTGCCGTGCGACTTGCAGGCCTCTTCGCCTCTATTTCCTTTCGGGCAAGTTCTTCATCATGCCCAGTGTATTGCAGCATCATAGAAGCCGTGGTGTAGCGAGAGAGCAAAGTTTGAATCTCACGCAGGGCAGTAAGCATCTCAACCAAGATTGAGCTTGTCAGATCCTGAGACGACTTGAGGTTTTCGTTCTCTTTTGAGTCGATCTGCTTGGCAAGGCTTTCAATCGTCTTTAAACGGGGATCAATCTGCTCAATTGCCGCTTCAGCCTCTGTAATTGCATTGCGCAAGGCTTCCTGACGCACGGCTCTGCGTTTTGGTTCTTCGTCGAAAATATAGAAATCCTTCGTCCGAGGATCTTTGAAGATTTCGTCCAGAGCTTTGTTGATGTCGGCGGCACCATCAGGTGCTGTAAACTGATCCTGCTGATCTTTGGGCAGATACTTCTGCAAGTACTCCAGGATGCTCATCGGCTCGTCTTTGAGACGCTTACTCACGTTCTCAAAATCCTCCAGAACGCCTTTGGCCATACCGTAGACACCCTGCATCTGATCTCGAACCTCCTGAGTCATGCTCAAAACGTTCTTCACCTGAGTCACGTTTTCCGAAAGCGTCTCGATCTGCTGAGTCATCTGCTTCAGCTGCTCAGCGTAGTAGGTGTAGGACGTCGGATCAGAGACTGTCATTGCTCTGGCCGGTGTTGCCGACAGGGAAAGAGTGCCTACCACCAACGCCGCGCTCAGGCTCAAAGACGCAAACTTGGTAATAAGCCCCACAATCCATATCGCCTTCAAAAGGCTCCAAGCCGTGTGAACCGTCTTACCAGCCAAGTAGAGAGTACCCAGCACCACGTCACAGACGGTATTTATGGCATTTGCTGCCAGCCTCAATATGTTCATTCTTTCCTCCACGGAGAGCGCAGCTCTTCGAGATACTCCTCAGGATCGAAGTTCTCTTTGGCTTTGCGAACCTTCTCTCTCAGAATTTCAATTTCAGTTTTTAACTCATCGGGGATGTTCGACTTATGCCTTTTGATGATGTAGGCGAACTCCGGTTCATTTTTTTGATTATCTACACACCCAAGCAGCGACAGAATTGCCATTATTAATACAACTTTCTTCATATAAACTCCTGTAAACTTGTTTACACGTTAGTTAAAATTTTTTTCTTTTTTATGTATACATCACTATAAATGATTAATGCTTCATTAATTACATTCCCAATCGATATTTCATGTCTTACGACATAGCTTTTAATCTCTTTCACTAAAGATTTATCAACACCACGAACTGACCAAACATTCTTTTTGCTCATTTTTTCCCCTTGTTTTAGATTTTACAATTTTACCATGTTCATTTTTTTGCGGTAAACATAAATTTTGCATTATTTCCCTCCAAAACATTTGAACAAGGCTTCACACTGCATTCCCCATTTTCGGTGGGCTACTTATTGAGCGGGAAAAAGCCGCAAATTAAATAAAATGAGAAAAAAACGATATTTTTTAAAGCCATCTAACAACCTGAAAACAATAAAAAAGCCGCCCTACAGGCGGCTTTCATTCATCTCCCATTCAAAATATTTTTCATGCAAATACTGTCGGGACACTTTTATTCGATGCTTCTCTTTCAAATGTTCTGAAATAGCCTGATACGAGAGTCCTTCTTTTTTCAGACTGACAACTACCCCCCACTTCTTGGCCAACTTCGTGGCGACATCGCCTCTCTGCCTCTTCTTCGGCCTACTTTTGGCACTTTCAATCCGACGCTGCTCAATCACCTTCAATTCATCAGGTCCAATGACTTTCTTGCTGCGATATTTCTTTTCAGCCAGATAGCCCTCCGTCTTAATAGCGATGCAAACCGCTGCGTATTCAAGCATGGGGATATTGAAATCTACCTTCTTTGCTTTAAGATCTAAAAAGATTCGAAACCGTTTTGTCATCAACCGCACACGGAAGCCTTCGTCCTGTCGTGCAAACCAACGTAAGGCATCGCCCCTCTCCCTTGCAGACAATCCTGTAATTCGAGTTAATTTGTCATTCATCGCAAGTAGGTCTCCGTAATATCTGCTCGGTTATGGCTCATTTCTTGACTCACAGCGTATTTTGCCTGCTCATCCGTATATCCACGCCGCAAAGCTTGATCGAAACGATTCTGGGCAAAATTATGGCGCAACCCATGGGTGCCTCGCCCCTGATGGTATTGTCCGACCTCCATTGCGGCCTGATTTATAGATTCAAGGTATTCTTTGTAATTGGACTCAAGGCGACCGTTCGCTTTGAAATGCTCAAAGACGGCACTGCGAGTCTGCGAAGAGCAGAAATGAAAAGCGACCTTGCCGCCTTTCTCTTTGGTCCAAAAGGCGGCAACTTGTTGACCTGTGATGGGATCACGAACGAGGCCAAGCGGACGCTTAGTCTCTGGGTGGTGCCAATTTGCCTTCGTCATCGGATTGCTGGCCTTGCCATGCTCGCCTTTTGAAGGAGCACCAACTCCTTCAGTGCGGCAGCCAGCCTCTAACTGAATTCTTGCCTGAAGCTGATGCGTTTGATTGGCAATAGCCACCACAATCGTTTCAGGACGGTCATACGCCCGATCACGATACGTACTCGTTGTCCGGCTAAGCACTTCTCCCGCAACTTTGGAGACATCCTTTCGAATCCGGCTCCAATCGTAATGATTCTTGCCTCCTCGATGCAGCTCAGAGAAAAGGTTAAGCCCCTGCTCAAGCTTTCCCACAGCGGAAAGTTCCGCTCTAAATGTATGTAGGGAGTTCCCTTTGGCCATGTGATGCTGAAGACGCGTTTGAAGATACTTCTCCATATCCTCCGGAGACAACTTCTCAATGTTCTTTATCCTACTGCCCTTGCAAAATTTCTGCAGGGGGAATAGGCGCTGTCCCACAACGTTTCTGGTTGCGGCTGAAAATATACCGGCTTCACCGGTTGCCTTTGCCACATGTCGACTCTGGGCAATCCTTGTAATCGTCTCCAGAGCTGCGCCGCATTGACGCTTTATGCTTCCTCTCATTCCAATCTTCCTTATGCCCACCTTTCGGCTGCGAAACTTCTTAAGATAGCTCATTTTTGCGACTTGAGTTTGTCGATCTATTTAAACGGGAACCAGCTTATTTGAGTTTCCCGATTGCTTTGAGCAGCCAGTTATTCTCCTCAGAATAATTCGAGACAGAGAAAACGTCCGGCGCTCGCTGCCGCTCGCTTTTGTTCTGCGAACAAAAGCGAGCTTCGCTCTTAGAGCCACGGTGATTTCTGGTGTGTCTGCAATCTGCGTAACCGGACATGCTAGCAGACAGCAGACAACACCAGATCACCCAGAACACCCTCGCCTTTTTGAAGGCAAAGGTGTTCATGAGGGTATGCCCATCACACATGAGGGCAACGTGGTAGATTTCCTTGTGCGAGGCTCTTAGGCGCACAAGGCGATTTTATGGGATTCGCTCCACCCATACGCTGATAAAACCGACACTCTCTTTTCGAGAAAAGTCAGCCGTTCACGGATGTGAGGCGTAGTGGCAGATACAACCGTTTCAAGCTCAGCAATCTCGTCGAGAAGTTCGTACACTTCCTTGCGGGCATCCTTGCAGGAACCCGAATACTCGAAATGACCAAGCTCGACGGTATTGGGAGTAGCGAACCAGCTGATAATGTTGTTAATGAAGTCAAACATGATTTTCTCTCCTTGTTTTGCCAAGGGGAAACACATGTCCGTCAGGGAGCATGCTTCCCTGGCGGGTTGACCGTAATTGGTTATTCAGATTCGTCAGACTCTCTGTCGAGATTTTCACAAATCCGGAAATAATCTTCCCATGTTAAGCTGCACTCTATGTCGTGCGCCTCTTTGACGCACAGGAGTTCAGCCACAATGCCCGACTCTTCTACATGAATCTCAAACTCGCACTGGCAATCAAAGACGCCATCACAAGTAAGAACATGTGTGTATTCGCCGGGAGGGGCTTCTTTTAATGCGTTTGTAAGTTCATTCCAAGAGAATGAAGACTCCTGCAAATTATGCATGCTTTGCAGGTGTTGGTAATCTTCGGCCGAAGCTCTCAGCTCAAGCCTGTCTGCAATCTCGAACGTGATACGATCCATAACACCTCCTTGGTGTTCCATGGGCAGCACGAATTCCCTGCAACAGGGGATCAGCACACCCTGTTGAGGTTAATAAGCAAGATTGGGGATTTGAAAGGGGAAACGGTCAAAGGACGTACTCTAAGAGCCCGTCAGATTCCAACCTGACCGTCATAGGGATGTTAAACAGAAGCTCTAGGCTTCTGGGCGCAAATATAAAATTCACGCTTTCACAGAGGCTTTGTACTTTCCTCTTGTGGGTGCCTACGTCATCTAGTGACACGAGGTCACGATGCCTTATCTGCAGATAAAGTTGTAGGATTCGTTTCGCGCTGGCAAAGTCTGTTAGGACATCCACCGAGTACTAGGTGTCCAACTCGAAGCTTTTCACTTCGTTCGTCAAGTTCATTTATGCGGAACCCTTGATGAGGTTAAGCCAAAGGCTCATATCCGCGCCCTATCAGTCTGCAGCAAGATAGGAATTATGAAGCGTTTCACTTCATCCGATGAGTTTTAGCTTTGTAGAAGAGGGAAATTCCTTCCGCTCAACGCAATCACAGGCAACTCAATTAACCTTGTCTCATCCAACCCAGCTCATTTGCTGGCGCGAAGGAATGGGCGACGGCCCATGCCTCAATAACAACAAGAAATTGAGGACTTTATTTAGAAAGTGAAAAGAGCATATCAGAGCCTAAAAAGAAAAGGCAAGGTGTAAACATGTTTACATTTTGTCCGGCAACCCGAGAAGCTACATACAGACAGGCCAGTCATGCCTATTGCGGCCACAATTTCCCAGTGTGCTCGGCATGTGTTTTACAGTTAGAGGGATTGTCGATTTCCAAAAGAAAAAAATGCTTCTTCTCCACCCAATTAACAACTTCTCGTTTTATGAACTCCTGTAATCCTCGATCTAAATGTCCAAGAAGCTTGTGCCGATAAACAAACGCATCAACTTTCTTGGTCAAATCAAATCGCATGTTAATTGTAGTCTTTTGCGGGACGTCAATCGGAACTGGGCGGGGAGCTTCCCGTTCGCCTGCAAGAATCTTCTGCAAACGAGGATAAAGAGACTCAAAAAAGTCTTTCTTTGTTAGCGCAGGCAAATTGAATACTTTGAAATACTGGATTTCATCCTTGGATAAACTCAAAGTGAACTTAGACACTTTATTCATGAAATCTCCCATTTAATTTGAAAAAAACTCTCGCGGTCCTGACCCAATCTAGCCACTACCAACTGAAGCACCGTTTTCCGACTCAGCCCTCTTTAAGCCCGCCGCAGGCGTATAGCGAAGCGGAAGCTGAAGCGCGAAGCGCGGATCCGTTTTGAAGAACCTATCGTCAAATACGCTCTCTTTGAGATTCACCACACTCCTCTTCAAAAAGGCACCCCCCTTTCATTGGCAGCTCCCGGCAGGGCCGCCGGAGGCAGTGGGTGGGTGCCGGGAGAATGGGGGCTCTATAAAAATCTATTTCAAAAGAATCTACTTAGTGTCCAATTGATGGACCTTTAATAATGGCCACAGATCCATATGTTGGACCTGTCTCCTTGTAATAGATCCATCATACGGACCTATTGAAACAGCACTCCTAAAAGGTCCACGCCTTGGACCTTACATGGTTAACCATTCGAATTTTCTCTCTTCTGAAATTCCATTGAGACCAATCTTCCAAGAGTTGAATTTAAAAAATCAGCCGAAGATTTCCCCAACACATTTTCCAAATCTTGAGTTGACCATTTACCTGGATAGCCTGATGGGATATTTATTTGAACTCCGACAGCACCTTCTTTTACGACTTGGATATTTACGTTCACATTCAAGTTTTCCACGCGAACTTTTCCATCAGGCGGCACCTTACCGGAGGTCAGTATTGATTTTATATCCGAGTAACAGCGCATAAAATCTTGAGAAGAGTATAAAAAGTCAGCCATTGCGTGAGGCTGCCGCTTTTTCCCTTTTATCTCCACACAACACGGCGCATACAATGGAATTTTTTCTTTCACTAAATAGAAATTCTTCCTACCGCGCCGCGTCTTCAACACGTACCCCATTGCAACCAAATCCTGTAAGGCTTTCATTACTGTATTCTTGCAAATACCAGTATCCGCTACGATTGTTTTGACCTCAGGGAACGCTGTCCCGCTTTTCCAATTCGAATACGATTTTAAGCACATCAGGACCGTGAAAGCATTCGGCTTCATCCGAGCGACATCACCGCTTTCAAATATGGTCTTGAACATATGAACCCAGGCCAGGTTGGCATCAAGAACTTGCTTTTGCTTTACTTTTGAGGAACTGTCAGGAGACACCTCTTCATCACATTGAGACGGAGAAGTGTCGGGAGCTGCATTTTGTTTGGCGACAGGGGCAGCTCCTTTTTCTTCTTTGAAGCACATCATACTCCCTCCGCCTTCTTGGAAAGGGAATCGATTAAATCCAAAATATCTTCAACACGCCAAGCCGTGGTCCGCTCTCCGAGTTTCACCGGTCCAGGATATTTCCCAGACTTAACCCCTCGCCACCAAGTGGACGCGCTAACAGGAATAACAGAAAGAATTTGGGGCAAACGAACAAAGCCCACTTGCGGAAAATCTTGAGACATATGTTCCTCCATTGATTATGACGTCAAATGAAACGCCGTCACAATGTATGAAAGCACATAAATCGGGATGATGCTGTCTGTTTAATTGTTCATTTTTTTAATTCAAAAAAACTATCAATCAACACCTTGCTATAACTGAAGATCATTGACAGCATATTCACCCAGAGTTGACACAGAGTAAGGAGAATCAGAAAGACCAAGGGGCTTTTGTGTATAGTCAAGAAGAGCTTTAAAATAGCTCAAAACTGGACCTTCATAAAACCATTCTCCCTGAGCTCGAGAGCACTCGCGTCCTTTTCCTCCTGCACGAATAAAATCATCGTAAAGCTTCTCCAAACACAACCTAAGAGCTTCATTCATTTTATTACCAGCAGAATAATTGGTCTTCAGTTCTTGGCGAACTTTCTTCCGACACAGTGCTAAATAAGCGCTAACGACTTTGCCATCAAACGGAAGAGGGCTCTTATCATTAAAATCAGAGAAATCCCTCTCTCTAATAGCCAACTGCCGCTTTCCATACTCATCATCTTCTATAAAACAGTTAACTCTAGGCATAACCTTATCCCAAAGATATTGCTGAAGTACATCAACATCCTCTGCCACCCCATAAGCATCTAACTCTAAGAAAGATTCAAGCAGCAGACACGCTTTCTCCACAGCTTTAAGGCGAAGCTTTCGCCTTTTGGGTTTTCTCCGTTCATAAGATTTAACCTGAGAGACATAGTGCGCAAGTGTCAATTTAATATTCGAACGTATTTCATCATTAAACTTTAAATTTGTTTCTTCCTCGATTGCAGCAAAATCAATTTCAGAAAAGTCATTCACATTTGGAATACTGGAGGCCCACCCCTTTCTTGTAACAAAACCTTCAAACATAGCACTTACCCTACCTTCTGAGCAAACAGCGGGACTACTTTCCCACCGTCCTTCAAGCTATCCAGATAATCAGCCCATGCCTGCATCATCCGCTTCCGTTCAGGCAAATGCTCAGCATAATTATAGCTGGCCCTTACTTTATCTTTCGGCGTATGCGCCAACTGTCGCTCAATCGCATCCCGATTCCAACCATGCTCATTCAAAAGCGTGGAGGCCATAGACCTAAATCCATGACCGGTCATTTCGGTCTTGTCGTATCCAAGCCTCCGAAGTGCCACGTTGATTGTATTCTCGGACATTGGCCGCGCTGCTGTGCGAACACTTGGAAAGATATAGCCTGAAGGTCCGGTTAATCCAGATACGTCCCTCAGGATCTCCACAGCCTGAGCAGACAATGGGACAATATGCGGACTGCCTCCCTTCATCTTCTCTTCAGGGATTCTCCACTCACAGCCCTCAAAATTGATTTCCCCCCACTCTGCGTGCCGGAGCTCCCCTGGACGCACAAAGACCAGTGGAGCCAATTTTAAAGCACAATGAACCACCAAAGTACCGTCAAAGCCATCAATAGCTCGAAGTAGGATCTTAATCTTATTAGGGTCGGTAATACTGGCGTGATGTTTCACCTTCCTAGCAGGGGGAAGCACGCCCTTGATGTCCGCAGCGGGATCGCGCTCAGCTCGGCCAGCAGCAACAGCGTAACGGAATATTTGAGACATGATTTGGCGAATACGCCGCGCCGTCTCCACAGCCCCGCGTCTCTCACAGCGTTGAACGACATTCAGCATATCCTCAACACCAAGTTCTGAGATGGGACGACCACCAATGAAAGGGAATATATTCTTGTCCATCCGTTCCATGGTAGTCTTGGCATGGCGTTCACTCCAACCGGAGTCTACCTGCTTCCCAAACCACTCACGAGCAATGGCCTCAAATGCCTCGCTAGCACTAGTCTTTCTCTTCTCTTCTTTGCGCTTCAAGGATGGGTCTTCGCCTTTGGCAATAAGAGTCTTCATATCCCCCCGCTTAAGGCGAGCATCCTGCAACCCTATGTACGGATACCTCCCCAGAGAGAGCATGGTCCTCTTACCATTCACCTGGTAGCGGAAGCGCCACCACTTACGCCCATTTGGATTAATGACGATAGACAGGCCCTCGCCATCATTTATGGTGTATTGTTTGCCTTTCGGCTTAGCAGCTTTGATCTTAGCATCTGTCAACGGCATGAGTTCTCCTGCAAGTGGTATAAAGCGAAATGGTATAATTTGAATTATACCACTTTTTGTACCTTTATACCAGCCACGCCATGACACAACATGACATCTCAAGACACGCTAAAGACAACAAAAAAGCCCTCATTTCGAGGGCTTATGACACTTTCTGACATGAAGTGATTATGATCTATGGCGGAGAGGGAGGGATTCGAACCCCCGGACGAGTTGCCCCGCCTCTGGTTTTCAAGACCAGCGCATTAAACCGAGCTCTGCCACCTCTCCGTTGCCGGACTGTGCCGGTTGAGGAAACTGGTTGTAGAAACACAACACCGCGATGTCAAGAACGAAAAACGAATTCGGGGAGTTAATCGCAGAGCTGCCCATGGTCTTCGAGCCATTGGGACAGCTCCTCTTCGGAGTCCCGAATGGAGGAAGCAAAAGCAACCCCGACATATTCTCTATACAGCCAGGTCACCGTTCCGCTCTGGTCAGGTATAAGACAACCATTTTCCTGGCAGACCCGCTCCAGCCCGATAGGCTGCCCGCACTCGAATATCAGTCCGTCTTCCAGATCAGGGATTTCCACCATGACACCCATTATTCCGACATTACGGATGAATCCGTGTAACGGTTCTTCATCCCCTATACGGCACATACAGGCAAGCGCGTCCCTGAGACTCTTGCGCGCGTATTTTCTACGATCCATTTCCATCTCCCGGCTAGACAAGACCCAAACTTCGTGCACCCTCGTGTCCAGGATCAATCTCAAGACAATGTCGTATCAACTTCTCAGCCTTCGGCTTGTCACCCGACTCCAGAAATATAAGCCCCATATTGTATGCGACCTCAGCATTCTTATGGAACATTCTGGGATTGATCTTGAGTCCCATCAGAAGGCGCTTGCGTGCCGAAACGTAATCCTTGCCATCATAATAGGCGAGGCCCAGATTGTACTGAATGTTTTCATCTCCGGGAGAAAGCTTTTCAGCGGCAACATACGCCTCGACCGCCTCCGCCCAGAGTCCGGCCTTTCGCAAGGAAATACCAAGCCGGTTGAACATGTTCATGCAGGACATGTCCGTTGAGTCCCGAACAAGATCAAGACTCTTCCTGAAATACTTGGCCGCCAGTTCCGGATTGGTTTTGGTCAACTTTTCGGCAATATCCAGACTCATCTCACCGACTATGGTCTGAGCCTCGGAGGCTGCGGATTTAATGGCATTATCATAATACGCTTCTGCATCCTCGACCTTTCCCATATCATAATTGAGATCAGCAATCTTGACCTTGCGATTGAAATTCAAGGGCGACATATCATCAAGCTTGACCAGATAATCGAGCATGCCGTCCTTGTTCCCATCCTCGGCATGCAGGATGAATATCTTCTTCAATGGTTCAATGAACATATTCGAGTTCTGCTCGGCCAATTGGTATTCAGCCAAGGCCTGCTTTCTCTTTGCAAGTCCCTTGAACGCATCTCCCATAATGAGATGTGCTCGAGGACTCTTGGGCCGCTTGGTCAAAATGGTATTCGCAAGACGGATGGCATCCTCAAACCGATTGTCCTCATTCAGCCTGTGTCCGACGTTGACAAGCTCGTCTATCTCAGTCTGAGGCTTCAGCAAATGAACGATCTTGCGGATAATCTCGTTAACACTGGCACTCTTATCAAGAACGTAATCAGCTCCCTCCTCATAGAATTGAAGAAGGTGCTCCTTATCGAGCGCCCGTGTGGTCAAAATGACGGGAACATCGGGATAAACCTGCTTGATGCCAGACAAAACCTGGAGGTTGGTCACACCTTCAGTCCTATGCTCCAGAAAAACAAAGGGAGCAAGGTCTTCAGCGATGATTTTCTGCAACCGCCCGACGCCCTTTTGCGGCTCATGCTCGACCTGAATGAAATCCGTTGCGACTCCCAATTCGAAAACCAGACTGCGACGCAAAGTCTGATAAAAAACCTTGTCGCTACCAAGCAGGAGAAAGAATCCTCCCTCATCGACAAAATCATATATGATGTCAGCAAATTTATTGATGACTTCTTCGTTTGTCCTCAGGACATACACTCCACGGGTCTCTTTCTGCTTCTTCGGCTCCAACTTCCTGAGTTTGTCAGCCTCGGATTTGACCACGTAAAGGTCCTTGGTACTTCTTCGACTTCTCATTGTCGTCCCCTGTGGGAGAAAACTCCAGTTTCATTCAGGCTATAAATATTGCCCATGCAGAACAATGAGAATCGCCAAGCAAATCAAATATTATAATACTCCCGCAAGAACTCGCAAAAGAGCACTCTACGGTTTATCCAGTCGAATCACTGAACTAATTTGAAATCAGTAAGTACTCAGGCTCAACGGACTGGACATTCTCTCACATTTCGGACTCAACCAACGGGGAATTATAACAAAATGTCAGCCGGACGTTTGACACTGTTTTTTGCTTCCCGTATGGGTAAAATACAATTGCTCATCATAAACAAAACCGATTGGATATAGTTATGAAAACACCGCAGGAAGTCTTTGCTGAATATCTGGCCGACAAAAATCTGAAAATGACGCCCCAAAGACAGACCGTCCTCGACACCATTCTGAAGAAGGGAGGCCACCTCTCATCGGAAGAGCTGTATGCCAAGGTGAAGAAAATCGACAAATCCATCGGTCAGGCAACCATTTACCGGACGTTGAAGCTTCTCAATGAGGCAGGTCTGGTAGAACCGCTTGATTTTGCCGACGGCGTCACACGCTACGAAGCCTGCTACGGCAAAGAGCATCACGACCATCTCATCTGTGAGAAATGCGGTGCCAACCTTGAAATTCTTGATGAAACAATTGAACTGCGCCAGGAGGAACTGGCCAAAGCACATGGTTTCAAGCTGCTGCGACACAAAATGTATCTGTATGGCATCTGCCCAAAATGCCAGAAAAAAAGCTGATACGCCCCGTAAGAAAAAAACGGTTAATCTGAAAAGCTCTCGCTAGCTCTCATTGTTTTCAAGGAATTGTGCAAGAGCTTTCATTTCCCCATGCAACGTCTTCCAGACATAGCCACTGCCGACCTTGTCGCCTTGAGCTGTAAACTGGATTCCCAGACCGATAGCGCCCCCCTTTCCCTTGAAGCGGCTGCGAATGGTTCCAATCACATTGAAATAGGTATATTTTTTGGTCTTTGGATTCCAAAGGCTGACTCGCAGAACCAATTGATTTCCCGCTGACAGCGGAGGCATCTGCCCTTTGGGATGCAAGATGAACATCCGCATTCCACCGGCTGATATGTTTTCCACACTGAGTCGCGTCTTGTCACCGTAACGAGCCGGATTGTTCACTGTCTGCAAATCGGGTTTCCCCATCCAGAATGTCTTGCGTCGACGACCATCCCATGCCTTGACGCGCACAGCGCCTTCTCTGGAAACGGCCCTTCGGACATGTTTTCGGCGAATAACAAAACGATACCGGACCGGGGTAAGCAACGCCATCTCCTTGATGACGCTGCCACGTTTCGTCACTTGCCCGACCAAAGAAACAAACGCATTGATTTTACGGCCGGAATAGGCAAAAGGCTTGCAGAAACAAATAACCCGCTGATTCTTGAGTTTCAAACCGGTGGGAGAAACGTTGATAAGGCTGAGTTTCATCCTCCCGCCCACAACGCTTGAAATACGGGCATTGCACAGCTTGCGGCCAACGCCACCATTATACAGATATATATCCAGCATCACGCCCTTGGAAACAAGATAGTTTTCCACGATACGCCGACTGCGGCGCGAAAAAAGGCGAGCAACAAACCTGAGGGCACCGAAAAGGAATATATGCCGATAATACCAGGCAGCCACGACAGCGACCAACGGCACAACCACAGTCAGAATCTTCGTAAAGACCGTGAACATGTCCAGCCGTCCGGACACACCGCCGAAGTTCCGCTGTACGTCGCGCAGATAATCAAGTTGCGCCAAGAAATCATGTGGTGCCTGAAAATCCAGCATATTACCGCCATTGAGGTTCAATAGATTGACGCCAGACACGCCCGCTGAAATACTTTTGCAAAGATAATACCCTTTTCCTGTTCCTGCATGTATTATTACACAAATAAACCATTTGAAATCAAGCAGGATAGCTGCCACAACCTCTGACAGACAATGTGGAGGCCTGCCAGGTTTCCCCCAACAACCTCCAATTGTAGAATTCGCTGATTTCAGGTTTACTATCAGATAAATATCCAACAGGAGAATCTGCGTATGAAAAAAGAATCAAGGCTGGACAAATACATCGCCCCTTCCGAACTGCCGACTTTCTTCCGTGAGTTGGCAGACGCCCTTGAAAAGGGAGGAGAAGGCGACTTTGCATGTGCCAATGATTTCAAAAAGATACGCATAAAAATCAAGGACGAGTTCGGCAAAATATCTCTCAGGGTCAAGTTCAAATCAAAAGCGACATGCGAGCCTACATTTGATATTGCACAGGACCAGCCCGCCGCCCCATTGGTAAAGCCGGAATACAAAGACCTGAAAAAACGGATGAAATCAAGCTTCAGAATGATTTTCAAAATGATTCACAACGACCAGATCCCCCCCAAGGACGCTGTCGATTCCTTTCTGGCGGATTCCGTATTGATGGTATCGTATCCGGGGTATGGAGACGATTACTACGAGGCATACACTGATGCATGCGCGGAATTTGCCGAAGCGTACAAATCCGGCGACCTTGCCCGACTGAACGAAACAATTGACCAGATCGCCTTTCAGAAAGGGCACTGTCACGCCAAGTACGACTAAAGGCCACCCACATGCCCTCCTGTTCTACACGCACAATAAGGATACCGGACCAGCGCAAGCTGGCACTCTGCAAACAGACTCCGGAGCGTGGTCCGCACATTCTGTTTTTCAGCGGAGGCACGGCCCTGCGGGAAGCTTCGCGAGAGCTTATCCGGTATACGCACAACTCAATTCACCTGATCACGCCGTTTGACTCCGGCGGGAGTTCCGCAGTGCTGCGTGAAGCATTTGGCATGCCCGCCGTAGGCGACATCCGTAACCGTCTCATGGCGCTGGCCGACCAGTCCGTCAAAGGCAACCCTGAAATATTCGAACTTTTTACATATCGCCTCTCAAAAACAGCACAACAGGATGAATTGCAAAAAGAATTGAAGGACATGGCGCAAGCCAACAACCCGTTGGTGCGCGACATTCCCGCCCCCATGCGCCGGGTTATCTGCAACCACTTCAAGAATTTCATCAAACTCATGCCCCCGGACTTCAATCTCAAAGGGGCAAGCATAGGCAATCTTGTTCTCACTGCCGGATACCTCACCAACCGACGCCAGCTTGATCCGGTAATCGACATATTTTCACGTCTTGCTCACGTACATGGCCGCGTCCGTGCGACCATCAACAAGAATCTGCATCTGGCTGTCCATCTCCAAAACGGCAACATTGTCGTAGGACAACACAACATCACGGCAAAAGAAGTCGCTCCGCTCGCATCAGCCATTACGGATATCTGGCTGACAGATTCGCTCGACAGCGACAAGCCGGTACAGACGCCCATCAGCCCCAAGACCCGAAACTGTATCGCCGAAGCGAGCCTGATCTGCTACCCGATCGGCAGCTTCTATTCCAGTGTGATCGCCAACCTGATACCGCAGGGAACAGGCAGAACCATCGCGGAAAACACCTGCCCCAAACTCTTTGTCCCCAATACGACCGCGGACCCGGAAACAATCGGAATGAGCGTTGCCGATCAGGTGGGCACTCTGCAAAAACACTTGGTACGCAGTGGCGCTCCCAATGAAATAGCTGGCCTTGAACTGGTTCTCATTGATTCGCGAAATGCCGATTACCCAAACGGAATAGACCTTCCGGGCCTCAAAGGCCGTGGGGTAGAGATCATCGACACGAAACTGGTTACCCCGACAAGCAGCCCCTTCATTGATGCACACCGACTGAACGAAGTCCTTCTTTCACTCGCCTGACGAAGCAACAGACGCAGAGCCTGCCATCCATCAAAAACCTGCATAGCCTTTTCACCCCGTTTTTGGTATACAATTCCCGCCCGCTCCGGGGAACGAATCAAATAACAGCCATGCGTTTGCAAACGCCCGCAGCACAACTTGCACATGACCAAAACTGAACATTTCGGACTTGATTTCGAGACCTTTGCCAGACTCATCGACAATCTCCACGATGAAGTCATCATCTACGACAACAACTATCGCATGTTGTACGTGAACAAGGCATGCAAGCGCCATTACGGCTTTACGCAGGAAGAAATGGTCGGCCTGCCGTTCTGGAAATTGTTCGAAAACACGCCGGATGGAACCGTCCCGCCCTCCCCGCGGTGTACGAGCACAAACGACCGATTAAACAGGAACAGAAAACATTTCTCGGCATTGACGTCCTGACCATCGCCGTCCCCATTCTGGATGCGGAAGGAGAGGTGGAATACGTCATCCTAAGCATCCGCGACAATTTCCATAAGGGACAAATACCGACGCTTGATGAGCTGGACTCCAAGCAGGAACTGCTCACCGATCCACGTCCGGAAAACCTCATTTATCACAGCAACGCAATGGACAACGTCATACAGGCTGCCCGAAAGGTCGCCGGACTGAGCGCCCCCTGCCTGCTGCTCGGCGAATCCGGTTGCGGAAAAAGCCTGCTTGCAAAATTCATCCATGCGAACAGTGGACGCAGCGAAACTCCGTTCGTGGTCGTCAACTGCGCGGCCATTCCGGAACAGTTGTTCGAATCCGAACTCTTCGGACATGTAAAAGGTGCATTCTCAGGTGCGACCACAGCCCGCGGAGGTCTCTTTGCCAAGGCCGAAGGCGGGACCCTGTTCCTTGACGAGATTTCGGAACTCCCCCTTCCCATGCAGGCCAAACTGCTGCATGCAGTACAGGAAATGGAATACCGCCCGGTCGGCAGCTCGACACCGGTAAAAGCGAACGTACGCATTCTGGCAGCATCCAACAGAAACCTTGAACGCATGGCCAGTACCGGCGCGTTTCGACAGGACCTTTTCTTCCGGCTCAACGTGTTTGACATCACCATCCCGCCACTCCGGCAACGGCGGAACGACATCATCCCCCTTCTATTTCATTTTCTCAATCATTACGGAAAGAAACACCACGCCGCAAAGCAACTTTCTCCAGAAGCTCAATCACTGCTCTGTCAACATTCCTGGCCGGGTAACATTCGTGAACTTGCCCATCTTGTCGAACGGCTCATAGTCACAACGGAAAATGAAATCATCACGGTCGATGACCTTCCAACCACACTGTATGAGAACACCCCGGCTATCAGCGATGGCATTTCGCACGGTTCACTTGATGCAACACTCGCCGCAGTAGAACGCAAATTGATACTGGAAGCAAAGGCCACACACGGCAGCTCCCGCAAAGTCGCCCTCGCCCTCGGAATCAGCCAATCCCGGGCCACTCGCCTCATTCGAAAATACACATCTGAAACCGAGTCATAAACGACTCGACGAGTCGCGCCAGACTCACGACCTTTTTCCCGCGCCATCTAGCCTTTTTTTGCCGAACTTGAGTCGAAAATGACTCGCTTCACGCCTTCAGATTGATCGAACAATCAATCAATCGCGCTTTCAACCACTTGAAATAAAAGCATTTTTATCCAAAGGCTTCTGTTGAATCTTTGGCATATCGATTGCTTTTATACATTTCACAAAAAGCATCACAAAAAGGCATAAGACAATTCATACTGTGCAAGGAGGAAATAAAGCACACATCTACAGAGGGAAGGAAATTTTACATTCGTCAATTCCTGCAACGCACACGAACTACATTGCATCTTTGGCATGGGGGCATGCCACATATAAAAACATGCGTTGAAACAAACAGGAATGCAGGATGAACAATCACCGTTTCGAGGAGTAAAAAATGTTCAAGAATCAAGTTGTAATCGGTTCACTCTATGCACTGCTGGCCACCGTTCTCTGGGCGGGCGCATTCATTATCGCACGTCTGGCTGTTGGTGAAATTTCACCCATGACTCTCGGTGCGACCCGCTGGGGCATGGCTCTGCTTATCCTCAGCACCTTCATGCTGCCCAAAGTGAAAAAGGAATGGCCTATCGCCAAGACTTTCCTGCCGCAGATCATCGCTTCCGCCCTGTTCGGTATCGCCGCATACTCTCCGCTCAGCTACTTCGCGGCACAGACAACTTCCGCCATCAACCTTTCGCTCATTTCCGTTACCACCCCGATCTTCATCGTCATCATCGCCGCCGGAATGGGTCAGAAGCAGTCCTTCAACACATGGGCTGGCTGTATCGTCGCCCTGCTCGGCTCTTTCTACCTCGTCAGTAAAGGTGACATCAATCAGATTCTGGGCATGCACTTCGCTGCCGGTGATATCCTGATGCTCGGCGCTGCCGTCGGTTTCGCCATCTACAGCCTGCTCCTCAAAAAGACTCCCGAAGGCCTGTCCAGCGGTACCATCATGTACCTCATGACCCTGTTCGCAGTACTCATGCTCATCCCCTGCGTCATCTGGGAATCCACCCTGCCCACCATGGTCTTCAACATGAACGGCATCGTCCTCTTCTCCATCACCTTCTCCGCCATCTGTTCCTCCATCATCGCCTGGTGGACATGGAACATCGGCCTTGAAAAGGCAGGCCCGCAGCTGTGTGGCATGATCTACTACTCCCTGCCTCTGTGGGGCGGTCTGTTCGCCTTTGTCTTCCTCGGTGAAAAAATGACTTCCGTTCACTTCATCTCCGGCGCACTGATCATCGGCGGTATCGTCTGGGCCAGCCGCGGTGCCAAGAAGAACGCTGTTGAAGAAGCTGCACCCAACGAAGCCTAAACCTTCCATTCCCAATAAGGGGCGGGCCGAAAAGCCCGTCCCGAACAAATTTCATTCCGTACCTCAGGTACGGAAAACGGGACGGGCTTCCCGCCCTACAGGCACAACTCAATACGTTTGCGGCCGATACCAGACCGCCTAGACTCTACTGACAAAGGGATTGCATCATGAATGAAAACCAGAAGAAACTTATCCACCTGACGGTGAACGGCGAAGTCCAGTCCATCGCAGTCGAGGCTCACTGGACCCTGTCCAAAGTCCTTCGCAATGACTGCGGACACACCGGCGCCAAGGAAGCATGCGGCGAAGGCGCATGCGGAGCATGCACCGTGCTCATCAACGGCGTTGCCGTGCCCGCCTGCATGGTTCTGGCCGTGGAACAGGACGGCAAGGACATCGAAACTGTTGAAGGTCTGGCCAAGGACGGCGAACTGCACCCCATTCAGGAAGCATGGCTCGAAGAGTACGGCGCCCAGTGTGGCTTCTGCTCTCCCGGCATGATCATGACCACCAAGTACCTGCTTTCCAAGAACCCCGATCCCACTGATGACGAGATCAAGGAAGCCCTCGGCGGCAACCTCTGTATCTGCAACAACTACGAGCATATCATCAACGCCGTACGCAGTGCGGCCAAAAAGATGAGGGAGCAGGTCTAATGGCAGAACTCACATCCGTCGGAAAATCCGTACGTCAGAAAGATGGACGTGCCCGCGTCACCGGTGAAGCAAAGTACTACGCAGACTTCATCCTGCCCGGTATGCTCCAGACCCGCATCCTTCGCAGCCCGCTGCCTGCGGCTGACATCATCTCCATCGACACCACCGAGGCCGAAGCGCATCCCGGCGTTCGCCTCGTAATGACGCATGAGAATTATCCCAAGGCGTTCCGCAAATCCCTGTACTACGTCGGCGACCTCGTAGCCGCAGTCGTGGCTGACGACGAAACCATTGCTGAAGAGGCAATGGCGCTCATCAAGGTCGAATACGACAAGAAAAAGCCTGTCATGAGCATGGAGGACGCCATCAAGGAAGGCGCTCCGCAGGTCTTCGAAGGCGTGGACAACGAACAGGATTGGGCTTTTCACGCCATCATGAGCGACCGCGACCCCGAGACCGGCCTTTTCAAAACCAAGACGCCTGCCGAATACAACGGCTTCGGTGACATCGAAAAAGGCTTTGCCGAAGCAGACGTCATCGTCGAGCAGAAGGGCCTCAAATACGCCTACTGCAAGGGTCCCGCCATGGAACCGCGCGGCTGCACCGCCGATTTCGACGGCATAAAGCTCCACATGTACACCCACTCGCAGGGCATGCACGACGAAAAGCTCTGTCTGGCACAGGCACTGGGCATCCCGTCCAGCATGGTCAACTACGTTTCTCCGTTCACCGGCTCCAGCTTCGGCGGCAAGAACGCCTTCCCGCTGGATCGCAACATCGCTTCCCACTATCTGGTGATCGCAGGACTCGCCTGCCTCGACCTCAAGAAACCGGTTCACTGCCCTTACTCCCGTGAAGAGGAAATGGTCAGCGGCTGGTCACGCGGCTCCATGGCCAACGTGAAAATCGGCTTCAAGAAAGACGGCACCCTGACCACCATGGATCTGGCTCACTGGCAGGAGACCGGAGCCGGCGGCGACAAATATCCCGCCAAAAACGCCATGCTCGCTACAGGTTCGGTCATGTATTCGCGCAACTGCCAGCATCAGCGCGGCAAAATCCGTTACGTCAATACCAACCGCTTCCCCGCCGCAGGCTGGCAGGGATACGGCGCTCCTGAAGGTGTGTTCGCGGTCGAGACCACCATGGACATCGCCGCCGAGCAGTTGGGTATGGACCCGGTCGAACTTCGCAAGATGAATTGCATGCGCGCCGGTGATATTGACTCCGGCTGGGACCCGCTGGTTTACAAATCCGCCATCATCTCCTCCTCCGGCATCCGTGACTGCCTCGACGCAGGCGCAGAGCGACTGGACTGGAAAAACACATGGCAGCACCCCAGCAAGAAAACCGGACGCATCCGTCACGGCATGGGCGTGGCCATCTTCGCCATGGGCGCAGGCCGTCCCGGTCCGGGCAACTCCAGTGAAGCCATGGTCAAGGTATACCCCGACGGTTCCGCCGCACTCGTTTGCGCCGTGGCCGACATCGGGCAGGGCCAGCACACTGTCCAGTGCCAGATCGTCGCGGAAGTCCTCGGCCTGCCCTACAAGAAGATCGGTCTGGTCTGTCACGACACGGACTCGACTCCCTTCGCCACCCTCGTCGCAAACAGCTGCGGCACATGGATTCAGGGCTGGGCGACCTACGAGGCCGCCGTTGACGCAAAGCGTCAGGTTCTCAAACTCGCAGCCGCCCACTTGGGCGTGGTGCCGGAAGAACTCAGCATCGGCGAAGACGGCATCCACATGACCGCTGACCCGAGCAAGGGCTGCACCTTTGCCGAAGCCTTCGGCGTACGGGGCCACTACGGCGGCATCCACGAGGTGACCGGCTACTACGTGAACAACTCCCCGCACCCCAACGGCCTCAAGGACGGCAAGGAAGATCAGGTATACATCCCCAAGGAAAAGGGCGCACAGTTCATTTCCCTCGATGTGGATACCGAGACAGGCATGCTCTCCAACATTCGCGTCACCATGGCCCAGAACGTTGGCAAGGCGCTCAACCCGAAGATCGTCGAAGGTCAGCTCTGCACTTCCCGCCACGGCGTGGACAACGCGGCACTCGGCAACGACTGCATCGTGGACAAACGCAACGGCTGGCTCATGACCCCCAACTGGGTTGACTACCGCCACACCACTTCCATGGACTGCGACGTCGATCCCATCGTCATCGAGAAGCCCGGAGACCCGACCCACCCGTTCGGAGCAACGGCCTGCGGCGAAGGCGCTGCCTGCCCCACTCTGGCCGCATTCTCCAATGCCATCTTCAATGCCACGGGCGTCCGTATCATCGAGACCCCCTTCACCCCTGAAAGCATCCTCATCGGCCTGGGCAAGATCCAGGACAAAAGGAGGAAGAAATAATGAAACGTTTCAATCACTTTGATGCCGCTTCCGTAGAGGAAGCCGTCTCCCTGCTCAACGAAAGCACAGGTCCTTCCTACGTCATCGCGGGCGGCAGTGACCTCATGGGCTGCCTCAAGGACAACCTCTGGATGGAAGCTCCGGAGCGTATCGTCAACCTCAAGACCATCCCCGGCCTGAATGAAATCCGTGTGGAAAACGACGGCCTGCACATCGGCGCGCTCGTCACCCTGACCGACCTGTCCGAATCCGACGCGATCAAGGAACAGTGGCCCGGTCTTGCCGAGGCTGCCCGCCGCACCGCATCGCCGCTGCTTCGCAACATGGGCACCGTAGCGGGCAACATCTGTCAGGAAAACCGCTGCTGGTACTACCGTTACCCGGACAAGATCGGCGGCCGCATCGACTGCGTCCGCAAGGGCGGCAAACGTTGCCTCGCCGTTCCCGGCGACCACCGCTTCCACTCCATCTTCGGCGCAGTCAAGAAATGCATCGCGGTCAATCCGAGCGACACGGCCCCGGCCTTCATCGCCCTGAACGCCACGGTCAAAACCACCAAGCGCGACATCGCCATCGACGAGTTCTTCTCCGCCGAGAAGGGCGCACAGTCCACCATTCTGGATCGCGACGAAATCGTTACCGAAATCATCGTCCCAAAACCGGAAGCAGGTCCGACCAGCGCATTCCGCAAGATCGCCTACCGCAAGTCCATCGACTTCGCACTGGTAAACTGCGCGGCATCCGTTGCCGTCAAGGACGGCAAGATCGAATCCGCACGCATCTGCCTCAACGGCGTGCACAACAATCCGCGCCGCTGCGAGACCTCCGAAGAGCTGCTCATCGGCAAGGAGCTGACCGAAGAGCTGGCCCGTGAAGCCGGCGAACTGGCCGTGGCCGAAGCCAAGCCCCTGCTCCAGAACGGATTCAAGGTTCAGATGGCAAAGACCATTGTGGCCGACACGCTCATGGACTGCACAAAATAATCAAGAAACGGGAGAAGTCGTCATGAAACAGCTTATACCGCACGTTTCCGGCGTCATCCTCGCCGCAGGAAAAGCCTCCCGTATGGGGAGAGACAAACTGTCTCTCCCCTTTCGGGGACTCCCTCTGCTGCAACATGTGATCAATGCGGCACGACAATCCTGCCTCAAGGACGTCACCGTGGTCATGCCAAAGGATTCCGCACTTGAACAGACACTGGACCTGACCGGATGCGACGTGGTCACGGCCACGCACCGCGATCTCGGTCAGGCAGAATCCTTGCAGTCGGGACTCCGCAACGTCATGGACACCGCCCGTGCATGCATGGTCATGCTCGGCGACCAGCCGTTGCTCACCTCGGAGACCATCGACATGCTCGTCGAGGCTTACGCACAGCAACCCGAATGCTGGGTGGCCCCGGTACAGGAAGGCATGCGCGGCAACCCCATCACCATTCCCTCGGAATGGTTTCCCAAGGTATTCGAACTGGAAGGCGATACCGGCGCACGCCCCCTGCTGGGTTCTCCGGGCCTTGCCCTGCGCCTCGTCCGCATCCATGAAGTCGGTCCGTTTATCGACGTGGATACCGAACAGGAATACCAGCAACTTTTAAATAGATACGAAGCCAAAACGGCCTGAGGACGATCATGAATATATACTCTCACACCATCGTCATTCGCGGCGCGGGAGACCTCGCCACCGGCGTGGCCCTGCGCCTCTACCGTTCGGGCCTACGCAAAATCATTCTGCTGGAAACGAAAAATCCACTGGCTGTCCGCCGCACGGTTTCCCTGTGTGAAGCGGTACACCATGGATCGATGACAGTGGAAGGCATGACCGCAGAGCTGATCCATTCGCCGCAGGAGGCTGCCGCGGCATGGGCAAACGGCAAAGTAGCGGTTCTGGTCGATCCCAAAGCGGAATCACTGCCCGAACTGCGCCCGGATGTAGTAATCGACGCCATCATCGCCAAACGCAACCTCGGCACTGACATGTCCATGGCCCCGCTCGTCATCGGTCTCGGCCCCGGTTTCACCGTTGGCAGCGACGTCCACAGAATCGTGGAGACGAAACGCGGCCACCATCTCGGCAGGGTTATCGCCGAAGGGTCAGCAGCACCGAACACCGGCATCCCCGGCAATATCGGCGGACACACCATAAACCGCGTCTACTGGGCACAGAATGACGGCGTTTTCACCACGCCCCATGACATTGGAGACATGATTCAGGAAGGGGAAATTCTCGGCAAAGTCGGTGAAACGCCCGTGGTTGCAGCCCTTTCCGGCGTCATACGGGGACTGCTCAAAAACGACACGCCGGTTCAGACCAAGACCAAGCTTGGCGACATCGACCCACGCGGTACGCTTTCCTACTGTGGTGAAGCTTCAGACAAGGCTCTCGCCATCGGCGGTGGCGTGCTTGAAGCCATCCTGTCAAACACCTTTTCCGGGAACCCTGCATGAGCACCTACTCAATCCATCATGCAGAATTCCCACACCTGCCGGAACATCACCGGCTGATCACGTTTACCGGAGCGGGAGGAAAAACCTCCCTCATGAAGTGGTTCGCCACTCCATCACCAACCCTGCCTCAAAGGATAGTCGTCACGACGACAACAAAAATCCTCCCGCTTCCCGGTGAACGCCTCATTTTGAAAGATGATGGCCCGGACTTCATGAACCGCATCCGAGGCGGGGTAATCGAGTCCTCCATTGCAGTCGTCGCCAACCGCTTCGACCACCATACCGGCAAACTCATCGGCCTCCCCAGAGAGACCGTCGGCGAACTGCATCGCGCAGGCGTTGCAGACACCATTCTTGTCGAGGCTGACGGAGCAGCACGCAAACCGCTGAAGGCTCCCAACGCCACGGAACCGGTGATCCCGGTTGAAACCGATCTGTGCATCGCGGTCATGGGGCTGGATGCGGTCCACCAGCTACTGACTGAAGAGAATGTCCACCGGCACGATATTTTTTCCCGCATCACAGGCCGCACACCGGGCGACCATGTTCTCCCTGAGGACATGGTCCGTATTGCCGAAGCCCCCAACGGTTTATTCAAAGGTTGCCCCCCGGACTGTGAACGCATCGTCTACCTCAACAAAACCGACATTCCCGGCGCACAGAAATCAGTTTCACAAATCGAAAAACTGCTGACGGACAACAACCAAACCAGCGATATCAGATGGTTTGCCGGAAGCACACGCAACAGACAGGTGCGGGAACTCGCCTGCCATCCAATCACAACACATGATTATTCCGTCGAAAGACTTGAATTATCAACCGAGTTCTGAAAAACGAGGAGGAAGGATGTCCAAATCAAATCAATCTTCGAAAATGCCCACCACGACATGCCCACCCGATAAGGGCGGGATCTGTACCACCTGTTTCTTCGGTGCGCTGGCAATCATTCTGGCAGCATGCATCCCGCTCATCATGCACCCCGAAGCCGGGGAAAAAGTCATCAACACGCTTTTCACCTTCGTCACCGTCGAGATGGGCTGGCTCTACATGCTTGCAGGCATTGGTTCATTCATCCTGCTCATGTGGTTTGCTTTCGGCCCCTTCAGCCACAAACGTCTCGGCGACAAGGTCGAATACTCCACTTTCTCATGGATCGGCATGCTCTTCTGTGCGGGCGTCGGCGCGGGCATCATGTTCGGCGGCTCCATCGACTGGGCCTATTACGCCGCCTACCCCATGCACGGCGAACCGGCCGGATCATGGAAGGCTCTGGAGTGGGGCTCCGCCTACGGAATGTTCCACTGGGGCCCCATCTGCTGGGCCATCTACGCAACGCTCGCCGTGCCTATCGGCTACAGCTATTACGTCAAGAAAATTCCCATTCTCAACATCTCACAGGCATGTACCGGCCTGCTCGGCGACCGCGTAAACGGCTGGCAGGGCAAGGTCATCGACATCCTGTTCATGACAGGTCTTGTCGCGGGTTCCGCCACGGCGCTGGGCCTCGGGATTCCCATCGTGGCCGCCGCCATATCTTCGGTAACGGGACTGGAACACTCATTCTGGCTTGAATTCGGCACCCTTGTTTTCGTCACTGCCATCTTCTGTATTTCCTCAAGCCTCGGCCTGAAAAAGGGACTCAGCAAACTGTCGGACTTCAACGTGATGATCGCCATGGCCCTGCTGCTGTTCGTCTTCATCGTCGGCCCGACCGTCTTCCTCACCGACATGGCCATCACCTCACTGGGACTGATGGTTTCCGAAATGATACGCATGACAACCTGGATGGACCCCATGTCCTCCTCCGGTTTCACCAAGGACTGGACCGTCTTCTATTACGCATGGTTCGTTGCATACGCCCCGTTCATGTCCCTGTTCATCGCCAAGATTTCCCGCGGGCGAACCGTCCGTCAGGTGGTCCTCGGCCCGGTCATCATCGCGTCTCTCGGCTGCGGCTGCTTCTATCTCGTCTTCGGCAACTTCGGCTTGCATCTCCAGATCACCGGACAGTTGGACGTCATCAACCTCGTCAAGACAGTCAAGGGAGCCACCGCCATCATGGCCGTCGCGGATTTCATCCCCTTGGCTTCGCTCTACAAAGTCGTGTTCGGGGCGGTCACCGCCATTTCCATGGCCACGACCTTTGACGCGGTCTCGTTCGCCCTTGCCGCCACCACTACGCGCAAGCTCTCGCCGGATGAGGAACCCGCACGCTGGAACCGTCTGTTCTGGGCCGTCTCCCTCGGCATGGTCCCCACCGGTATCATGCTCATCGACGGTCCGCTGTCGGTACTCCAGACCGCATCCATTGTCGTCGGCCTGCCGGTACTCGGCGTGGTCTGGATCGGCGTGGCTTCGTTCCTCCGCGAATACAAGCAGACCGGCTGGGTCGAATATGATTCCGCCGCCTGCACTCCGCGTGAGCAATAGTTTTTTTCTCATCATTACAGAGGTTACAACCATGAAAACCATGCATGTTGAAGAAGCCGTGGGCACTGTCCTGTGCCACGACATCACACGTATCGTTCCCGGAGAATCAAAGGGCCCCGCATTCCGCAGAGGCCACGTGGTCACCAAAGCCGACATCCCGCACCTGCTCGACATCGGCAAGGAACATCTCTACGTCTTTGACCCGCAGGACGGATACGTCCACGAAGACGAAGCCGCCCGCCGCATCGCCAAGGCGGCAGCCGGTCCGGGCATCGAACTGAGCACACCGGTCGAAGGGAAAATCACCCTGCGCGCCGAACATGACGGGCTTCTGGACATCAACACGGATGCCCTTTTCCAGCTCAACTCCGTCAAGGACGTCATCTTCGGCACCATCCACACCAACCAGCTCGTCAACAAGGGCCGCGCCATGGCCGGAACCCGCGTCATTCCGCTCGTCGTTCCGGAAGAAATCGTGGCCGAAGCCGAAACCGTTCTTCATGACAACGCCCCGCTCATTCAAGTCCGCCCGCTGAAAAAATGCCGCGTGGGCATCGTCACCACGGGCAGCGAAGTCTACAACGGACGCATCAAGGACAAATTCGGACCGGTCATTCGCAAGAAGTTCAAAGGCTACGGCTCCACCACCATCGGACAGAAACTCGTTTCCGACCAGCAGGACATGACGGTCAACGCCATTCAGGATTTTCTGGAAGAAGGCGCGAACTTCATCGTAGTCACCGGCGGCATGTCGGTAGACCCGGACGACCAGACCCCGGCCTCCATCCGGGCCACCGGAGCCGAGATCATCTCCTACGGCGCGCCCACGTTTCCGGGAGCCATGTTCATGCTCGCCAAGATCGGTGACGTGCCCGTGGTCGGCCTGCCCGGTTGTGTCATGTACTACCGCGCCTCCATCTTCGATCTCATCATCCCACGCATCCTCGCAGGCAAGGACGTGACCGAAAAAGATATCATCAATCTCGGACACGGCGGATTCTGCGAAGGCTGCGAAACATGCAGATATCCTGTGTGTAGTTTCGGCAAGGGAGCCTAGCAGAAGAAGAATATGATACGCCTTCGGCGTGATATCGGGTGATTTCGTCTCCGACGGCCAAAGGGTGAAACCCTTTGGATTCCCTTTTGCGCCTTTGGCGAAATAAGTTAAATAAAAAGAGAGTCCTTGCGATGTGTTCGCAAGGACTCTCTTTTTATACAAAATTTCGCCGAAGGCGAGCCGGGATTCTTAAGGCCCTCGGCCTTAAGCCGCCGGAGGCAAAATCACCCGACAATTCACGCCGAAGGCGTATCCTATCCCGATTTCATTTTCTCAATCGCCATCCGTTTGAATACACGTAAAAGGCACCGTTGCGGATTCTGCCGACGAGCGTGATATTGTATCGCTCGGCATAATTGACCGCGCAACTTGTTGCAGCGGAAAATCCGCACAGGATGGGGATGTTGGCATTGGAGGCCTTGGTTGTCAGCTCCAATCCGAGCCGGGAGGAAAGCATGGCAATGGCGACCTGCCCGAGGGTTCCCTCAAGCAACGCTCGGCCCACGGCCTTGTCAAAGGCGTTGTGCCGCCCGACATCCTCACCAAAGGCGATCAGTTCGCCCTCAGCCGAGAAGAGAGCCGCCGCATGGGTGGAACCGGTATTCTTGAACAGGTTCTGCCGCCGCTCAAACGTCTCCTTGAACTCGAATATGCGTTCCGGGTCCAGATGCATGGGGCACGGCGACGGATACAGCCGCCGGACGGAACGGGGCGTTGCAAGCGTCACATCCACTTTCGCGGCTCCATGATAGCTGAACGAGATATTTTTCATATCTTCCGGCTCACGAATCATGGAACAGGAGAACATATACCCAGCCACTAGATTCAGATCATCTCCGGGGGTACGCGACAGTATCGCATGATGCTGCCCATTGATCTGAAGCCGCATGTCCGACTCGACCGCGATCTTGTCTTCCACAAAGGAAAGCCTGCCGCCGGAATACTTCTGCAACGTCACGGGGCACGCCAGTTGAACCGGAGCGCCCTGAGTGGACTGCCCCCTCGATTCCGAACCGGACGGATGTTCCAATGCCCGCATATAGGCTGCCTGCATCTGATTACTCCACGGCCTCGTCGAGGCTGTTCCAGATTGTCGGGGAAATGGGAGTCAGGTTGTTCTTGTGTGCAAAGATATCGAGATGAATGAGCCCTATCTGGATTGCGTCCAGATGAGGAAGCGGCTCACATTCCCTCATATCGACATTAAGACAGTACTTGCCGCATTTGTGGCACGCCTCAATGCGCTCATACTTCACATCGTCAAGATAAAAAACTTCCCGCGTCTCACTGTCGTCATTGCCGCAGGCCGCACAGGCATTGCGCTTGAAACGCCAGTCGTGTCCGCACAGGGAGCAGTGCAGAAATTTCTTGCCGCCGCCACCGACAAGCTGGTCGAGATCGGTCACTTCACGAGGGGATAGATGGGAAATGGAAGGCGTGGAACCGCAGACGGGACAGTAGCCATGATCCCACGCCAAATCTGTAAGGAACTTGCCCAGACTGTCCACCATAGCACAAAAGACAGGGGCAAAAACAGTCTCTGAAATATACAGCAATGTCGTTGACTGGTCGATTCCGAGCTGTACGGAGGTATTCTCAAAGTGTTTCCAATTGCCTTCAATCCGCGCCCGGGCAAGTCCCGAAACATTTTCAGTATCGTCCAGATGGTCATGCAGGGCCTTGCATGCCTTTTCATCCAATTGAAGCACATCAGCCAAAACCGGCAAAAGGACATTGGCCGACTGTTTCATCTCCTGAGTCCACGGCGTAAAATCTGCATCCACAAGGATGGGAACCCCGGCGGCTATCCGGGTCAGGTCCAAATCGGGAACAGCAAGCTTTCCGGCAGCCAAGTCATCACGCAGCCTTGCTTTTTCAAGAAAGAGAGGACCGAATCTGTCTGCAATTTCATTATATGCAGGGACACGTTTCCTGATAGCATTGAGGGTCGATTCAACGGTTTTCCGTGCAGAAGCCGATTTCATTGTGCGCTCCGTTCTCCTCTGAGTTTGCCGGGACACCCCAAGACTGAGGTGAGGGTGTCCCGGCTTTCTCATGGAGAGGTGTTGATGATTACGCCTTCATTGCCTTGAAGGGTCTTGCCAGAGTGGCAAGGAACTGCTTCTTCGACATGGGACCGATGTTGGCCTGTGCCACCGAGAACTCATGATAGTTCTCAGGTTCGTCGATGAGCAGATAGATGACATTCACATCGTCTGGATCGGCGAGTATGGCCTTGGGCCAATCCTTCTTGACCTCGGCAAGCCGCTTCTCCGCAAGTTTCAGCATGTCTGCCCGGTCACCGAAGTTCATGGCCCCGGTGGGACAAACCTTGACGCAGGCGGGAAGCATGCCGTTGTGAATCCTGTCGTTGCACATGGTGCATTTCGACAGGAGGCCGGTCTTCGCATCTCTTCTGGGGATGTCGTAAGGACAGGAATCACGAATGTCCTTGAACTCGCTTTCGGTGAAAGCCTTGGTCTTGTCCGTGAAGAGAACGGCTCCGGTTTTCTCGTCCTTGAGAATGGCACCTTCATGGTAGATATCGCCGGTATCCTTGCAGGGCGGCATATCGCAGTGACGGCACTGGTCCGGGAAGAAGTTCCATCGGACCTTACCGTCTTCGAGGTGCTCGTTGAATCGAACGAGCTTGTAGTTGTTTGCATTCAAATCCTGCGGATTCTGATGGCTGCCCCATTTGTACTGGGTGGTCTTGTTGGCCGGCAGCTCATGCCACTCCTTGCAGGCAATCTGGCAACCGCGACAGGCGGTGCATCGGGATGTATCAATCAAAAACGTCTTAGGCATGACGGTCTCCTTTTTCGCTAGGTTGCAAGCTCGGTGAGCTTGTCGGCCTTACGAATGTTCACGCAACAGGCTTTGAATTCGGGAATAGTTGTATTCGGGTCACCAACCGAAGGCGTCAGCCTGTTGGTGGAATCGCCGGTTCCCGGAGTCGTCCAGCCGAAGCAGAACGGCATGCCGATTTCGTGAATGATTCGACCGTGGACCCTGAGAGGACGCATGCGAACCGTGACCATGGCAATGGCCTCGACCCGGCCGCGAACGCTTTCCACAATCACACCGTCACCGTTTTTGATGCCCTTTTCCTGCGCCAGTTCCGGGCTCATTTCCACATAGAGTTGCGGCTCGGCTTCGAGCAGGTTGGGGATGTTTCTGGTTTCACCGCCGCCACACCAGTGTTCCGTCAGGCTGTAGGTGGTCAATACGACGGGATACTTGGGATCAGCGGGCTTGGACAGTTTGTCCATGTTGCTGTCAACGAACTTGTAGACCGGGCTGTTGAGCTGCTTGGAGAACATGTTGTTCTTCACGGGCGTCTCGACCGGTTCGTAATGCTCGGAGAACGGACCATCCGCACGACCGGGACCGTAGAGCTGTCCGAATCCATGCTTGTGCATGATGAACGGATACTTGCCCTTGCCCGTGGCCATGGGCGGCCATCCGCCATCCGGAATATCGCCGACCCACTTGCCGTCCTTCCATTCGATGACGGCCTTCTTCGGGTTGTACGGCTTGCCGTTGAGATCAACGGACGCACGGTTGTACAGGATGCGGCGGTTGACCGGCCAGCACCATGCCCACTTGGGATACAGACCTATATTCTTCTGCATCGCGGTCTGGGACGTGCTACGGCGCTTGGCCTTGTTGCCTTCCTCTTCCGTGTAACTGCCGGCATAAAGCCAGTTCAGGCAGGCAGTGGAGCCGTCGTCACCCAGAGCGGTGAAGGACGGAACCTGCTGGCCCTTCTTGTACGTCTTGCCCTTGATGACGGTGTCACGCGTGAAGTGACCGTTGATCCGGGCACACAGCTCTTCCGGGTCATACCTGTCGGGGTAGTTCAGCTTGGTCAGTGCCTCAGGCAGCTTGCCACCTTCCTTGGCGTACAGCTTCTGGATACGCTTCATGAAACCGACGAACATGTCACCGAACGGCTTGGCCTCGTAGGCAGGCTTGACGGCCTGATAATGCCAAAGCAGCCAGCGGCCCGAGTTGGTGACAGAACCTTCCTTCTCCAGCCTGTGGGCCGAAGGCAGCAGGAAAACCTCGGTCTTGATCTTCTTCGGATCGACGCCGGGACGTTTCCAGTTGTCCGTGGTTTCCGAATGGTGCAGCTCCGAAGTGACGAGCCACTCCAGATTGTCCAGCGCCTTCCTGACCTTGTTGGAGTTCGGCACACTGTTCATCGGGTTCAGCCCGATGATGATGCCGCCCCGAATCTGGTTCCGGTACATGCGGTCAAAAAGATAAAGGTAGGAGTAATCCTCATCCTTCTCGATCTTCGGCAGGTACTCGTAACAGAAACCGTTTTCCTTGCTGGCATTGTCGCCGTACCAGGCCTTGAGCAGGCTGGCGAAGTACTTGGGCTTATGCTGCCACCAGTTGGCCGACTTAGGATCACCGCTCTTGGGCGTGTTGGCCTTGATGTATTCGTCATAGGTCTGCCAACCGTTGTGCGGCATGGCCATGTAACCGGGAATGATGTGATACAGCAGGGTGTGGTCAGTGGACCCCTGAACGTTGGGTTCACCGCGCAGGGCGTTGATACCGCCGCCCGCAACACCGATGTTGCCCAGCAGCAACTGGATGATGCCTGCGGAACGAATGTTCTGCACGCCGACCGTATGCTGGGTCCATCCCAGAGCATACATGACGGTTCCGGCCTTGTCCTTTTTGCCGGTGGCCGCGAAGTTCTTGTAGACCTTCAGCAGATCAGCGGCGGACACGCCGGTTGTGGTGGAAACCGTATCAATGTTGTAGCGCGAGTAGTGCTTCTTGAGCAGTTGGAACACGCAACGGGGATTCTTGAGGGTCTTGTCCCGCTTGGGAACGCCGTTGGAATCCAGCTCAAAGCCCCACTTGCTCTTGTCGTAAGTGCGGGACTTTTCATCGTACCCGGTGAACAGGCCGTCCTTGAAACCGAAGTCCTTGCCCACGATGAGCGAGGCGTTGGTGTACTCGGCGACATATTCGTGGAAGTACTTGTTGTTCTCGATGATGTACTTGATCATGCCCCCGAGGAAGGCGATATCCGTACCGGATCGCAGGGGAACATGGAAATCCGATCTGGCGGAAGTGCGCGAGAACTTCGGGTCCACATGCATGACAGTGGCACCCTTGTCCTTGGCCTCCAGCACCCACTTGAATGAGATCGGATGGTGTTCGGCAGCATTACTGCCCATTATGAGGATGGAATCGGCATTCTTGATGTCGATCCAGTGGTTGGTCATCGCACCGCGTCCGAACGACTCTCCCAGAGCCGCAACAGTTGCGCTGTGTCAGATACGTGCCTGGTGGTCCATGTGGACAACACCCAGGCTACGCATTGCCTGATGGGCAAGCGCACATTCTTCGTTACCTGCATGGGAGGTGCCCAGCAGGAACATGGACTCAAGTCGATTGACCGTATCGCCCTTCTTGTTCTTGAGAATAATGTCCTTGTCGCGAGTGTCCTTGATGCGCCGTGCAATACGGTCGAACATCCAGTCCCAGCTCTTCTCTTCCCACTTGTCGCTGTACGGAGCGCGATACAAGGGCTTCTGCAATCTGTGATGGCTGGTGGTCATGCTGAACATGGCCGCGCCCTTTGCACACAGCGCGCCTTCGTTGATGGGATAATCCGGATCACCCTCAGTGTTCACGAGCTTGCCGTTCTTGACATGCCCGATGACATGACAACTCACGGAACAGAACGGACAGACTGTCACAACCTCTTTCGCACCGGAGATCTTGATCTCTTCGGCATAGGCCTTGACCGGAGTCAAACTCACTCCGAGCTGCCCGAGGGTGAGACACGCCGCTCCAGAACCTGCGAGCTTCATAAAGCTTCGGCGGTCAAATTTCATACCTGTGGCCTCCTTGATCTGTGCCGTGCTGCTCAATGCTCGGCGGTGTTATTTCTCCAACGAAATGTTCGAGCATCACCAAGCTAGCACAAAATACAATTATTTCAATATGTTATATTTAACACATTAAAAGACACACGAAAGAGATCACTCATACTTTTCCAAAGAAAAAGGTAAGAATTCCCGACTCTTGGACAGAGCAAAGGTTTCGACTTCCTGATACCACTGGTCAAAGCTTTTTGCGATGCCGCTTCCAAAGGGGGTCAGATGGTATCCGGCACGACGACATTCGGCCCGCTCAATGAGCTTTTCACCGATAAGTTCCTCGGTGGTCTTTATCTTGCCCCATGCTCCCCGGTACGACATGCCAAGCGTCTCGGCAGCCGCCTTGAGAGACCCGCAGCGCTCCACCTGTCTCAGAAGTTGAAGCCTTCCAAGTCCGAACAGGACACCCTCCTTGGTCTCAAACCAAAGATGCATTCTCATGATCGGAGACATCGGCGTGACGGACTCCACAGCAGGCATGTCGTTTTCCTTGAACATGGGCCACCTCCCGAGAGGTTGAGAATGAAAATGCGCTGATACATGTCGCTACGCATTCCCCTTCAATAAAATTCATTATGTCCAACCAGACATAAAAGATCTATGAAAAGCCCATGCGAATGCACACCCTCACCGACTTGATGAAGTTTTGACACCAAATATACAATATACACTTGAATTACGGCGGATTAACAAAGAAAATGTGGGCAGCGAAGGAAAGCCCCATAAAAGACATGGAATCAACTAAGCCTTAAAAAACAGCAACCTAGGCCACAGCCAGCATCATAACAAAGAAAATGAAAATACTGGTGTCAAACCGTGGTGTAGTTTAAGAAAATCGCATCATTATATATATTTCACCCCGCAATTGACGAGGTTCAGAAAGGTTCATCTCCTGATAAAACCAGCTCCCGCGACAGGATTATCTTTTGCCTGAGCCTGGACTGTGCAGTGCTAGAAAACAGGATAAATGGCCGACTCGGTCGCATCATCCCGTTTGGACGTACCCAATGCACCGGGTTCCGGCTTGTATGAACCACTTTCCATCAATTGATGGAGAATGGGTGTCAGCGTATCGGCATATTCTCGGTTGGCTGTTGCGTTGGGGTGACCGTCAAAAGGCGACAGGCGATACAGATAGTTTCCGGCGGCATCACAAAGATCAAGGTCTAACGGACCGGGTGCCCAGTTGAACCCTGCGGTATGGAGAAAATCACGATAGCCGGTGTTGGCGACAAGGTACTGGACATGAAACACGGCACCATGCTTTTTGCAGAGGTTGCTCATCATCAGGAGCAGATGCTCAGTAGTCATGCGGCGAGCGTCTTCACGCCCGCGTCTTTTGTAGAAAAGTCGGTTCAGACCGCGCTCGACAAGCTTGATGAGAGGACTGGAACCGGACAACGGCAGGTATTTGTATGCCTCCAGCGGAAAACGTTTGAGCGTGCGTTTACCGTTCCTGCGAACGACCGACAGGCAGGAAGGTGCCACGGCCCCCTCTTCAGAAAGAATTCGCAGATAATGGTGATCGGAAACGGACCGCGCTTCCAGTCCCGGAGAAAATCCCAGCACGACGACCTTTGGCTTGTCGCGCTCAAGAGTGCGTTCCATGCTCAGAAGCACCTGATACAATGAATAGCCGGACACGCCGTAGTTGAGCACGGTATGTTCAGGCAAGGCGGCCTGCACCAGCCACGGATACGTTGCCTCATCGTCAAGCCCCCACCCAAAGGTATTGGAGCAGCCATAAATACTGATGACAGGTTTGCCGCCATTTTCGCTGTCTGCCGTGACGCGCCGCCCCGAAACATCGGTGCTGACAGTGTAATCAAGGCGCATTTTCTTGCGCGGAATGGCAAATGAATTCGTCATTCGAACATCGGGAATCAATGACCAACCCAAAACAGGATCAGGCATATGACCGGAAAACTCCTTTTCGACCAATGGAGCCATGACCTTGTCCTTTTTCCGGCGCCCCCGAAAATTGACGGCTGCCAAACGGAGTATGCAATCACTCCACAAAACGAAAAGCAGTACGGCTACTGCCCAGCCCATCCCGCAAGACCAACCGACAGCACCGACGATTCCAAGGAAAAGCAGTACGAACAGTCCAAAAGTTACAGGCGAATACGTCTCTATCTTCGTATATTCACGACGGGGGTGTTTGATATTCATGCTCATGGAAACGGGTGATACCATTGTTTTTTTACAAGAGCCACTTTTGTTGGCACTTCCCACACCATGCCCCCTCGGCATTCATTATCATTCAGGCAGCCAAGGTCCGGCAAAAGGGAATCCTGCACTATATGGGAACAAAAATGGCCCCGGGAGGATTCCCCCGAGGCCCAATTGGATGTTTCAGCTATGCGGCTAGAACCGCTCATACTCATCGCAGCCCACACCATGACGTCCGGCAGGAAGCGCTGAAGGTGCATCATTCCTTCAAAGGAATCCTCGGCTCCTGCTTCGTCATGACAGGCACAACCATCCTGCTCGGCCAGATCATCGCAGGCGTCCAGAACCTCCAGACACTGGCATACTACGCCGCAGGCTGCCCCGGAGCCTTGATCGGCGGAACCATGGGCCTTTTCATCTCCCGTTACCTGTCGCAGCAAACATACAACAGAATCACCCTGCTCCTCGTCATCGTATCAGGAGCGTCCATTTCGCTATCCTGTTTCAATATCTGACGATGTCGCCTGTTTCCTCCCCCACTCCGATCTGAATCAATAAAAAAAGGGCTTACAACTTTCGTTATAAGCCCTTGAAATATGGCGGAGAAGGAGAGATTTGAACTCTCGATGGAGTTTAACGCCCCATACACGCTTAGCAGGATTACACATGGTGAATTGCAAGTCGCTATATACAACATTTTCAAACAGTTAACTTCTCCTTACATCACCATATTGCGTCACTTTCTCCTTCATTGAGATACAAAATGACGCACAAATGACGCACAAGCCTACATGTAATCATCAGGCTCCAAGCCGATTTCACCTTGGGAGAATCGTACTGCCCTAATTTGATCAAGACTCAATTTACCATCCTGAAAAAGGCTTACCAAAAAATCCACCCATGCATCATTATACAAATAGTCATCGTGAGGTTCGTCATAATGACAAAAACGCGTATCGGTCTCAAAAGGGTCATCTGCATTACCTTTCGGGCGGACGTTAAACACTCTGACAATCCAACCATGATGTGTAGTGGTTATGACTTCATTGACGAGTTTTTCATTAACTGCTTCGCAGACACCACCCGGCTTCAGCTTGCCGACGTTGCTCCCCTCTACCTTGACTTTTTTATCTTTGATAAGAGCCGTTACCTGATCAAACGTCTCCATATCTTCTTGAGAGAGTTGGCTAAGCGGAACAAAATCTATCGCCAGGTCACCACGTGCTGTATTGCTGACCCTTGGCATAGCCAATAATTTGATACTAAATTCAGGCGCATTAAAAACTTCCTCAGACAATGAATTTCGGTAATCATCAATGAACTTTTTGACGTTCTGCACATCCTTGGCCAAGGCTGACTTGTTTGCCAGTACTTGTTGTCCTGATCTGATATGCGAGAGCTGTAACGCGAACACTAACGATTCATGCAGCGCATAGCCGTCACCGAAGAGTTTGATGAGAAAATTTTCGTAATTGAACAGAAAAGATTGGCACTCCCCGAATATCGCTACATCAACTTCTTTCTTGTTTATATGCCGATGTTCAATCTTATTTCTAAGCTGAATAAAGAACTTGAGATTCATCTTTACGGCTTCAGAAAGATCTCCATACTTTCTGACACATGCTGATAGCTCCCAAGCAAGCTTCTCCCCATCCTTGGTTTTGAATCGCCCATTCGAATGTTTGTGGTAGTACCTGTCACCAATTGTCGCTTGAAAATAGGCATGGAATAGTTTCGTCCATGCAATGACCATCATTGCAATATAGCCTTCGCTTCTGAAAGCTGTTCGCGGCTTATTGTATATTTCGATAGCTAAAAGGGCAGAATCAACTGATGATTCGAGAATAGCTTTTGCCTTGCCTTTTCGCAGTGTTATGGGGAGGTCTACTGCCATGATCTAACTCGCTTATGCTAAATGTACTGACTATTGCCAGCACCCATACTACGAGACACCACTTATCGCAAAACCCGACCAATATAACACACTAACACGGTATGAAATTATGATTCTAACATTCTCTGAATTACCCTCAATTGCGCTCAATTCCACAAAAGTGACGCACACAAACCCATTTGTGCATTGAACAACAAAAAAAGGGCTTACGATTTTCATCGTAAGCCCTTGAAATATGGCGGAGAAGGAGAGATTTGAACTCTCGATGGAGTTTAACGCCCCATACACGCTTAGCAGGCGTGCGCCTTCAGCCAACTCGGCCACTTCTCCTATCCCGATCGGATGCGTTACTGGAACTCACGCGTCGAGGAAAAATGCTCTACCCTTTTCATCACTTGCTTGTCAATAAGTCGAGCCATTATTTGCTCTTTTTTTCCTTCTCTTCACGACGACGCTTACTCTTGAGGCTCTTGTACTTGGTCTCATGACGGCGAGTCTTGGCTCCACCGATACGCTCGCGTCCCGGACCGCGCTTGCCGATCCCGGAAATACCGCGGCTTTTCTCCCATTCCTTCTTGTCATGACTGGAACGAAGCACGATGTTCACCGGGGCAGACTTGATGCCCAACAGCTTGCGGAACTGGTTTTCCAGATACCGCACATACGAGGTCTTGACGATGGTGCTATCATTCACGAAAAACACGAATGTCGGAATCGGCTCATCAGCCTGCGTGGCGTAGAAAAACTTCGGCCTGCGGCGTTTCACGACCGGCGGCTGGAGTTTCTCCAAGACACTCTGCAAGGCGCGGTTGAGTTGCCCGGTACCGATACGGATGCCGCATTCCTCACGAATGGCCTCGGCCATGGGAAGCAGCTTGCCGATGCCGACCCCCTTGTGGGCGGAAGTCATGACGATCGGGACATGAGGAATAACGCGCAGTTCCTGCCGAAATGCCTCAAGGGCCATATTGGTCTCTTTCCGGGGCACAAGGTCCGCTTTGTTCACCACCACGATGAACGGCGTCTTTTCCTTGGCAAGAAATTCGATGAGCCGCTTGTCCTGCCGTCCGACACCAAGAGTAATGTCGATGACAAGAATGGTCACGTCCGAACGCTTGGAGTTCTTGAGAGCGCGAATGACACTGATCTTCTCAAGGTGATCCTGAATGTTCGCGCGCTTGCGGACACCTGCCGTGTCCACGAACGTGTATCGCTTGCCTCTCTTCTCGAAAGTGACGTCAATGGAATCACGAGTCGTGCCGGCCACATCACTGACAATAAGGCGATCCGTACCAATGATCGAATTGACAATGGAAGACTTGCCCGCATTGGGACGGCCCAGCATGGTCAGGCGCAAGCCCTTCTCCACCCCGTCGTCCTCATCAGCCGGAATATTCAGATCAACAACGAACCGACGAACGTGATGGCGCACCTCATGCAGATTGTAACCATGTGCCGCAGAAACCGGCAGCAGTTCAATGCCGAGTTCATGGAATTCGGCAGTCATGGCCGGAGCGAATTCGCTGCCGTCCACCTTGTTGACCAGCATGAATACGGGCTTGCCGCTTCGTCTGACATACTCTGCTGCCTGCCGGTCAAGCGGGGTAAGCCCTTCCTTGCCGTCCACCACGAAAATAATGGCGTGGGCTTCTTCAATGGCTTCCCGGGCCTGCTCGAAAATTTCGTCCTCAAAATCTTTGCTCAACTCGGGAGTGGCTTCTGATTCGAGCACCATTCCACCAGTATCAATAAGGTCGAACTTGACGTCGCCCATGATGCACTCGCCGTAAATACGGTCACGCGTCACACCCGGCATATCATGGGTAATAGACCGCGACTTGCGAAGCAGACGGTTGAAAAGAGTGGATTTGCCCACATTGGGACGTCCGACAAGGGCAACAATTGGCAACATGATAATGGCTCCGAAAAATAATCTGTCGGCGATGTGCCGAAAAGGGAAAAAACCGCGCCTCCTCAAATAGAAGGAAGCGCGGGCTTAACCTACCTTAAGTCGAATGTCGAGTCTATAATTCACGGCACCCTGTGCCGCAACCGATTATTGAACCGACATTTCCTCAATAACCGCGTTCAGGCGACTCGCCATGGAAGCGACTTCCTGAATGGCCTGAGCCGCTTCCTGCATCACCTGCGAAGTCTCCATGGAGATACGGTTGATATCATCCGTAGCCCGGTTGATTTCTTCACTGGTGGCGGACTGTTCTTCCGCAGCCGTGGCAATGGCCCGGACCTGATCCGCAGCGGCTTCGACACGCCCCACGATCTCGCGGAGGACGTCACCGGACTCGTTTGCCAGACCGGCACTGCGGGAAGCCAATTCCGCGGCATTTTCCGTTGCATTGACGTTTTCCCTGGTCATTTCCTGAATCTTCTTGATGGCGGAACCGACTTCGCCGGTAGCGGCCATGGTCTTTTCAGCCAGCTTCCTGACTTCATCGGCGACCACGGCAAACCCGCGTCCGGCCTCACCGGCCCGTGCGGCCTCAATGGCGGCATTCAGGGCAAGCAGGTTGGTCTGATCCGCGATATCGGTAATCACTTCCATGACCTTGCCGATATCCGCAGCCTGCACCCCAAGATTTTCCATGGAAACCTTAAGCGTATCCGCCTGCCCCTGCACATCGTCTACCGAACTGATAACCTGCGTGACAACGCCTTCACCGGCCTGGGCATTCTCCTTGGCGACATCGGCGTCCTCCGCGGCACGGCCTGCATTCTGCGCGACCTCAAGCACAGTCGCGTTCATCTGGTCCATGGCCGTAGCCGTCTCGGAAGCCCGCTCCTTCTGAAGTTCCGACCCACGACTGGCCTGCTCTATCTGGGCAGACAATTCTTCTGCGGCACTGGAAAGGTATTGGGAGATTTCCTCAGCCTCGTTGGCTGCCTTGGAAATACGCTCATTCTGCGCTTCAATCTGTTTCTGCTGGGTACGAATATCAGTAATATCAATCCAGACAGACAGCGCCCCCAGCATCTTCCCATCCATGTCATAGAAAGGAGTCGTTGAAACCTGCACGTTTTTCGTATCACCGCCGGGAGCGAAATACTCGATTTCGTCAGCAAGATGCTCTTTCTGGTCAATGGCCCTGTCGGAATGGGTCACATGGCTGGCATCATTGTAATACAGCTCGCCCGAATTAATGCCGACATATTGATCTTTTTCACCGGGCTTTTCGAGAAGGTCGCACATCTCCTGATTGACCCAGATAGTCTTGTGATCCGAATCAAGTAAAGCACAGGGAAGTGGGAATCCCTCAAGGACACCATCGGAAAAACCAAGTTTCGTCTTGAGTTCACCAACCATGATCTCTATCTGGTCAGCCAACAGCTCGAACTCAAAACGGTATTTCCCTTCAAGTTTGGCGTTCAAGTCACCACCAGCGACAGCTGTGGCAAAATCAAGGACACCATGAACGGGCTGCGTGACAAGCTTCCGAATAAAAAACACCATAATACCGATCAGCAGAAGAGCCCCCACAGAACCGCCTGCGGCAAGATAATTCCGCTGTATATCTGCGGCATGAGACATATCGTCCTCATAGGCGCTCATGGCGACAATCCACCCGGTCTTGGGCTCTGTGTCGAAAACCATGTACTTCTCGCGGCCTTCCCACACGTATTCGCCCCAGCCACTCTTTTCTTTCATGGCAATCTGGGCAAAGTGATATTTGGTAGCATCCTTCAAATACAACTTCTTGTTGATTGCGTGGCTGATGAACCGGCCTTTTCTGTCAAGCATGAAGCCATATCCGTTTGTGGCGACACGAATCGGATCGATAAACGCGGATGTGAAAAGCTCCCATTTCGGAAACAGGCCGACTCCGCCTATTATCCGTCCGGCATGGTCGCGAACCACACTGGACACGGCAAAAATGAGAATCCCGCCGCCACTTTTGGAAATGAGAATATTTTCTGAAAGATATGTATCCTTTTCGCCTTTCAGTATGACTTGGGCATACTCCCGGCTACTACGGTCAGCACCAGCCATGTTCTTGCCTTTTGCATTATACCCGGCAACGACCTTACCATTGACATCAAAGACAAAGGCAGCCCAATACTCTTTTGAAGTGGCAAAAAGTTCCTTGAACACGGCATCGGCTCCAGCCGAATCGCGACCTTCCAAGGCGTCGCGCATGACCTGCTCCGCTGAAAGCATACGAACCATGCTCTCACTCTGGTCTACATACCCGTTCAACGCAGCCATGATCTGCTTGACCGAGTTGTTCATGGCAGCTTCTTCTTCCGCCATTACGACATGATAGGTATGATTACTGACCCATAAGACTCCCGCCGACATGGAAAAAACTATGACCACTGCAATCAGTACAGTAATGGCCGTATTGACACTTTTAACCTTCATAATTTCCCCCATAACGAGCTTCCATCGAGTTCATCCGCGGTTACAGTTAATTTTCATATGAATGCATGGCGATTATTATTAACACAATTTAGCCGGTTAGCCTACCTCCGACAGAAACACATTATCTATAAAAAATAACAATTTCATCATGTTCATTCTCCATCATTAAAAAAAGACGGGACCGCGATGCGGCCCCGTCCAGAATAATCAACTCAATCGAACTTCTATTTTTCAAAAAGTTCCTTGATCGCCTTGGTGTAAGGCGGATACAGCACGCCCTTTTCCGTTATGATACCGGCAATCAACTCGTTGGGAGTCGGATCAAAAGCAAGGTTATACACTTCGACACCCTCGGGCGGAATCCTGTGATCGCCGATATGGGTCACTTCACGCGGATCACGGTCTTCGATGGGAACATCGTCACCAGTAGGGGTTTCCGGATCGATGGTGTACTGGGGAGCTGCGACGTAGAAAGGAATTCCAAACCGCTGAGCCATGATCGCCACGCCGAACGTTCCGATCTTGTTCACGGCATCACCGTTGGCTGCGATGCGGTCGGCACCGACCACGACTTTATCCACCAGCCCTTTCTTCATCAGCAGGGCGCAGGCATTGTCACAGGCGACCTTAACCGGAATACCGTCCTTGTGCAGCTCGTATGCGGTCAGACGGGCACCCTGCAAGAACGGACGGGTTTCGTTGGCAATGACAGAGACTTTCTTGCCCTGATCGATGGCACCACGGACCACACCAAGCGCCGTGCCGTAACCGGCAGTAGCCAGAGCGCCTGCATTGCAATGTGTCATGATGGTGTCACCGTCGTCCATGAGTTCACCGCCGAACTTGCCGATGAGCTCGCACATCTCGATGTCGCCCTCATGGATTTCCTTGGCACGCTCCAGCCAGATTTCAAGCAGCTTTTCCAGCTCCACGTCACCAGCTTCCTTCCAGATGCGACGCATCTCGCGCACGGCCCAACGCAGATTCACTGCGGTCGGACGCGCGTTCTCGATCTGGTCGAGCTTTTCATTCAGGTTCGCCTTCCAGTCACCTTCCATGCCCTGCACTTCACGACCGGCAAGATAGCAGCCGTAGGCAGCAGTCACGCCGATAGCCGGAGCACCGCGAACAACCATCACGACCAGCGCGAAGCAGATGTCTTCGGTTGTCTTGCAGTCGAACCAATCCTCACGGTTCGGCAGGTAGCGCTGATCAAGCAGAACAAGAGCGTCTTTCTCGGGAGAATACTGAATATGTTCGGTCATCATGAAGTCCTTGTTAAGAGAGTTTTTCCTGAATCAGCTTGGTGACGATACCGGGGTTGGCCTGCCCCTTGGACAGACGCATGACCTGGCCCATGAAAAAGCCCATCAGCTTTGTCTTGCCGCCCTTGAAGGCTTCGACTTCCTTGGGGTTGTCAGCAATGACCTGATCGACCATGGCTTCAAGCTCGCCGGTGTCGGACATCTGCACGAGTCCCTTGGCCTTGACGTATTCAGCGGGATCATCCCCCGATTCGCACAGGTCGCGGAAGGCATCCTTGCCGATCTTCACGGAAATGGTGCCGTCATCCACCAGCTTGAGCAGCACGGCCATCTTCTCAGGCGTGAGGCTGCAATCACAGGCCGCAATGCCATCCTCATGGCAGAAAGGCAGCAGTTCGCCGACCACCCAGTTGGAGACCTTCTTGGCGTCGCCGCCATAGGCCTTGACCGTCTGCTCGTAGTAATCGGCCACGGCAATATCCGCGGTCAGCAGGTCGGCATCGTAGTCCGCCATCTTGAATTCTTCGATAAACCGGACACGCTTGTCTGCCGGGAGTTCCGGGAGTTCGGAACGCCACTTCTCGACCCATGCTTCGTCCAGAACGAGCGGCACGAGGTCCGGGTCCGGGAAATAACGGTAGTCGTGCGCCTCTTCCTTGCCGCGCATGGAATGCGTGGTTCCCTTGTCCGCATTGTACAGACGGGTTTCCTGCACCACTTCCTCTCCGTCATCAACAAGGTCGATCTGACGGTCAACTTCGTACTCGATAGCCTTCTGAACGTGCTTGAAGGAGTTGAGATTCTTGAGTTCCGCGCGGGTGCCGAATTCTTCCTGTCCATGCGGACGAATGGAGATATTGGCGTCACAACGGAAGCTGCCCTCTTCCATGTTGCCGTCACAAATGCCGAGATACAGCAAAATGGAACGCAGTTCCTTGAGGTATGCGACCGCTTCTTCGGCAGAACGCATGTCCGGCTCGGACACGATCTCGATGAGCGGCACGCCGGTACGGTTCAGGTCCACGAAACTGGCGTTTTCAGCGGCGGAATGGATATTCTTTCCTGCGTCCTCTTCCATATGGATTCGGGTCACGCCGATACGCTTCTTTTCACCATCCACTTCGATGTCGATATGACCGTGCTCACAGATGGGCAACTCGAACTGGGAAATCTGGTATCCCTTTGGCAGATCGGGATAAAAATAGTTTTTGCGGGCAAAAACGGATTTCAGATTGATCTCGCAATTCGTGGCGATTCCCATCTTGGATGCGTATTCCGCGACCTTTTCATTCAGCACGGGCAGCACACCGGGCATGCCGGAGCAGACCGGACAGACATTCTCGTTGGGATCATTGCCGAACTTGGTCGAGCAGGAGCAAAAAATCTTGGTCTGCGTCTTGAGCTGGGCGTGAACCTCAAGCCCGATCACAGTTTCATAGCGGGACATGGACTCTCTCCTCCCCTGTCTATTTCTTGTTTTCGTAAAGTTCCGGGTTCAGACGGGGATCATTATACATCTTGAATTGGAAATAGACCTTGGGCTTCTTTGTCCCGGCCTCGTATTCCTCGATCAATTCGAGAATGGCCCGCTGAAGGTCTTCATGCTGCTGATTGAGCGTAAGCACCTTGGCGTTGCACTGCTCCACATGGGCCTCGTCAACATCCTTGCGGTTGCACTGCTCTTTCATGTGAAAGATTTTCAGCGCCTGAATGGAAAGACGATCCAAAGCCGCACCCACGGTTTCGGTATTGTACCGCTCCTGTGCATCGGCAGGCAGCAACGGGGCCAACATGCCAATGAGGCACTCATCCACACGCTCGATCAGGTCGTTGCGCTTCTGATTCAGCTTATCGATGGCGTACTTGCAGTCAGCGATCACCTTGGCGTCCACATCCTTGCGGCGGGCGCGGTCCTCAACATGCCAAAGCTGGAAATTGGCCCAGTGCTGACGACCGACCAGTTCACGAAATCCCTGAACACCGGTCAAAACACCGGGTTCCGGTTCGTCATCATATACGGGTTCTCCGTAATGCCAATCCATGACGGAACGAATCTGATGCGCGACGGCATCGTTCACCGTCTCCCTGATTGTCTCATACGTAATGTCAGCCATTGATAAGTGCTTCTTTGCTTATAAGGAGATAAACGGTGGCCTCGGTCATTATATTGTTGGCGATGGGCTCCACCAGATTCCCTTCACCTATGTAATAGTCTAGTCGCGATCCGCGTATGGCGGTACCGGTATCCTGCGCCAGTCCGATGCCGGCGACTTTCCGCTTTCCAACGGCCCGACCGTTTTTTGTCTGCGGTATTTCTGCCTCAAAGGCAAGCAGGCTGCCAAGCGGAAGGAGTTCCCGGTCTGTAGCCAGTGAAACCATCGGCGTCAACGGCTTTCCAATGGTTCCCTCTGGCGGAGCATCCTCAAGACGGAAAAAAACATAACTGCGATTCTCGGCCATCAATTGAAACATCTTCTCGGGATGTTTGGAAAAATACTCTTTCACATGTCCTTTGGAAAGCCTGCCCTTGGGAAGCAAGCCCTTGGAATGAAGAATACGTCCGAGGCTTCGGAACCCGTGTCCGTTCTTTGCGCCGTACAGGACATTGCGGGTCGTGCCGTCGGGCAACCGCAAACGCCCGCACCCTTCCACCTGCATGTAAAAAACATCCAGAGGATCCTTGGCCCATGCGATCTCAAGACCGCGACCGGCCAAAACATGGCGCACATCCATGTCCCCCCGCTCGTAATACGGCCTCACCCGCCCCTGCTCGATACGGTAGAAACGGTCACGTCCACGCACCCTGCCATAACGCAGATCGGAGGGAACACCATAGATAGGGAATTCATATCCGGGCTGCCGGGTCAGGCTCGCCTCGATTTCCGGCGTGTAATACCCTGTCATGAGCGGCTTGTTTCGCATTCCGAACCAGACGAAACGTCGGGCAAGCAGCTCGGGGTACTTGTCGAGATGCGGCAGAAGATCAAGAAATTCCTCAAGGCTCTGAACGACCTGCGCCCACGTCAGAGACATGCCGGGACGAGTCAGTGCAGGCTTGTCCTGCGGCATGTTCAGCGCATATTCCAGACTGCGTTGCACAGGCGCTTCCAGCGCGGTCCACGACCCAAGCCCCTGACTGGCAAGGTCGATGCGGGGCATGTTTTCAAACCCTTCGTGAGTGGACAGCGGGAAAAAAAGATCGCAGACCGGCAGTGACTCCGGCTCATGCACTGTTTTAAGCGTCAATCCATCCGTTACCCGCGGTTGATCGAGACTGCCTGAAGCCTCGGCCCTCTGAACCTCTTTCTCTTCAACTGGCGGCAACTCGACCTTGGAAGGGAAGAAGGAGCCGTTTTTCAGGCACGCCGAAAGCATTGCCAGACAAACGGCAAGGAGCAAAAGCCGGACAAAGTTTCCGGCGTACATATTTCGTTTGTTCACGTTCATATTTCGATCAAAAAACTAGCCCTGACCACAGGAATCAATGGCGACATCGCAGAATTTGCCCACACCATACTCGCGCCTGCGGAAGAATTTCTCCGGATTCGGGCCGATAATCTGAAGCTCCGGGTAACTGCGTTGCACATCAAGGGCAATATGCATTTCCTTGGTGCACCCGGTGGAGTACGTTGCATCCTTGCCTGTCCATACGGGCGGCACCTTTCTGCCCATAAGCTCGAAGCTCTTTTCAATATCGAAATACGTCTGAAAACGCCAGACGTTGATGTAGCCGCTTCGCTGCACCTGCTCCCACATGAACATCAGATCGTCAGCATCCATTCCTTCCTCGAAATGCTCGCCCGGATTGATGATATACGCCTCTTCAAGCTGATCCCGCAGATGATTGACGAACTGGGTGATGACTTCAATGGCGACCATGGTCTGCCCCGGCACACTGCCGATGATCCCGGAGTAGAACATGACGGTCCGCCCTTCATGGCGTGCCTGCCGCATTTCAGCAATGATCTCGTCAGCCTTGTTCGAGATATACCGCTCGCTGAACGTATGGATACGCTCGGGACGGGGACGAAAATACAGATGGAATTTGCCGCTGTCATCACGGAAGAAGTTCACGATATCCCGCGTAAAATCATGGCTGACCTGAATAAGGCGGTTATACATGCCCCGGCCCTTGGCAAGGACCAGATCGCACTCCTTCCATGCACGGGCAAAAGAGACGGAACAGCGGTAGGGATTGAATTTCTCTCTTGTTCCATCGGAAATAACCATGAACTGATGCTTGGCCATCAGCGACAAAAGCTCGTTCTTGGACAGGCGGTCTTCACTGACAAAATGCGCCCCGTTGAATGCCCCCGCCAGAATCGGATCGCTGTCCCGGTCCCAGAAGGTCGGGTGCTCGAAAAAGAACCCTTCCTTGAGAGCCATGACCACCCGATGTCCAAGCCGCAGCAGGCTTTTCACGACTTGCAGGTCAAACATCAATCCACCGGAACGATTCGGGATATAAAGGATTCTTTTCGGACTGTCGCCATCCTTGCCAAGCGAATCACAGACAGAGAGGAACTGCTCCGAATTCTTCTGGACCTCGGCCTCAAGATCCAAGGAGCCAAGCGCCTCTTCATCAAAGCTTTCCGGCGTCCAGTTGTCAGACAACGTCGAGACACGCAGCAAACGTTCGATTTCCAGCATGTCTATCTTAAACCGAAGATCGTCAATGCGCTCACAGACCTCCATGTCCTGCCGACAGACGTTCACGGCAGAATCAAAGGCTTCACTGGCAATAATATCCGCCGCCCGCCGATTCAGGGCCTTGCGAATATCCCGGTACGGATCATCAATGCCGCTCTGGGTCATGAAGATGGTGATAAGCCGCTTCATGAGACGGGAAGGAATCAGGATCGGCGATGCCAGAGTCATACGGAACTTGTGACGCGCCAACTGAATAAACCGACTGGACACCTTCCGGTCCGGGCAGAAATTCCTCGACAGGCGAATGAATGTCTTCCACTGCTCCAGATATTCATTCAGGAGCAATTCGGGAAGCCCCTCCTTGAGCAGCATGTGAAACATCCAGTCCGAACACGGCGCGTAGAAGTCACCTTCTTCCACCGCAAGCATGAACCGTAACTGCTCCAGAGACCCGTTCTTGTCAGGATCAATGGTATATTCCAGATGATTTTCGGTCATGAAATGCAGCAGCAAGGCATCCAGAGAAACATCCTTGCCATAACGTATGTCCAGAACCGACTCGAAATTCCTGTCGAACCCCATCCCGCACCCCATTGAAAAAGCGTCGTTAGACTGTTGCAAACCACAAATCATTCACCGGATAAACAATTATGAAGCATTATTTATTACGCCCCGGATTGTGCAAAAATCATTAGTTAATATTACAAAAACATTCAACCTTTTTCCAATTCACTCCCTCTGAACCGAGAGCCTGCACGTACTTTTCTAGATTTTTTTTCATTTTACCTCTAAAGTTTTTTCATGCGGTGTCGATCTTATCAATTAAGTGAGGCAATAAAACCGTGAATACTCAATCAGCCAATGTTCGAACCATGCTGCGTACCTACGGGAAGCAGCTGACAAGCGCGAAGCGTCTTGCACGCTTCCGGCAAGCTTTGGGAGCGTCCAAGCCAATGGACGACATCGCAAAGCAGGCAAAGCGCCGCGAACTGGTTGAGCGCATAGCGCACGAGGTCATTGAAAATCTGATCGTCAACGCCGAACACTCGCCCGTTGTTGCCGCGATTCTGGAACAACTGGAAAGCGAATTCGGGCACAGGTACCTTTTCGAGTACCCGGTGGATGGAAGCGACGTACAGATATTGAGAGAGACCGAACACGGCCCGCTTTACGTTGAAGGCTCCGAAAGGAGCAAGATCATGCGAAGGCTGTGGGAAATAACCCTGTCGAAGGTAGACGACACTATGCTTTGACAGACCCCGAAATATCGGGAGGGACGACATGGTTATCAAGAACATTGTAGGGGACATGAACCCTTACGCAAAAAAGAAGATTGGCGAACAGCGCCCCGCCGAGCAGGCACAAAAGGCTGCACAGTCTCCCAAGACTGCGGGCGAGTCGGCTGATCGGGTCGTACTGTCTTCCGAAGCCAGACTGCGGGGCGCAGCCTTGCAGACTGCCAAGGACGCACCGGATGTCCGTCGTGAAAAGGTGGACAGGCTCAAGCAGCAGGTCAAGGACGGCACGTACAAGCCTGACGTCAAAAAGGCCGCCGCGAACCTGATTCGTGACGACCTCAATCTTCTTATGGAGCGTTAAGAGTACAGCCCTGACGATTTAAACGTCGATGGGACGGAAGTGTGTGGGATAGCCCGCTTCCGTCTGCGGAACCTGAAGACCTATTCTCACCTCGGTGTTGATGACAATCGGCCCCTGAAGGTTGAGAGTAGTGTTTTCGGGTTTGTTCTGTGGGATGCTCACTGTCACCAGAATGGCCAGTTGCTTGACATTCTTGATCTTGAGCGATTTGCGGTCAATCTTTTCCAGCTTCACATCGTAACTTTCAATGAAAGCATAGGGATCGGCAACCAGCAGCCCCAATCCGGGATCAGTCACGCACTGCAAAAGCAGAAACGGCGATTCATCCCTGACATTCAGCAACACGAATTCACGCTTGTCCTCAAGGCCGATCAGGCCCCGGGGGAAATAAATGATGCTGTCCAGGCTGATTTCACGCTCGCCCAGCCGTGTCATTATTTTTTGTTTTCTTTCTTTTGCCATAACGCAGCCGCCGCGAGCAGGTCCTGCTGGCTTGCTTCCAGCGCCTGCTTGTTCTGTTCCTTGATCTTCAGATACACCTCTTCCCGATAGACAGTCATGTCTTCAGGTACGTCCAGGCCGATTTTTATCTGCTTCCCCTGAACACTCAGGATCTTCAGCTTGATATTATCGCCCAGGTAGAGGCTTTCTCCCGGTCTCCGGGTCAGTATCAGCATTTTGCCACCAAATAGTTAGTCTACGGCTCGGGTCACGCTTTCGCGTCCACTTGTTTGCCGACTACATTACATGAGTCAAGAAGTCCAGTGTGTTAGATGAACTTACCGAGGTTCAACTGCATAATCATGGACGATGACCGAAGTACGGATTCGTATATGATCTGCTGCTGTGCAAGGTCAGTCATCAATTCGCTTATGTCAACATCCTCGATGGAACTGACAAGCGCCTCTTCGTTGAGCTTGAGGCCATCAGCGATGGTCCCCGCCACGGTAAGCCTGTTTTCACGCCCGCCCACTTCGGCGAGACTGTTCATGATATGCTTTTCCGCATTATCCAGATTGGCGAGACACTGCTGTATGCCTGTCTGGTTATTTGTCTCTGCAAAGGCAACAAGATTGCCCATCACCTCGAACAGGTTCTGTGAAAACTCATCACTACCCTGAATCGTGACGGCCATCTTTGCCGCACCGGCAGACTGTAGGACCCGTCCCGCATTGGAACTGCCAAGCGTCACCACGGCGCCGCCAGCCGAAAGCACGGCGTCGGGGCTCATGTAAACCCCGCCGAAAATATCCTTGCCCACATCATTGACCGTCACTTGCTCACTGCCAGAGATATCGAGATTGATATCGGCCGAACGAGGACGGATGACGAACTGCTGTCCGGGATGCAGCACGTTGCCGCCACTGGATGTCAGATTCAGAATACCGCCGTTGGCCACACTGAGAACGGACGAATTACTCGAAGCATCAGCCTGTGCAACATTGCCGGTCGTCCACGTGATACCACCGTCCATACTGTACGAGTACTCGATGTTCTCATTCATCTTCACATCAGAACTGTTGTCAATGCGTATGGTCACGTTGTTGCTCAGGAATGAACCGGACGCCGAGGCCTCAATGTCGGCATCATTCGGCATCTTATCGACCAGAGGCGGCGCATCCTTGTCATCACCCATGTAACGGGCGGAAGGACGAATCCACATCCATGTTCCGTCTGCAACTTCCGGATCATTGCGGTCATTGACCTTGACCGTGGCATTGCCATGAAAAACCACACTCGTCCCACTGTCAGGCATAGTCAGGGTAGCCGGTCCACCGGCGGGAAAATCAATCTGTGCATTCGTCTTCCAACTCCGGCCTCCGTCAATACTGTATCGTGCACGCAGGTTCGGATCGTTCAAATCCATGTCCCCACCCACGGCAGTCGCGCCCGTCTCGTCATAATACTGCACAAGAACCGTGGTTTCCGACGAACCAAGAACGGTAAAATCAACGGAATCACCAAAATTGGCATCATTGGTCGTCAACCACATGATTTCTTCAAAGGCCTTTCCGTCGACCTTCTGGCCGCCATAGATATTCTTGCCCTCGAATTCGCTGTTGGCGAGCCCGACCATCTGCTCGAAAATACTTCTGAGCTCGTAGCTGACCTGTTCACGGTTATCCCCGTCAACAGTACCGGTAGAGGCCTGTGTCGCCAATTCCTTGGCCCGTGTAATGAGAGTCGAGACCTGCCTGAGCGTTTCATCGGAACGGCCGAGCCACCCCTTGGCCGTGGAAATGTTTTCCTTGTACTGCTCAAGGGACCGCAACGTATCGCGGTGATCCAGAATGCGTGTCATTCCGGTCGGATCATCACTGGGCTTGTTAATTCTCTTCTGTGTCTGTGCCTTGTTGTTGAGATCCATCAACGTCGTCAATGACGTGTTCAAATTGTGCACATAGTTGTCGAAGAGCATCTGTTGTGAAACTCGCATACCCGTCCCCTCTCCTACGGCTTCAGCGACAGAATCGTCTGAAGCATCTGGTCGGCAGTGGTAATGAGCTTGGCTGCCGCCGTGTAAGAAGCCTGATACCTGATAAGGTCACTCATTTCCTCATCAAGGTTGACGCCGGACACCTGCTGCTGGCGCTCATTGAGATCCTTGGACAGCGTCGTGTAAAAATTCTTGTTGAACTCGGCCCGGTTGGTGTCAGTACCGACATCCCCGACCAGACCGTTGTAGTAATCGAGAATGGTCGTCTGCGTCGTGCCTTCCGTAACCGTGGAAAACGTGACGTCCACATTCCGCAACGCATACATGGACAGAGCCGTGGCGTTGTCACCGGAATTCATCTCCCCGGCACCGTTCACATGCCCGGTGGCAAGGTAATCAAGATCACTGGAAATCTTTTCATTGACCTGTATATCACCCGGACTGGAGCCCTTGAAAAACGTATTGAGCCCAAGCGCGGCGTTCAATCCGGCGGTATCGGTTCCAAAGGCGAACGTATACCCCTCTTCCGCTTCAAGCATCAGCCTGTTGTTGACGATGGAAGCCCTGATGGCCCCGTTGAACGTCCGATTGTAGGCATCACGCACGTCCTCAAGATCGTCCGTCGCAGGATTGAACGAAGCACCTCCGCCGAAATCAAGGGATGCGGATGAAGTCAAAAGCCCGGTATTGGCATTATAGACATACATCAAAGAAGTACCGGACTGGAGACGATTTCCAAAGGGCAAGCCTGCGGAATCACTGCCAAGAGCCTTGGTGGAATCAGAGACCTGATACGTTCCGTTCACGGAGGTGAACGTCTGCAACCCGGCACCCTGACTGTGCCTGCGGTTGGTTTCCCAAACAATGTTTTCAGAAAGATTTTCGAGCTTTTCTCGATACTTGCCGACATAATTATCGCGGAACTCCATCATTGCCGCCAAGCTGCCGCCTGTCAGGCGCGAAGTGTTTTCTTCACCATTGAAATGCAGCTGGGGTGTGATGTTTTCCTTATGCGACGTGTTCTCGACCCAATACAGCCCCTGATGCGGGTTGATAACGAAACGGTCACCGGCAAGGAGATCATTGGAAGGAGTCCCCTTTGAATCCGTTGCACTGCCGAACCAGATATTGATACCTTCGACATTGACACGCTCACCATACTCACGGGCATAAAAATGCTTTTCCGAACCGTCTGCATTGGTCAGCCATGTTACACCGCCATCCAGTGACACACGGAACTGGGCCGCATTCGCACCGGAACCGACCTGACCGGCCGTCGGAGATGGCGGGACCGTACTGGTATTGGAGGAAACGAATTCGATGGTGTATTCGAAATCGGCCGAGCCTTCAAAATAGACACCACCATCAAAGGTGGAATCAGGTTCCAGAGCTTCCGTTGTCTGGGGAGCCTCAAACGAAAGGGCAAAATGCGTATCGCCGTCGACCAGATTCTGTCCGGCCTTGGTCATGACGGTAAAGTCACCGCCACCGTTGTCAATCGTCTTGATATCCAGCAACTGCCCGAGTTCCCGAACTTTGCGAGCACGCTCATCAAACAGCGAATTAGCATTGTTTTCGCCTTCGATATGATGCACCTGAATATCCTGATTCAAGGTGGCGATTTCCTGCATGAGCTTGTTGGCTTCATCCACCTGAGCCTTGACGGTTGTATTGATGCGCTGCTGCATGAGAGCGAGGTCGTTGTCCACCTGTCTCAACGTTGAAATCATGGTATTCGCATCATTGATGACCGACTGCCGCGCTCCGTAGTTGTCCGGGCGCTGGCTGACTTCATTCCAGGAATTGAAATACTGTGACAGGGTGCTGCTCATGCCCACACCGCTGGATTCATTGAGCAGACTTTCAACACTCTTGAGCTGCTCCCAGAGATTGCCCCACTTGTCCTTGAGCGAAGACTGCTCCAGATACAACTCCTCGACCATGGTGTCGAAGTTGCGGACAACTTCCTTGGCACGGACACCCGTACCCAGCTGCCCGGGAGCATAATCGATATAATTCGCTTCCTCCATGACCACGGAACGACGGGCATAGCCTTCCGTGTTGACATTCGAGATGTTCTGACCGGTGACCTGCAATTGCACCTGTGAGGCGAAAAGGGCCCGACAGCCCATGTCAAGAATGGAGTTGGCACCAAAGGACATCTAGAGCCTCCCGGTCAACAGCCTTGCATTGCTCGGAGCCTTGGCGAAACGACCGCTCGCACCATATGCAGTGGTATTCTTCGGCTTGATCTGATCATGCATGAAATCAAGCAGGTTCTTGCTCTGATCAAAAAGAGCGAGAGCCATTTCATTATTCTTGGCAGCCTGAGTACCGCACTTCTGCTCGGTTTCGTCCATCAGGGAAAGCAACTTCTGAAAATTGCCCTTCATTTCGTTATCCAGAGAAGGATACAATTCGGAAACTCTGGCTGCTCCCGGCACGGCTTCGCCGATATGCCTGCGAAGGCTCGCCCGCTCGACCACGATCTGACGCATGAGTTCCTGAATGGACAGCTCGATCTGGGACACACTCTGGGGATTGCTCTTCATGAGCCGGGAAAATTCTTCCTCCAAAAGCAGGGAAAGCAGCATCAACGCCTTGTTCTGCCGGACCAAATTTTCCTCAATTACACGAAACATATTCGCCCCTCTTCGCTACAACTCGCTGAATTCATGCAAAAAACTTCCAATTTCAATGTTTTCCGATTCTTTCGGTTCAGCCATTTTTTGCAAGTTTCCTACCAAGTTGAGTCAAACCATCGGTTTCCGCTTTCCGACCATACCCGAAATCAGTGCCGCCCTTTCCGAGCAGCCCTTCCCTGATACGTTCGGCTTCAAGTTTGCGAGTCAGAATCTCAAGCTGCGCCTGGACGTCCACATCCGTAAGCACCCGCTGCGTTGCCGACTGCTGCACCGGGACTTCCCCGCTGCTCGAAACAACACCTGATGTCTGTTCGCCCACGCCTTCCGAACCGCCCCAGTCTTCAAGAGTCAGTCCCTGCTTTTCCTTGGGAAGCGCAATCGGCGTGCCGCCACGATTCAAGGCGATGGGTTCCGCCTTGACTGGCTTGATTCGCACACCACCGGCAAGAGCGTCCCTGCTGGTCTCCTTGAGCTTCTCGCTGAGCTGGTCGTAAATCATGTCGGCAAGGCCAATGCCGCCGGATCTGGACATCTTTTCCGCAAACTCGCGATCAAACATGGACATGTACTGATCTTCCTGTTTGCTGTGCAGGTAGCCTTCCTTCTTGACGGTAGACTTCATCTCCTTCCAGAGCTTGCTTATGAACACGGCCTCGAATTTCTCACAGGCCTGCCGCAGCTTCTGGGAGCTGTCCTTTCCGTCACCAGCAAGGCGGTCCTTGAGGCCGTCCATCTCCTGCTTGAAACGGACAAGGTCCTTGGTGTCGGCCTGCCGTGCGGCAAACTGCGGGTCAATTCCGGAACCTATCATGTTAGATAACCTCCACTTCGGCGTACAATGAACCTGCGACCTTGAGCGCCCGGATAATGGAAATCAGGTCACGCGGCGCTGCGCCAATGGCGTTCAGACCGTCAACCAATTCCTGTAGGGTCGCCCCCTCCATGAGCATCAACTGATTATTCTGCTCGTTAACGGCAAGGTCGGTCCTCGGAGTGACAACCGTCTGTCCGTCAGAGAACGGACCGGGCTGACTCACATCCTCGGATTCGGAAATCACGATCTGCAAGTTGCCGTGGGCCACCGCAACCTTGCTCAAACGGACATCCTGTCCAAGAACAACGGTTCCGGTTTTCTCATCCACAATGACCTTGGCCTTGCCGTCGGGAGAAATGTCGATATTCTCAAGGGAAGCCATCAACGGCACCATATTGCCGCGGAAAGAGTCGGGCAACTCCAGTTCGATGGTGGAGATGTCGCGAGCCGAGGCAAAGTCACCGCCCATGGATGCGTTGATCTTGTTGACCACCTGCATGGTGGTGCCGAAATCACGCACGGTCAGATTAACCGTCATTTTCTCCTGATTATTGAATTTGAAAGGCACACCACGTTCAACATTGGCACCATTGGGAATGCGTCCTACGGTGGGGATATTCTTCTGCGCCGTGGCCGCTTCGCCCGCAGCGGTAAAACCGCCGATCGTCAGGGATCCTTGCGCTACTGCGTAAACCCGTCCATCAAGCCCCTTGAGCGGCGTGACCAACAGGATGCCGCCAAGCAGACTCTTGGAGTCACCAAGCGAAGAAACCGTCACGTCAATACTGGAACCGGGCTTTGCGGAAACAGGCAGCTTGGCCGTGACCATGACCGCGGCCACGTTCTTCGGCTTGAGCTTTGTCGGGTCGGCTTCAACCCCCATCTTTTCCAGCATGTTCGCCATGGACCGCATGGTAAACGTGGACGACGAGCCGTCTCCGGTACCGGCGAGACCGACCACAAGGCCGTATCCCACCAATTCGTTGGTACGGACACCGCTGAAGCTGGCGATATCCTTGAGCCGAGCCGCCGAAGCGTCGACAGGACGCAGGGCCGTCATTCCCGCAGACAGGATGACGGCGAAAACCATCACCGATACCGTGCGGGATAAAAGCGTTTTCACAAAGTGGCTCATGTTCATGTCAGACTCCTCAACCTCGTAATGATATTTCATGCCCTAGAAGGGGAAGATGTTATCCAGAATTCTCGACAGCCAACCGGGCCGCTGCTTGTCGGCAAGCACGCCCTGACCGTAAATTTCGATCTGTGCCTCGGCCAGATTGGTCGAGGAAATCGAGTTGTCGGAGGAAATGTCACGCTGACGAATCAGGCCGCGCACCACGAGGAACTGGGTTTCGTGATTGACACGGATACGGCGTGCGCCTTCCACCTGAAGCAGATTACCGGGCAGACGCCGCACGATACGTGTGGCGACCGTGGCCTCGAACGTGGACTCCTGCTTGGTTTCGCCGTTCCCCTTGAAGTCGGACGACTGGGAGGCACCGATATTGACACCGGCCTTGCCGCCGAGTTTTCCTGCAAAAGGAATATTCCCTATGACGCTGGCCCCCGGCATGGCGGTCACCCCGGTATCAATGGTGTTTTCCTTTTTGGCCGTCGTTTCTGATTTCAGCTTGGTATTGGCGGTTTCAGAAACTTTCACCAGAACGATATCACCCACGCGGGAAGCGCGGTTGTCGTCATACAGGAATTCGGACCTGTTGGTGTCGTACAGCGAACCGGGATTGGCCGCAGGGTCCTGCTCTTCGTAAACCGGCGGAGTCAGGATGGGCATGGGCTGCTCCTGATATTTCGGAGCACACCCGGCAGTGAGCATAATCGCTGCTGCTATGATCAGAACGTATTGCCTCATGACATTTCTCCTTGGCTACTTGACCAAAACCGTATCGTTCCCGACAACCGTGGCCAGGATTGTTTTCTTGCTTTGCAAATTGCGAACCGCAACCTGCTGTCCCATGCCGCCCTCATCGAGAGCTTCCGCTTTGATGGACAGACGGATTCGCTTGTTCCGATAAATGAGATTGACCCGTTCACCCTTTTCAATAAGCGGCACCTGATCCAGATGCGACAAGGTAAAAGCCTGTCCCCGGCCGAGAGTCCGGGCCATGCGCCACGGCCCGCCGGTTCCGTCCCAAATATCTTTCTTGTAGGCCATGTTAACCCGCATGAATGACACCTTGTCCTTGGTCACCCGCTCGAAACGATTGAGCGGTTTGGCAGCCACAGGCACGGCCTTCCAGACATTAATGAAAACCGATCCGGCCTTGGATGAAAGGACTTTTCCGTCAGAAGCCACCGACCGCAGCTTGATCTGGTTGCGACCGGGCTTGATGTCGCCGGAAAGACCGATCTCCAGCTTGTCGTAGGCATTGCGGAAAAAATAATTCATGGGCAGGCGAAGATTCTTGAATTCCACATCCCCGCCAAGGTCGTTGGCACGAGGTGTCAAAAAAACGACGACACGGTTGCGAAGCTCGTCGCCCGTGATAACCCTGCCTCCGGTCTGTACTGTCATCTGACTGGGAAGGACCAGATTATTGATCATGTCCCCCATGTAGTAGCGCAACACCTTCCGCAGCTTGTCACGAGTAATGGTTACCGGGCGTCCGGGTTTGTCCGACGCCTTCCAGAGCTTCACACCGGCAAGGGATTTCCAGGTCCTTTCGTCGACCCCGCTCACAGGGTCGGCGATTTCACCAAGCATGACGACAGGTCCCTTGACGCAGGCCGCGCTCTTGACCATCAGTCGCCACGAGTTGCCCGGATGGGTACCGCCCGCCGCTCCGATGACGGAGGCCGTTCCCAGGAGCAGGGTCAAGGCCAGCACCATGATGAATGCGACACTCCCCAGCCGATTCCGAGTTGTTGTCATACTTGGCATAATTCCGCCCTTCTTACGCTGTGATTCATTTCCTACGCATTACCGCTTGATATTGATGGCAGTCTGCAACATGCCGTCAGACGTGGTAATCGCCTTGGAGTTGATTTCATATGCTCTCTGGCCGACGATCAGGCCGACCATTTCATCCACCATCTCGACGTTGGAGCCTTCAAGAAAGCCCTGTGCGATAGTGCCGTAGTTCTCGTCACCGGGAGTACCGGCCACGGCAGCACCGGAAGCCTCGCTCTCGCGATAAAAGTTGCGGCCCGCCGCGATCAGCCCTGCCGGGTTCTGAAAACGGTAAAGGTCGATATCGGTCTCGGCCAGAGCGGTGCCGTCCTTGTCCTGAGCCGCGATATGCCCGGTCTCCGTGACCACGACACTGACGGTTTCAGGCGGCACGGTGAATTCCGGCTGAAGCGGATGGCCACCGGCTGTGACCACTCGGCCTTCGTTATCAAGCTTGAAGGAACCGGCGCGGGTGAATACGTCCTCGCCGTTCATGGAAACCTTGAAAAAGCCTTCGCCTTCAATGGAAAGATCAAGCGGGTTGCCGGTGTTCTTGGGATCACCCTGCGTGAAAAACTTGTGGACTGTCACGGGTCTGACACCCATGCCGACCTGCATGCCCACAGGGGTGCGTGTCCCGCCCTCGTTCTGCGTACCGGCGATCTGAAGCGTCTGGTACATGAGGTCCTCGAACTCGGCACGGCTTTTCTTGAAGCCGGTGGTGTTCACGTTGGCAAGGTTGTTTGACAAGGTGTCGATATGGGTCTGCATGGCGACCATGCCGGTCGCGGCAGTCCAGAGTGAGCGCATCATATCTTCTATCCTCCTGTTTACGTAATTCGACCGAGACGCAGAATCATGTTCCGGTCAAGCTGATCGGTTCCGGTCAGCATTTTCGAGTACATTTCAAAAGCACGCTGGGTTTCAAGCATCTCCACCATCTCGGTGACGACCTCGACATTCCCCTTTTCCAGAAATCCCTGTTGAACTTCCAGATCTCCGGGTGGTGCTTCCGCGGCTCCCTCAGGGGCCAGATACTTGTTTCCCCCGGCCCGTTCGAGCGGTCCGAGGTCTTCAAACGTCGCCAGATCAAACGATCCTGCGGGTTCACCGTTGATGGACAATGTCCCGCCGGAAGTGGCCGAAAGAGTCGCACCGGGCGGCAGGACAAGCGGCCCGCCGTCCACCAGCACGGTATCGCCCTGCTGGGTCACCAGAACACCGTTGGCATCGACAAGAAAATTCCCGGCCCGGGTGTACATGACATCCTCACCGGACTGGACCTTGAAGAACCCCTCGCCGGACAATGCGAAATCAAGCTGGTTGCCGGTTTTCTGGAGGCTGCCCTGCGTAAAATCGACCTGCTGCTCGGCCAGACGGGTCTTGGCCATTATTTTCGGATCAGGAAACATCTCCTTTCCACGAAGGTATGTTTCCGTCGAAACAACATTGTCGTGAGCAAAGCGTGTAAAGACATCATGGAAGGCCATGGTGTCCTTTTTATAGGCGGTCGTGTTCACGTTCGCCAAATTATTGGCGATCGTTGACATCCTCATTTCATTGGATAAAGCCCCGAATAATGCGCTTAAACTACTGTCTCGCATGGTGCTGTCCTCCTGTTCGAAACACAGGGTTGCACTATGCATGCCAATAATGATTGGAAGGCTCAAAGGATGCCCCGGACAAAAGGAAGCTGGAAGAAAAACGGCAGAAATACAGACACAACGAGCGCAAATACGCACCATTTGCACTGTTGACATTGGTTTTATATATGTATAAATAGGCTCGTTTCCAAGCGGGTGTAACTCAATTGGTAGAGTGTCAGCTTCCCAAGCTGAAAGTAGCGGGTTCGACCCCCGTCACCCGCTCCATTGCCTTTCGCAAGGCACTGATTTTCAGGCTTTGCGGGGTTCGCGCAGGTGAGCTCGGGCTCGCCTTTTTTATTTGTATCAGGAGAAATCATGCGCCAGACATTTGAAGAGAAATTGACAGAAATCATCCGCCCCGAGGTGGAAGGTCTCGGCTGTCGCTTCTGGGGTTTGTCCTCTCCTTCCAAAGGCAAGAAGCGTATAGTAAGGATATATATTGACGGAGACAACGGCGCGACCATTGACCAATGCGCCAAGGTCAGCCGCCAGGTCGGACTGATGCTTGAAGTGGAAGACATCATTCCGGGTGCGTTCACACTGGAAGTATCTTCTCCGGGACTGGATCGCCGCTTCTTTGCCACTGAACAGATGCACGATTACGTCGGCAAGAAACTGACCGTGCAGACTTATGACGCCATCGACGGACAACGCAAGTTCACAGGAGAACTCGCCGAAGTCGCTGATGCCGCGTTCACCCTGGACATTGACGGCGAAAAAACCACTTTTGACTGGCCCGACGTCAAAGAGGTCCGGCTGGTACACGAATTTTAGGTTCGCCGCCTGCGAACTCACAGCATAAAAGCAATCTTCACCGGGGAGGCACGGGGCCGGGAACCGGAGAAGCGGAGGTAAATCATGTCGGAGCTGAAAAAAGCCATCGACCAGATTAGCAAGGACAGAGGCATTGACCGCGACCTGCTCGTCGACACCCTGGAAGAAGCCGTCAGGAGCGCTGTTGCTCGCAAGTACGGTGAAACCATGGACATTGAAGTAGCCTTCAACGAAGACAACGGCGAGATCGAAGTCTTCGAATTCAAGGTTGTTGTCGAAGAGGTCCACGACCCCATCAGTGAAATTTCCCTGGAAGATGCCGAAGAGCACGATCCCAACGCCCGCATTGACGACGAAATGGGCTTTCCGGTCAAGGTCGAAGACCTGGGCCGCATCGCAGCCCAGTCGGCCAAGCAGGTGATCATCCAGCGCATGCGTGATGCAGAGCAGGAAATCATCTACGAAGAATACAAGGACCGCGTTGGCGAAATTTCCAGCGGCATCATTCAGCGCCGCGACCGCACCGGCTGGATCATCAACCTCGGACGCACCGAGGCGCTCCTGCCCAAGGATGAACAGATCCCCAGAGAACGCTACAAGCGCGGTGACCGCGTGCAGGCGTACATCATCGATGTGCTCAAGGAATCCCGCGGCCCGCAGGTCGTGGTATCCCGTTCTCACCCGGATTACATGATCGAGCTGTTCAAGCGCGAAGTGCCGGAAGTATCTGACAACACTGTCAAGATCATGGGTGTTGCCCGTGATCCGGGACTGCGTGCCAAGGTTGCCGTCATGTCCCGTGACCGTGATGTGGATCCGGTCGGCGCATGTGTCGGCATCCGTGGTTCCCGCATCCAGAACGTCGTGCAGGAGCTCAAGGGCGAACGCATCGACATCGTGGTCTGGAGCCCGGACATCGCCATGTACGCACAGCACGCCCTGTCTCCGGCACTGATCTCGCGGATCACGGTCGACGAGGAAGAGGAAGCACTCGAGGTGGTGTGCCCGGACGATCAGCTCACGCTGGCCATCGGCCGCAAGGGCCAGAACGTCAAGCTCGCCGCCAAGCTGCTCGGCTGGAAGATAGACATCTTCACCGAATCCCGGTACGGCGAACTCAACGCAGGCCGCAAGGGCATGGACCAGATCGCCGCAGTTGCGGAAATCGGCATGGAAAGCTTCTTCAATGCGGGCTTCGAATCCCTGGAATCCATTGTTCAGGCTTCCGACGATGAACTGCTCGCCGTGAAAGGCCTTACCGAAACAAAGATCGCGGACATCCGCGTCGCCATAAACATGCTGGCTCCCGAAATCGCCGAATCTATCGGCGCGGACAAGGAGCAGGCAGACGAGACTCCTGAAACGGTGGAAGAAGCGGCAGAAGCCGTCGAAACCGCGCAGGATGAAGAAGCAGCCGAAACTGCGGCTGATGAGACTGAAGAGGAATCCGAGACTCCCGCCGATGGCGAGGAGACGAAATAGGCACACGGAGAAAGGCGAATGAGCGAGACCATGGCAAAAAATGAGCCGGTCCGCATGTGCGTCGCCTGCCGCCAGCGGTTCCCGAAAAAGGAACTCACGCGGTACGTGTGTCCGGATACCACGGCGGAACTGGAAACGGACGGTCCGGTTTCGGACCCGGAAATGAAAAAACCGGGACGTGGTTACTATGTATGCGTCCAGGCCCGATGCAGGGACAGGTTCCCGAAAATGATTGTGGGCCTGATGAAGAAACGCAAGGGGGAAACTCAATGACGGCAAAGGTTCGGGTAGAAGACCTGGCTGCTGAGCTTGGGCTCAGCAACAAGGATGTCATTCAGCATCTTCGCGAGATCGGTGTTCAGGCAAAAAGCCAGAAAACCGTTCTGGAAGACGAGGATGTGGACCGCTTCAAGGCGGAGATGAAAAAAGGTGGCGGCAAGCGCAAGGAAGTGCGCCGCGTGACTGATTCCGGTGTTATTCTCCGGCGTCGCAAAAAGAAACCTGCAGTCAAGGACGCGGAAGAAACCGCGCCTGTAGAGCAGGCCGAGGCTCCGTCCGAAGCTCCGGCTGAAGCTCCGGCCGAGGCTCCGGCTGAAGTTGCGGCTGAAAAGCCGGCAGAGACTGCGGACGAAAAAACGGCTGCCGCACCTAGCGTCGCCGAAGAAGAGGCTCCCGCCAAGGAAGAAGCCCCCAAAGAATCCGTGGCGAAAAAGAAGCCCGCCCAAAAGGCAAAGAAAAAGGCCGAGCCCAAGGTCAAGATTATCAAGCCTGCGGTTGAAGAAACTCCCGTAGAAGAGGTGAAGGCCGAAGTGGAACCTCCGGTCAAGGAAGCTGTGGCAGAAAAGGCCGCCCCCGAACCCGCGCCTGAAGAAGCCGAAGCAGCCGCTCCCAAGGAAGCTCCTGTCAAAAAAGCCGCAGAAAAAGCTGCCCCCGAAGCAAAAGACGCACAAGAGGAAAAGGCTTCCAAACCGGCTCAAAAGGCAAAAGCCGACACAGACGAGACCAAGAAGAAAAAGAAAAAGAAAAAGAAGGAGCCTGAAGCTCCCAAAGTCAAAATCATTTCCATGCCCGACCCTGCCGAGGTGCAGGCTCGCGAGGCCGCCAAGGCCATGTCCGAGCCGCGTCGAGGCCGTCCCGGTGGTGGTCGCCCAGGCGGCGGTCGTCCCGGTGGAGGTCGCCCCGGCGGTGGCCGTCCCAATGGTGGACGTCCCGGCGGAGCTCGTCCCGGTGGTCCCCGTCCGAACGGCGGAGGACGTCCGGGCGCACCGGCTCCCGCTCCCATCCCTGATGGACGCAGCAAGAAAAAGAAGGGCAAGAAAGATCGCCGCGTAGTCGAATTCTCCACTGGAGGCGGACGCGGTGGCAAAGCCGAACGTTTCGAAGAAAGCGGTTTCCCGCAGGGACGCAAGGGGCGCAAGAAGAAAGGCCGCAAGCAGCAGATGCAGCAGGTCGAGCAGACCATTGCCCAGCCCATGAAGGCCGCCAAGCGCAAGATCAGGTTCGACGAGGCCATTCGCCTCTCCGACATGGCTCACCAGATGGGCACCAAGGCACAGGATCTCATCAAGGCCCTGTTTGCCATGGGCGTCATGGCGACCATCAACCAGTCCCTTGATCTGGATACCGCCACCCTGCTTGCCAGCGAATTCGGCTACGAAGTCGAAAACGTTTCCTTTGACGAACAGGAATTCCTTGTTCCCACCAAGGCAGACAAGGATGAAGATCTCAAGTCCCGCCCGCCCGTGGTTACCATCATGGGGCACGTTGACCATGGTAAAACCTCCCTGCTCGACGCCATCCGTCTCTCCAATGTGACAGACGGCGAAGCAGGCGGCATCACGCAGCACATCGGTGCGTACCACGTCAACACGGATCGCGGCGAAATCGTGTTCCTCGATACCCCGGGCCACGAAGCGTTTACCACCATGCGTATGCGCGGCGCACAGGTCACCGACATCGTCATTCTGGTCGTTGCGGCCGACGACGGCGTCATGGACCAGACCCGTGAGGCCATCAGCCACTCCAAGGCTGCCGGTGTTCCCATCGTGGTCGCGGTCAACAAAATCGATAAGGAAGGAGCCAATCCGGACAACGTCAAGCGAGAACTGGCCGAACAGGGCCTCGTTCCCGAAGACTGGGGCGGTGACACCATCTTCGCCCACGTCTCTGCCAAGCAGAAGACCGGTCTGGACGAACTGCTCGAAATGGTCCTTCTTCAGGCTGAAGTTCTGGAACTCAAGGCCAACCCGGACAAGCACGCTCGCGGTCACATCGTCGAAGCCAAGCTCGACAAGGGACGCGGTCCTGTCGGTACCATGCTCATCTCCGAGGGTACCATCAATCAGGGTGACAGCTTTGTCTGCGGCGTTCACTTCGGTAAGGTCCGCGCCATGTTCAACGATCAGGGCAAGAAGCTCAAGACCGCCGGACCGGCCATGCCCGTGGAAATCCAGGGCTTTGACGGCCTGCCCGAAGCCGGTGACGAACTCTTTGTTGTTGATGAGGAAAAAATGGCCCGCCGCATTGCACAGTCCCGTGCAATGAAGCAGCGCGAAAAAATCCTCTCCGCCAAGTCCAAGGTCACCTTGGAATCCTTCCTCGCCAGCAAGCCCAACGATGAGGCTCAGACCCTCAACCTGGTGCTCAAGGCCGACGTGCAGGGTTCTCTGGAAGCCGTTACCGAAGCGCTCAACAAGCTCTCCACGGACGAAGTCAAGATCAACGTGGTTCACGGCGGAGCCGGTGCCATCACCGAATCCGACATCCTTCTGGCCGGAGCGTCCGAAGCCATCACCATCGGCTTCAACGTCCGCCCGAACCTGAAGGTTAAGGAAATCGCCGAACACGAGGGCGTCGAAGTCCGCTTCTACGACATCATCTACAAGCTGGTGCAGGAAGTGAAAGACGCCATGAGCGGCATGCTCGCTCCGGACATCGAGGAAGTCTACCTCGGTCAGGCCGAAGTACGCGATACCTTCAGCGTTCCCAAGGTCGGAACGGTTGCCGGTTGTTTCGTGCCCGACGGCAAGATCACCCGCAACGCCAAGGTCCGCCTGCTGCGCGACGGCGTGGTCATCTACACCGGAGCCGTGGCCTCCCTGCGACGCGTCAAGGACGACGTCAAGGAAGTCACCAAGGGCTTTGAGTGCGGCGTGGGCCTCGAAAAGTTCAACGACATCAAGGTCGGTGATACTATCGAAGCCTTTGAGACCAAGGAAGTCGCCCGTACTATCGACTAACCAAAACGGATATCCGACGGGCGGCCTGTTGCAAAATGGGTCGCCCGTCTTATTTTATAGGTTAACGTAAATGATAATCGGCGTCCTGACCCTCGAATTCAGACTTCACGGCAACCGCTCCCTCAAGGGAAAACGCAAGATAGCCCAGAGTCTCAAGCAGAAACTTCGCAATAAGTTCAATGTTGCTGTTGCGGAAGTCGAGGCCATGGATGTACACGAAAAACTGGTTCTGGGCGTAGTGACCACCGCCAACGAAACCGGCCGGGTCGAAAGCAGTCTTGCCAAGGCACTTGCCATGGTTGAAGCGATATCACCCGCAGAGCTGACCCGCTGCAATACAGAAATTTTTAGCGATTAAATCAAGAAGTGAGGCTGTCCGAAAAGTAGCGACTACAACGACGCAAATACTTTTCCCGACAGCCAAGGAACAAGATCATGAAAGCATCAAACTCCCGCAGAGCCGTCCGTATGGGCGACCAGATCATGCGCGAAGTAGGCACCCTGCTCGTCGAAGAAGCACAGGACCCGCGCCTGCAACTCGTCACCCTGTCGGGTGTCCGCATGAACGCCAACCTACGCATTGCGGAAATATTCTACACCGTGTCCGGCGACGCCGAGCACCGTGCGGAAGTACAGACCGGCCTTGAAAAGGCATCCGGTTTCCTCCGCTCCCGACTGAGCCGCAACCTCAAGCTCCAGTTTGCCCCGGAACTCCGGTTCGTTTTCGACGATTTCCTTGAGGATGTGGTCTATGGCAAGTCCAATTCAACGGATTAGCGAAATCCTCAGAAACGAGGACGATTTCCTGATCGCCTCGCATTACAACCCGGACGGCGATGCCATCGGGTCCACTTGTGCCTTGGGGCATATACTGAAAAGCTTTGGCAAACAATTCACACTGTACAACGCTTCCGGCCTCCCCGAGCGCTACGATTTCACTCCACTACCTGCGGGAATCAGCAACACCCTGCCCACCGTCCTGCCCAAATGGACCATAGTTCTCGACTGCGGCGCAGGCGAACGCATGGGCGAAGAACTGCTTGGCCGCGCGGAAGAAACGCGCGTGATCAACATCGACCACCATCTCGGAAACGACGAGTTCGGTGAAGAGAACTGGGTTGCTTCCGACCAGCCCGCCGTGGGGTCAATGATCGCCCAACTCGCTGAAGAACTGTCTGTCCCGCTCACCGGCCCGCTGGCAGAATGCCTGTATATGGCCGTTGCCACGGATACCGGATTTTTCACCTACGGTTCGACGACGCCGGAGTCCCTTGAACTGGCTGCACAGATGCTTCGCGACGGTCTGGACATCGCGCACATGAACATGCTCATCACGAAACAGTGGTCGGAAAAACGCATGCGCCTGCTCACCGAAGTCCTCAACGGGGTGGAACTCTACCTCGACAAACAGGTGGCAGTGGCGATCATCACACAGGAAATTTTCGACAGAACAGGCACCACGCCGGAAGAAACCGAAAACGTCATCAACTTCATCCGCCGACTGAAGAGTGTCCGCGTCGCCGCCATCCTGCGCGAAGAAAAAAAGGACACTTTCAAGTTCAGCCTGCGCTCCTATGGTGACGACAACGTACAGGAAATCGCTGCCCGATTCGGTGGCGGCGGACACAAAAACGCATCCGGCGGCACTATCGCGGCTCCACTTGACGAAGCCCGGACCATGCTTGTGGATATAATTGGCGGATCGCTGGGACTGAAGTAAATGGGACGTAGAAGAAAAAAACGCAGCGCTGAACAATGTGACGGCGTGTTGGTGCTCAACAAGCCGTCCGGACCGACCTCGGCGGATTGCCTGAACGACATCAAGCACCAGCTCAAGCAGTACAAGATCGGCCATGCAGGAACCCTTGATCCGCTGGCGCAGGGAGTGCTGCTCGTCATGCTCGGGCACGCAACGAAACTGGCTCCGTACCTGACGGATCGTGTAAAAACGTACACAGGCACCTTTCGCCTTGGAATGACCACTGATACCCTTGATATTCAAGGGGAAGTGACCTCTGAATCCGAAGTCACGGTGTCGGACGAAGATGTCAAACGTGAAATTTTATATTGGAAAGAGTTGACAGAGCAGGAAGTTCCTGCCTATTCCGCTGCCAAACACAAGGGTAAACCGCTGTATGCTCTGGCCCGCGAGGGCAAGGAAACACCGGTCAAGATAAAGCCCATTGTTATTTCTCATGTGGAAGTGCTGGACGTGCGAATGCCGGAAGCGGCGTTCAGGGTCAGTTGTTCCGCCGGTACCTACATACGTTCCCTGGTCCACAGCTTGGGGACACGAGTGGGGTGCGGTGCGGTCCTGACCAGCCTGAACCGCGAGTCGAGCGAGCCTTTCGGGCTCGATCAGGCTCATGATCTCGAAGACGTCCTGAAGAATCCGGAAACATTTCCGGACAAGGTGATCCCGTTGAAGGACACCCTGCCTCACTGGCCCCGGTTTCAATTGACCGAAGCGCTGTCAGGCCTCGTACAGAACGGGGCATGGCTGCCGGTCAACGATGAACCGGGTGAAATGCTGGCCGGCAGTCTCGGAGACCGGGCATTTTGCTCGATCACGAAGGCAACCCGCTGGCTCTCGTTGAGGCGAAACTTCAGGACAACAAACCCAAGTGGTCTATTCTTCGAGGCCTGTGGGGACAGGACTGAACCCGACATTCCGTCGTATGAAAAGCTTGCAATACAAACACCCCCAACTATAGGAGGATAGCGCTGTGGTTATGACTGCTGAAGAAAAACAGAAAATTATTGATGAGTACAAGACCTGCGAAGGCGACACCGGCTCCCCTGAAGTTCAGGTTGCCCTGCTGACCGCCCGCATCACGTACCTCGCCGACCACTTCAAGGCCCACAAGAAGGACCACCACTCCCGCACCGGCCTGCTGAAAATGGTTGGTCAGCGCAGAAAGCTGCTGAAGTACCTTGCCAACAAGGACATTCAGCGCTACCGCGACCTGATCGGTCGTCTCGGACTGCGTAAGTAGTTCTTTCACAGTAGAATACAACAGGGGGAGACTGTAGTCTCCCCCTGTCACTTTCGTCACTTTCTGCGGCGGAGCCGTCTTTTCGGCACCGCCCTTCCCTCATGCACGACGTTTAGTTGGCTGCGGAAGGCGTTTTTGGGCATCTAGCCCGATTTCTCCAAAAGCTCCTCCCCAAGCCGGCTAACCCATAACGAGGGTACTACGCAGAGAGTGATCCACCTATTACCTTAAGGTAGGTTCACTTATGACCATGACACCTTTTGATGCCACCAGCCTGACCACTACGGTCGGCGGCATCGACATCACCATCGAGACTGGCAAATACGCCCGTCAGGCCAGCGGCGCCGTGACCATCACGTCCGGCAACACCACCGTTCTGGTCACCGCCGTCACCCAGCCTCTGGCAATTGACCGCGGTTTCTTCCCGCTCACCTGCAACTATCAGGAAATGGCGTATGCCGCCGGTCGCGTACCGGGCAACTACTTCCGTCGCGAAGGCCGCCCGTCCGAGCGCGAGACTCTTGTCTCCCGTCTCATTGACCGTCCCATCCGTCCCCTGTTCGAGAAAGGCTTTGCAGACGAAGTCCAGATCATCGCTACCGTCCTGTCCGCGGACAAAGACGTCAACCCCGATGTACTGGCTCTGACCGGCGCTTCCGCCGCGTGCCACATCTCCAAGATGCCGTTCCTCGGCCCGATCGTCGGTGCCCGTGTCGGCTATGTAAACAATGAATTCGTTCTCTACCCGACCTACAAGGGCATGAACGAGGAGTCTTCCCTGAACCTCATCTTCGCAGCAACCCGCGAAGCCATGGTGATGGTCGAAGGCGGCGGCGACTTCGTCTCCGAAGACCTCGTTGCCGACGCTCTTGCCTGGGGCCACGAGCAGATCACCCCGCTCTTCGACCTTCAGGACGAACTCCGCGCCAAGGTCGGCGTTGAGAAAATCGTTGTTGAAGCCCCCAAGCAGGACGAAGAACTCGTTTCCTTCCTCGGCGACTTCATCACTGAAGACCTCAAGGCCGCAGTGACCACTCCCGAAAAACTGGTCCGCTACGCCGCCAAGGACGCTGCCAAGCAGAAAGCCAAGGAAGCCGTTGCCGAGAAGTTCCCCGAAGATGAAGACAAGCTCAAGGCTGTCGGCGATATCGTCGGCGACATCACCAAGAAGCTCGTCCGCGATCGTATCGTGAACGAAGGCCTTCGCATCGACGGTCGTGACACCACCACCGTTCGCCCGCTCTCCATCGAGACCGGCCTGCTTGCCCAGACCCACGGCTCCGTGCTCTTCCGCCGCGGTGAAACCAGCGCTCTGGCAGTCGCCACCCTCGGTTCCACCCGTGATGAGCAGCGTTACGACTCCCTGCTCGGCGATGCCACCAAGCGCTTCATGCTGCATTACAACTTCCCGCCGTACTGCGTCGGTGAAGCCCGCATGCTGCGCGGCACCTCCCGCCGCGAAGTCGGCCACGGCGCACTGGCTGAACGCGCTCTGACTCCGGTTCTTCCGAGCCAGGACGATTTCCCGTTCACCATCCGCGTTGTCTCCGAAATCATGGAATCCAACGGTTCCTCTTCCATGGCTTCCGTCTGCGGCGCCACCCTGTCCCTGATGGACGCCGGTGTCCCCATCTCCGAACCGGTTGCCGGTATCGCAATGGGCCTGTGCAAGGAAGACGACCAGTACTTCATCCTCACCGACATCCTCGGTGACGAAGACGCACTCGGCGACATGGACTTCAAGGTTGCCGGTACCAAAGACGGCATCACCGCAATCCAGATGGACATCAAGATCGCCGGCATCCCGCAGGACGTCCTGAAAAAGGCACTGCATCAGGCCAAGGAAGCGCGTCTGCACATCCTCGGTCACATGAACGAAGTTCTGGAAGCTCCCCGCGAGTCCCTGTCCGAACTGGCACCGCAGATGGCTGTCGTTCACATCGACCCCGAAAAAATCCGCTCGGTCATCGGACCCGGCGGAAAGAATATCAAGGCCATTACCGCCGAGACCGAAGCCGACATCGACATCGAAGATTCCGGCAAGATCTCCATCTTCGCCCCGACCATGGCATCCATGGAAAAGGCCAAGGAAATGGTCCTCTACTACGACCAGAAGCCCGAACCGGGCAAGAACTACCTCGGCACCGTCCGCAAGGTTCTTGAGGTTGGCGCTCTCGTCGAAATCCTGCCCGGTCAGGAAGGCATGCTCCACATCTCCCAGCTCGACTTCGAACGCGTCGAACGCGTTGAAGATGTTGTCCAGCTCGGACAGGAAGTGTGGGTCAAGTGCATCTCCCTCGAACCCGGCGGACGCATTCGTCTGTCCCGCAAGGCATGGCTCATGGAAGAAGCCGGTCAGGAAGTCAATCTCGATGACTTCAAGCGCCCCGCACCGCGTGGCGGCGACCGTGGCGGACGCCGTGACAACCGTGGCGGCGGACGTCGCGACAACCGCGGCGGAAGCCGTGGTGGCCGTCGCTAGCCGTTAGCTGACGCAACAATCCAACCGCCCGATTCGGCTCACGCTGAATCGGGCGGTTTTCTTTGGTGCCTTCCTCTGGACTCCATCCCCCCTATCTCCCCGTAACTTCTTGGGGACGCATTCGCGCGGGTGGGATGAACTTCATGAGTATTGCCGTTTAGTTAACAAATATTCTGATTATGAAAGGACAGCTCCATTAAAGACATCGGGATGTAATGGCACATGAAGAAATGGGTATGGACGAAAAATGTGGAAGGTAGTATGAGAGAGCGCAAACAAGGAGATTGTTTGTGGCCGAGACACTCATTTACGGGAAACCGACCTGTCCGCACACACGACGGGCACTTGATGCGTTTCCGCATGCCAGATTCATTGACGTCCTGATGAACCCCGCCGATATGGAAGCAATGCTGCAACTCTCCGACGGACGCCGCCGTATTCCGGTCATCGTTCAGGATGGAAAGCCGACAGTCGGCTACAAAGGCGGATCATGAAACGTCTAGTCTCTCGACAGGCTGTCGAGTAACATCCAAAGCAAAGCAAAACTTTCTTTCTACAACAAAAAAGGCCTCCGAAAGCATATGTTTTCGGAGGACTTTTCATGACAAAAAGACTAATCGACAATCACACCGGCATATCCTACCACCTGATCGAAATCGCCGGACACCTCGCCGGACGTCGCATACGCTGTCAATTCCCCCCGGGTCGCGCCCATTTCAAGCGCAGCATACAATCCGACGGTCATGGGCAGGACACCGCACATGGAAATATTGTTGCTGGCCACGGTTTCCAAAAGCCGCCCCGGCTCCAGATTCACCGCAGCCTCCAGCGCCAGCGTATCTTTGGCCTTGGCTTCATCGTGGCTGATGTAATGGCTCATGTCCGAACTGACCACAATGGAAACAGGACGCTCAAACGACTTGAGAATCCGGCCTATGCTCATGCCCACCTGTTTCAGATGCTCGGCGGAACGGGAAGAGACGGATATGGGAACAATGGACGTCTCGGGATTCATCCGGTGCAGAAACGGCAGAATGACCTCAAGGGAGTGTTCCTGCACATGCGCGGCGGTATCGGCATGAATCAGGGGGCTTGCACCGAGCAGTTCAGATGCCAAATCCGCATCCACCGGCACTGTCGCGCCGGGAATATCCCAGCCACCCTCCGCCCATAAGGCAAAACGGTCGCCAAGCCCGGTATGATTCGGCCCCAGCAGCAAAACGGTTGATTCAAGATTCGCCTTGGCCAGCGTCGCACCACAGACTCCGCCGGAAAAAACATACCCGGCATGGGGTACCATGCACAAAAGCGTCTTCTCCTTCCGCTTTTCGCCATCCACGACAAGATACCCGTCGACAACCGCATTCAGCCGCGCGACATCGGCATCATAGAACCGTCCTGCAACGATCGCCTGTCTCTCCATAACGCTCACCTCTCAAAAGGACATCACAACACATTTCTGACCATCAAATAGCATGGCCTGACACTTTCGCACAAGCTGCGCCAGAGCCATGCATAAAGTTCGGAAAATTTCGGAAGCGGACTCTCTACTGCGGTGCGGGAGCATACTGCTCGGCCTGCTGCTCAAGATCGTATGTATCCAGTGCGGACTTGGCGAGCTGCGCCTGAAGCGAATCCGGCTTCTTCTCGATGATGTCCCCCAGAAGCTGCTTCCATTCACCAATGGCTCCAGCCTTGCGGTAAATACGGGCGAGCTTGAAACGGGTTGAGGCCCATTCCGGGTTATCAACATCAATATACCTGTCGTACTCGCGGGCCCACTTGAGGGCTTCGTTGTAACGCCCGGAACGCTCTGTCGCGTAAATGGACATCAGGACGGCATCCTTGATCTTCTCGGGGTCGCCATTGGTCTGGAGCAGCAGCGAGAGGGCTTCCTGAGCGTAGACGAAAACCTTTCGCAGGTCCTGACGCTCCATGGCGGCCTTGGCCATGTAATACATGGCATAGGCACGGAAAGCCGGTTCGACCTTTACATCCTTGGCAAGCTCGGCCCACATGGGCAGAGCCTGATTGGAATTGCCAAGGTTCTGAAGCGACATGGCCCGGGCATAATCCAGCTGCCGCAACTGTTCCGGCTTGAGCGTCCAGTTCGTCTTGGCCATGGCGATAAGATCGGAAATCTCCTTCCATGCGAGCTGGTCGAGATAAATGTTCACAGCCAGACCGAGCGCCTTGTCCGACACATCCTTGACCTGCTTCTTGGCGAGGAAAGGCTTCAACAGCTCAAGCGCCTTTTCAGGCTGTCCGATCTTCCAGTAGCTTGTGGCAATATTCAGACGAGTCCATTCGTCTACCTTGGTATCTTCCTTGCCAATGAAATCATACGTTTCCCAGTAGCGCACCACGCGGCCATACCGTTCCTCGCCGACCATTCCGGGAACGGCAAGGGCAAAGACGGAATCACCGAGCTTGCGGGCACGATCGACAAGCGGACTGTCCGGATATTTCTCCAACAAGTCCTGAGCGGCAGACAGGGCTTCGGGATACTTCTTGTTGAAGGCATACCACATGGCGAGCTTCAGCTGCGCTATGGGCGCAAGCGGGCTGTCCGGATGCTCTTCGATGATTTCCTTGTAAATATTCTCGGGCCGCTTGTTGTATGGACGATTGAATATGTTCCCCATCTGCGGCATGGACGGATTGTCATAAATCCCCTCTTCGGCGAGACGCATCTTGGCAATGAGTCCCCCTTCCTTGTCCGGGTAATTCAGGACGGCCTTCTCGTAAATCTGACGCGCTGCCTTCTTCTGGTTTTCATAGATATAGATGTCACCGATACGGGCAAGCACAACGTCAGAACCTTCGGCCTCGGGGTTCAGGTTGTAGTACGTGAAATAATGATTCTTCGCCTGCGGCCACTTTCGCAGCTGCATTTCGACACCGCCCGCCAAACGCAGGAACTCGGGATTTTCCATGTAATAATCAGGCCAGCGTTTGTCGATGTAGTCGATAATTTGGAAGGCCTGCTCGATAAAGCCGGTCCTGTTCAGCGCGTCGGCAAGATAGAAGGCCGCCTGCTTGACCAACTGGTGTTCCGGGTACGTCTGAATAAGATACTGGAACTGGTCCGCCGCCTTCTTGTAATCGCCCTTCTTGTAATAATACTCGCCCCAGTAATAACTGATAGACGGGATATTATCGTCGTCAGGGTACTTTTCCTGAAGAATCTTGAAATACGCCTTGGCTTCCGGGAAGTTGCCGACCTGCAAGTTCAAAAGCCCCAGATTGAGCAATGCACGCGGCACACGGTTGGAACGCAGATTGGCATTCATCGCCTCAATGAACGCCTGGGAAATTTCCTCGAATGACGCGGCAAGGTCCTCGCTGTTCAACTGCTTCTTGATGTCGGCTACAGCGTACAACGTCTCTTCACGAACATCTTCCGGCACATTGGGCATCTTGAGGATACCCTCGAACAGTCTGAGAGCCTCCGGGAGATTGCCGCTGAACATCATGGACTGGGCTTCCGACAACTGATCCCGGACCGCCTGTTCCTGTGCCGCAGCTTCCGCAGTGGCATTGTCCATGCCGGGTTCCGTAACAGGCGCTTCACCCGCAGGTACGTCCGTCTCGGCAACGACAGGCTGTTCTGCTTCCTGCGCCGGCGGTTCGGCAGGCGGAGCAACTTCCTGCACCGGTTCCTCGACAACCGACTGCACGACCTGAGCGGATTCTTCCGCCGTTGGTTCAGGCGGAGGAGAACCCTGAATGACCGTGGGCGGAGGCGGCACCACACTGCCCCCGACCTGCCCTTCACCGGACACTTCCTCGGTCGTTACGATCGGAGCCAATGCAACGGACTGTTCCGAAGAGACCGTTCCGGCAACATCACCGGAAGGCTGTGTCACGGGCTGTACCTGAGCCGGTACGGAAGCAGGAGGAACGACAGTACCCCCTGCGGCACCTGCCGGAAGTTCTACGGGCTGGGCTTCTTGAGCTGCGCCTTCGTCAACGACTGGAGCCAACGGCTGCGCGACCTGCCCGACCACCGGAGTGCCCCCGGCACCCTCTCCTGCCAATTCCGCGAACTTCACTTCTTCAGCCATCTTGTTGACTGCCTTGAAGCGCAACTCACTGGATGCTGGATAATCACCGGACACATCTCTCTGAGCAACCGGCTGAACGGCTTGGGCCTCGGATTGATCCGAAACTGCGGACGGCGGCTGACCGGGCGGAGCGACCTCGTTACGCACTGAATACGGCACCGAGAAAAACGGCTTGCGCTCGCCGGTCACATTGCCTTCCGGCGGCAGATTCGCCTCGCCCTGCATGGGAGAAGAGATCGGCTGAACAGGCTGTACAACAGGCTCGGGCTGCGAAACCGGCTTCTGCTGAACCGGAGCAGCAACGGGCTGCGGCTTGGCCTGAGGTTTCGGCGTCACTGTGGAGGCAGGCTTCTGTGCCAGTTTGGCGGGAATAGCCGGAGCGGGTTTGGCCTGCGGTTTCCTCGGCTTCCACCGGGAACCATAGGGGTCACGGAACAGCTGTAAAACAAACTGTGCCTTTCCCGTAGTGGTCGGCACCTTGATGTATCCGAATCCACTGGTTCTGGTGACAATCTGGATACTATTGCCGGTTGTACGGATGGATTTGACGAGCTTTCCGGGGAAATCCTTGGGCGAAGGCTTGGCCTCGCTGTCCCAGATGGTGTCAGGCAATGTGACAACAACGTCCTGCTTGCCGGTCCGGGTGACAGAAGTCTTTGGCAACTTTTCGGAATCAAAGGAAAAAGTCAGTCTGTCAGAATCGCCCTTGGAGTTGAAAGTAACGCGCAGGGCTTGGGCCGGGGCGGCTATCAGCAACCCGGCAACAAGGGCCAGTCCTAAAGACCAGAGAGAAATTTTGGCACTTTTCACAGTCACGTCGAGCAGTTATGCAATTGTCGTGCTACACGGTGAATACCAATAGTCAGCCATCCCCCTGCCGTTACAGCAGTCCACGCTTTTTCAACTTCTCGATAAGCGTGGTGCGCTTGATGCCGACCAACTCCGCAGCCTTGTTCTTTACGCCACCCGCCTTTGAAAGCGCTTCCTCAAGAAGCCGCCCTTCAATGGCTTCCAGAAATTCCTTGAGCTTGAGCTCCTTGTCTCCCATGTCCTTGAGCGTCGGCCAGACAAAACCGGCAGGACGCATGGGCTGGACCTCGACAATCTTCTTGAGCGGCTTTTCACCGATATCATCGAAGATCTTGGCCGGAAGGTCTTCAGGCAGCACCTCGTTCCCATCGCACAGGATGGAAAGCCGCTCCATGAAGTTTTCCAATTCACGGACATTACCGGGCCAGCTGTAGGTCAACAGCATTTTCTTGGCCTTCTCAGAAAGTTGAAGTCCCTTGCGATCCTTGTTCGTGCAGTGACCACAGAGAAAATGCTCGGCCAGAGTGAGGATATCGTTACCGCGCTCACGCAGGGGAGGCAGGTGTAATGGGATTACGTTGAGCCGGTAAAAAAGGTCTTCGCGAAAACGTCCGGCCTGAACTTCCCCTTCAAGATCACGGTTCGTAGCGGCCACAACACGGACATCGACTTTCTTGATGGACGTGCCGCCCACCCGCTCGATTTCCTTTTCCTGCAAGGCACGCAGAATCTTGACCTGTAGGCTCAGGTCCATTTCACCGATTTCATCGAGAAAAATGGTACCGCCGTCCGCCAACTCAAACCGCCCCGGACGCGAACGGATGGCATGGGTGAATGCTCCCTTCTCATGGCCGAACAGCTCCGACTCCAGCAATTCCTTGGGGATGGCACCACAGTTGATGGGCACAAACGCATTGTTGTGACGGGCACTGTTCCGATGCAGGGCACGAACCAGCAATTCCTTGCCTGTTCCGGATTCGCCGGTCACCAGCACGGTGCTGTCCGTGGGCGCAACCTTCTCAAGGACCCTGAAGACCTCGGCAAGGACGGGGCTGTCCCCGATGATACCGTCCAGATTAAGCGCCATCTTTCCTCCGTAATCGCGTGAGAATTCAACCAAAGGGCAAACGCCCCCGGCAGGTATTTCTTTAAATATATATATCCTCTGTCAACTTTCTGACGCCATGTCAATGTTGTTAAATGACTTTCTGTAAAAAAAATCTAGAAAAATTCAAGGCCTGGAGCAACACAGCTCGCCAACACGCCTTTACGGCCAAAGAAACAGCGAACATAAACACTTAAATATATTGATTTAACTTGCCGCAAACAAAAAAAGACCCGACACAATGCCGAGCCTTTTGTCTTCAATCAAAGTAAAACTACTTCCGGCGAATGATTTCCTTGGCCGGAATAAGTGCAGTGGCTGCCGCGCCGACAATATTGCCTGCGACACCCGGCCCGTCACCGGCTACGAAGAGTCCCTTGACGGCGGTTTCAAGGTGCGCGCCGGTCTCCACCTGCGTGGCAAAGAACTTGATCTCCGGCGCATACAGCAGGGTCTCGTCGTTGGACACACCGGGAACCACGTTGTTCAACTGCTCCAGACCGTCGATAAGGTTGGTCAGGATGCGTTCAGGCAGTGCCATGGCGATATCACCGGGCACCGCATTTTTCATGGTCGGCTCGATGTAGCTGTTGCGGATACGGTCCCACGTGGAGCGCCGCCCGCGCTTGAGATCACCGAAACGCTGCAAGATAGGCTTACCACCGCCGATCAGGGTCGCCAGTCGTCCGATGGATTCACCATAGGCCTGATTGTCCTCCACGGGATCAGTCAGCACGACCTTGGACAGGAACGCGAAGTTGGTGTTGTCGGATTTGGTGTTCATGAGCGCATGACCGTTGACACAGACGAAGTCCTGATAGTTTTCAAGCGCCACAAACCCACCATAATTAGTGCAGAAGGTGCGGGTCTGGTCATCGTATTTCGTCGTACGGACAAAGAAAGTCGGATCATAAATCACGGAGCACAGGTCCTGCATGATCTCATTGTGGACCTCGACGCGGACACCGACTTCGATGCCGCGCTGGGAGACCTCAATGCCATGGTTCTTGACCACGCTGCCGACCCACTCCGCACCCACACGGCCCGGTGCGAGAATGACGTTCTTCGCGTTGTATTCACGACGATTGGTGATCACGCCGGTGACGACACCGTCCTCGACCACTATATCCTTGACGTTTTCCGAAGTATGGAACGCCACGCCCTTGTCACAGATGTAGTCAGCCATTCCGGCGATATGCCCCGGCAGATTGTCACTGCCGAGATGCTTCTGCTTGATGACAAGCAGATCAATGCCGTGCTTACGGGCATCCTTGCGAATATCCCCAGCCTTATCCATGTCCGTGGGGAACACCTTGCCGTCCATGCCGAACCGATTGAAAATCTCTTCGGTCTCGTCGATAAGGGACACGGCCTCGGACGTGCCGACAAACTGTGTCAGGTCGGTCTTGCCCAACTTGTGGATGAAATTCAGTTTGCCGTCGGAAAACAATCCGGCCCCGCCGACACCGCAAAGGATGTTACAGGGACGGCACTTGATGCATTCCTGATCACCGGACAACGGGCAGTTGCGCTTGAGCGAACGTTTCCCCTTGTCGATAACCAGCACATCCAGATCGCTATGTTCGGCAAGATAGTATGCGGCAAACAGTCCGGCAGGACCACCGCCGACGATGATAACGTCAAAATCAGTCTTTACGGTCTTGTTCATGAAATCCTCTCATGTTCAGTTCGTCGTCCAGACTGTTCCATAAGTATCAACTCCAAAACATAACAGAAAAACAAAACCGAAACGCAGCCCTTCCACGTGAAGGTTTGATTTTCTCACAGCACACCGCTGAGGATGCTTTCAAAGCAGTCTGGCGAACGCAAGTATGGCCCGCACTGGGCTTTGCCACCAAAATTGGGAGCGCGCGCAGACGGGCCATGATGGACCGTAAGACATAAAGTCGAAAAGTGTCAACAGGCTGTTTTACGCGATCATGTTGAGCAGATGCCCGGTCATTTCCTCGGAAACGCGAATAGCCGCGACATTGGCGGAAAAGGCATGCCCGGTCCGCATCATGCCGACCATTTCGCGACCGACGTCGGTATTGGAAGTCTCGACTCCATTGACCATGGCTCCGGGTGTGGAGGACTGGTGAATCGCCCCCACGCGAACGCCCTGATCTTCCGGGCCGGACTGGAGCACGACAGAGCTTGCCTTGAAGCCGTCAGTATTCACATTGGCGACATTGTTCGCGGCAACCTGCTGGACCGTGCCCAGCGATGAAAGTGCGGAAAGATTGGTATCAGACATGAAAAAGTCCCCCTTCAAAAACAGCAAAGGGAAGCAACCGAGTCAAGAATACCCTTTTTCGATTCGACCTGCAAACCGTCAGACTCAGCGTACCATCTTTCCCTGCCACACAAGGATGAACGCATTTTCCTTGTTGAAATAGGACGTGATGAGTTTTTTCAAATCAGCACTGATATCCCTGTCCGCCGCGATAAGGAAGGAGAGATTCTCTTCATGATGCACGCTGTCAGGATGAAGCGAACCGCCACGGGAAGGACCAAGCTCGGTGAATCCACCGGCAAGCTCCATGACCTTGGTCTTGAATTCCATGACCACAGGCCAGGAATCAGCCCCGCTCGGCATCTTTTGCGGCAACACAGTAAAATGAATGAACGTATCTTTGGAATCCTCGGCACGGCAGTCGGTTCCGAAGAAAACAGTCATTGCGAACAGACAGAAAACAACAAGGGTCAGACGCTTCATTACAAATTCCTCCATAAATAAAAAAAACCGTATGCAGACATTCTGCATACGGTTTTCATATATGAACATGAAATTATATTCTACTCTTCGGGACACTCGATCACTGCGAATGCGGAATGATTGTGGATGGATTCGAAGCTCTCCACCTCGACACGGTACCAATGCACCTGCGGATGCTCCGCCAGCCCATTGGCTGCTTCGCGCACCACGTCTTCGACAAACATGGGATTGGCAAAGGAAGCCTCGGTAACGTGCTTCTCGTCCTCACGCTTGAGCAGCGAATAGACCTGACACGACCCGGCCTTTTCGCCGATCTCGATGAGATCCTCAAGCCAGAGGAATCCGTCAAACTGCGTGCGGATGCGGACTTTGGCCCGCTGCGAGTGCGCGCCTTCCTCGGAAATGGCCTTGGAACACGGACAGACCGTCATGACCGGGACATCGGCCCCCAGCGTGAAAGTCAGCTTGCCGTCCTTCATCCAGCCGTCCACGCGGCAGGTGTAATCCATCAGCCCGCTATGACCGCTTTCCGGCGATAGCTTCCGCAGAAAAAACGGAAACACGAAACGCACATGGGCACTCTTGGCCTGCAACCGCACGACCACATCATCAAGGAGCGTGCGAAACGAGGTGTAATCAAGATCGCCGGACCAGTGTTCCAGCGCCTCGACAAAACGACTCATGTGCGTGCCTTTGAACTCGGCAGGCAGGTCCACGGACAGCGAGACCTCGGCAATCGTATGCTGGATGCCGGACTCACGGTCCCGGACAATAATCGGCAAACGCATCCCTTTCACGCCGACGCGGTCGATGGGCATGGCGATTGCCGCCTGCTGCTTTTGTACGTCTTCCATTTAGATCAAGTCCTTACCCGTGGTCGTCAGGGCGAGATTCCCATGCTTCACCCCCTTGGTGGAGATGAGCTTCTGCCCCAGCGCCTTGATGGTGTCGGCATCCCCTTTCAGGATGATGACCTCAAGGCAGTTGTGGTGATCCAGATGCACATGCAGCGACGACTGGATCACGTCATGGTGATCGTGCTGAATCTCGGTCAGCCGCTGCGAAAGCCCGGACTTATGATGATCGTAGACCAAGGTCAAGGTTCCGGCGAGATCACCCTCGGCATTTTCCCACTCCCGCTGCACCAATGTGTTGCGGATCAGGTCGCGAATGGCCTCGGAACGAGTCTGGTAACTGCGCTCCTCACAATGATTATCGAATTTCTCAAGCAGATCGGAATCGAGAGACACACCAAATCGAATTGTCTTGCCCATGATTTCCTCCGGTTTACGTAATGTGTATTTCCCACAAATTCACAGTGGGGTTCTGGCCGCAGAGTGCGACCTTTTCGACGGTAATCTTTTTCGGTGCAAAGCCACGATCGCGCAGTTCGTCCCACACGGGGCGCGAGACGGTCCGCACCGGTTCGCCGATCCAGATTTTTCCGCCGGGTGCGAGGGCATGGCGGAAAAGCCGGATGAGCGGTTCGAAAAATCGTTTCTCATAGAGCACGTCGCCGCCCCATATGAAATCAAAGGCCCCGGCCTTCACTGCGGGGTCACGCCAGTCCATGAGCATCCACAGCGGCTGCGGCACGTTGTTCAGTTCGGCATTGTGCCGTGCGAAACGGACAGCGGGCCACTCATAGTCAAAGGCCACGACGTCCGCACCGATGGAACTGGCGATCATGCCGGTCAGGCCAAGACCGCAGCCGAGATCGAGGCATGACCGCCCCGCGAGAATATCCGCATTCCGGAGGATATGCCGTCCGAGCAGCACACTGGCGGGCCAGACTTCGGCCCAGTACGGCAGCCGCTCGTCGTCCCCCATGTCGTCCGCATCCATCCGGTCCCACAGGGCTTCCATGTCGGCGGCACGATCAAGAATCCATGTCCGGCCTTCAACGTCCACTTCGACCCTGGAACCCGGGTCCGGCATGTCGAGACATGCGCCAAAGGATATTTCATTCGTTAATTTATTCATACGCAAACAAAGAACTACACCCGCATCGTGCCATGGTCAACACGCTTTGTAATACCACAAGCGACACTTTTTTTAAACAAGTATGTCACCACCACAACAAAAGGACTCGGAAACGGTTAAAAACAAGCAACATAACAAAATCATCTGCCTTCAAGTCGCCATTTTTTTGACGCCTTTGTGATACATTCTGTGCATGCCGAAAAATAATATGAAAAGCGTCATTTTTTTTACTATTTTCAACACCATCATGGCGTGTTAAAGACAGCGCACTGATAAAGGTGAAAATCATTTCCCCAGCACAAGGAGAACCAAATATGATCCCTGAAGATCTTCTGTACGCCAAGTCCCATGAGTGGTGCATGATCGAAGGCGATGTCGCCACCGTCGGCATCACCCAGTTTGCACAGGAACAGCTCGGCGACCTGACTTTCGTCGAGATGCCCGAAGTGGGCGACACTTTCGAAGCCGGTGCCGAAATGGGTTCCGTCGAGTCGGTCAAAGCCGCCAGCGAAATCTACGCCCCGGTATCGGGCGAAGTCATTGAAGTGAACGAGGAACTGGAAGACGCTCCCGAAAAGGTCAATGAAGAACCTTACGGCGCAGGCTGGATTCTCAAATTCAAGATCAAGGGCCAACCCGAAGGACTGCTGGACGCTGAAGGCTACGCCGCAGCCATCGAATCAGAAGGCCACTAGTCTGACGACTTTCAGGGCCGGGGCATTCGCCTCGGCCTTTTTTTCTCACTCTAATCATTCAAGAGTTTAACTATGCCCTACGTACCTCATACTGAAGAAGAAGTACGGGAAATGCTCGCCACCATCGGTGTGGATTCCATCGAGGATCTCTTTGCAGAGATCGCCGAGGACATGCGCCCGCAGAGCTTTGATCTTCCCGAAGGCCTGAGCGAAATGGAAGTCCTTTCCAAGCTCGAAGCCATGGCAAACAAGAACGCCATTGACCGCGTCAGCTTTCTCGGCGCAGGTTTCTACGATCATTACATCCCGGCCACGGTCGACGCCCTGACCATGCGCGGCGAGTTCTACACCGCCTACACACCCTACCAGCCCGAGGCATCGCAGGGTACACTCCAGGCAATCTTCGAATACCAGACAGCCGTAACCCGTCTGCTCGGCATGGACTGCGCCAACGCAAGCGTCTACGACGGCGGCACCGCTCTCTACGAAGCCCTGATGATGGCCGTCCGCAAGACCAAACGCCGCAAGGTCGTGGTTTCCGAAGCACTGAACCCCATTTACCGGGTCATGCTCGACTCCTACACCACGAACCTCGATATCGAGCTGGTCACCGTCCCGCACAAGGACGGCATGACCGATATCGAAGGCATCAAGGCCGCCATCGATTCCGACACTGCCGCCCTGCTGGTGCAGAATCCCAACTTCTTCGGCTCCATCAACGACTTCACGGACCTGTTCACCGCAGCACGCGAGAAAAAGGCCGTCTCCATCATTTCCTCTTACCCGGTGCTCCAGACCCTGCTCAAGACTCCCGGCGAAATGGGCGCGGACATCGCGGTTGCAGAGGGCCAGTCCCTCGGCCTGCCGCTTTCGTTCGGCGGCCCGTACCTCGGCATCATGACCTGCACCAAGAAGATGGTCCGCCAGATTCCGGGACGCATCGTCGGCCGCACCGAGGACACCGAAGGACGCACCGGCTACGTGCTCACTCTTCAGGCCCGCGAACAGCACATCCGCCGTCAGCGGGCAACGTCCAACATCTGCTCCAACCAGTCCCTGTGCGCTCTGCGCGCGCTGGTTCACATGTGCACACTCGGAGAAATGGGCCTCAAACGAGCCGCCCGTCTTTCCGTTGAACGTGCCCATCTCTGCGCTGAGCGTCTCTCCGCCATCGACGGTGTGGAAATGCTCACCAAGGGGCCCTTCGGCAACGAATTCGCCGTCACCCTGCCGGTGAACGCATACGACGCCATCGCGAAACTCACGGAACGCGGATTCATCCCCGGATTCCCTCTGGGACGCTACTACGAAGGACTGGACAACGGCCTGCTGGTGGCCTGCACCGAAAAGACCAGTGAAGAACAGATCGGCATCTTCGCCGAGATGCTCAAGGGGGCGCTCAAATGAAGACAATATTCGAATCATCCGTAGCCGGACGCGAAGGCTGCTGGCCCTGCGACGGCATGGCCGAAGAAGCATACATTCCGAAAGAACTGCTGCGTGACGGCGAGATCGGCCTGCCCTCGGCTTCCGAGCTAGACGTGGTGCGCCACTTCACCAAACTCTCGCAGCGCAACTACGGTGTGGACGGCAATTTCTATCCGCTGGGTTCCTGTACCATGAAGTACAACCCCAAGTTCACGGAAATCGTGGCTGGCATGCCCGGTTTCACGCGCCTGCACCCGGTACTGCCGCAGTTGCAGGGCGCGGGCGGACTCTGTCAGGGCGCGCTCGAAGTCATGTACGAAATCGAGCAGCAACTGGCCGAGATCACCGGCATGGCCGCCTACACCATGCACCCCATGGCCGGGGCGCACGGCGAGCTGACTGGCGTCATGCTCATGGCCGCCTATCACAGGGACAAGGGCAACAAGAAGACCAAGGTCATCGTGCCCGACTCCGCACACGGCACCAACCCCGCTTCCGCGGCCATCGCCGGATATGAAATCGTATCCATCGAATCCGTGGACGGCATCGTCAGCCCCGAGGCTCTGGCCGAAGTGCTCGACGACGAAGTGGCAGGCATGATGATGACCTGTCCCAACACGCTGGGCCTGTTCGAACAGAACCTGCCCAAGGTCGTTGAAATGCTCCGCGAAGTGGACGCCCTGCTCTACTACGACGGCGCAAACCTCAACGCCATCATGGGCAAGATGCGCGTGGGCGACGTCGGGTTCGACATCGTTCACTGGAACCTTCACAAGACCATGGCCACCCCGCACGGCGGCGGCGGTCCCGGTTCCGGTCCGGTGGGCGTGTCCGAACGGCTCGTTCCGTTCCTGCCCATCTCCCGCGTGGCAAAGCTCGAAGACGGCCAGTACTTCCTCGACTACGACTACCCGAAGTCCATCGGCTACGTGGCTCCGTTCTACGGCAACTTCGGCGTGTACCTGAAGGCCTATGCCTACATCCTGCGCCTCGGCGGCAAGGGCTTGACTCGCGCTACCGAAAACGCCGTGCTCGCCGCAAACTACATGCGTAAACGCCTGGAAGATCACTTCGAGATTCCCTACAACCGCATCTGCATGCACGAATTCGTTGCCAGCGCCTCCAAGCAGGCGGAAAACGGCGTCCATGCCCTTGATATCGGCAAGGGACTTCTCGACAAGGGCCACCACGCCCCCACGGTCTACTTCCCGCTCATCGTGCCGGAAGCCATCATGATCGAGCCCACGGAAACCGAGAACAAGGAAACACTCGATACATTCATCGACGACCTCATTGCCATCGCCGAAACGGCGGAATCCAACCCGGAAGCAGTGCAGGCCGCCCCGGTCACCCTCCCGGTGACCCGTCTCGACGAGACAAAGGCCGCACGCTCCATGGAGCTGACTGATGACTTATGATCTCGTTGTAATTGGTGCCGGTCCCGGCGGTTTTGACGCCGCCGTGGCTGGAGCCGGATACGGCCTCAAGGTCGCCCTCGTGGAAAAGGACGTCCTCGGCGGCACCTGCGTCAACCGGGGCTGCATCCCGACAAAACTCTGGCTGGGAGCGACGTCCGCCATCGAGGAACTGCATAACCAGTCCAAGATGAAAGTCGCATCCGGCGAAGTGAACGTGGACTTCACCGCATTGCAGGCACGGGTGCAGAAGCATCTTGTCGGCACACGCAAGGCCATGGGCATGCAGCTCAAAAAGCTTGGTGTCGACCTGCTTGAAGGTATCGGCAGGCTGGCCGGGAAAGGCAAAATCTCCGTTGAAAACGAAGACGGCACGCAGGAAGTCGACTACAAGAATCTCGTGGTAGCCACCGGTTCAAAGCCGATATTCTTCCCCGGACTGGAGCCTGACGGCGAATGCGTTCTCGACTCCGACATGTTCCTTTCCATGGACTCCATGCCTTCCTCGCTCATCGTGGTCGGCGCGGGCTTCATCGGTCTGGAAATGGCACAGGCGGCCCACCGCTTCGGCGCGAAGGTCACGGTCGTGGACGCCATGGACCGCGTGGCCCCGCTGGAAGACCCGGAGGTCTCCAAGGCGCTCCGTTCGGTCTTCAAACGGTGGAAATGGGATATCAAACTTGAAGAGCGCGTGTCCGGCGTCCGCACCGTGGACGGCAAGGCCGTGCTCACCCTTGAATCCGGCGAACAGATCGAGGCGGACAAGGCGCTCGTCGCAGTGGGCCGCGGACCGGTCACTCAGGGCATCGGCCTTGAGGAAGCAGGCATCGAGATGCAGTTCAACCAGATTCAGGTGGACGAAAATCTCATGGCCGCAAAAAACATCTACGCCATCGGCGATGCCAATGGTCAGATGCAGCTTGCCCATGCCGCAGCGCATCAGGCGCATTACGTTGCCTCGCGCATCGCGGGAAAAACCGATGCCCCGTATGAATCCGGCCCGATTCCGAGCGTGCTTTACGGCGCTCCCGAGGTCATGCGCGTCGGCCTGATGCAGAACGAGGCATTCCTGACCGACATGGACTGCGAAGTCTCCAAGGTGCAGCTCGCGGCCAACCCCATGGCACAGGCGCACGCCGCCACACAGGGATTCGTCAAAGTCGTCTGGTCCGGCGGCAAGGTCGTCGGCGTGACAGCCGTGGGCCACGAGGTTTCGCGCCTCGCCACCACATCCACCATGATCGTGCAGCAGGGATGGACAGCGGAAGATATTTACAAAACCATCTTCCCGCACCCGTCCCTTGACGAGTCACTGCTCATGGCACTCAAGGCGGATCGGCAGAAAGTCGAAGGATAGAAACAGGACTTGTAGCCGCCTACGGCGGTATTGTCGGGTGATTTCGTCTCCGACGGCTCATCGGTGCTGTCCGCATCCGTAAAGCTCGAAGACTCGCTAACGGCTGAGGCAAGGCCGAAGGCCTTGAGAATCCCGACTCGCCTGCGGCGAAATTAGTATAAAAAGACAGCGTATTCGCACATTCCGCGAAGCGCACCAAAAAGCTTCGGAGATTCTCAAGAACCCTTCACGAAGGGTTCTTGAGGCTCCCGGCAGGGCCGCCGGAGGCATACATCGAGGCACCCATCGGAGGCAATCACATGCGCTTTGATATCCCGGGATATGGATTGCTGGATGTGCAGCATATCGTGTGTGATTACAACGGCACACTGGCCGAAGACGGCAGCCTGCTCCCCGGCGTGAAAGAAATCATGGACCGGCTTGCCGAACACGTTACAATTCATGTCATCACGGCTGACACCCATGGTTCGGCCCACTCCGAACTGGCCGACTGCCGCTGCTCGATCCACATCATAGGCGACAAGGACCAAAGCAGGGACAAACGCGACTTCGTCCGCAGTCTCGGTCAGGCGCAGACGGTCGCCGTGGGCAACGGCAGAAACGATGAAGGAATGCTTGCCGAAGCCGCGCTCGGCATCGTCCTGATCCAGCGGGAAGGCGCATTCCGGGCGTCACTCATGACCGCCGACATCGTCTGCACTTCCATTGTCGACGCGCTGGAGCTTTTCATGAAACCGAACAGGCTGACCGCAACCCTGAGGAACGCATGATTATCGACACGCTTGAAAACGCGGATAAATACATCTGTCTGAATCCCCGGTTCGCCACGGCCTTCGCCGTTCTGCGGCGTAGCAACCTGGCCTGCTTCAATGAGGGCAGGCTGGAAATCGACGGCGATGACGTCTACGCCATTATCGCCAAGGGACCGGGCCGCAAACGGGCAGACGCGCAACTGGAGACGCACGATAAATACATCGACATCCAGTACGTCATCAACGGCACCGACACCATCGGCTGGAAATCCCGTCAGGAGCTGGGAGACCCCACTGATAACTCCGATCCGCAGAACGACGTCGCGTTCTATGACGACGAACCAAGCGCATGGTCTGCCGTGGGACCGGGCATGTTCGGCATATATTTTCCGGAAGACGGGCATATGCCCATGATCTCGGACAACGAGCTGCACAAGGCAATCATCAAGGTGGCCGTCTGATTCCAAATGTAAAGCCGGGAACTTCACCGCCCCCGGCTTATATTGCTTTCAGCCTTTTTTCTCATATCGGACAACAACCGCTCATAAACCTTCTCTTTCCGAATGGCGTTCACGATACGCTTCAGCTTGTCGCGTACCGCAGGGGCAAGCCCCTTCCTGACAAATGCCCACTGTTCCTTGTCTTCACTCAAAATCACAACGTTCCCGAAATCGTCAGGTGACAAGCCGAGCATGTACATCCAATAGTAGTATGCCGGTTCGGAAAATACCGCAGCTGCGATCCCTGCCCTCAAGAACAACACCTCCAGCATCATTCTGTAGTTCTGCATGTAATGAACCTGAAAATTGATGTCATCCAGTTCCACATAGGATGCTCCGGCATGAACCAGAACAGTCCTGCCTTCAAGATCGTCCAGATTCCTTACCCCGGAATCGCGCCGTGTTGCGACAACAACCCTGTTCAGATACTGAACGGCGAGTTTGTCCCCTGCACGCATGGCGGCGGCATGCGGCTGTGAGGAAATCATATCCAGCTCGCCCTGTTGCAACATCTCGAACATCCGAACAAACGGTATGATTTCATTGGAGTACGACCCGCCGTATCTTTTGCCGACCTCTTCGTGCAACGCGTAGAGAGAACCGTGCTTATTTCCCTTTTTATCAACCCAGCCATACGGCTGTAGCTCCATGGTGCCGATACGCAGCACTTCCGAAGAATCTGCCCCAACGGGAAAACCCGCCGACAGTAAAAACAATCCACTCAAAAAAAGTATGCAAAACAAACGCATGCCAGCAAGACTCCCTATTCAGCATTTACTCTTCCGCTCCTTCCCAATAGCAGACGGAAAAACAGCGAACAATTATTAACAAGCAGCTACACTTCTTTACAATAACGCCAACAGACGTATAATGTTGCATAATTCCATCCCCAAAAGGACGTGCCATGACTGATGCCACCAGCAAACGACTCGTCTTCATCATCGCAGCTGTCGCCGCAACCGGCGGCTTGCTCTTCGGCTTTGACACGGGAGTCATTTCCGGCGCACTTCTGTTCATCAAAAAGGATTTCGCCCTGCATGCCTACATGCAGGAATGGGTGGTCAGCGCGGTGCTGCTGGGCTGCATCATCGGGGCCATGGCCAGCGGCAGAATGGTCGACATCCTCGGACGCCGCATTTCCATCATCGGTACGGCCTGCATCTTTGCCGCAGGTTCCGTCTGGACGTCCTCTGCCGGATCGGTAGAGATGCTCATCATGGGAAGAGTCGTCATCGGCCTTGCCATCGGTGTGGCCTCATACGCCGTGCCGCTCTATATTTCGGAGATTTCCCCGCCGCAATACCGCGGGGCGCTCGTCTCGCTGAATCAACTGCTCATCACCATCGGCATCGTCGCGTCCTATCTCGTGGACGACGGATTCGCCCACAGCGACAAAACCTGGCGATACATGTTCCTCACAGGCACCACCCCGGCTGTCATCCTCGGCATCGGCATGCTGTTCCTGCCAGAAACACCCTGCTGGCTCGCTGGCAAAGGACGGGAAGACAAGGCCCGTGACATTCTCAACCGCATCATGCCGGACACCGACACGCAGGCCGAACTCGACGCCGCCCGCAAGTCCGGCAAGGAATCCGGCAGCATGCGGGAACTCTCCGCTCCATGGCTGCGTCCGGCCCTGTTCATCGGCATCGGCATCATGTTCATTCAACAGGCCACGGGAATCAACACGGTCATCTACTACGCCCCGACCATCTTTGAAATGGCTGGCTTCACGTCCGCAACCACCGCCATCACCGCCACGGTCGGCGTGGGCATCGTCAACGTGCTCATGACCATAGTGTCCATACGATTGGTGGATAAGGTCGGACGCAAGCCCCTGCTCTCGGCCGGAATGATCGGCATGGTGGTCAGCCTTTCCGCACTGGCCCTCGGCTTTCAGTTCCAAACTACCATGGGGGATGAACTCAAATGGATTACTGTCGGCGTCCTGTTCATCTACATCGGTTCATTCGCGGTCAGTCTCGGCCCCATCGCATGGCTGCTCATTGCCGAAATATATCCGCTCAATGTACGCGGCCTTGCCATGAGTCTCGCCACTCTGGCCAACTGGATATTCAACTTCGCCATTTCGTTCACCTTCCTCTCACTGGTCGAAACCATTGGCAAAGCCGGAACGTTCTGGCTCTATGCCGCTATCGGAACGCTTGGATGGATATTCTGCCGAATGTACGTACCTGAAACCAAAGGCGTCCCGCTTGAGACCATCGAGGCAAATCTGCGAAACGGGATACCCGCCGGAAAACTGGGCGATCCACGATAAACAAAAAAGAACCGGAAAGCCCGTATGACAGGGACTTTCCGGTTCATGCTTTCAATCAAATCTTATATTGTGTATTCCGGCTACACGTCCGAAAACTTTTTCTCCAGCATGATGCGAAGGATGGTCTGGTCGGTCTGGATCATGCCGTCCACGGCGAGTGTCCCGATATTCCGCATGGTATCCTCGGAAGAATTCCCGATAATGCCATCCGTTGAATGCACACTGACACCCTGCAAGGAGAAAAGTGCGGCCTGCACAGCGGTTCCCGCCGCCGTGGAAAGCTTGAGCGCACACCCAGCCTTGGCACCGTCACAGATGATTCCCGCGAGATCCTCAAGGAGGTTCTTGATGGCCCCGGCAATGTGATGGGCATCACCGCCCAGCAGGAAAGTAATCCCTGCCGTGGCACCGCAGCCCGCGGCAACGGAACAGCCGCACACAGCGGACAGCCTGCCGGTATGCGCCTTCACGTAGGCGGTCACGATATGCGACAGGGCAATGGCTTCCAGCACGACCTTTTCGCTCACGTCCTCAATATGATCCTTCACGGCCCAGATAGGCAGGATCGCGGTCAGGCCATGGTTGCCGGACCCAGCCGAACTCATGGCCGGAAGAGGCAGCCCGGACATGCGGGCATCTGCCGCGCCGGAAGTGAGAATACGGGCATCAAGCATCATGTCCCGCTTGATAAGCCCCTGACGGACAAGCCGTTCCAACGTCTTGCCCACGCCGAGCCCGAGACCGTACTTCAACCCGTGCTCGGCAAGGCGCATGTTCACGTCCACGCCTTCACGCAGAAAAGCGAAATCCTCGCTGTCCAGATCGTCAGTCAGGGCAAGAAGGTCATTGAGACTCAATTCCTTGAGCCAAGCCTCCATGGCGGCCAGCGGGCTTTCGCCTTTTTCACCGCTACTGACGATCAACGGGCTGTCGACATCCTTGCCGTTCAACCTGAGGGTCACGATATTGTCGTGCAGTCCCTCGATAACGCATTCGGCCACATCCTTGCCGGACGTGATGACGTTCTTGACGAGCAAACCACGCTGATCCTCGATAAGCGAGACATGAACCTTATCCGCGGAAAGTGCCTTCTTGGCTCCCGCCACGATTGCATCATTCACAGGCTGGAGTACTTCCAGACGCAGCTCGGCATCACCGCCAACGGCTCCCAGGGCTGCGGCCATGTCCAGACCGGACTGACCGCCCGTGCCGGGAATCGAAACCGCCAGACCGTTCTTGTAAACGTTGGGGTCCACCGAAACCTCAAGGGAATCGAAATCGTCCCCCGGCAGCAGCGACATTGCTGCGGCAGCGCCGAGAGCGATGGCTACAGGTTCAGTACAACCGAGGGCCGGGGCAACCTGAAGATCGAGAACATCCTTGACTGTGAATGACATAATTATTGTTGTTTAACCGTGCTTTTGGGGCAGGTTTCGCTCAGATAGCAGATTTCACACCCGCCGTTGTAGGGGTAAGGGGTCAGCACCGCGTACTTGCGGTTGACCGTACCTTCCTGATTCCAAGTCAGGCCCAATTCTTCAAACGCACCAAGGACGACATCGCCCGGACGGGGCAGCGGCGCACATTTGCCGTTGGACAATTCGGGCACAAACCCTTCTGCCGCGCTCATGACCATGGTGATGGCGAGGCTGTGAAACAACAGCCCGTGCGTAGGAGAATCCTGCCAGATGCCTTCGATGGAGCTTTCTGCTTCCTCATCAAGAAAAATCAGCAGGAAATTTCCTTCGCCGTCGGGGTTGGAAATCTCGTACGCCTTCAGGTTGTTTGCAGCCCATTTATCCCAGAAAGGCTCGAACTCTTCCATTATATCCTGATCGATACGGGTTTCCCCTGCGACCTCCATGAAATACATCATGTCGAATTCCGGCTTCGGTTGCAGGGAAGTCAATTCAAATTTTGCCATCTATGTTCTCCTCGAATGATCTTGTTTGTGGAAGATGTGGATACCTGTTTTCCCTTTTCTCCTCAAGTTTTTACGCAAGGCGCGTTGCACTCGTGGAAGAAGTCGGGCAATATGTTGCTTACGTATAGCTATATCGGGCGCTTCCAGAGTCAACCTGTCAATCACCGTCAAACCCGGAGACTGAACTGAATGGCCGACACTCGGGGAGAACCGCTCTTTCAACGGCTGAAACGACCCAACGTCCAATATCTGTTTCTCGCCATCCTCATCGGCGTCCTTGCCGGATATGGTGCCGTCCTCTTCAAACTCGTTCTCAAGTCCATGCAATGGCTGTTCTATCAGAACACCGACGACTTCCTGTTTTTCGGCAGCACCATCCCGGTCTGGATGAAAATCGCCATGCCCGCAGCAGGCGGCCTCGTGGTCGGCCTCGTGGTTAACTTCTTTGCCAGTGAAGCCAAAGGCCATGGCGTGCCTGAGGTCATACAGGCCATTGCACTACGCGGCGGGCGCATCCGAAAGCGTGTGGCGGCAGCCAAGATATTCGCCTCTGCCGTGACCATCGGTTCGGGTGGTTCCGTGGGCCGGGAAGGCCCCATGGTTCAGATCGGCTCATCCATCGGCTCATCCATCGGCCAGCTCTTCAAGGTACCGAGCGTCCACATGCGGACCATGGTCGGCTGCGGTGCGGCGGCGGGCATAGCGGCCACGTTCAACGCCCCTATCGCAGGCGTGCTTTTTGCCCTTGAAATCATCATCGGAGACTTCGGGGTCCTGCAATTTTCCCCGGTGGTACTCTCGTCGGTCACCGCCACCACCATCTCACGCTACTATTTCGGAAACTTCCCGCATTTCGCCATTCCGGACTATTCCATCGTGTCGCTCTGGGAATTCTGCTTCTATCCCATCCTCGGCATCATCACCGGCCTTGTCGGCCTGACCTTCACCAAAATCCTGTACAAATTCGAGGACTGGTTCGAGGCCGTGCCCATCCCGGACTGGATCAAGCCCGCCATCGGCGGCGTCCTGCTGGGCTGCGTCTTCGCCGTGTTCCCCGAAGTATTCGGCGTGGGCTACGGCGCGATGAACCTTGCCCTGACCAATGAAATTGGACTCACCACACTTTTCATTCTCATCTGGGTAAAAATCCTCGCCTCGTCCATTACCCTCGGGTCAGGCGGATCAGGCGGTATCTTCGCACCGTCGCTGTTCATGGGCTGCATGACCGGCGGCGCGTTCGGCTTCGTGCTCCACTCCATACTACCCGGAATGACAGCCATGCCCGGAGCGTATGCCCTCGTCGCCATGGGCGGCGTTGTCGCGGGCACCACCTACGCTCCCATCACCGCCATTCTCATCATTTTCGAAATGTCCGGCACCTATTCCATCATCCTGCCGCTCATGCTCACCTGCATCACGGCCACGGTCATGAACTCCACCATTGACCGCGCCTCCATTTACACCACCAAACTGCTCCGGCGCGGCATCGACATCGAGGCCGGACGCGAACGCCACCTCCTTGAACACATGGTGGTCAAAGAGGTCATGACCAGCGATGTGGTCACCATCCCGGAGTCCATGCCGCTTTCACGCATCATCTGGACATTCAAGACCGAAAACGCCCCTTACCTGCACGTCGTTGATCAGGATCAAAACCTTACCGGCATCATCTCGTTTCGCGATATCCGCACAGTTCTGAACGAGGAAGGCCTCCTTGAACTCATTATCGCAGACGACATCGCCACGAAAAATCCGATAACGATCACGACAGACTGCACGTTGCAGGAAGCATTGGACAAGCTCACCGACCGCGGCGTATCCCAACTGCCGGTCCTGCCTTCAGGCGGAAAAAGAAATGTCGTGGGTACGCTGACCGAATCCGCCATCAACGCGGCCTACAACTCAGCCATCGTCCGTGATGAAATACTCAAGGAAGACTAAAACGCCGACAAAAGCTCCCGAATTGTGCCGCGGAAAAGTTTGTGCTAAATGCCTGCCGTCAGTCACCGGATGACGGCAATGAACGCAAGGAAGACGCATGAACGAAATTCGAATCACAGCAACCCTGTCGCTTGACGAAAAGCACCCTGACGATGCCTACATCGACTTCAACCTGTCGGTGGATGGACAATATCTTCACGACGTCAATGTCTACATCGACCCCGTTGATCTGGTGACATCCAGCACCATGTCCGGTGAATTCTTCATTTATACATGCGACTGCGGAAACCCTTCCTGTCAGGGCATCGAGGACGGCGTCATGGTGTCCCACACCGACGACACCGTGAAATGGCGGCTCCGCAATCCCATCTCATGGCCCCCCGGCGACCCTCTGCCCGAATGGGCGCATGATGCGGAACTGACTTTCGACAAGGCCGTGTATGTCTCACAGATCGCCATGGCCCTTGATCACGCCAAACGCCTTGTGCGCGGGTTCACGACTCCCGGCATCCTCTGGGTCGGCCCGGACCTGACCAAAGAGGCTCTGCTGGCCCTCGAAATCCCGCAGTATGACGGGTTCTTCGCCCTCGAACCCCGCAAACACGCCATTCATTAAGAATCGCTCGCCGCGGGGCGTCTCCGACGGCTCAAGCCCCCTTTGCAAAGGGGGCTTGAGAATCTCCTGAACTTTTGGTGCGCCTTCGGCGAGAAGGTCGGCGCCTTCTCCTGTTTCTCGCGTCTAAAAATAGGCGAGTTTCTGGGGTGGTGTCTTGTCTTCAAAGAAAGCTTCGACACGGTCCCGGTCAGCGGAACTGATCTTGAGTTCAGTCACGTTAAGTACGGAATCGAGGCCGCCGTATGTCTTGACGGCGCGGTCGATGAAATCGGCGTCCACGAACGCCGCCTTAACCTTCACTGAAGGCCCGCCCCAACCGAGCGTCAGGGGCAAAACCGGATTGCGTTCAGGTGCCTTGGTAATGAAATTGCCGGTTTTGACAAGCGCCTCGTTCACCTGATCGGGGAACATGCCGCCGAGTCGGGCGAGTTGTTCGGAAAATGCGGGTATTACGGCGAGGTAATAAAATTGGTCGATTTTACAGGCAATGGATTTGCCCGGTACGTTGAGAATCCACGGTTCCTCGGCAAATCCCCTGCCAAGCGCCTTTTGCAGCTTCTCCACGATTTCGGTGTAGTCGGTCAGCGGCATGCATCACTCCTTGGTGAAACGCGTTCCTGATCCTTCTCCCCCCAAAAAACAACGCCCCGACAAGCGGGGCATTACATAATCCGATTAATGACGGCCACCATCCATGACCTCTTTCAGATACTCAGACTGCAAGGCCTTATCGACCTTCGCAGTGACAGCCTTGACCTTCTCGGCACCAAGATCGGGTTCAAGCTTGGCAAGCAGCGCCGGAATCTTGACCTGAACGAACTCACTGCGGCCATACGTATTCAGGTTCACATGCGTATCATGGGCAACGACATAGCCAGCCACGACCTTGGAAGCATAGAAATACTCGTATGCGGAGGTTATGTCTCCAGACTTTTCGGCACAACGTCCTTTCAGAAAACATGCATATGCGAGGTCCATGAGGCTGTCAGGCTGGGCGATCGTGTCGTCAAGATACGGCGCGGCTCCGGCGCAGTCTCCCTTCATGAACAGATCGTGCCCCACATCCAGTTCATTTTTCTGCGCGCCGCACGCGGCCAGCATGAGTGCCATGGAAAAAACGACGACAAGAAGAACGGATTTTTTCATTGATATTCCCTCGTATAAAAAAGATGTTTTTCCAGCTTGATGAAATATTTAGCCTAACACGTCCTCGAAGTCCAGCCTGCGCCGGACCGGCTAAATGGAGATGATAAGCGGCACCACCACGGGATCACGCCCGAGCACCTTGCGGAAGAAACGGCGCAACGCCGAACGAATGCGCTCCTTGAGCTTGGTGGTTTCGCCCGGTGCAATGTTCTCATGCACGTCCAGCACGATACATTTGGCATCATCGAGCAGATGCCGGTACTGCTGCTCGAAAACGAACCCCTTGGACATGATGTCCGGTCCCATGCTGATCTCTCCGGTGGCCTCGTCCACGACGATGACCACGATGACCATGCCCTCGCCCGCCAGAAGCTGACGTTCCTTGAGCACGCTCTGGCCCACATCGCCAACGCCCTTGCCGTCCACGAGAATCTTCTCCGCTGAAAACGGCTGGTCATAGGAATACAACCCGTCTGCATAAAATGTCACAGGCTGCCCGTTCTCCACGACAAGCGCACGCTCGTCATCCACGCCGCACTCAACCGCCAGACGCCGGTGCTTGACCAGATGGCGGTATTCACCATGTACGGGAATGAAGTGCCGAGGCCGGACAGTCTCAAGCATCAGGGTCAATTCACCGGCATGGGCATGGCCCGAGGCATGAATACCGTGCATCTTTTCGTACAGGACCTCGGCCCCGAGGCGGTACAGGTTATTGATGACCTTGGTGATGGCCCGGACATTGCCCGGAATAAAACGCGACGACAAGATGAACAGATCATCCGGCTTCACGGAAAGCTGGCGGTGCTCCTCCATTGCCATGCGTGACAATGCTGCCAGCGGTTCCCCTTGTGATCCCGTCACCAGAAGCACCAGTTCGGAATCGCCGTATTCATCAATACGGTCCAGATCGATGAACGTCTTTTTCGGAATCTTGAGATGACCCTGCTCACGCGCCAGCTCGATGTTGCGGTACAGGCTCCGCCCGGACACCGCCACTTTGCGCCCTTCGGCGTCGGCAAGGTCGAACACTTCCTGCATTCGCTGGATGTGGCTGGAAAACAGCGAAACGAGAATGCGCCCTTTGGCGGCAGAAAAAATTTCACGCAGGCTCACCTTGATCTCGCGCTCGGTCAGGGCGAACCCTTCGCGTTCCACGTTGGTGGAATCCGACATCAGCAACTGCACGCCCGGTTCGGAAAATTTGCGGAACGCCGCAAGGTCCGTGGCGTGACCGCCAAGCGGGTTACGGTCGATCTTGAAATCGCCGGTATGAACGACACGGCCAGCGGGAGTCTCGATCCCCAGCCCGAACCCGTCGATGATGGAATGGCAGACCGGGAAAAAATTGAACCGAAAATCCCCGATCAGGACACGGTCATGCGGACGCACCGGTCGAAGATCGGCCCACTTGTCGAGGTCATGTTCACGCAGCTTGTTCTCCACCAGACCGAGCGTGAATTCACTGCCGTAAACAGGAACGTCCACGTTCTGCAAAAGCCACGGCAATGCGCCGATATGGTCTTCATGTCCGTGGGTCAGCACGATTCCATGCAGCATCTGCTTATTCTTGATGATAAAATCAAAGCACGGAATAACGACATCCACACCGAAATGATAATCCTCCGGAAACATCAAACCGCAATCGACCAGAGCCATGGACCTGTCGGTCTTGTAGGCCATGCAGTTCATGCCGATCTCACCGAGACCGCCGAAAGGATAGAGCGTAAAGGAACCGGAGTTGCTCATCTAGGCATCCTCTGCAAGCAGTTCTTGGTATGCCGCGTTCATCATTTCGTACAGATCGTCCTTGAATTTTTCACGGTCCTTGATCGTGTACTCGGACGGGTCAATCACAGGCAACGCCTTCACACGAACAACGGGACGGTTATCAATGACGAACTGTCCTTTACCCATGATCCGGCCAGTATTGGTCATGACAATCGGAACGACAGGCAGACCGGACTTGAGCGCGATGATCATGCCCCCGACCTTGAACTCCATGAGTTCCTTCAAATTCATGTTGCGGGTTCCCTCGGGAAAGATAAACGGAGAGATGCCGCTCTTGGCCTTTTCCACGGCCTCATTCAGGCTCTTCATGGCCGCACGGCGATTTTCCCGATCAACACAGATGTGCCCGGAATGAGCCAGCGCCTTTCCGTAAATGGGAATCTCGAACAGGCTTTTCTTGGCCACGAAACGGATGCGGTTCTTCTTGAGAACCTCAAACAAAACAGGGATATCCAGATTCGACTGATGGTTGCCTATAAAGACGTAGTGTCCTTCGGGATCGACGTCTCCCATGTCGGCTTCAATCTTGATACCTGCGAGACGGACAGCGGCCTCACCCCACTTGATTCCCCAGTAGTCATATTCATCCGGGGTACAGTTCTCGGGATCGACCCCCATCATTCTATAACTATAGTAGACTGTTACGCACCACAGGAGGAATACGAAAAATACACGTCGAAACATCAGCTTTCCTTATTGTTTTTACTCAAGCATGAGTAAACCAAAACGGCACGCTAAACAAGTGTATGAGTACAAAAAAGGGCGGCGGGGTATCCCGTCGCCCTTTTATCTGCGATTAATGGAAACCTATTCGGCTTCAGTGGCGCTCTTGTGAGCGGCGATAACCTTTTCCGCTTCCTGCGGCGGGCATTCCTCGTAGGAGGCAAACTCCATGAAGAACGTTCCCTGACCGCCGGTCATGGAATTGAGGTCCGGAGCGTACTTGAGCATCTCTGCCATGGGCACATGAGCCTTGACCTCGGTCAGGCCTGCCTGAGAGTCGGAACCGAGCACCTTGCCTCGACGGGAGGAAAGGTCACCGATGACGTCACCCATGAAGGAATCCGGAACGGCAACGGTAACGAGCATGACCGGTTCGAGCAAAGCCATCTTCGCCTTGGCGCAGGCAGCCTTGAATGCCAGGGAGCCGGCGACCTTGAATGCCATTTCCGAAGAGTCGACGTTGTGATAGCTGCCGTCGTACAAGGTCACTTCGAAATCGATGACCGGGTAACCGGCGAGTACACCGCGGGCTGCGGATTCCTGAACGCCCTTGTCCACTGCGGGAATGAACTGGCGAGGAATGGAACCGCCGACGATCTTGTCGATGAACTCATATCCTTCACCATGCGTCTTGGGCGCGATAGTAATCCAGCAGTCACCAAACTGGCCACGGCCGCCGGACTGCTTCTTGTGACGGCCCTGAATCTCCTTGGCACCTGTCTTGAAGGTCTCGCGGTACGGGACCTTGGGTGTCTTGAGAACGATATCCGCCTTGTAACGGCGTTTGGCTTTCTCTACGGAGATTTCGATGTGATTCTGGCCCATACCGGACAGCAGGATGTCACCGGATTCCTCATCGCGGGACAGGGTCAGCGTAACATCTTCATCCAGCAGCTTGGCGACAGCGGCATACACCTTGTCCTCATCACCCTTTTCGGCCGGGGCCAAGGCGAAGGTGATGAGCTGCGGAGCCATCTCGGGCTTCTTCAGAATGAAATTATCCTTTTCACCGACCAGCGTGTCGCCGGTGGCGGTATTCTTGAGCTTGGCAAGCGTCACGATGGAACCGGGTCCCATTGCTCCGTCAGCCTGATTCTGATCTTTGCCGGAGGTAAGCAGCAACTGTCCCACACGCTCTTTGCCGTCATTGCTGGCGTTGAGGAGGTGGGAATCGGCAGTCAGCTCTCCAGACAGGACGCGAACGATGGTCAACTGACCGGCAAACGGGTCGGCAAGGGTCTTGAAGACAAAGCACGCCAGCGGTTCGTCAGGGGAACTCGCCCGCTCGCCTTCTTCGCCTTCCCACGCCTTGTGGGTCAGCGGTCCGGGCAGCAGATTCTGAACTGCGTCGAGAATCATCTGGCCGCCCTGATTATTCAGACCGGAAGCGACGACCACGGGAACCAGTTCGCCTGAAGCGACGCCTGCCTGAAGGCCCTTGGTGATATCTTCCGGGGACAGCTCTCCGTCCTCGAAATATTTTTCCATGAGGTCTTCATCGCTTTCCGCAATGTTTTCGACCATGGCTTCACGGATCATCTCAACATCATCAGCGATATCGCCGGGAATATCGGCCTCGGAAACCGTACCGTCTTCACCGAACATCAGCGCCTTGCCGGACAGCATGTCCACAACGCCCTTGAAATTTTCCTTGGAACCAATGGGATAGTAGAGCAATGCCGGACGCGCACCCAAAGCGTCGGAAATGCCGTTGAACGCCAGATCGAAATCGGCGCGGTCACGATCCATCTTGTTGATGACGATCATGGAGGGCATGCCCATTTCCTGAACCTGTGCCCATATCTTGCGAGTCAGCGGCTTGACGCCGTCAACCGCATCGATGACCAGAACGGCACCGTCGGCTGCGGTCAGGCTGTAGGAGAGGTCGCCCGCAAAGTTGGAGTCACCCGGAGTATCAATGAGAAAATGATCGTTCTTCTTCCACTTGAAGCTGGCAAAACCGGGCTGAACCGAGCCGCGACGCTTGATTTCCTCAGGCTCGTAGTCAAGTACGGTGTTCCCATCTTCGACCTTGCCGAGGCGGTTAACCACACCGGCATTGAACAGAAGCATTTCAGCGACAGTGGTCTTTCCGCTGCCGCCGTGGCCTACAAGTGCATAAGTTCGCTGTGTTTTCAGATCAGACATTCTCTACTCCACTTATATTTATGGGTTTTTGACTATGATTAGGGGGACCTCCGACCCCGCTTTATCACTGACACTTGGTTTTTAGCAGGTTTAGACCTATAGGAACAGCTACGCGAGAATGTCAAGGGGGGGTCTCCATAAATTAGGACTACTCAATCACTTGCAATCATTAACATTTATGTAGAAAAACATCCCCTTTTTGCACAATTTGCAAATATTACTTACGATTAGACAAATTCAATCAACCCATTCAGGAGCGCACTTTGCAGCTTTCAAGCGAGATACTCACCTCCCCGGCGGATACCATGCGCGATACCGGCCCGCATCTTTTCTGGTCGGATAACCCGCAGGAATCACTTAAAAATTCAATAGAGGAATTCGGCCAGACCACCCCGATTCTAGTTCAGAAAACAAATGACGGCCTCGAAGTCATCGCAGGCCACGCCCGCGTTTCCATACTCCGGGAGCAGGGAAAACCGGTTCTTGCCCGTCTGGTCGAAGAAGCCGACGACGTGGAAAAAGGGCTGCTGTATCTCGCTGATAACGCGCAGCGTCCGCTGGATGACGCAATGCGCTTCGCCGCCCTGCGCTACTTCCGCCCGCTCATGGATGAAAAACGGCTGCGCTCGGACATCCTGCAGCGCCTTGGCGTCAAGCCGAAAAGCAAGGATGCCAAACTGTTCGCAGCATGGCTCGACATGCCTGAAAACTGGCAGGAACACCTTCTGGCCGGACGCGTTCCCCTTGCGGCAGGCATCGTTCTCGGCCGCATGGAAGAAGCCGACCGCGACGCAGTGGAACCGCTGTTCGCCAACTTCGCATGGTCCCGCTCCAACGGCGTCAACATGCTCACATGGCTGTTCGAAGCCGGGAAAATGGCTAGCTGCTCCACGGCTGACATCATGGAACGGGCCGGAGTGAACGAAATTCTCAAACAGGGACTGTCCCCCAAAGACTGCATCGCCCGCCTGAACGCCGCCGTGAAAGACACCCGGTACCCGGAACTCTCCGCCCTTCAGGAACGCTTTGCCAAAGCCGCCCGCGAGATCACGGCCGGAACTCGGTGGCGTCTCAGCCAGCCAAACAATTTTGAAACCGGCGGCGCGGAAATGACCGTACAGATCAAGGATGCGGACCAGCTTGCCAAGGCAGTGAAAGACCTTGAAACCATAGCCGGGGAGTCCACTTGGAAAACCCTCTGGAAACTGGGCGGCAAGAATGACTAACCAGATCAGACTTCCGCAGCACCTTCGCAAGATCGCCCACGTCTTTGTTGACGAATCCATGCAGGATTCACCGATCGCGCAACGGGTGAAAGCCCGCCTCGAAGGCACCACGCAGGCCGATATTCCCTGGACTGTCGTCGCTCCCGGCACCGACCGCCTCGAATTCGAGCAAGGCGATGATCAGGCCCTGTATCTCAAGGAATATAAGGGGAAATTCCTGCGTTTCTGCCCCGGCACCCGCGCCTACCACTGCTGCGGCTACCGCATCATCCACATCGGCGAGAACTGCCCCATGGCCTGTTCATACTGTATCCTGCAAGCCTATTTTCAGGATCGAGTACTGAAAATCTGGGCCAACCAGAATGACCTTTTCAGTGAACTCGGCGACGCCTTCGGTGCAGACCGCAACACCCGCTATCGTGTCGGCACAGGCGAATTCACAGATTCCCTCGCTCTTGAACACCTGACCGGGTACAGCCACGACCTCGTCGGATTTCTCAACGACCATGAGAATGTGGTTCTTGAACTAAAATCCAAGGTCGTGGACCTGACATGGATGGACGCCGCCAAACGCACGGACCGAGTCCTGCCCGCATGGTCGCTCAACGCCCCGTTCATCAATGAACACGAGGAATTCGACGTATCCACTCTCAGGGAACGGCTCGAAGCGGCCCGCACATGCGCCGAGGCCGGATTCCGCGTCTGCCTGCACTTTGATCCGATCATCCACTACCCCGGCTGGCGCGAAGGATATGCAGAAATCATCGACATGATCTTTGATTACGTGAAACCGGAGAACATTGCCTACATGAGTCTCGGCTCATTCCGGTGCATGCCGCAGCTCACGCCGATCATCGCGGACAACTTCCCGGACACCACATACATATATAACGAGTTCGTGCCCGGTCTCGACGGCAAGGCACGCCTGCTCCGCCCGCTGCGGCTCGAACAGTTCTCCTTCATGGTGGACCGGCTCCGCGCACACGGCATGGACAGGCAGCTCTACTTCTGCATGGAATCCACCGAAGTCTGGAATGAAGTATTCGGCTACGCACCAAAGGACTTCGGAGGACTGGGAAAACGGCTCATGGAACAGGCATTCGGCGACTGACGGGTAATGCAATCCCCTTCTGATTCCGATACAGTCTCTGAAACCCGCATCAAAGGACCCTGATGGACACGCCGCACACCCCGACAGACCGCTTCGAGGAACTCGACCACATCGACCTCGACGCAGTTTTCGACGTTCTCGACATCACCTGCCGCAACCTGCTGCCGGACCTTGACCTGTGCACGGCCTTTCTGGCCCGGATTCTCAAGGACAGGGACGCGGGCAGCAATCCCGGAACGCAGGATGTCGTGCTGCGGCTCATACGCAAGGCCGTGGCGCTGGCCCCGTTCAACCACATGCCGCTCGATATTGCGGCCCGATTGACCGGAGATGCCGAAATGAAACAGCGCGCAAAGCGAATTGCGGGTCTCACGACTGATCCGTCCATCATGGACATGCGGAACGTGATGAACAACGAGCAAACACGGCGCAGAAAGAGAAATTATCTGGACAGCATCCTTGAGCGGACTCCCGGCCATATTGTCGCGGCTTCGCAACGGTTGCTTTTCGATTTCTACGCAGGCCGGGAACCGGGCGACTGGATCAATACGATCAAAGTACCGAAATTCGCCAGACACCACTGGCAGGAGCGGCTTTTCCTGCACTATGCCCCGCTTGGTATCAACCACAAGGCGCTTGAACTGTGGGACGAAATATCCTCGGGTCCGGTCTGCGAAGTACAACTCAATCTGGCTGCGGAAATGTTCATCAGCTCCGGAGACACCCCGAGCGGCATTGCCCTGTACCGTGAGTCCCTCAAACTTGACCCGGCACAGGGGCCGATACGCCACCGCCTCGCCGAACTGGAAAATCCGACACAGATTAATCATTCGCTCGTACGAGAGAAAGACGTCGTGATCTGCCTGTATTCATGGAACAAGGCCGACGACCTCTCCCGCACACTCGCCAGCCTCGCCAAAACCGACATCGGCACGGCGAAAATCCGCGTCCTGCTCAACGGCTGCACCGACCACAGTGCCGAAGCGGTTGAACAGGCCCGATCCCTCTTCCCGGACAACGACTTCGGTGCCATTCCCCTGCCCACCAATATCGGCGCTCCTGCCGCGCGCAACTGGCTCGGCTCGCTGCCGGAAGTCCGCGCCTGCGAGTTTGCTGCGTATATTGATGATGATGTGGAACTGCCCGCTGACTGGCTGGCCCGTTTCCTGACGGTGATGAAAGATCATCCCGACACGACAGCCGTGGGATGCAAAGTCGTTTTCGGCAGCAATCCGAAGATGATACAATACCTGCACCGGACCTTTTCACTGGCTGAACCCGGTATCATCAAACTGACCGTTCCCAATCTGGTCGCCCAATACGACCGGGGACAATACAACTTCATCCGCGAAACAGACACCGTCATGGGTTGCTGCCATCTTCTTCGCATGGCGCACATGCCGGACGGTCCCCAATTCGACATCCGCTATTCCCCCTCGCAGATAGACGACGTCGCCCACGACCTTGCCCTGCGTATTCAGGGCCGCACGATCCGATACTGCGGACTGGTCACCTGCATCCACCACCAGAACACCGGCGGCGGTTTCAAACGAAGCATGTCACGGGCACAGCTCGGTCAGGTCCATGGCAACGACATGAAGATGTTTCACAACCTCAGGCCGCACCTCGAACGAATTCACGACATCATGCAGGAAGGAGAAAGATACTGAGGGCAATCGGTTACGGCACATCCCCCGTCGACCAAAGAAGACATTGCAGGAAAACACATCTTTTTCCTTGCCAGTCATATTAATATGGGCTAAGTACCCCCGACTTCAAATTCACACATCCCGCCCATAACTCCGGGTGGTCCGTGATGGCACGGGCTCCTTAATGGAATGCGGGATGGACGAAAAACCCAGGAGATTATCATGGCTTACGTTACTATGAAGCAGATGCTGGAGACCGGCGTCCACTTCGGCCACCAGACCCGCCGTTGGAACCCCAAAATGCGCCCCTACATCTTCGGCGCCCGCAACGGCATCCACATCATGGACCTGCAGCAGACCGTCAAGATGTTTGCCAAGGCCCACGACTTCGTCGTTGACACCGTCGCCAAGGGCGGCAAGGTTCTGTTCATCGGCACCAAGCGTCAGGCACAGGAAGCCGTCACTCAGGAAGCTGAGCGCGCCGGCATGTTCTTCGTCACCCACCGCTGGATGGGCGGCACCCTGACCAACTTCCAGACCATCAAGAAATCCATCGACCGCCTGAAGACCCTCGAGCAGATGTTCGAAGACGGTTCCATCTCCCGCTACACCAAGAAGGAAGCGGTTGGCATGAACCGCGAGGTCAAGAAACTGAACCTCGCTCTCGGCGGCATCAAGGACATGACCGACGCACCCAAGGTCGCTTTCGTCATCGATCCCAAGCGCGAGCACATCGCCATCCAGGAATGCCGCAAGCTCGGTATCCCCGTCGTCGCCGTGGTTGACTCCAACTGCGATCCCGACATGGTTGATTACATCATCCCCGGTAACGATGACGCCATCCGCGCCATCAAGCTGTTCGCCACCCACATGGCCGACGCCTGCATCGAAGGCGCAGCCATGCAGAAGGACTACGCTGCCAAGGCTGCAGAGGAAGCAAAAGCTGCCAAGGCCGAAGCACCCAAGGCTGAAGAAGCACCTAAAACCGAAGAAAAGGCTGAGGCGTAAGTCTCAAGCCCGCTGAGGAGAAATAATAATGGGAATCACCGCATCTCAGGTTAAAGAACTGCGCGAGAAAACCGGCGCAGGCATGATGGATTGCAAAAAAGCCCTGGTCGAATCCGGTGGCGACGAAGAAAAGGCAGTCATGTACCTTCGCGAGAAGGGTCTGTCCAAAGCCGCCAAGAAGGCCGGACGCGCCACTTCCGAGGGTCTCGTTACTCCCTACATCTCCGAAGACGGCAAGACCGCTGTCATCTCCGAGCTGCTCTGTGAAACCGACTTCGTCGCCAAAGGCGAAGACTTTCAGGCTTTCGCCGCAGCCCTGTCCGAGAAGATCGCAGGCCTTGACGTGACCAACGGCGCAGCAGCCGATCTGCCCGCCGAAGTCGCAGACGTCACCGACCTCATCGCCAAGCTCGGCGAGAACATGGGTGTCGGCCGTTTCGCCAAGGTTTCCACCGACGGCGTGCTCGGCATCTACGTCCACACCAACAAGAAGCTCGCTTCCATCGTCGAGCTGACCGGCGGTGGCGACGAAGCTCTGGCCAAAGACATTGCAATGCATGTCGCAGCCATGAACCCGACCTGCATCACCTCCGACGAACTTCCGCAGGACGTTCTGGAGAAGGAAAAGGCTCTGTACCTGAAGCAGGCCATGGACGAAGGCAAGCCCGAGAACATCGCTGAGAAGATCGTCACCGGTCGCCTCAACAAGTTCTACTCCGAAGTCTGCCTCGTCAATCAGGCGTTCATCAAGGAAGACAAGAAATCCGTCAAGGACGTCCTTGGCGGGGCAACGGTAGCAAGCATCGCGCGACTCGCCCTGGGTGAGGGCGCGAAGAAAGACGCCGAAGCCGAAGACTAGATAAAAGGAAAACGGGCCGCACGGCCCGTTTTTTTTGAGCTTTATATACAGGCTGCTGATGAGGGATTGATGTCAAAAGCGAAAGCGCGGCAATCAAACCTTTATCGGCAGCCTGAAAAATGCTATCGCCTGTGGGCGAGTTCATAATACACTAGAAAACCTTCACGAGGTAAGAATGGACAAAGCACGGTACAACCGGGTGTTACTGAAACTCAGCGGCGAGGCTCTCGCCGGAGACCAGCAGTTCGGCATTGAGCCGGAGGCTATCGACCAATTTGCCAAGGAGATTGCGGAAGTTGCAGCCACTGGCCTGCAAATCGCTCTCGTTATCGGCGGCGGAAACATCTTCCGCGGAATGGCTGCCAGCGCCAAGGGCATGGACCGGGCGCAGGGTGACTACATGGGCATGTTGGCAACAGTAATGAACGCCCTCGCCGTGCAGGACGCACTGGAGAAGAACGGTTGCGATACCCGCGTGATGACTGCCCTGAACATGGCCGAAGTTGCCGAACCGTACATCCGTCGCCGCGCACTGCGCCACATGGACAAAGGCCGCGTGGTCATCTGCGCCGCCGGTACAGGCAACCCCTACTTCACCACGGATTCCGGCGCGGCTCTCCGGGCACTTGAGCTCAAGTGCGACGCCATTTTCAAAGCCACCAAGGTCGACGGCGTGTACGACAAGGACCCTGCCAAATACGACGATGCCGTGAAATACGACACAGTTTCCTACATGGAAACCTTGGAAAAACGCCTCGGAGTTATGGACTCCACTGCCATTTCCATGGCACGAGACAACGACCTGCCCATTATTGTCTTCAACCTCTACGAGGAAGGCAACATTCGTCGGGCAGCCAACGGCGAAAACATTGGAACGACAGTCCAAGGAGGAGATTAATATGAAATCCGTACTTGATGATGGAAAGAAACGCATGGCTGGTGCCATTGCCGCTCTGTCCAAGGAATTTGAGAAACTACGCACAGGCCGCGCAACCACCGCTCTGGTAGACAACATCATTGTTGATTACTACGGCACCCCGACCCCCATCAGCCAGTTGGCCTCCGTCTCCGTTCCGGACCCCAAGACCCTGACCATCCAGCCTTGGGACAAAGGTGCATTCGGTGCCGTGGAAAAAGCCATTCAGGCTTCCGACCTCGGCCTGACGCCGAACAACGACGGCAGCGTCATCCGCATTACCATCCCGGCCCTCACCGAGGAACGCCGCAAAGAGCTGGTCAAGGTTGCACGCAAGTACACCGAAGACTGCAAGATCGCCATCCGCAACGTCCGCCGCGACCTGAACGACTCCTTCAAGACCATGGAGAAGGACAAGGAAATCAGCGAAGACGAGCGCAAGAAAGGTGAAGCTGACGTTCAGAAGCTGACCGACGACCACGTCAAGGAAAGCGACAGCGTACTGGCTGGCAAGGAAAAGGAAATCCTCGAAATCTAAGGTGAATTCGTTGGATACAACAAATATCCCCACTCACATCGCCATCATCATGGATGGCAACGGAAGGTGGGCGAAGCAGCGCGGGCTGCCTCGGACCGACGGCCACAGGGCCGGCACCGAGACAGCCCGCGCCGTCGTCACCCGGTGCCGCGAACTCGGCGTAAAGCATCTGACGCTCTACACGTTCTCCAAAGAGAACTGGTCACGCCCGAAGGATGAAGTCAGCACGCTGTTCAAACTGTTGACCACTTTCCTGACAAAGGAAGAAGCCAGTCTCAAGAAACAGGGAATCCGGCTGAAAGTTCTCGGCGAGATCGACGACATGCCCATGGCGGTCCGCCAAGTGCTCAAACATGTCATGCGGCAGACGAAAAACTGCACGGACATGACCCTCAATCTCGCGCTCAACTATTCCGGCCGGGACGAAATACTGCGCGCCGCCAAGGCTCTCGCAGCCAAGGGCATTGCCGCAGACGACATCACCGAAGAAGCGTTTGCCGATGAACTCTGGACTGCGGGGCAGCCCGATCCGGACCTCATCATCCGGACCAGCGGCGAACTGCGGCTCTCGAACTATCTGCTTTTTCAATGCGCCTATTCCGAGTTCTATTTCACGGACATATACTGGCCTGATTTCTCACCCGAGGAACTGGAAAAAGCCATCGCAGAACTGGGCAACCGCCAACGCCGTTTCGGCAAGACCGGAGAACAGGTCTCCTGACCCGATTATTCTTCGCATACCGAACGTTGCCGCCCGACAGTAAATAGCGTACAAGTTTGAGACTTATGCATCAGAGCACTAACATCAAGCAAACGCTGAAATAATATATGGAAATCTCCCTACACAAAAAAAGAATCGCCACCAGCATCGCCCTTGCTGCCATTCCCGCGCTGGCTCTCGCCTTTCAGGGGTGGGTCCTCTTTCTGGCATGCGCCCTGTTCAGCGCCATCACCCTCTGGGAATTCTACGACATGTTCCGCCCGTCCAAAGGCATGGGAACCGTCAAATGTCTCGGAGCCGCGTTCACTTTCCTTCTGCTCGGTTCCTTCACGACCGGCGATATCCGCCACCCCGCCGTGGTGCTCATCCTCGCTTTCTGGGCCGGAGCCATGCTCTTTCTCTTCAGGTACAGCAAGGATGTCACGGCCTCCTATCAGCAATCCCTGATTTTTCTGGGCGGCCTTTTGTACATCCCGCTCAATTTCCATTTTTTCCTGACGTTCAACCGGTATGAAATCATCCTTGCCATCGGGGCGGCAGCCCTGTCCGACACCGCCGCCTTCTATGCCGGGTCCATGTGGGGCAAAAAGAAAATCTGGCCGCGCATCAGCCCGAAGAAGTCTTGGGTCGGAAGCATTGGCGGCCTGACTGCCTGCACCGTCGGCATCACGGCCTTCGGACTGAGCTTCGGCCATGCAGCCATCTGGCAGTGGATACTGCTTGGCGTGGCGCTCAACATTGCCGCCCAGATGGGAGATTTCTTTGAATCCGCACTGAAACGCTCTCTCGACATCAAGGATTCCGGCAACACCCTTCCCGGTCACGGCGGATTTCTCGACCGCGTCGACAGCATGCTTCTGGTCATCCCGACCTACGGCCTGTGCCGCATGCTCCACGCGTACTTCTAACCCCGGCGGCATACTGTGAAAACGTATATTTCACCATGGCCCGAGACGGCTCCGCGTCCGGATTTTCCCCGTTCCATATCCATACTCGGGGCAACCGGTTCCATCGGCACCAGCGCTCTCAGGGTCATCAGCAAGCACCCCGAACTTTTCAAAGTCGTCGCCCTTGCCGGAGGCCGAAACGCCAAACTTCTCGCTGAAATCTGCACCCGGTTCCAGCCCGCATATGTCGGCGTACTCGACGATCAGGTAAAAAAGGATTTCATTTCGCACCTGCCCAGCGGCTACATGCCCGAAATTCTCGTCGGGCCGGAAGGATACGTCGCTCTCGCCACACTGGAGGAAGCCGACCTCGTGCTTTCGAGCATCGTTGGTGCGGCAGGCTTCGAACCCACGCTGGCCGCTGCAAAAGCCGGCAAGATGATCGGCCTTGCCAACAAGGAATCCCTCGTGCTCGGCGGGCACCTCATCCGCGAGGCATGCCACGCTTCCGGCTCGACCATCATGCCGGTTGATTCCGAACACAACGCGCTGTTCCAGGGGCTTGCCGGACATGGAAAGGAAGAAGAGCTGAAACGCCTCATCCTCACCGCTTCCGGCGGACCGTTCCACGGCAGGGACAGAAAATTTCTCGAATCCGTCACACGCGATCAGGCGCTGGCCCATCCCAACTGGGACATGGGCGCGAAAATATCCATCGACTCGGCAACGCTCATGAACAAGGGGCTTGAAGTCATCGAGGCATGCCACCTCTACGGCCTGCCCGTCAGCATGGTGGACGTGGTGGTTCACCCGCAATCCATCATTCACTCGCTTGTTGAGTATGTGGACGGCTCACAGATCGCCCATCTCGGCACCCCGGACATGCAAATCCCCATCGCCCACTGTCTCTGCTACCCGAACCGGGTCGAAGTGGACGTGCCGCAACTCAACCTCGCCGAGATAGGCAACCTGACCTTTGAAAAGCCGGACGTCGAGGCATTCCCCTGCCTGCGTCTGGCGCAGGAAGCATTTGACGCGGGCAATAGCCACCCGATCGTACTCAATGCGGTCAATGAAATCGCGGTTGCCGCTTTCCTCGAAGAAAAAATCAGCTACCTCGACATTCCGGGCATGATCGAAGCCGCACTTGACCGCCACACCCCGGTGGACGTATCCACTTCCGAGGCTATCCTCGCACTGGACCGGACGGTTCGCGAGGAAACACAGGCGGCCCTCTAGCCAACCGCCGAACAGTGCTTATACTTTCGGGATGCCGCATCAATCAAACCGCGGCCCCATGAGGATTACATGATCACAAGCGCCATCGCCATTGTACTCGTACTCGGCGGACTTATTTTCTTTCATGAACTCGGCCACTTCGCCATTGCCCGACTTTTCGGCATGGGCGTGAAAGCCTTCTCCCTCGGCTTCGGCCCCCGTCTCGCCGGTTTCACTTCCGGCAATACCGAATACAAACTTTCAGCCATCCCGCTAGGTGGCTACGTGCAACTTGCCGGGGAAGCTGGTGAGGAAGACGAAGAATTCCCAGACGAGGAACTCTTTGCCAAACGTCCGGCGTGGCAGCGCATGTGCGTTGTTGCCGCAGGGCCTGTCTTCAATTTCCTGCTCGCTTTCATCGTTTTCTGGTTTCTGCTCCTTGCACAGGGACAGGGATACCTGCTCCCGGTAGCGGGCAAAGTCATTCCGGACAGTCCGGCCGCAGCCGCAGGATTCAAGACGAATGACCGCATCACGACCATTGACGGTGCGCCCATCGAATCATGGGAAGTCATGGTCACGACCATTCAGGCTGCCGAAGGTCGGGAACTCACCATCGTGGTCGACCGCGAAGGCTCGCCGGTCACCATGCAGGTCACCCCGCGCATAAAGACTTTCAAGACCTTGAGCGGAGAAGAAGTCACGGTTCCGGTCATCGGCATCGAGCGCGGCTACGAAACCGCTTTCAAACCGGTCGAAGGACTCGGACTCACCACCGCGATCAAACAGACGTGGAACAACTCGAAACTCGTTGTCATGGGCTTCGTGAACATAGTGAAGCGACTCATTCCGATGGAATCCATCGGCGGTCCGATCATGATCGCACAGGTCATCCATCAGGGGGCACAGTCTGGCGTATTCGACGTCCTGCAACTGGCCGCCATCATCTCCATCAACCTTGCGATCATCAACCTGCTGCCCATTCCCGTGCTGGACGGCGGCCATATAGTGTATTGTCTTCTGGAAATAATCTTCCGCCGCCCGGTCAGCGACCGGTGGAAAGCGGTGGCAACCCGTATCGGCATCCTTTTCCTGCTGGTACTCATGAGTTTGGCGATATTCAATGACGTCCGCAGACTGCTCCTCTAATCTTACCGGCCTTGTTCTCGCCATGGGCGGGACCGAAGAACGACTTCAGGCGGTACTCGGCCAGCCCGGTCCGAACGGCTGTACCCTGCTCGCTTCCCGCGAATGGACCGTGCCCGGTCAGTCCATCAAATTCCTCACGCCCGGTCTCAAGGAAATGCTTGACGCATTCGGGATCGGCGTTGATGCCATCGGCAAGATAGCCTGCGTACGCGGTCCCGGCAGCTTTACCGGCCTGCGTCTTGTCCTCGCCGCTGCCGAAGGACTGGCTGCCGGACATGGAATCCCCCTTGCGGGACTCGACTATCTTCCCCTTCTGGCATCCGGTCCGGCTCAACTGCTGAAAGGCCACCTGCATGTCCTGACCTATGCCCGCCGGGGACTGGTCTATCTGGAAAGTTTTGATGTGCCCTCGATGAAAAGCATACAGCCGCTCACCTCGCTCACTCTTGAAGAAGCGGCAGAACGCATGGCAGCCTGTGGCGATACCGCCGCTCTCATGGGAAGCGGCCTCAGAAAGAACCCCGACTTTTTTGCCGACCTGTCAGCCGCCACCCCGGGCTACACCATGCTTGGCCCGCAGTGGGACAACGCATCCCCGCAAATGCTGCTTGATGCGGCTGTGGATGCCACGTATTCGGAAACGCCCATAGAACCCGTGTACGTCCGCGCAACCGATGCCGAGGACAACCTTCCGGCCATCGCCAAAAAACGCGGCCTCGACCCGGAGAAGGCCAAAAAACGACTGGCTGAGCTACAGAAAAGCTGACCGCGAAAACGAAATGTGATTTATGGATTTACGAACACCTCTTTGCGTTCATGAGAACCGCAAAGAGGTGTTTTGCTGCGGGCAACACTTCGCCCAATGACCAACCCGATTTTTCAAGACATCTTCCAGTCGCTTGAAAGCGGTCTCCCCCCAAAAAACAACCCGGCACAGCAACACGCTGTACCGGGTAAAAACCGTCTCCCGGAATCGCTGGCTTCAAGTGGCTGATGCGTGCGACTCAGGAAGAACATGTGGGGGCGTTAGGGAGTGAGCCGATCCGTGGTCTGCTCAAGCTGTCGGCCCAGCGGTGTCTGCTGTGAAATCTCACGCTCCACCTTGGTAATTCCTTTCAATACGGTTGAATGCCTGCGGCAAAGCCTTTCGCCGATAGCCTTGAGGGACAGTTCCGTGTGCTTGCGGGCGAGGTAGAAGGCAGTATTGCGGGCCAGAACGATCTGGCGCTTGCGGCTCTTGGACTTCAGTTCGTCATGAGACAGGCTGTAGCTCTTGCAGACAAAATCAATGATATGGCCGTAATCGGGCGCGGCATTCTGAATGGCGTAGTTTTCCAGAACTTCCCAGGCCAGATCCATCGTCACTGCACGATTGAGCAGGCGGGCCTTGAGCACAAGATTGCCCAGTGCGCTTTCGAGCTGGCGAATATCCGTGGTGATACGCTCGGCCAGCAGCTCGGTAACGTCCACAGGAACGTTTACCTGAAGGCTGCGTGCCTTTTCCTCGACAATGCGACGACGGGTATCCATGTCCGGCCGATTGATGTGCGCGAGGAACCCGGAACAGAAACGGGATACGAGGCGATTGTCCACGCCGGAGAATTCCTTGGGCATGAAGGAGCTGGTCAGAACAACCTTGCACCCGCGCTCACGCAGAGCGGTCAGGGTACAGAGAAGTTCTTCCTGCATCTTTTCCTTGCCCTGGAAGAAATGTACATCTTCGAGGAGCAGCACATCGATGTTCTGACGGAACTGCGCCTTGAACTGATCGATCTGACGTCCCTTGATGGCAAGCACCATGCGGGTAGCGAAATCTTCGGAAGAAAGACAGGCCACTCGAACGTTCCGACGATTGGACATGTTGCACAGATGGTTGCCGACGGACTGAAGCAGATGCGTCTTGCCCAGGCCGGGACCGGAACTGAGGAACAGGTGGTCGGAAGTGAATGCACTGTCGCAGATCGACTTGCTCGCCGCACAGGCCAGTTCGTTGGACGAACCGACAATGAAATCGTCAAAAGAAAACCGCCAGTTCTGTGCCGTAATCGGCTTGGGGGTGTCCACGAGGGGCAGACCCAGATGTCTGGCGGTGGGTGTCTTTTCACGCACCTTTGGTTTGGAGCGGACGATGGCAGGTTTAACAGGTTTCTCAAGGCTGGCCTTGACGGTAATGCGCGGTTCTCCGCCCATTACTTCGGTGGCTGCGTCCGTTATTGCCGAAAGCAGGCGGCTGCGGACCCAACCAGCGACGAACTCGTTGGGGGCGCACAACGTGAGCCGGTTACCTTCGACTGTACCACTGAGAGGCTTGATCCAGACAGTGTACAGACTGGGGTTCAGGCTTTTTTCAAGTGAGTTAAGAATTTGCTTCCAGGCAGTTTTCATCATGGAGTGGGATTTAGATCATTGAATGACGCGAGACAAATCTCGAATTCTAATCGTAATAAAGAAGATGCGCTCAGGTTATCGACAACATAAAACATTTGCAACATACCAAAATAATATACTTTTTTAGGAAACTCGCAACTCAAGGCGCTTTCCGCCGCGAAGGGCTTGAAACAACCGTGTTACAAGGGTTCCCGGCATCTTGAAACACTCTAGAAAACACACTTTTCAACAACCTGTTTAATAATTTTCCACAGGGCATTTCAATTTTATCATCGAATTGCTCAAAATTTGAGTATTTTCCTTTTCATTCATTTTTTTTTCCTCACTGTCAGTAGTTCCTATTTTCCTATCATTTTAACCTGTAATTGATTTAACACCCCGTATTAACTACATAAAACAACACAGGAACGGTTCTCAGGTCTTTTTCTTGTCAAAACGATACGCTGGCTTTTCGCCGAAAGCCCCTGAAACACAAGGCTTCCCGGGGAAAAGAACGTTACGAACACCTCAAACATGTTGAAAAGACAAACAAAAAACCCCTTGACAAATGAAACGCATGTGTCATGGGGTCTCTCAGGGCCGGGAAATTTTCCCGATATGGGGAAATCAAATTAGATATTTTTTTCGCGTGTCGGATATTTGCCGCACGCAAATTTCGGCGATTCCGGGCAATAACCGAGCTGTTCACAGCGTGCCCCACCATTGGCAAATATCGCAGGCAATTTTTCCTTGCAGATGGAAAGCATGGCATCCGCCACGGCGCGAACTTCCCACTGGGCCCTGTTGCAGCACCGCAAATGAAAGAAATGATGCAGGCTGCGACAGTTCATTGTCAGGACAATCTTGGTTTCCGCGGCCTGAGGAAGCACGAACCGCGCATCTTCATTCGCCTTGGACTTCCTGCCGTTCGCTACGAGAATGTCACGCAAATCAGTATATGCGGACTGAACTTCTTCCATGAAACGATCAAACCGTTCCCGAGCCTCGGGGATCTTGGCGATGGCGGGCGGCAGGATGTATTCCATGTCATTTTCCGCCACATACCGCTGGCTCTGCTGAGAATAGGAAGCGATACGATGTCGAACGATCTGGTGAGAACAGGCCCGTGAAATGCCTTCAATGGCAAAAGTCATGGACACATGCTCAATAGGACTGTCATGCCCGGACTCCATGGTCTTGCTCACAAAATCGGCCTGCGTCTGACGATCAATCTCGCCAGAAAGAAGCCGCGGCCACATGTCCGCCACGAAGCCGGCATGGTAGCACTGGCGAAAAGCAGCATAAATAAGTGAAAGAGCATCGGGGGTCATGGTCATGAAATCGACCCTGAGTTTCTTTTCCGGCATCAATAAACTCCATATCATTAATATATGAGATACGCGCCCTGCGGGCGGTCCGTTGTCAGCTATTCCGTGACAGACGCGGCAATCGCTTAATGTCTGGCCACCGGGCTACACTGTGTACCTCAAAGCCCGCATCATGTCACCATCACACGATGACACCACGCGCGTAAGGGAACGCCAAAAATCGCCTTGCTGAAAGAAATCAGAACGCGATCTTTTCCAGCGCATCCTCCATGAGCGACTCGGGAGTCTCGGCGGCCTGCATGATGAAATGCAGCACGCTGTAAAAAACAGGCTCCATGATCGCCAGCCGTGCCGACATGTCACGCCAGAGGCTCTCGCGGTCACTTGCGCCTTCACGTTCTGCCACGCGGGTCGAGAGGGTATTCGAGTCAGCCATGAGATAAAAGACCTTGCCTGCGCCATGAATCTTCGGCTGCACGGAATCGTCTTCCACCAACTCGTCGGCAAGCACGATGATCGTCTTTTCACGTCCCAACGCCGCAACCGCCTCGGAAGCATCTGCGGGAGTGATCACTTCCTGCCTTGTCCGCTCCGCCAGCAGCGAAGCCAGTTCCGCCTTGCCGCTTCCCGGCAGGCCGACAAGCACGACATTCCCGGTTCCTTTCCAGGAATCGGCATAATCCTCACGTTTTTCACCTTTGGAGAACCCTTTGGAGGCACTCTCCTCTTCTACATTCACTTTCTCATTTATCATATTCACGTATTTCATTATCTTGTCCCATTTTCTGCTGAAAGTTTTCTTTGCGGAAACAACGGTATCAAGTACGATACATAAAACGCAACCCGGATCGAGAGCCATGCCCAAGGAACTGACACACTTCAAGATAGCCGAACGCACTGCAACCCGACTCGGCGACACCCGTTTTTCCGCCGCGCTGTCCCGCTGCCCGCAAGGACTGCTACTCGGCTCCATCCTGCCCGACGTCGCATTCTACGGCGTGCTGCCAACGTGCCGCCCCATCCGTTCTCTGGGCAACACGATTCATGGCTCGGGCAACAACGATACCTTTGCCCTTGTTCGCGTCCAAGCGCGCCATGCACAGGCCATGACGGACAAGGAACTGCCGTCCGCCCTGCTTGTCGGACTGATCTCGCACATCCTTGCAGACGCGGTCTTTCATCCGATGGTCTGGTACTTCACCGGCGACTACCACGCCAGCGACAAAACACGGGCCTCAAAAGCACAGCAACGGCACCGCGCCCTCGAATCACTCATGGATATGGTCCTCTGCCCGGAAATGATCGGCCGGAAGCAATATTCCATGCGCGAACACCTCAGGCAATGCCCGGACCTGTTCGCAACGGGGCTTCCCACACGGGAACTGGCTACCATGGCCGACTCTTCCCCTCAACAGATGACAAGCGCACTCAACACCGCTTGGCGAACATTCGCCACAATGCAACAGGCATCCGCAATCCGGCCTCTTTCCGCAGCCCTGTTCGCGCTTTTCCCCATTCTTCCCGGCTCCATCCGGGAAATAGCCACGCTGTTTTACGCTCCGCAGCTCATGCGTCAGTCTTCCATGGTCACGGGCCATATCAGCTTCCTCCACCCCAAGACAGGCAAAAAAATTTGTATGACCGCCGAGGAAATGATGAATGAAGCGGCAGACAGGGCCGCCGCTCTGTGCCGCCGCATTGAACCGGCAGTGTTCGACAATGAACCGATAGCGCTGCCTGAAACCGGCCCTTCGATGGATGCGGATTTCTCGGGCAACCCGGCACCGCCGAATGCGTATTTCGCCGACCCGCCGCTGCCGTTGCTGGAATAGCATTCCTGCGTCAAGGTTGCATTCTGCCGCCTTTCAACATATTGTTTATAAATTGGAAATTAATACACGCAGGAGTTCACATGAAAAAAATCTTCCTCATCGGCGGAAGCGCTGTTGTTCTGGGCATCATAGCCATGATCGTTCTCGCAATTCTCAACCTTGGATCGATCATCAAAACCGCCACGGAAACGTACGGCCCGCAGATCACCAAGACCGAGGTAAAACTCGGCTCGGCAGACATCTCCATCCTTTCCGGCTCGGGTTCGCTGGAAGATTTCCTGCTGGGTAACCCCAAAGGATTCTCCCTGCCAAACGCACTGGAATGCGACACCATCCGAATCAAGGTGGACACCGACTCCCTGACTTCGGATCGAATCATCATCGAAGAAATTTTCATCGACGGTCCGATCATCAGCTACGAGAAAAAAGGAAAAACCGACAACTTCAAGACCATCCTGAACAACGTCAACAAGACCATTTCCAGCGAAAAAAAGACCACCAAAAAAGAAACAACCGAAAAAGCTGACAGCACCGGTTCGGAAAAGAAAATCCAGATCAACAACTTCATCGTCAAGAACGGGCGAATCAATCTCGGCGGCTCCATGCTGGCCGCTTTCGGTCAGGAAAAAGGCATGGGCATCGACCTGCCGGACCTGCACATCAAGGACATCGGCAAGGAAAAGGAAACGTCTCCGGCAGAAGCCTTTGCCATCATTCTCAAATCCATGACAGGCGACATCGCCGGTTCGGTCATGCAGGTCGGCAAGCAGCTTCAGGAATCGCTCGGCAAGGCCATTGACGGCGTATCCAGCGGCAGCGAGTCCATCGGCAGCACCATCAAGGGACTCTTCGGCGGCTCCGACTAATCGCCCCTGAACAACACCCAAACGAACAGAAGCCCCGAAACTGAACGGTTCCGGGGCTTTTCCTTCAACCGGCAGACAGTTCCGGAAGGGTATTACTATATTATAGACGCAGCCCTTGCATGAGGTGCGGAATATGCAGTACATACCCTGACCATGAAAAGCGCTACCCCCTATTCTGCCGAGGCAGTGACAGACTCGGACGGACTGTCCGATATCCGTATCCATATCAATGGCAAGACCTGGCACCTCTGGGGGCGAAACGGCTTACAGCGGGAAGCCGATCTTGCGGCGCAGGTCCCGGACGGCACCCTGCCAGTCCTCATCGGCGCAGGACTAGGACACTGCTTATCCGAACTCGCGCAGCACGGCCCCATCGCCGTCATAGACCGGGAATCAGCCATCAGCGAAATCTCCGGCAGCAGAAAAACAGCCGAACGCGACAATATCCTCTGGATTGACGATGCCAACCCGCAGGCGGCAATGGACCGACTCATCCGGTGGCAGGCAGACAATGGCGGCAAACCGTTCGCACCAGTCCTCCTTCCACTCTACCTGCGCCTGAACCGAGACTACTATGGCCTGCTGGCCGACACCCTGAAAGAACAGGCAAAGACCGACTTCTGGACTCAGGCACGCTACCCGAAATTCGAATCAGCCACACCGCGTATCCTGTTTTTCAACTCCAGCTATTTCCTTTGCGACGAGATTCTCTCATCCCTGCAACGCCTCGGCATTGCACATCAAACCATTACTCTCGATCAAACCGGCACCGGCAGTCAGGACTTCATAGAAAAATTGCTCAAGGCCGTCATCGACTTCAAACCGGACTTTATCCTGACCGTCAATCATTTCGGGCTGGACCGGGAAGGGAAACTGGCAGGCCTGCTGAGCGACATGGGGCTACCGCTCGCCTCGTGGTTCGTGGACAATCCGCATCTCATCCTTCATGAATACGCCCACCCGGGCGCGGACAACACCGCGATATTCACCTTTGACGCAGGCAATCTCGGCCAGATGCGGGACAAGGGATTTCAGAATGTCCACTATCTGCCGCTGGCCACGGACCCCGCACGTTTCAGGCCGAACCTGAGCGACAACAGGATTCCGGAATGGTCATGTGACGTCTCCTTTGTCGGCAACTCCATGACCCGACCCGTGGCGACCAGCCTGCATGACGCTCTCCTCACGCCACAGATGCAGAAGGAATATGAGAACATCGCCGCAGGATTTGGTGCATCGGGGGAAACCGATGTCGTCGAACACCTGAAAGACAAGCGGCCAGACTGGCGTGCATTTCACGACAGCCTGCCGACACCAGAGGCCCGTCTGGCTCTGGAATCACTGATAACATGGGAAGCCACTCGTCAATACCGGTTCGACTGCGTAGCCCGCACCCTCCAATTCGCCCCGCTCATTGTCGGCGATTCCGGGTGGAAAAATATTCTTGGCGCCAGCAGAAACTGGCGGCATATCCCCGGCCTTGACTATTACAAGGAACTGCCGCGCTTCTACCCCCAGTCGAAAATAAACTTCAACTGCACGAGCCGCCAGATGATCGGCGCAGTCAACCAACGCGTATTCGACGTACCGGCCTGCGGCGGATTCGTCCTGACCGATCACCGGAAACAAATGGAAGACCTCTTCGACTTGAGCACCGAAGCGGCGGTCTACCATCACCCGGATGAAATCCCGAGCCTGATTCGGCAATATCTTTCCGACAAGGCCTTGCGTGACAAAGTTTCCCGAGCCGCACGAAAAAGAATTCTGGCCGAACACACCTACGAGATAAGAATATCCAAGCTTATCAAGGTCATGCGTAGCACCTTCTCTACGTAACCGTTCGACGGCCACCCCTTTTTTCCAGCTATCCTGACAGAACCTCTTTCCTTTTCTGGAAACAGGCTCTTTCAGTGTGTTCTGACCACGCGATTCTCCTCGTCAAATTCATTTTATCTTTCCTGAATTTCAAACATAAAAATTTGTTCAATGGACCTAAAGTTTTCTGCCAGACGGACGATGAGTAGAGCAACAAGCGAAAGGTGTACCCGGAAAATCATAAGAGCCGGGTGTGAACCTCAGGCATGGAAGCCGGAACAATTTCAAGGAGGAAATTATGTCCCTGGTTATTAACAACAACATGATGGCAATGAACGCTGCTCGAAACCTCGGCAGCCACTTCGGAGCTCTTGAAACTTCAACCCGCCGTTTGTCTTCCGGTCTGCGTATCGGTCAGGCATCGGATGACGCCGCTGGTCTGGCTGTCCGCGAATTGATGCGTGCAGACATCACCGCCCTGAACCAGGGTGTGCGTAACGCAAACGACTCCATTTCCCTCATCCAGACAGCTGACGGCGCCCTCGGCGTTATCGATGAAAAGCTGATCCGCATGAAGGAACTGGCAATGCAGGCATCCACGGGTACCTACAACTCTGACCAGCGTCTGATCATCGACTCCGAGTATCAGGCCATGGCTTCGGAAATCACCCGTATCGCCAACTCCACTGACTTCAACGGCATTCACCTGCTCAATGGTAACCTGTCCGGTACTCACAGCGGTGAAGGCCTGACCTCCACCGGTCAGTTGAAGGTCCACTTCGGTAACGGCAACGACTCTTCCGAAGACTACTACTACATCCAGATCGACAACTCCACGGCATCCGCCCTTGGTGTCGGCCTCGGAGCAGGTACCGGCGACGGTGCATCCATTTCCACTCAGGCTCTGGCCCAGCGGTCTCTGGATGTCCTCAATAACGCGATCATCTCCAAGGATAAGATCCGCGCTAACCTCGGTGCCTTGCAGAACAGACTGGAAAACACCGTTTCGGTCCTGCAGATTCAGGCTGAAAACGTCCAGGCTGCGGAATCCCGCATCTCCGACGTTGACGTCGCAACCGAGATGACCCAGTTCGTCAGGAACCAGATTCTCACTCAGGCCTCAGTCTCCATGCTGTCCCAGGCCAACTCCCTGCCGAGGATGGCTCTGTCCCTCATCGGCTAGCGGTGACTCAAGTCGCATACTCTGCGCGCATGCGGCCGAGCTCCCTCAGTGGGGGCTCGGCCTTTGATTTCAATAGGACAAAAAACGATGCTTTTCTGGCACCAGGATTGCAGGATTGATGGCGACCCGATGTAACCGGGAAAAATATTCCACATAGGAAAAGCCATGGCAGAAACGTATACCTCAGGTGCAATAAACTTTACCGGACTCGGCAACGGAACTGACTTCAATCAGCTCGTTGACGGCCTTGTCGATGTCGAAAAGAAGCGCGTCACCCGTCTTGAAACATGGAAATCATCCTGGCAGCAGAAGAACACTCAGTTCAAGGATCTCAACACCCAGATGCTGTCTCTCAAGACCACACTTGAGAAGCTTGATACCGTCAATGAATTCATGAGCAAGTCCGTCAGCAGCGCGGATACATCCATCCTCACGGCGACAGCCAACAGCGATGCTCAACAGGGCGCGCACGTCATTGAGATCGGGCAATTGGCATCAGCCGACGTACAAATCACGGCGTCAGGCGTCAGTTCGCTCGGGGACCCGATCACCAACACTGATACGAACTTCACTTTTTCTTACGCGGGAAAGACGCACACCATCAGCAACATAGGTGCCGGCATATCTGTGGCGACATTCGTCAACATCATCAATACCCACCCGGAATCCAGTGGTGTCATACGCGCTTCGACTATTTTTGACGGATCAGTCTATCACCTGCAGATCAACGGCCTCGATCAAGGCGCGGACAACCAGCTCGTCATATCAAATGCCGGTGACATCATTTTCAACAACTCAGATTTCAACGAGACGCAGAACGCCGCCAATTCTCAGATCAAGGTCAACGGGTTTCCTCCCGGAGCGGCAGACTGGATCGAACGCTCGTCCAACGTGGTGGACGATGTCATCGAAGGCCTGACGCTCAACTTCAAGAGCGCCAGACCCGGAACGGAAGTACAGATCAACGTGACCACCGACAAGGAGGCGATCAAGGAAAATATCGTCAAATTCGTCGATGAGGTCAACGCGATCAGGGCACGGGTCCAGGCCATTACCAAAGTGGACGGCACTGCCTCGGTTTCCATGGACAGTGATAACGATGAGGAAAATGAAAAAATCGGGTCCATCCTGACCGGCAACTACGGCGTGGACATCATTTCCCAAAAACTGAAAAACATCACTGCCGAGATGGGCGTCGGCTTTCAGATTTATGATCCGGACACGGGTAAAGGTGATAAATATTCCGCACTCTCCCAGATCGGGATACTGACAGACGCCACTCAGGGATCAAGCACGTACGGCCTCCTCAAGATCGACATGAAAGAACTCGACAAGGCTCTGGACGACGATCCGCAGGCGGTGGCCCGACTCTTTGCCGCAGACTATGAGGGCGGAAGCGACACCAGTGATCTCAGCTATCACTCCCGCATCAATGGAACGACCAAACCGGGTGACTACGAAATAGAAGTGGTCAGCGACGGTACCCAAATCACCAGCGCCACGATCAATGGCGTCGAAGCGAGCGTGTCCGGCTGGAGTATCACTGCCATGAACGGCGATGCAACAGGTCTGGTAATCCAACTGGATGACACCTCGGCCGGCAACGCACAGCGGTACGATCTCTCTCAAGCAGGGTAAGTCCGGAGAGATGATCGACGAGCTTACGGAACTGACCAAGCCTTTCAACAAATTTACCAACGAAGGCGGCCCTCTTGCCGTTCTTCAAAACAACTACAATGACATCATGGATTCCATTGACGATAAAATCGCCTATGAAAACAGGCGAATCGAAAAACTGGAAAGAACCATGAAACTCAAATTTGCCAGACTCGACACGCTGCTTGGACAGTATAACCTGAAACAAACGCAGCTCACATCGGCAATTACGCAATTAAGCTCTTAGGAACAAGCTCAGGAGAATAGCAAATGGCCAATCCAGCACGTGCATACCTCGCAACCCAGGTCGAAACGACCACGCAGGGAGAACTTCTGATCATGCTCTATGAAGCAGCGATCAAGTTCCTCAAGCGTGCGAAGATCGAAATCGACAACAAGGATTATGCCAAAAAAGGGATTTACATCTCCAAGGCGATGGCGATCATCCATGAACTCGCAGACTCACTGAACAAGGAAAAGGGCGGTGACATCACCCCCAAACTCGCGCAACTCTATGGATTCTGCACGTCGCAACTGGTCAAGGCGAACATACGTCTGGACAACAAGATGATCGACGATGTCATCAAAATTCTCGATGGACTGCGGTCCGCCTACGCGCAGATCGTTCCCATACATGACGGCAAGGGCGCACCTGCGGAAACCCCGACTCAGGCCAAGGCTCCGGCTCCGCCCCGAGCGGCTCCCCAGGCCCCGCCCGCGTCGCAGGTTTCCCCGCCCAAGCCGCAGGCACCTGTCGCACCGCAGGCTGCACAGCAACCGCCTGCCGCGCCTCCGAAGGCCGATGCACAGCCAAAACCGAAACAGGCCCCGGCAACACCGCCAAAGCCCGTTGCGCCGCCAAAACTCCGCACCGGATTCAATGCGGCCAAATTCCGCGCAGCCAACGCCTACACCAACAACAATAGATAAATACGAAGCGGCCCGCATCAGCGGGCCGCTTCGATTATTGGCAAAGCTCATTCAGACAGGCTGCTGAGAAAGGTTCGAGTGGTAGGCGCAAGAAAAGAGCAAGGCCGATGCGTACTCCCCGTACGCGAGGGTTTGGTCTTTTCGCAGCAACGACCCAATCGAGCCTTTATCCTTTCTGGCAGGCTGCTGAGAAAGGTTCGAGTGGCAGGCGCAAGAAAAGAGCAAGGCCGATGCGTACTCCCCGTACGCGAGGGTTTGATCTTTTCGCAGCAACGCCCCAATCGGGCCTTTATCAGCAGCCTGAAAGGTTCGCTTTTCTTTTACGTGTTGTGTTTACAAGACAATCCGCTTGTGTCACTTTCCAGCCATGCCTGATTATCCTGTCCGCGTCCTTCATGTTGCCAAGTCCCTCGGACTCGGCGGCACCGAAAAGGTGATGCAGCTTTTCGTCACCAATCTGAACCGAAACCATTTCCATCCTGCCGTGTACAGTCCGCAGGATGGCGAACGGGCGGCACAACTCAGAGAACAGGGTATCGACACCTATGTCGGCGGGGACCTCCATGACGTCCTGCTGAAATTCAAACCGCAGATCGTGCATATCCACCGGGCAGGCTGGCCCGAACCGGACATGCTCAAGCCCATGCGGCTTGCCGCAACCCCGGTCGTGGTCGAAACCAATGTATTCGGCCGCCATGACCCCACTCCTTCGGCAGACATCATCGACCGCACGCTCTTTGTCTCGAATTTCTGCCTCAAACGATACGCCGCACAAAACGGCATCGACGCGCAACCGCCACGCTACTCCACTCTGTATAATCCAGTGGATACCGATTTTTTTGGAACAACCGCCCGCAAGGACCGGGACTTCACCCTGCCGGTTGCGGGACGGATATCCCGTGCCGACCCGGGAAAATGGTCACGACTGGCCCTCGACATCCTGCCCATACTTGCTCGCGAAATCCCTGAATTCCGCTATCATGTCATCGGAGGAATCCCTGAAGCGCACGACTTTGTTCGCAAAAACCATCTGGAACAGAACGTCATTTTTCACGATCCGGTCCAGACGGATGCTGAAATCGCCTCATTTCTCGACAACGTATCACTGCTGGCCCATGCCAACGACACCGGCGAATCATTCGGGCTTGTGATCGCCGAGGCTATGGCCTGCGGCCTCCCTGTGGTGACGCATCCGTGCCAAGGACTCAGGGACAACGCCCAGCTCGAACTGGTGGACCACGGTGTCACCGGCCTGATCGCCACTTCGGTCGAGGATTACGCAGCAGCAGTCAAATATCTTTTCGCCCACCCGGACGAAGCCCGGAAAATGGGACAGGCAGGTCGCGAAAAAGCCGCCCGTCTCTTCCGTGCCCAAACTGTTACCGGACAGCTCGAAACCATTTATCACGAACTCTTAGCCGCAAAGGAATAATTCCATGAGCAGCACTCTGATCCCCCGCTATACCGATGCCGTTCTCGCTTTCGACTTCGCAGATGCACAAGACGAAGCCCAGACCTTCCCCACTCCGTCAAAAGACGACGTTGCCGCTTTCACCAGCCGCACGCTCAAGATATTCGACAAAAGCGGTGCGGCGTATTGCGTCCTTTTCGGACTCGGCACCGGGGCACAGGCCTTGGCGCTCGACGCGGAACTGCCGGAAAATGCACGCCTCATCGTCTGTGAATGCAACAGGACCACGGCCCGCAATTTTCTCGAAGCACACCCGGAATGGAACAAGGATACAGGTCGGGCAAGCCTGATCACTGATATTTCACTCTGGGCGCAGCTGTATCTGCTCGCTCAAACCGGAGCCACCACGGAAAACAGCCACACAGGCATCAACCCGGACTTGGGCGAAAAAGACCGCATACGGTTTCAGGCCCTCCAGCGTCTGTTCCTGAAAGCCCGCTCCCACCAAGCCATCAACAGCTCCTACCTGAGCCATGTGGCCGTACAGGCACCGGACCTCAGCGTTGCGGCCATTCTTTCACCGGACGAACCGGAACTCGATACGTTTTTCGCCCAGTTTCCGGACTGGGTAAAAGAAGTCGTGGTCATCTGGGACAGCGAAGAAGTCCCAAGCCGGGAGTTTTCCTGCGCTGCACCCATCAAGCATTTCGCCCACCCGCTGGAAGACTTTGCCTCACAGCGCAACCGGATGCTCGAAGAATGTGAAGGCGAATGGGTCCTCTACCTCGACGGCGACGAGATGTTCACCGAGGATGTCTGGAGCCTGTTTACCGCCCTGCTGCTCATCAAGCGGCTTGAAGCATGCTATTTCCCACGCATGACATTTTATCCAGACGACGCGCACTGCAAAGTCGGCTACGGCCTGTGGCCCGATCTCCAGCTCCGCCTGTTCCGCAATAGGGAATCCGTTCGTTTCGAACGGCCTATCCATGAAAAATTGACCGGCATAGAAGGCCGGGTGGCCCTCACCCTGGACGCGCCCATTCTGCATTACAGCCGCCTGAGAAAAACTCCAGAAGAGTTGACCGCCAAACTCAAACGCTTTGACGAAGCAAGCGGCGACACGGTGCAGCACGTTCTCAACGACGACTATCCGCGTCTCGACAGGGCGCAATTCCCCGAAGTATCCTTCATTGCCGGAGCACTTCAGGTGCTGCTGCTGGAAGAGAACCCGGCATAAACGCCGACGGCAAACCGTGTGCAGCCCATTGCGCGCGGCTTGATTCTTCCGTACAAAATAGATACGAGCACACAAAAAACACGCTTCAAACGTCTTTCAAGGATTGACGATGGAAATAATCTGCCCGGAATGCCAGTTCAGCCGTACGGTTGACGAATCAAAAATACCCGCACGCTCGCAGGTCGCCACCTGCCCGAAGTGCCAGACAAAATTCAAATTCCGCGACCTGCCGGAAGATGGGTTCGACTTCACCGACCCTGAACCGGTTGCCGCACCGACGCCGGAACCGGTTCAGGAACCGACACAGGAACAACAACCGGAAACGAAACCGGTCGTTCCCCAAGAGCCGGTACAGGAAACACCTCTTGCCGAGACTCGGGAAGAATCAGACTTTCCCCCGATAACCGCTCCGGGCGAAGACCCGAAAGACGAACTGTGGGACAAACTCGGAGATATGACTCCGCCTGAAGAACCCGCACAGCGCAAGCCGCCGGTCATCGGGTCGAAATACTCCTCCGGCAATGCGACTGAACAATCCGAACAGACAGAACAGCCGTCTGCCGGAAACGAGCAGGCTCCCATACCCGGATGGACCGGAGAATTCAGTGACGATTTCCCCGATCCGATGCAGGCAGACAAAAGGACGGATGACGACGATCAGGACGGCATGTCCGTACCACCGCCGTTCGAACAGTTGGACCGATACGGCTTTTTTCAGGGTCTTTACATGACCATCAAGCTGATCCTGACTTCGCCTCGCCTCTTTTTCTCGGTCATGCCAGTGGGCGGTGGACTGTCCAAACCACTGACATTCACCATTCTGCTGACCTTGATCCAGAGTTTCTCCCAGTATTTCTGGGGACTGGCCGGCCTTTCAACGTCCGGCGCTCCTGAAGCCGAAAGCCTCGGCGGGGTAACCGGTTCGGCAGCCGCCGTACTCATGCTCCTGTTCCTGCCCGCGTTCATCGCCGCAGGCCAGTTCGTCATGACCGCCATCTACCACGTACTGCTCATTCTCATGCGTGCGGACAACAAGGGCTTTGAAGGGACCTTCCGGGCGCTCACCTATGCCAACGCCCCCATCGTGCTTGGCATTTTCCCCATGCCCATGGCGGAAATCGAAGTGGCGTGGATGTTTTTTGCTGCCATCTGGGGACTCTTCCTGACCATCATCGGCCTGAAATACATTCACCAGACCTCGTTCTCCAAAGTCATTCCCGTGGCACTTATACCTCTTTTACTCGGCATGATCGCGGCACTGGCCGTATTTCAGGGCGGACTGCCCACCGTATAAGGAAAGAGCATGAGTTGGTTCAAAGACAAAATCGAAGCGTGGAAAGCGCAACGCAAACTTGCGAAGCAGATCAATCCGCAGAACTTCAAGCAAATGGCGCAGGACATCCGTGATCTGGCTGTCCTCGCGTCACAGCTCGGACCGCGCGACAGGGATATTCAGAAGCTCATCAGAAACGTGCTCGTTGAAATGGAGCGATTGAGCGATCTGGCCGACCGGCCCGAATTCCGGAAACTTTCCACGGGGAAAAGGCTCCTGCTCCGGCAGGGACTCCTTGAATCCCGTGAACAGTTGCTCGATTCCATTGAATCCGCCCCTTCGCCCACTGAAACGCTTCAATAGCGGCACGCTACTTGCTTTTTCCCCGGCATAAAAACCGGGGGCGTCACGATCATGGCGCGAAGGCCCGGAAAGGTTGCAACCACAATCCGGTGAACGTCATGAAAAAAGTATTTATTCTTGGGCTGTTGCTCACATTATCCGCATGTGCATATGTAGACCCGTCCCTTACGGATCAAACAAAAGTCTACACCGATGCGCCCGTCAGGAAATCGTCACTTCAAGTTTCGGTACACCCCAAAAGCAAACAGTACCGTCCCCTGACAGCATATTTCCACCCTTTTGCCATTCAGCAACCCAATTCGGATTATGAATACCTGTCCACATCGTTTGCACAGATATTTCATAATGTCTGGATGGAAGAGCGGTTGTTCCCGATCATGGAGTTCCAGCCGGGGACCCGGTATCTCGGGCTGACCAGAGCATTGGAACTGGCTCGACGCCGAGGTGCTGACCTTCTGGTGCTCGGCATGGTTCCATATTTCTATGCAGGCAACACGCTGGATGAAACAGCCATCACCATTCAGATAAACGTCTACTCAGCCGGAACCGGCAATCTTCTGTGGACAATGATGCAGTCGGGCAGGATCGAAGACCAATTCCCCGAAGACTACTTCTACTTCCGCCATGACACCCGTTTGCCGCAGGGACCATTTCAGAAAATCATCCGTTCCATCGCCAGAGACATGGCCACTCCGCTCAAGGCTTGGCTGCCCTCACCGGATGCCGGATACCAGTTTGCCCAGGACGCCCGGGACGTCGAAGCCAATCTGACGCCAACCGCACCGCCGCCTCCGGCCACTGAAAAAATGGAAAGCAACCTGCCCGAAGAAACGGACGCACCCGAGGCACAGACAGACCGCCCGCAGGTCAACGGTGTGAACCTGAACGTGGAATTCGACTTTGACAAAAGCACCATCCGCGCGGCCTCCTATCCGCTGCTCGATTCCGTGGGTGAAGCACTGAGCACTCCCGAACTGAAGGGGAAACGTATTATCATCGGCGGACATACCGATGCCAAAGGTGATGAAAAATACAATCTAGCCCTATCGAAAAAACGGGCTGAAGCAGTCAAAACATATCTGGTCAACAAGTGGGGAATCCCCTCGGACCTCATCCAGACAGTTGGCTACGGAAAATCACGTCCGCTCACGGACGGCACCACCAAGGAAGACCTGCAAAAAAACCGACGGGTCGAAGTCCGGCTGGCCGAATAACGGCCCTGTTCTCGACTTGACTTTCTAAGAATAATTATTAAATTGCTCAACAGAGCAACAAAAGGGGCTTTTCGGCCCCTTTTTCGTCTTTTACACCGCACTCTTTGTGTGGTACGCCAAGCCTTCACTTCATAAGAGAGGTTTTAACTACATGATAGGCATTTCCAAACTTTACTGCGGAGCAGTCGAACCGTCCGACGCCCTGCGTTATAATCGTGAATCCGGCCAACTGCCCTCACATCTGCTGCAGTTCGCCAAAGACAAAAAACCCGTCGTGGTCTGGAACATGACCCAGCGGTGCAACCTGAAATGTGTCCACTGTTACGCACAGGCCATTGACCCCAGCGCACACAAGGACCCCATTTCCAACGAACAAGCCAAGACAATCATTGACGATCTCGCCCAGTTCGGCGCACCCGTCATGCTCTTTTCCGGCGGCGAACCGCTGGTCCGCGAAGACCTCGTCGACCTCGCCAAATATGCTACAAGCAAGGGCATGCGTGCGGTTATCTCCACCAACGGCACACTCATCACCAAGAAGAAAGCCAAAGAGCTCAAGGAAGTCGGCCTTTCCTACGTCGGCATCTCCATTGACGGCGCCGAAGCGGTTCACGACAAATTCCGCGGCGTATCCGGCTCCTACAAGCAGGCGCTCAAGGGTGTCGAGAACTGTATGGCCGAAGGCCTCAAGGTCGGCCTTCGCTTCACCATCAACAAGCGCAACGCCGTCGAGATTCCCCACCTCTTCAGACTCATTGAAGACATGGAGATTCCCCGCATCTGTTTTTACCACCTCGTCTACTCCGGCCGAGGCTCCGAACTCATCAAGGAAGACCTGAACCATCAGGAAACCCGCGATGTCGTCGATCTCATCATGGACGAGACCAGAGCGCTGTTCGAAAAGGGCAAGCCCAAGGAAGTCCTCACCGTGGACAACCACGCCGACGGCCCGCACGTCTATCACCGCCTGCTCAAGGAAGACCCGGAACGCGCCAAGGAAGTGCTTGAACTTCTCAAGATGAACGAAGGCAACTCCACCGGTCGCGGCATCGGCTGCATCTCCTGGGACGGCAAGGTCCACGCCGACCAGTTCATGCGCCACCACACCTTCGGCAACGTGCTCGAACGCCCGTTCTCCGAAATCTGGGTGGACGAGAACATCGAGCTGCTGCACAAGCTCAAGGACAAGCGCCCGCACGTCAAGGGACGTTGCGCCAAGTGCCGTTTCCTCAATATCTGCGGCGGTAACTTCCGCGCCCGTGCCGAAGCCTACTATGACGACTTCTGGGCACAGGACCCCGCCTGTTACCTCACCGACGAGGAAATCACCGGCGAACCTCTGTAAAAAGAACGCATCCGGCGGCTGGGGAAAACCTCGTTAACGAGGTTTTCCCCAGACCCCTTTCCAGAATTTTTGGTCTACGCCGCCATGACAGATGAATGTATTTCATCAATGTCGTTTGGCGGCGTTGGCCGTTGTGGAAGGTGAAAATGCATGCACTTCTTTGCATACTTTCCAAAAAGGTTTATTGAAAATTTCAAAATGAATCTCTCGTACTGGAGTGAATATGATTCCTTCTGATTTTTATCGTGGACGCAGGCTCCGCAACAGCCTCGCCATGCGTGAACTGGTGCGCGAAAACGAGGTCACCGCCAACGACCTCATCATGCCCTATTTCGTGGTCGAAACAGACGATGAATCCTTCATGAAGGAAATATCGTCCATGCCCGGTCAGTATCAGCTGTCCCTGAAACAGCTTGAGAAAAAGGTGGGGGAGGCCGTTGAAAACGGACTGAAATCCTGCATCCTGTTCGGCATCCCGGCGGAAAAGGACGAAACCGGATCACAGGCATATGACGACAGCGGCATCGTGCAGAAAGCCATCCGCCTGCTCAAGGACCGTTGGCCGGAACTCGTGGTCTGCGCCGACACCTGCCTGTGCGAATACACCTCCCACGGACACTGCGGCATCGTGAAAAACGACTATGTGCAGAATGATCCGACCCTGAATCTTCTGGCAAAAGCCGCTGTGGCACAGGCTCGTGCAGGTGCCGACATGGTCGCCCCGTCCGACATGATGGACGGCCGCGTGGCTGCCATCCGCGCCGCGCTCGACGACGCCGGATTCATCAACACGCCAATCATGTCCTACGCGGTAAAATACGCATCATCTTTCTACGGCCCGTTCCGCGAGGCCGCTGAATCCACACCGCAGTTCGGTGACCGCAAGACCTATCAGATGGACCCGCCCAACGGTCGCGAAGCCATGCGTGAAGCCGTGGCCGACCTTGAAGAAGGCGCGGACATCCTCATGGTCAAACCGGGCATGCCCTATCTCGACATCGTCCGTCAGGTCCGCGACAACTTCGATACTCCCGTGGCCGTCTATCAGGTCAGCGGCGAATACTCGATGATCAAGGCCGCAGCCCAGAACGACTGGATCGACGAAATGGGCGTGGTCATGGAATCCCTCGTCGCGTTCAAGCGCGCCGGGGCCGACCTTATTCTCACCTATTTTACCGAAGACGTCTTGAAGGCGCTGAAAAAATAATATGAGCGAACACAAAGGACATCCCGGCGGGCATCCCGGCGGACACCCCCACGGCAAAGGCGGACATCCCGGAGGTCATCCTCACGGCAAGGCACATCCCGGCGCAGAGACCGCGCCCAAGCGTTTTCTCGACGACGGCGAGACGCCCATCTGCCGACTCATCGCATGGGAAGTGACCCGTTCCTGCAACCTCGCCTGCAAGCACTGTCGGGCCGAGGCGCACCCTGAGCCGTACGAGGGAGAACTCTCCACCGAAGAGGCCAAGGCACTCATCGACACCTTCCCGGACGTAGGCAGCCCGATCATTATCTTTACCGGCGGCGAGCCCATGATGCGCCACGACGTGTACGAACTGATCGCCTACGCCAAGACCAAAGGCCTCCGCTGCGTCATGGCACCCAACGGCACGCTCATCACACCGGAGACGGCGCAACAGATGAAAGATGCAGGCATCGAACGATGCTCCATCTCCATAGACGCCCCCGAAGCCGCCCAGCACGACGAATTCCGCGGCGAAGTCGGCGCGTTCGAAGCGTCCATGCGCGGCATCCAGTACCTCAAAGACGTGGGCATCGAATTCCAGATCAACACCACGGTCACCAAGAACAACCTGCACCTGTTCAAGGACATCTTCCATCTCTGCGAGGAGATCGGCGCGTCCGCATGGCACATATTCCTGCTCGTTCCCACCGGACGCGCAGTGGAGCTCGGCACCGAGATCATCACCGCCGAAGAATACGAAGACGTGCTCAACTGGTTCTATGATTTCCGCAAGACGACCGACATGCAGCTCAAGGCCACCTGTGCGCCGCATTACCACCGCATCCTGCGCCAACGGGCCAAGGAAGAAGGCACTCCGGTCAACTTCGAGAACTTCGGCCTCGACGCCGTGAGCCGAGGCTGCCTCGGCGGCGTAGGATTCTGCTTCATCTCCCATCGCGGACAGGTGCAGCCCTGCGGTTACCTCGAACTCGACTGCGGCCAGACCCGCGAGACCCCGTTCCCGGAAATCTGGAAAAAATCACAACAGTTTCTCAACCTCAGAAACCCGGATGTCTACGACGGCAAATGTGGGTACTGCGAATACGAAAAAGTCTGCGGCGGCTGCCGTGCCCGCGCCCAGACCATGAACGGCCACTACCTCAAGGAAGAGCCGCTCTGTTCGTATCAGCCGAAGAAAAAACCGAAAAAGTAATGATCATCTGGTGGAAGTTTTGAAAAAGGCTTCCACCAGATTTTTCCGCCCCCTTTTCGGGCACCACGATTCATATATGCAAGCCTTTGGAGTCTCGCTTCATGGACAGTTACGATAAACAGATTTTGGACATCATTCAGTCTCACTTCCCGCTGGTCTCGCGGCCTTACGAAGAGGTCGGCAAACAGGTCGGGCTTCCCGAAGCCGAAGTGCTCGAACGGGTACGCGACCTGAAGAAGTCCGGCGTCATCCGCAGGATGGGCGCAAACTTCACGTCCAAAGCACTGGGCTGGCAATCCACCCTGTGCGCCGCTTCCTGCCCGGAAGACAAACTCGACGAATTCGTCGCCGAAGTGAACAAGCACGACGGCGTGACCCACAACTACCTGCGCGAGAACGAATTCAACGTATGGTTCGCGCTGATCGCACCGGACATGGACGCTGTGGAAGCCATTCTTGCTTCCATCACCGAGGCAACCGGCATCAAGGTGCTCAACCTGCCTGCGGACAAGCTGTTCAAGATCAAAGTCGATTTCAAGATGGACAAATAGCAGGGACTGAGGCAACAGGGGCAAATGGATAAATTCATAAAATCCCTGCTTCTCGGGATGGCTGCGGGAATCCTGAATGTCATTCCGCTGGTCTTTCTCGGCATGGGCTGGCACGGCTGTATCGCGACCCTGCTGCACTGGTTCGGTGTCAGCCTGCTGCTCACCTATGCCAGCCTGCCGCTGACCGGCGCGGTATCCGGCATTTTCATCGCGCTGCTGACAGGCATTCCTCTGGTCATCCTCATTGCGGAAACCACTGTCACTGCGACCATTCCCCTTCTGATCTCGTCGCTCGTGCTGGGATGTGTACTCGGATACATGACAGAACGGCTCATCACGAATCAGCCGTAAACCACTCTCAGCCGGATTTACATTTTCCGAAAACTTGCACGGGACGCCGGTTGAATGTACACCTTTCCCCAACACATCGTCCTTAAGCGGAGTAAAATATCATGATACTTTCCCCTTCCATGCTTTCCTCGGATTTTGCCAACATGGAAAGCGAGCTGAAAGCTCTTGAAAATGCGGGCCTTGAATGGGTTCACCTTGATGTCATGGACGGCATGTTCGTGCCCAACATCACTTTCGGGCCGCCGATCATCAAGGCAATGCGTGAAAAATCGAAACTTTTCTTCGACTGTCACCTGATGATCGAGGACCCGGGCCGGTATATTCAACATTTCGCCGATGCCGGAGCCGACCTCATCTGCGTGCATGCCGAAACTTGCGACCATCTGGAACGTGTCTGCGCCCAGATCACCGAAGCAGGATGCAAGCCCGCTGTGGCGCTCAATCCGCACACCCCGCTGGAAACGATCAAGTATCTCATTCCGCAGCTCTACATGGTCCTCATCATGTCCGTGAATCCGGGTTTCGGCGGACAGAAATTCATCCCGTTCTGCCTCGATAAGGTACGCGAACTCAAAGGCATGATCACCGATGCCGGAGCCGACACGCTCATTCAGATCGACGGCGGCGTCACCGCAGAAAACGCAAAAGAACTGACCGACGCGGGCGTGGATGTCCTTGTCTCCGGTTCCGCATTCTTCGGTTTTCCGCCCTATGCCGAACGGCACAAGGTATTTCAGGACGCCTGCAAATAGAACAGGGCTTGATGCGCCTGCGGCGCGATTGTCGGATGATTTCGCCTCCGGCGGCTTAAGGCCGAAGGCCTTAAGAATCCCATCTGCGCCTGTCGGCGCAAAGTTATTTTAATAAAAAGAGCATACAATTACCGCATTCGCACACACCCGCGAAGCGCACCAAAAAGCTTAGGAAATTCCTAAGAACCCTTCTCGAAGGGTTCTTAGGCCGTCGGAGACGCCCCCCGGCGAGGGAAAAAAGGACCGAGTATGGCTGTTGTCAATTTGCAGGATATTTCCATCAATTTTACCGGAACGATACTTCTGGACAAGGTGTCCATGCAGATCGAACCGGGCGAACGCGTGTGTCTGCTCGGCCGCAACGGCGAAGGCAAGTCCACCCTGCTCTCCATTATCGAGGGTATCACCGCGCCCGACTCCGGCAGCGTCGACTACGCCAAGGGAGCACGCGTCGCCATGCTGCCGCAGGAAGTTCCGCAGGACCTCGGCGGATACGTGTACGACGTGGCAGCGCAGGGACTGGGCGAAACCGGCAAACACCTTTCCGCCTATCACACGGCTTCCCGCGCACTGGCCGAAGCATCCGACGCGACATCGACAGAAGATCACGAAGCCTTGGTCGCGACGCTGGAACGCGCACAGCATGCGCTTGAGGACGCAGGCGGCTGGCCGCATCACCAGACCATCGAGACCGTGCTCTCGCACCTCAAACTCAATGGCGACGAACCGTTCGACTCACTTTCGGGCGGGACGAAACGCCGTGCCCTGCTCGCCCGCGCACTGGTATCCGGCCCGGACCTGCTCATTCTGGACGAACCGACCAACCATCTGGACATCGAATCCATCAACTGGCTCGAAGATTTTCTGGTGCGCCAAAGTGCCGCCCTTTTGTTCGTCACCCATGACCGCGCCTTTCTCAAACGCCTTGCCACGCGCATCGTGGAACTGGACCGGGGTCATTTGTACAGCTGGGACTGCGACTATGCGACCTATCTGAAACGCAAAGACGCAGACCTTGAAGCCGAAGCCAAGCAGAACCACAATTTCGACAAGAAGCTGGCCGAAGAAGAAGCATGGATTCGCCGCGGCATCAAGGCCCGCCGCACCCGAAACATGGGCCGCGTCCGCGACCTGCGAAAAATGCGCGAGGAACACAAGGCCCGCCGCGAACGCACCGGATCAGTCAAAATGGTCATTCAGGAAGCCGACCGCACCGGCAAGCTCGTGGCCGAGGCCAAAAACATCTGCTTCGCCTTTGACGACACCCCGGACAGGCCGCTCATCAGCGATTTTTCCACCGCCATCATGCGCGGCGACAAAGTGGGCCTGATCGGCCCAAACGGCGCTGGCAAAACCACATTTCTGAAAATCCTGCTCAGGGAACTTGAACCGAACTCCGGTTCCATCCGGCACGGCGTCAACCTTCAAGTGTCCTATTTCGACCAGATGCGCGAGCAGCTCGACGAAAACAAATCCGCTCGGCACAACGTGGCCGACGGCAACGATTTCGTGGACATCAACGGGCACCGCCGTCACGTCATGAGCCATCTCAAGAACTTCCTGTTCACGCCAGACCGCGCCAAGGTGCCTGTTTCCGTTCTTTCCGGCGGCGAACGCAACCGATTGCTGCTCGCCCGCCTGTTCACGCACCCGTCCAATGTTCTGGTGATGGACGAACCCACCAACGACCTTGACGTCGAGACGCTCGACCTTCTGGAAGAGTTGCTCATGGACTACCCCGGCACCCTGCTGCTGGTCAGCCATGACCGCGCTTTCCTCAACAACGTCGTCACCTCGACCATCGCCTTTGAGGGGAACGGTCATGTCGCCGAATACGTGGGCGGCTATGATGACTGGCTCAGGCAGCGACCTGAAAAACAGACACAGTCTGCCAAGGCGTGCAAGCCGAAACCTGCGGCGGAAAAACCCGCACAGCCCAAAAAGAAGAAACTCAGCTACAAGGAAAAGTACGAGCTGGAAAAGAAGCGCGACCAGCTCGCGGCCATGCCCGCTCTCATCGAAAAACTCGAATCGGCACTCGAAGAACTGCAATCGAAAATGTCCGCGCCGGACTATTTCAAAAACAGTGGCGAAGCCATGGCCGATGATCAAAATCGACTGGAAAAGCTTGAAGCGGAGCTCGAAGCCGAGTATGAGCGTTGGGAAACACTCGAAGCCGCCCTTGAAGGCGTAGAATTGGACTAATACAATGACAGAACTCACAATCCGCATGGTCGAGCATGACGACCTCACCGCCTGCCATACCATCGAAGTCCGCAGCTTTCCGCCCTGCGAGGCAGCTTGGACAACATCTCTTGAAAACCGCATCAACCATTACCCGGAAGGCTTCCTTGTCGCCGAATACGAAGGGGAAGTCATCGGGCAGGTGAACAGCGGTTCCACGAGCAAAGACGATATTTCAGACGAAGAATTCAAGCAGCTCATCGGACACGATCCCGAAGGTGAGAACATCGTCATCTTCTCGCTCTCGGTCCTGCCGGAATACAGGAAGAAAGGCATCGGCGGCAGACTGCTCAACAGTTTCGTCAAGCAGGCACACGACATGGGAAAAAGCAAGGTCATGCTCCTGTGCAAGGAGGATCTCATCCCCTATTACGCCAGCCACGGCTTTCAGGACTGCGGAGTCTCCGAGTCCACACACGGCGGAGCACAGTGGCACACCATGGAGTTGCCGCTTTAGGAACAAAAAACTCCGCCTGATTCATTCATAAAAAAAAGCCCTGACAGAGTATTTTCTGTCAGGGCTTTTCTCATGTTTTCTTACATCTAGCTCAGCCAGTCATCATCTTCTTCGATGGGGGCAAAGCCACGACGCATGGTGTTCTCACAGACCAGACGGGGGTCCATGAACTGGAGCAGATAATCAGGGCCACCGGATTTCGAGCCGACACCGGACATCTGGAATCCACCGAATGCGTGACGCTCGACAAGCGCGCCGACAGACGGTTTGTTCAGGTAGAGGTTGCCGACGCGGAACTCGTTGTATGCCCGTTCCAGATTACGCGGACTGCGGGAATAAATGGCACCTGTAAGAGCGAACTTGGTGGAGTTGGCGATATCAAGCGCTTCATCCATGTCGGCAGCGCGCATGACGGACAGAACAGGCCCGAAGACCTCTTCCTGTGCAATGCGATGATCGCTGGTAATGCCGTCAACAATAGTCAGCGGCACGTAGCAACCGCCGGTAGCCTTGAGATCATCAGAGACCTCACGCTTGACGAGTACATTGCCTTCTTCTTCGGCAATCCTGACGTAACGAAGCACGTTTTCCTGTGCCCCCTTGTCCACGACCGGCCCCATGTAATTGGCAGGATTTTCGGAAGGTCCGAGCTTGACCGACTCGGCGGCCTCGGTCAAACGCTCGACAAACCTGTCATAGATGGAATCAAGAACAATGACGCGGGAGCATGCTGAACACTTCTGCCCTTGAAAGCCGAAAGCGGCATACAATACGCCGAGCACGGCCTCGTCAAGATCGGCATCATCGTCGATAATAGTGGCGTTCTTGCCACCCATTTCCGCAATGACCCGCTTGCACTGACGCTGACCGGGCTGCAACTTGGCCGCACGCTCCTGAATACGCAGGCCGACTTCCATGGACCCGGTAAACGCGATAACCGAGACCTGCGGATGATCCACAAGGTAGTCACCCATGATCGAACCACGGCCCGGGATGTAGTTGAACACACCGTCAGGCAGACCCGCGGCCTTCCACATTTCAGTCAATCCGTTGCCGACACAGGAAGAAAGACCGGCGGGCTTGTACACCACGGGGCAGCCGGAAACGATCGCGGCGGAAACCATGCCCACGGAGATGGCGAGCGGGAAGTTCCACGGCGCGATAACCGCAGCGACCCCCTTGCCCTGATAAAAGAGGTGGCTCATTTCGCCGGGAGCATGTCCCATGCGGCGGGGCTTGCCCAGACGGATCATCTCGCGGGCGTAATATTCGAGGAAATCGATAGCCTCGGCCACATCGGCATGGGCCTGATCCCACTGCTTGCCGACTTCAAGAACCTGAAGCGCGGACAAATCGTGGATATTGTCCTTGAGATACTGCGAAGCCTTGAGAAGAATATTGGCACGCTCTTCCGGGGCAACGTCACGCCAGCTCAGGTAGGCATCTGACGCGGCCTCGATGGCACGGTCAACGTCCCCAACACCGGCCTGACAGACTGTGCCGATGATCTCTTCAGGCTTGGCCGGGTTGTAAGAATCGAGGGTGTCGCTCGTTTCCACTTCGCGCCCATTGATGTAGAGCGGGATTTTGCGGCCAAGATTCTCACGGACCTTTGCAATGGATGCCGGGAATGCCTTGCGCTCGGCTTCAAGGGTGAAATCCACAGCCGGGAAATTGTTGAACCGGGGCAATCCCTCTTTCGGTTCAGGCTTCTGACATTTGTCTTCAAGCTGACGGCGCAGTGTCGCTTCCGGATTTTCAAGCAGCCGGTCCATGTCCGCCTCGTCAGCAAAAGTCTGCTTGAGGAAGGACTCGTTGGCCGTGTTTTCAAGCAACCGGCGCACGAGATACGCCATACCCGGCAGCAGATCACCATAGGGGCAGTATAGCCGGACACGTTTGGCTACATTCTTGAGCCCTTTGCGAACGGGTTCAGCCATGCCGTAGAGCACCTGGAATTCATACTTTTCCTCAGGCACCTTCAGTTCAGTGGCAATTTCCTGAACTGCGGAAATAGAACGGATATTATGTGACGCGCAGGCGAAATGGCAGATGTCGTTGTTTTCAAGAATCATCTTGGACACACGCTCAAAGGCCATGTCCGATTCCGGCTTGTGCGTCCAGACCGGCACGGGCCATGCGTTCTGCTTGGCAAGGACGGTCTCGTAATCCCAGTAAGCTCCCTTGACCAGACGAATGGAAATGGGCAGATCCTTTTCACGCGCCCAGTCGAGCAGGCCACGCACATCGTCGTCAACGGACCGCAAGTACGCCTGAAACACAATTCCGAGATGCGGATATTCTGGATATTTGGTACGCAACCGCTTGAACAGTTCGACCGTGGCGTCCTTGTATTTCAAGGCCTCCATGTCGATGCACATGAAACCGCCCATGGACATGACTTTCTTGTAGACAGGCTCGATGCTCGCCATCATGCCTTCTGCCGTGCCATCCAGATCGACCGACTTGGACTGGGAGTAAAAGGCCGAAGGCTTCACCGCGACATTCACCTTGGGCGCATGTCCCCAGTCGAGGTCACCGGAACCGCCGTCCAGCGGTTTCCACTTGCCATATTCCTTTTCAATGGCGTCAAGCACTTCAAGATAGCCGTCACGATAGGCAGCGGATTCCACTTCACTGACCGTGGCTTCACCGAGCAGATCAAGCACGAATGCAAATCCGTCCTTGCGAAGCTTCTTGATGCCCTTGACCGCTTCCTTGGAGACCTGACCGATGATGAACTGACGGGCCATGGATTCGATGTTGGAACGAATGGTCTTGTTGAGCACCTTGGCCACAAGCCCGCCGCCGATCTTGGTCTTGGTCGCTCCCCACTTGAGTACGTCGGGGATATTGGAATCCTCCCCGGCGAAATACTCCTCAATATGACGAGACAGAGATTCCGAGGTGTTCAGATAAGGAAGAACATCGACAAACCGAAACATCTGGACTTTGAAGTCCTCGTTTTTCATGGACCAGTCCATGACCTTGCCGGTCCACCAGCCTTTGTTGAACACTGATGGGGACTCGCCGGATATGGAAGCGAAAAACTCCCTGCCCCGAGAAATGATCTTCGGGTCCAGAGAGGAGATTTCAGTAGTCATCGGAAACTCCTTGGATTAATCTTGGTCTTCAGAAAACGGAAGCGGAATGATGCGCGACTCCTTGACCGTGGTCAGCACGATGGTTGAATTGGTATCCCGTACCGCAGCAATGGTTCCGAACTTGGCCAGAACCGCCTGAAGCGCCTCTGTGTCCTCAACACGGACCTTGACCAGGTAGGAATCACGTCCGGCGGTGTAATGCACCTCAAGGACTTCCGGCAACTGAGCGAGTTTTTCCCCGACTTCGGTTGCCCCGACACCTTCTTCCACGCGAATGGCAGTGAACGCAGTCAGCCCGCGTCCAAGAATCTTGTGGTCAACGATGCATTCATAGCCCTTGATGACGCCGTTTTTCCGCAGCTTACGCACCCGTTCAAGAACGGCGGACGGAGCCTTGCCGACCTTTCGTGCGATTTCAGCATTGGAGACTTTGCCGTCCTCCTGAAGTATCTTCAGGATTTTAAGATCTAATTCGTCAATCTTTCTGTTATTCATGCTTAAAAGAAATATTATTCTTTTTTGTTTTTGTCAACTCCCCCTATTACATTCAATAAACTAATCATGCTCGCGACTTCCCATTTGGTGAAACCTTCGATATATTTGCCAATCGGCTTCACTAACCTCATCGCCTGCAACATGAATGAAAACGGAGAGCATCTTGGCGCATCAGACACCACCTTCTCCCCACCTCGACGCAAACGTTAATGCGACGGTTGCCGGCGATACCCTGCGTCTGAGCATTCAAGGACACCTGGATGCCCCCGGAACCACACATGTCTGGGACCGGGCTGTGGCGACGATACGCCAAGGGGGATTCCGGCATGCCGAGGCCGACTGTTCCCACATCGAATACATGGACGGTGCCGGTGTCGCCCTGCTGCTCAAACTGCGGGAAGAAGCGCATCATTCCGGTGCATCGTTTGAACTGCACAATCTTCGCGACGACTACAAGCAGCTCGTGGAACTGACGTGGGATCGGGATTACCCGGACTGGGAAGATCTGGCCAAGGACCGCCGGGGACTGACCGAAGCTCTCGGTGCCGCCACAGGTGAAGTGCTGAACGGCATCCGCGAAATGATCGCCTTCACGGGAGAGGCGACCACCATCATCTGCGAAACCATCCGACACCCGGGCAAGGTGCGATGGAAGGATGTCCTGCTCTCCTGCCTCGCCGTGGGCGTGGATTCCCTGTTCATCATCGTGCTCATCGGATTCCTGATGGGTCTCATTATGTCGTTTCAGTCAGCCATCACACTACAACGCTTCGGCGGAGAAATTTTCGTGCCCAACATGCTCGGACTGGTCATGTTCCGGGAAATGGGGCCGCTCGTCACGGCAATCCTGCTGGCTGCCCGCTCCGGGTCGGCCTTTGCTGCCGAAATCGGCACCATGAAGATCAACGAGGAACTGGACGCACTGACCACCATGGGGCTTTCCCCCATGCGCTTTCTCGTCGTACCCAAACTCCTGTCTTCCCTGACCATGGTCCCGCTGATGATTATCTTCTTCAACTTTGCCAGCCTGATCGGCGGTGCGGTCGTTATGCTCTCCATGGGATTCCCGCTCGTCACCTTCACTTCACGGGTTTTCACCTACCTGAATTTCGCCGGTTTTTTCAGCGGCATGCTCAAGGGGCTGGTTTTTGCCGTCCTCGTGGCCGGAGTCGGCTGCCTGCGAGGAATGCAAACCCGCAGCGGTGCTAGCGCAGTCGGCATGTCCACGACAAGCGCGGTGGTTTCCGGTATCGTCATGATCGCCTTTGCCGATGGCATTTTCGCCGTAATCTATTACTACCTCGGCATATAGGTAGAAGACATGAATGAAGCCCAGCCGGTCATAAAAGTACGCAACCTCACCTGCGGGTATGACGACACAGTTGTTGTCGATGACGTCAGTTTCGACGTCATGCCGGGTGAGGTGTTCATCATTCTCGGCGGATCTGGCTGCGGCAAAAGCACCCTGCTCAAAAACATGATCGGCCTGTACGAGCCCATGGCGGGACAGGTCTTTTTCGACGACGACGAACTCACCAACGCTCAGGGGGACCAACGGGACCGGATCATCCGAAAATTCGGCGTAATGTACCAGATGGGCGCTCTCTTCGGTTCCATGTCGCTCCTCCAGAACGTCATGCTTCCGCTTGAAGAATTCACCGACCTCCCGCATGAAGCCATGACCATGATCGCCAAATCGAAACTCGCCATGGTCAATCTGGAAAACGCCATGTACAAACTGCCTGCGGCCCTAAGCGGCGGCATGAAGAAGCGTGCTGCCATCGCCCGTGCCATGGCGCTTGATCCACAGATACTTTTCCTCGACGAACCGGGAGCGGGACTGGACCCCATTTCCTCTGCCGAACTGGATGAACTCATCCTCAAACTCTCGAAGACACTGGGCATTACGTTCGTCATCGTCACCCATGAACTTGACAGCATCTATAAAACGGCAGACCGGGTCATCATGCTCGACAAGGATGTGAAAAAGATCGTCGCCGAAGGCGATCCCAAAGTGCTTCGCGACACTTCGGACGATGTTTTCGTCAAACGGTTCTTTCACCGTATGCCATCGCTGAAGCCCACGGACACAACCGAACATCCCGTCACGAAACAAGGAACATGACATGATACGAAAACACGACTATTTCAAACTGGGCCTCTTCGTGATCATCGGCACCTGCATGCTCGCGGCGGTCATCATAGTGCTTGGCGCGGGACGCTATTTCACAACGACATACACTATCGAAACCTACTTCGACGAATCCATCAACGGGCTTGAGATCGGCTCGCCGGTCAAACTGCGAGGGGTTCAGATCGGGCGTGTCGCAAACATCGACTTCGTCGGCAATCACTACAAAAACATTCATGAAAACGGTCAACGGTATGTCTATGTCACATGTGACATCAATCAAGACCTTTTCAAGGAATTCGATAATGACAACTTCAAAGAGGAGATAGGCAAGGAAGTAAAACGAGGCCTTCGGGTTCTGCCCACCACCCTCGGCCTGACCGGCCAGCTTTTCCTGAACCTCGTTTATGCAGGCCCGGAAAACGACAAGACACTCAAAGTGGACTGGACACCGGATTACGCCTACATCCCCTCGGAACCGAGCACCATGAGTCGCATCGAAAAAGCCATCACGACCATCAGTAAAACCGTCGGCAGCATCAAGCAGGAAGATATCGAGGGCATCATCAAGGATGTGAAATCCATTGTAGGCAGCATCGACAATTTCATGAAGACAGAAGGCGGACAAGAGGCGGGCAACCGGATTCTGGGCATACTTGAAGAGACGAAAAAGGCACTGGCCCGAACCAATGATCTTCTTGCCGACCCGGCTGCCGAATCACTCATTCCGGAAACAGCCGGAGCCATCGCGGGCATCAACAGAATCGTCACTGAATCAGGTGACGACATCATCGGGGCCGCGAAAGAAGCACGGGGTGCCATCGCCAGCTTCAAGACAGCCGCCGACGTTCTGGCCAAGAATCTGGGCGATCCGCGCATGGACAAGGCCATGTCCGATCTGGCTCCCACACTGGAGAACATCACCCGCGCATCGCACGACATGTCAGCAGCCATCGCCAAGGTACACGCCCTCGCCAACCGCCTCAACGCGGTCGTCGCAAGCGAGGAATCCAATATCCACAGCATCCTTGAAGACACTCGCGAAGTCATGCAGAATATCAAGGAACTCAGCGGAGACGCCAAGCGATACCCGTCCGGCGTATTCTTCGGCAAACCGCCAAGTCAGGCCCAACCGGAAAGCAACTAAGGTAGTATCATGAAAAAAGTCCAACTCATCATATTCATGCTGACAGTGGCCCTTGCCGCCACAGCCTGCGTCAAGCTCGGCGGCAAGCCCATCGACAAGAAATTCTACCGAATCTCCCCGGTACGCGACGAGACGGCCACTCCGCCTGCGAGCGATATCGTACTCAAGGTGCGCCGCATGTCGACTTCCGACCTGTACAACTCCCGAGAACTCATCTACCAGATGGCGGACGGGCGCATTGAATCGGACTTCTACAACATGTACTTCGTCGCTCCCGGCAACATGCTGACCTCGGAGCTGAGAAAATGGCTCAGTGCATCGGGCCAGTTCTCGAATATCATCGAACCGGGCAGCATGGTCGTACCGACCTATACGCTTGAGGGCACGGTCAACGCCCTGTATGGAGACTACTCCGGCGAGACGCCCGCCGCTGTAGTGAAACTGCAAATATTCATTGTAGATGAATCCACAGCGGAAAACGACATAGTCTTCTCCAAGGACTACTCCCGCCGGGAACCCTTGGCCGAACCTGATCCGCAGGCACTGGTCATAGCCATGACCAAAGCGGTTCAGGATATCTACTCAGAACTCGAACATGATCTGGCCCATGCCGGACTGAAAGACAAATAATGGCAAAAAAACAAAAACGCGATCTCTATCGTCCCGAAGAATTCGACGAAGTCGAGGAAGGCCCGAGCCGCTCACAGCTCAAGCGCGAAATGCATGCGCTCCAGCAACTCGGCGCGAACCTCGCAGCCCTCGGGGACAAGGTCATCAAGGAAGCAGGTCTTCCGGCGGATGTGGAAAAGGCCCTGCTGCTCATCAAGAAACTCACCAAGCATGAAGCGCGGCGACGCCACATGCAGTATGTGGGCAAACTGATGCGTACTTTCGACACCACTCATGTCAGTGAAATCGTTGAAGCAGCCAAGGCAGGGCATACCATCAAGACCGCCGAGTTTCACCGTCTCGAAAAAGTCCGGGAGCAACTGATCGACGGAGACGACACACTCCTACAGGAACTTTTCGACACATACCCGGACCAAGGCCAGCGACTGCGCCAGCTCGTTCTCGGCGCACGGCGGGAAAAAGCCAAAGGGAAACCGCCAAAGGACTCCCGCGCCCTGTTCAAGCTTCTCCGCCAGCTTCCTCCGCCAGCGGAAAATTGATCTCCGCCCCTTGACGCGGACGACAACGGGATTATCTTCACAAAATAATGATAGAAAACCGGCGTACACGAGCCGGAAAAGGAGACATCATGGTTATTCATGAATACGCCGGAATTGTTACCGAACTCGAGGATCACGACTGTCCGCACTGCGGCAAGCTCATGGAGCCTTGGCTCACCCCGCCCGAGACTGGCTGGGGAGTTATCCTGATCTGCAACAACAACAGTTGTCCTTTCTATCTCGGCTCCGAAAAGGATATCGCTCACAAGCGTGACGACTCCCACCTCGGCTGCCGCTACGCAGAAGATCCAGCCAACGGATACAAACCTGTCAACGTCCTTGCCGTTTGCCCTCACTAGAGCAACGGAAGAGAGAACACCGCTCAAAGCCCCGGTTCTCCGGGGCTTTTTTTATTTCCTTGAAAGATGCCCCCTCCCAAGGGCATCGGGAAACCGTCCGATTCCCCAAGACATTTGGTCAAAAATCCATTCGTTTCCCGTCTGGACCGAGTAAAAAATAGTCATTTCAAGCCCACGCCTTTGGTGGTAAATACGTCTTCCCGGTCATAAAAAGGAGCAATCTGTGACAACACAAGGCAAAAGCAAGGCGTTTTTCGCACTCTGGGCAGCCGTTACTCTCTGGGCCAGCTCATTCGTCGTCCTCAAAATCGCATTCACCCATTTCGACCCTATGGTCGTAATATTCGGACGCATGATAACCGCCTCAATCTGCTTCCTGCTCGTCTTCAAGAAACTGCGCCGCATCGATTACAAGCCAGGCGACTGGAAACTGCTCGTCTTCATGGGCGTCTGTGAACCGGGCTTCTACTTTGTATTCGAGGCCCTCGCTCTCACATACACAGAAGCCTCGCAGGCCGGAATGATCTGTGCCCTGCTGCCGCTCATGGTTGCGGTGGTTGCCCGCTTTGTCCTTGGAGAACATGTCACACGACGCACCCTGTCCGGCTTCATTATCGCCATGGCCGGTGCCGTGATCCTTTCACTGGCCGCCGAAGCGACCGCCACTGCCCCAGATCCACTTCTCGGCAACTTTCTCGAATTCATGGCCATGGTCTGTGCCGTGGGCTACATGGTCACCCTCAAGAAACTCAGCAACCGATACAGCCCGTGGTTCCTCACCATGGTGCAGGCCTTTGTCGGGTCACTCTTCTATTTCCCGCTCCTCTTCCTGCCCTCGACAACACTCCCCACGACATTCAGCATTCCGGGCGTGGCATCCATACTCTACCTCGGCGTATTCATCACGCTCGGAGCCTATGGACTCTATAACTACGGCATGACCAAAATCCCGGCCAATCAGGCGTCGGCCTTCGTGAACCTCATTCCGGTCATCACCCTGATACTGGGCTGGCTGTTCCTCAACGAACGTCTCAACTGGATTCAGTACGCGGCCTCGGCCATCGTCCTCGCCGGAGTGTACATCAGCCAGGACAAAAAAGCTGCCGGATAGCCGGACGCTACAGTTCTACAAAGACATCGTTCCCGGACCATCCGGCCTCGCCGAGCAACCGCTTGACGGCCCCGACTCCGGCTTCTCCGACGTCAAGGCTATAGTCGGTCACGAACGTATCAATATGTTCACGAATGACCGCATCATCCAATTCCTGCGCGTGCTGCCGGATGTACTCCCATGGACCATCAAAATCTCCACGCGCATGAAGCAGGCTTTGACGAATGGCCTCATTCATTGAACGCGCAAAATCTTCCCCAAGGGATCGCCTGACTGCGATGGCACCGAGCGGGATAGGCAACCCGGTGTGCTTCTCCCACCACGCCCCCAGATCAAGCACGCGGACCATGCCCTGCTCCCGAAAGGTAAAACGGCCTTCATGAATGACGACTCCGGCAGCGACCTCTCCGGACGCGACCGCAGGCATGACTTCGTCAAACACCATTTCCTTCAACTCGACATTGATACCGGCCTCGCGGCAGCACAGGCCGAAAATGAGATTGGCCGTGGTTTTCCGTCCCGGAATAGCGACCGCCTTTCCATCAAGGGACGCCAAGTCGCACGCTTCCCCGGCAACAAGCACCGGCCCCGCACCATACCCCATGGCACCGCCTGCGCGCAGCAGAACGTAATCATCCAGAATCCCGGCAGCAGCGGCCACGGAAACCTTGACGACATCAAAACGCCCATTGCTCGCCATGGCGTTCAATTCTTCCACATCTGCAAGCGTAATTTCCAACTTTGCCGGGGCGGAAACGACACCGGAAGCCAGCCCATGAAAAATGTATGTATCGTTCGGACAAGGCGAATAGCCGAGAGTAATCGTATTAGGCATCATATCTCACTTGATTTATTGTATTTCCATACCACACTTGACAGAAAATGCTGGCATGGATACACATGGTGACCACCTGGTCACTATTAACGAAGCCGACCCGAAAGAGCAAGGAACTGTTGCATGCCGCAAGCCCGAAAAACATTTGAAAATCTTCCCAACGAAAAACGCGAACGCGTATTGGCCGAAGCGACACGCGAATTCGCAGATCACGGCTACCATCAGGCGAGCGTCAACCGCATCGTGGGCCGTCTGGGGATCGCCAAAGGGTCGCTGTTCAAATATTTCGGCAACAAGGAAAAACTGTTCGAATATCTTTTCGGACATGCGGTTTCGCAGTTCAAGAAACCACTCAAGGAAATCCGCGACACGTCCGACTGTAACTTTTTCGAACGCATCGAAAAAAGCTTTCTGGCAAGCGGAGCCTTCATTGACGCACATCCGTACATTTACCGAATATACCTTAAAATGCTTTTTCAGGAAAACTTTCCGCTCCGGGAAAAATTTCTCGGTGAAATCCGCAAGGCTCACGCCAAGTATCTTCGACAACTCGTCATGGACGGCGTGAAAACAGGCCAGCTTCGAGACGACCTTGATATCGAAACAACAGTTTTCAACCTTCATTCGGTTCTGGACCGATTCCTTCAAAGCCACGCCGTCCCCTCACTTGACGCAGGCATCGAACCGGCAGGACTGACACTTGAAACCAAAGCCCGCGCCGTGACGGACCTTCTCCGAAACGGCCTGAGCACTTCATCCTGACACAGGAGAAATACATGCAACTGCTGCGATCCGATTTTTACGACAATCTGGACCTCAAGGATATCCACGCGAAAGTCCTGAACGGCGAACGCCTCTCCTTTGAGGACGGACTCCGCCTGTACGACTGTCCCGAACCGCTGGCCGTGGGAGCACTGGCACATCATGTCAGGACACGAATGCACGGCGACACGGCCTATTACGTGGTCAATCAGCACATCAACTACACCAATGTCTGCGTCAACGGATGCACCTTCTGCGCCTACCAGCGTGAAGAAGGCCAGAAAGGCGCATTCGTGCTCAATGTGGACGACGCGCTCGCAAAGATCGTCACTGCCGCGCTGAAGCCGCAGGAAATCCACATTGTCGGCGGTTGTCATCCCCGATTGGAGCTTGAATACTTTTCCGACCTCCTCCGCGCCATCAAGGCCCAGCTTCCCGGTGTTGTCCTCAAATGCTTTACCGCAGTGGAAATCGCCCACTTCGCAGCGATTGAAGGCATCTCGACCAAGGAAGTGCTGATCCGCCTCAAGGAAGCCGGACTCGACATGCTGCCCGGTGGCGGCGCTGAAATATTCGCCCCCGCAGTGCGGGAGCAGATATGCCCCAAAAAATCCACGGCAGACGAATGGCTCGCCATTCACGAGGAAGCGCACTCCCTCGGCCTGAAGACCAACTGCACCATGCTGTTCGGGCATATCGAATCCAAGGAAGACCGTATCGATCACCTGATCCGCCTGCGCGAAAGCCAGGATCGTGGCGGAGGATACACCTGCTTCATTCCCCTGCCGTTCCTGACAGAGAACAGCCAGCTCGACATCAAGAATCCGCTGACCGGACTGGAAGAACTCCGCACCATCGCCATCAGCCGTCTCATGCTCGACAACATTCCGCACATCAAGGCCTACTGGGTCATGCTCGGCGTGAAGCAGGCACAGGCCGCGCTCAAGTTCGGCGCGGATGATTTCGACGGCACCGTGGTCGAGGAAAAAATCGGACACGAGGCCGGAGCCACCAGCGAGCAAGGAATGACCCGCAACGAACTGGAAGAAATGATCCGGGGCTGCGGCTGTACGCCGGTCGAACGCGACGGCTTCTTCAACGAGGTATAGAATGACACTCGAAACCATTTACGCAAAAATTCTCGATGGCGGGCGAATCGACTTTGAGGAAGCCCGACGCCTGTATCTAGAAGCTGATTTTCACGATCTCGGCCAATTGGCGCATCAAGTCCGTCTGAAAAAGCACCCGGAACCGGTCGTGACGTACGTCGTGGACCGCAATATCAACTATTCCAACGTCTGTGTCTGCTGCTGCAAGTTCTGCGCGTTCTACAAGGAACCGGGGCAGGAAGGTGAATACGTTCTCTCCTACGAAGAGATCGGGGAAAAAATTCAGGAAACACTCGACCTCGGCGGCACCCAGATTCTCATGCAGGGTGGGCATCACCCCGATCTGCCGCTTACGTGGTATGAGGACATGCTCCGGTACATCAAGGCCAATTACAAGGTCCACATCCACGCCTTTTCCCCGCCCGAGGTCGTCTTCTGGAGTGAAAAGGAAGGCATCCCGGTCTCGGAAGTCGTCGCACGGCTCAAAGCCGCGGGCCTTGATTCCATTCCAGGCGGCGGCGCTGAAATCCTCGTGGATGCGGTCCGCTCCGAAGTAGCGCCCAACAAATGTCCCAGCGGCCAATGGCTCGGCGTTATGGAAGAGGCTCACTCTCAGGGACTCCGCACGACAGCCACCATGATGTTCGGTCACCGCGAAACCCCGGAACAACGCCTTGAGCATCTGTTCGCAGTCCGCGAAACACAGGACCGCACCGGCGGCTTCACCGCTTTCATTCCGTGGACCTTTCAACCGGATCACACGGAACTGCCGGACTGCCGCAAACTGACGAGTATCGAATACCTCCGCACACTGGCCGTCTCGCGCCTTGTGCTCGACAACGTGGACAACATTCAGGTGTCTTGGGTCACCATGGGGCCGAAAATCGCGCAGCTTGCCCTTTATTTCGGCGGCAACGACTTCGGTTCCACCATGATCGAAGAAAACGTGGTCAAGGCGGCGGGCGTGAAATTCCGCCTCTCCCGTGAAGAGATACACCGACTGGTCGAAGCCGCAGGTTTCACTCCGAAGCAGCGGACCATGGACTATCGAATCATGGGAGAAAGCGCATGACCATTCGACTAGGAAAAATCGGGTATCTCAATGTCCTTCCGATCTATCACCCATTGGAAAACGACCGCATCGAAAACGATTTCTCCATCGTCTCCGGCCCGCCGTCCGAACTGAACCGCAGGATGGATGCCGGGAAGCTGGACCTTTCCGCGTCATCAAGCATCGAGTATGCGCGACACCCGAAAAAGTATTACCTCATCCCGGATATCGCCATCGGCAGTTGCGGTCCTGTCCAGAGTGTTCTCCTGCTCAGCCGCACTCCGGTCAAGGAGTTGGCGGGCGAGACCATTCTTGTCAGTTCGCAGACGCATACTTCGGCCGCGCTTCTGCGAGTCCTGCTCGCCCAACTGTGGAAAGTCAAAACCGAATTCGTTTCAGGCGACGCCACGTCACAACTGGAACAGGGAAAGCGCCCTTCGGCTATACTTGCCATCGGCGACGAAGCACTGAACCTCCGCTATCATCCCGACTATCCGCACAGAATTGATCTGGGCGAAGCGTGGCGTGAATTGACAGGCCTGCCCTTCATCTTCGGCGTCTGGATCGTGCAGAAACCCTGTTTTGACAGCCAGCCGGACCGCATGCGCCGTGCGTGCGAAACCCTTATTGCCGCAAAGCAATGGGGCACCGACAATATCGCCGACATGTGCTCTCTGGCTTCGGACGGAAGTTGCCTGAGTGAACAGGAAATGTGTTCGTACTTCGACGGTCTGGTGTACGATTTGGGAGACAAGGAAAAGGACGGTTTGAAACTTTTCTATCAGCATCTGACGGATCACGGAATTATCAAAGCTGTTCCGCCACTCAACTTCATCCCATAAAACAACAAAGGCCCGGAGATATCTCTCCGGGCCTTTGTTGTTAAAATTCCTTATCAGTCTGTAGCGCGAAATCCACAAACGCTTGTAAAGCAGGAAAAACATGCCTGCCACTGTGGTATATAAGATAAAAATCGCGCTTTCCCGCCAATTCAGGAACATCAATCCGCTTTACAGCCCCACTCTCGATGTGCGGCTTTGCAGCGAGCAGCGACGTCATGCTCATCCCGACACCGGCGATTGTATGCGCCATGGCTTCACTGGTGCTGTCCACCCGACACCTGACGTTGAGATCTTGTAACGTCCGGCCTTCAGCGGCAAGGATGTCTTCTAGGATCTGCCGCGTGCCTGATCCTTTTTCCCGCATGATCCACGGCAACTTGACCAAATCCTCAACACTGACATGCCCCTCTGGCAACCAGGAAGCCGTACCGGCTGCGACAACGACATTCTCATCTTCAAAAAGAACCTCAGAGGTCAACTCATCAGACACCGGCTCGCGCCCCACTATACCGATGGGCCAATCACCTGCGGCAACACGGTTGATCACTTCTGAAGAATCGCCGGTATGAATGGAAAACTCGACATCAGGATAGCGCCTGGAAAACCTTCCGAGAAGATTGGGCATAATGGTATGAGAAGGCACAGTACTGCACCCGACAACAAGCTCACCGACGACCTTGTCCCGAAGCATTTCGATAGACGCCTTGGCCTGTTCAAGATTCTCGAAAACACGCACAGAACTGCGATACAATACATCCCCGGCCTGCGTGGGAATGACCTTGCGCCCGAGGCGATCAAAAAGCCTGACACCAAGTTCAGCCTCAAGATTGGCGATATGAGAACTCACGGTAGGCTGTGAAAGAAACATATCTTCACCAGCCTTGGAAAAACTCTTCAGTTCATAGACTTTGCAAAAAGCTTCGAGTTTTCGAATATCCATACCACACCTATCATAAGTATCGAAATTATCTATAGCAGTAGGCAAAAAAAGGGCAGACCTGAGGTCTGCCCTTTTTACTATCTAGTCTTCGCTCTTGGACTCTTCAGCTTTGGTCTCTTCCTTCGCAGGAGCAACTTCAGCTTTCTTGGTCAGCTCAATGATGACCATGGGAGCACAATCGCCCTTGCGGGGCTGAGCCAACTTGACGATGCGGGTGTAACCACCCTTACCAGCCTCGAAACGAGGACCGATTTCGTCAAACAGACGCTGCACCATCTGGTGGCTGCCAAGAACCTTGTAGGCCTGGCGGCGTGTATGCAGATCGTTGCGAAGTGCCAGAGTGATAAGCTTGTCGACAACGCGACGGAGCTCTTTGGCCTTGGCTTCGGTTGTGCGGATCTGCTCGTAGGTCAGGAGCGCGCGGGCCATATTCTTGAACATGGCGGCACGGTGAGTATTGGACCGATTCAGTTTGCGACCGGACTTTCTATGCCTCATTTTTCTCTTTCCTCTTCAACCATTCCTGGTATTTCTTGTCAAAATCCTCAACGGTCATACCGAATTTCAGAGCCATACCGTCAAGCACCCGGCGAATCTCATCAAGAGATTTACGACCGAAGTTCTTGGTCTTGAGCATGGCCTGCTCGGTACGCTGAACCAGTTCACCAACAAGCTGAATGTTGGCGGCCTTCAGGCAGTTGGTGGCACGAACGGAAAGTTCGAGTTCATCAATGCTCTTGAAGAGATTCGGGTTCAGATCGATCGGATCGTCCTCTTCCTCAGCGGTTTCGGAGGAAAGTTCATCAAAGTTGATGAACACGGACAGTTGATCCTTCAGGATCTTGGCACTGTATGCACAGGCATCCTCGGGTGACACGGAACCGTCTGTCCACACCTCAAGGATGAGTTTATCGTAGTTAGTCATCTGGCCAACACGAGCCTGCTCGACGGAGTACGCGACCTTCTTGACGGGAGAGTAGCTGGCATCCAAAATGATGGAACCAATCTCATCGTCCAGGCCTTCGTGCATGTCGGCAGGAACGTAGCCCTTGCCCATGCGTACTTCAATCTCCATCTTCAGGGGGCGATCCTCAGTCAGAGTGGCAATGAGCTGATCGGTATTCAGAACCTTGATGTTCTGATTTTCCTGAATCATGCCTGCCGTGACCTGGCCTTTCTTGTTGGCCTCGATGACGAGCCTCTGCGGCTCATCAGTGGTCATGGCAATACGCACCTGCTTGAGGTTCAGCACGACCTCAGTCATGTCTTCGAGAACACCCGGCATGGTCGTGAACTCGTGCTGCACGCCCTCAATGGAGGCAGCAACAATGGCACAGCCCTGCATGGAGGACAAAAGCACCCGACGCATGGCATTGCCGATGGTGGTGGCGTAGCCGCGCTCAAGGGGTTCACAGATGAACTTGCCGTAGTTCTCGGAGGACTTGGCGTCGCGCACGAGTTTCTCGGGCTTGACCAGTTCGCTCCAGTTGCGGGTGTTGATGAGTTTGTCGCCGTTCTCAATAAGCATGAAGTCCCCTATTTACTTGGAGTACAATTCGACAATGAGCTGCTCGTTGATCGGGAACTGGATGTCTTCCCGGCTCGGCATGGCCTTAACCGTGCCCTTGAAGTTGGCACCGTCGGATTCGAGCCACTCGGGGCAACCGCGACGAGCGATAACTTCCTGAGCTTCGTTGATCACGGGAATCTTGCGGGCTTCCTCGCGAACGGTGATGACGTCTTCAGGCTTGACCTGCATGGACGGAATGTTCACGCGGCGGCCATTCATCATGAAAATGCCGTGACGTACCAACTGGCGAGCCTGGTCGCGGGAGTTGGCAAATCCAAGGCGGTAGATGACGTTGTCAAGTCGGCGTTCGAGGAGCATCAGCAGGTTGTGACCTGTGACACCCTTCATGCCGTCTGCACGATGGTAGTAATCACGGAACTGGCCTTCCAGAACGCCGTACATGCGACGAACTTTCTGCTTCTCACGAAGCTGGATGGCGTAGTCGCTCATCTTGTGACGCATGCGACCGGAGTGTCCCGGAGGGTACGGACGCTTTTCGTAAGCGCATTTATCAGTGTAGCAGCGATCGCCCTTGAGGAACAGCTTGGTTCCTTCGCGGCGGCACAGCTTGCATTTTGCTTGAGTATATCTTGCCACGATAGATCTCCTTAATTAAACCCTGCGGCGTTTCGGCGGACGGCAGCCATTGTGGGGAATCGGTGTGATATCCCTGATGAAGGTCACCTTGAAACCAGCGTTGTTGATAGCACGCATAGCGGCCTCACGTCCGGAACCAGGTCCCTTGACGTAGATGCCGACAGTACGCATACCGGAATCCTGAGCGCGCTTGGCGGCGGATTCGGCAGCCATCTGTGCCGCAAAAGGAGTGGACTTGCGGGAACCCTTGAAATGGGCGCCGGCGGAAGCCCAGCTGACAACATTACCTTTGACATCAGTGAAGGTCACGATCGTATTATTGAACGTGGCCTTGACGTGAGCGATGCCTACGGGAATGTTCTTTTTCTCTTTTTTCTTCCCAGCTCGACGAGGTCTAGCCATTACCTTAATCTCCGTTGAATAAAAGTCTGTAAAAACGCGCCCACCTATTCACTGGAACGGCAGATGCGATATTCTCTCAGGCCCAACGCTACTTCTTCTTGCGACCCATCACAGAGCGACGGGGACCCTTGCGGGTGCGAGCATTGGTCTTGGATTTCTGCCCGCGAACGGGAAGACCGCGACGATGACGCAGGCCGCGGTAGCAGCCGATGTCCATCAGACGCTTGATATTGGTGGTGATTTCACGACGGAGATCACCCTCAACCTTGTAGTTGTTTTCAATCTCGGTACGAATAACGTTGACTTCTTCGGCAGTGAGGTTGTCACTGTTCGTCTTCCAGTCAACATTCGTGGCATCGAGAATCTGCAGGGCCATGGTCCGGCCGATGCCGTAAATGTAGGTCAGCGCAATGTCCATGCGCTTGTTTCTCGGCAGATCTACACCAGCTATACGTGCCATAGTTTTTTACCCTTTATCCTTGACGCTGTTTGTGACGCGGATTCTCACAGATTACCCGCAGCACACCGTTGCGCCTGATTACTTTGCACTTGGAACACATTTTCTTAACAGAAGGTCTGACTTTCATGACCATCTCCAATGTCTTAATAACAATAATGCCCAAAACCCCCTAACGGGGCTGGCCTTTTAAACGAAGCTGCGATTTATACAGCGTTTCATGACAATAAGCAAGTCCTATTTTGCCCATCTCCATAGGCTAGTCGGACAGACTTAGTATCCTCGGTCCGTCGCTTGTGACTGCAATGGTGTGCTCAAAGTGAGCGGACAAGCCTCTGTCCTTGGTCACCGCAGTCCATTTGTCGTCCAGAATCTCAACTTCGTAACTCCCAACCGTGACCATCGGCTCAATGGCAAGCACCATCCCGGCTTTGAGAGGAACGCCGGTCATGCCCTTGGGGACGAAGTTGGGGATCTCAGGCTTCTCATGGAGATGACTTCCGATCCCATGTCCGACAAATCGACGAACTATACCGAAGCCGAACCCTTCAACGTATGACTGGATTGCCGCGGAGATGTCATACAAGTTGTTGCCGGGGACGGCCTGTTCGATACCAATGTGAAGAGATTCACGGGTCACGTCCATGAGTTTCTGCGCCTCAGGGGAAACCTGCCCTACCGCAAAGGTGCGAGCAGAATCGCCATAGAACCCCTTGTACACGACACCCATGTCAAAACTGACGATGTCTCCTTCTTGAAGAATACGATCCTTGGAAGGAAAGCCGTGCACAATCTCTTCATTCACAGAACAACACAGGGCATAGGGAAAACCGCCATACCCCATGAATGCCGGACGAACGTTCAATTCCTTGCAACGCGCCTGACATATATCCTCGAAAAACATGGTTGAAACGCCGGGTTTGACGTTTTCTCCCAGTTCATCAAGGATTCGGGAAACAATACGATTGGCCTCACGAATGAGGCCAATCTCTTTTTCATTCTTAAGGAAGACTCCCCTGAATTTCTTCAAGGCTATCTACCCTTTCCGGCCTTCCCCATCAAGCCCTCATACTGACGCGAAATCAGGTAGGACTCGATGCGGCCCATGAAGTCCATGGCCACGCCGACCACGATCAGGAGCGAGGTGCCGCCGAAATAGAACGGGACACCGAAGTTCGAGATCAGGAACATGGGAACGACACACACCAACGATACGTAGAATGCGCCCCACAAGGTGATTCGAGACAGCACACGGTCAATGTATTCACGCGTACGGACACCCGGACGAATGCCCGGAATGAAGCCACCCTGCTTCTGGATATTCTCTGCAATTCCCTTCGGATCAAACATGATCGCTGTGTAGAAGTAGCAGAAAAAGATGATGATTCCAATAAACAAGATGTTATAAATAATGGAATCAGGGCTCATGAAGGATGAAATATCCTTCAACCACTGCACGTTGGAGAACTGTGCAACCGTTGCCGGGAACATCAGAATGGACGATGCAAAGATCGGCGGAATAACACCTGCGGTGTTAATCTTGAGCGGCAGATGCGTGGTCTGCCCACCGAACATGCGACGTCCCTGCTGACGCTTTGCATAGTGAATCGGAATCCTGCGCTGACCGCGTTCCATGAAGACGATGAACGCCAAAGTGGCGACCATGAATACCATGATGAACAGCAGGATGAACAGGGAGATTTCACCCACGGTCATCAGCTGCACGGTATTGATAACCGCGGCCGGGAGGCCTGCGATAATACCGGCGTAGATGATGAGGGAGATACCGTTTCCGATTCCCTTTTCTGTCATTTGTTCACCCAGCCACATCAGAAAGACGGTACCGGCGGTAAGCGTCAGGATGGTCATCAGCTTGAATCCCCATCCCGGGATCAGCACCATGGGAGCACCCGTGGGGCTGGCCGCACTCTCAAGACCGGTGGCAATGGCAAAGCCCTGCACGATGGTAATGAGTACGGTACCGTATCTGGTGTACTGGGTTATTTTTTTACGTCCTGCCTCTCCCTCTTCCTTCTGCAAACGCTTCAGCTCGGGTGAAACCACGGTGAGCAGTTGCAGAATAATGGAAGCGGAGATGTAGGGCATGATTCCCAGGGCAAAGATGGACATATTTTTCAGTCCACCGCCCGAGAACATATCGAATATCCCAAAGAGGGTGTTTTGCGCTTGTGCGAAAAACTCCGCAAGCGCAGCACTGTCGACGCCGGGAATAGGGATATGAATGCCCATCCGGTAGACAGCAAGCAGTGCGAACGTCCAGAGCAGTTTTTTCTTCAGCTCTGGCAATCGGGCAAGATTCTCAACTCCTGACATCGCCACAATAACAACCCTTCCGATATTCTATGGGTTAGCCTTCAATGGCCTTGGCGTTTCCGCCGGCCTTGGCAATCTTTTCGGCAGCAGACGCACTGAAACGGTGAGCTTCAATGGTAACGGCCTTCTCAACCTCGCCAGTACCAAGCACCTTCACAGGTGCGCCGTTCTTCACGACGCCACGCTCGTACATGTCGACCAGGGTGATCTCGTCCTTGCCTTCAAACAGGGCAATCAGACGGCCCACGTTGACGGCTTCATACTCCTCGCGGAAGGGATTCTTGAATCCGCGCTTGGGAAGGCGGCGAGCCAGAGGCATCTGGCCACCTTCGAAACCGGGGCGGACTCCGCCACCGGAACGCGATTTCTGGCCATTATGACCACGAGCAGCGGTCTTGCCCCAGCCGGAGCCGGAGCCGCGGCCTATACGGCGACGCTGCTTGTATTCTTCCGGGAATGCATACAGTTCATGAAGTCTCATGACTCAGTTACCTCCACCAGATGACGGACCTTATAGATCATGCCACGAATGACAGCGTTGTCCTCGTGCTCTTTGACCTGACGGATCTTGTGCAGGCCCAGTGCTTCCAGAGTCTTGACCTGGTCGGGCTTGCACGCAATCTTGCTTTTGATCTGTTTTACTTTCAACACGGCGATCTCCTATTACTTTCTCGGCGTAGAAACCGGGACACCGCGAAGAGCGGAAACTTCCTCGGCACTACGCAGGGACTCGAGACCGGCAATGGTGGCACGCAGCACGTTGTGCGGATTGTTGGTGCCAATTGCCTTGGTCAGGATGTCATGAACGCCAACGGCTTCCATGATCGCGCGAACGGGACCACCGGCGATGATACCGGTACCACGGCTGGCAGGCTTCAGCATAACGCGGCCTGCACCGTAACGTCCCAGAACCTCATAGGGCAGAGTGCCGTCCAGAAGAGGAACCTGAATCATGTTCTTCTTGGCGCGCTCGCTAGCCTTGCGGATAGCTTCGGGCACTTCGTTGGCCTTACCCAGACCGTAACCCACTCCACCTTCACCGTCGCCGACGACCACCAGGCAGCTAAAGCTGAAACGGCGGCCACCTTTGACAACCTTGGCGACGCGATTGAGGTAGACGATTTTTTCAATCAATCCACTATCATTCTGTTCCATTGTACTTTCCTAGCTACCTAGAATTTAAGCCCGGCTTCGCGGGCGCCATCGGCAAGGGCTTTGATCTTGCCGTGATAGATGTATCCATTCCGGTCGAAGACCACGGACTCGATTTTCTTTTCGAGAGCCTTGGCGGCAATATCCTTGCCCACCTTGGCAGCAGAGTCCTTGTTGGCCTTGAGAGTCTCGCCGTCCTTGTTCAGCATCTGAGTGCTGGTAGCTGCGAGAGTCACACCGTTCACGTCATCCACCAACTGTGCATAAAGATGCTGGTTGGAGCGGAAGACGACCAGACGGGGCCGGGCTTCGGTACCGGAGATCTTCTTTCTGATGCGGGGCTTGCGGAGAAGCCTCTGTGCATTCTTGCTTTTACTCATGGCTATACCCCTACTTAGCGCCGGACTTACCAGCCTTGCGGCGGATGATTTCCTCAGCGTACTTGATGCCCTTGCCCTTGTAGGGTTCCGGCGGACGTACGCGGCGGATCTGAGCTGCGACTTCACCGACAAGCTGCTTGTCGATGCCTTCGATGGTCAGCTTGCTGCCTTCGGCCTTGGCTTCAATACCGGCGGGCAGATCGAACTCTACCGGATGGGAATATCCCACGTTAAGCACGATCTTCTTGCCCTGAACGGACACTTTGTAACCGACACCGATAACTTCCAGAGCCTTTGCATAGCCCTTGGAAACACCTTCCACGCAGTTGGCGAGCAGGGTCCTGCGAAGACCATGCTGACCGCGTGCGAGGCGGGAATCATCAGTACGGGTGACAAACACCTTGCCATCCTCGATCTTGTACTCCACGGTCGGATGGACCGCGGTTTTCAAGGAACCCTTGGGTCCCTTGACCTGGATCTCGGAGGCTCCAACAGTCACCTCAACACCCGAAGGAATTGCGATGGGATTCTTTCCTATACGAGACATTTTGGAACCTCTCTACCAGATTTCGCACAGCAGCTCGCCGCCGACCTTGGCTTCTTTAGCCTTGGCGCCTTCGAGCAACCCTTTCGAGGTGGACACGATACAAATACCGATACCGTTCTGCACGCGGGGGATATCAGAAGCACCTACATATACGCGGCGACCGGGCTTACTGACCTTTTTCAGGCCAGTAACGAGCGGTTTGCCTTCAGCGTACTTGAGGGTAATACTGATGTCCCTGTCCTCGACAGCGTAGTCGGTGATATAACCTTCTTCCTTCAGGATACCCGCGATGGAAGTTTTCATCTTGGAAACGGGAATGGTGACATCAGTGTGATAGGCACCATACGCATTCCGAATGCGGGTCAACATGTCGGCTACAGGATCAACAACAGCCATTTTAATTCTCCTTACTTACCAGCTCGCCTTGCGGACGCCGGGCAGTTCACCGGCGAGAGCCTTGTTACGGAAGCAAATACGGCAGATGCCGTAACGCCTCAGAAAAGCCCGAGGGCGACCACAAATCGGACAACGATTGTATGCGCGCACCTTGAACTTGGGTTTGCGGCGAGCCTTAACGCGAATGCTTGTCTTGGCCACTTTCCAAACTCCTACTTTTTAAAGGGCATGCCAAGGAGGTCAAGAAGCATCTTGCCTTCCTTGTCGGTCTTGGCAGACGTACACACAGTAACGTTCATACCCTTCACCATCTCAACCTTGTCAATGTCAAGCTCGGGGAAAATGGTGTGTTCCTTGATACCCATAGTGAAGTTACCACGACCGTCAAAACCACGATCAGGTACACCGCGAAAGTCGCGGACACGGGGCAGAGCGAAGCTCACGAGCCTGTCATAAAAGTCCCACATAGCCTCACCACGCAGGGTGACACGGGTACCGATCGGCATGCCTTCGCGCAGTTTGAACTGCGCGATGGACTTCTTTGCCTTGGTAACCACGGCCTTCTGGCCTGCGATAGCGGTCAGTTCCGCAGCAGCGGGTTCGATGAGCTTGCTGTTCTGCGAAGCAGCACCGAGACCGATGTTCAGGGAGATCTTCGTAAGATTCGGGATCTCCATGGAGGAACTGTAGCCAAACTCCTTGAGGAGCTCGGGGACGACCTTTTCATTATATACTTTTTCGAGACGAGTCATACTGGCACCTATTTGAAGGTCTCGTTGCACTTCTTGCAGAAGCGGACCTTCTTGCCGTCTTCAGTCTTCTTGTACCCGATCCGCGTGGGCTTGGTGCAGGCATCGCACACAACAGCCACATTGGATACATGGATCGGGGCTTCCTTCTCGATAATCCCGCCAGGTTGCTGGGCATAGGGATTGGCTTTGGTGTGGCGCTGGACCATGTTGATCTTCTCAACCAGGACTTTGTCCTTCTTGGGCAGCAGCTTGAGCACCTTGCCGATCTTTCCCTTGTCCTTCCCGGCGATGACCATGACTTTGTCGTCTTTACGGATCTTAGTCTTCATCTTTATATCCTTTTACAGGACCTCGGGAGCGAGGGAAACGATCTTCATGAAACCGGCTGCGCGCAGTTCACGGGCGACGGGTCCGAAAATACGGGTACCGACGGGGTCCATGTTTGCGTTAAGCAGCACGGCGGAATTGTTGTCGAACTTGATGTAGGAACCATCGGGGCGACCGATTTCCTTCTTCGTACGAACGACAACCGCCTTCATGACCGAGCCCTTCTTCACCTTGGAATGGGGCATGGCCTCTTTGACGGACACAACAATAATGTCACCGACGCTGGCGTAGCGGCGCTTGGAACCACCAAGCACCTTGATGCACAGGACCTGCTTGGCCCCGGAGTTGTCAGCCACGTCGAGTCTGGATTCAACCTGTATCATGGTATTTCCTCCTAACCCTAGACGGCCTTTTCGAGGATCTGAACCAGGTGCCAGCGCTTACGCCGGGACATGGGCCTCGATTCGACAATCTGCACCTTATCGCCAACACCGCAGTCATTAGCCGGATCATGGGCCATGAACTTCTTGCGGCGACGGATGTACTTCTTCAGCAGGGGGTGCTTCACCAGGGTCTCGACACGGACGACAATTGTCTTGTCAGCCTTATCGGAGACGACCAGGCCGGTGAGCACGCGCCTGTTGCCTTTGTATTTGAACTCAGCCATTTCTCTACGCTCCCTGTCGTTCCTGCTGGATAGTCAGGATACGGGCGATGGTCTTTTTGACGTTACCCAGCTCGCGGGTATTTTCAAGCTGCGCGGTGGCGTGCTTGAAACGGAGGCTGAAGAGTTCCTGGCGGGACTCGGTCAGCTTTTCGACGAGCTTTGCGTCATCCAGTTCACGAAGTTCTTTGGAAGTCAGCATTTACACACCCTCCTTCACAACAATAGCGGTCTTGATCGGCAGCTTGTAGGAAGCACGCTTGAGGGCTTCCTTGGCAAGCTCGATGTCGACGCCTTTCACTTCGTACATGATACGACCCGGTTTCACCGGTGCAACCCAACCTTCGGGTGCGCCTTTACCCTTACCCATGCGGACTTCCGCGGGCTTGGAGGTGACGGGGAAATCAGGGAAGATGCGGATCCAGACCTTACCTCCGCGCTTGATGTGACGCATGATGGCGACACGAGCGGATTCAATCTGCTGGCTGGAAAGTTTCCCGTGCTCCAATGCCTTCAGGCCAATATCGCCGAAGGACACACTGTTACCCCGTTGGGCCTTGCCTCTGAGGCGGCCTTTCTGCCGCTTTCTGAATTTAACTCTTTTTGGAGCAAGCATTACTGTTCTACCTCTTTGTCCAGAATCTCACCTTTGAAGATCCAGACCTTGACACCGATCACGCCGTAGGTGGTGGCAGCTTCGGCGAAACCGTAGTCGATGTCGGCACGGAGGGTGTGCAGGGGCACACGACCATCACGGTACCATTCGCCGCGAGCGATTTCAGCACCGGCAAGCCGGCCTGCACACGCAACTTTGATACCCTCGGCGCCGAATTTCCTGGCAAGGCCCACCGTACGCTTCATGGCACGGCGGAAGGCAATTCGACGTTCGAGCTGCTGGGCGATGTTCTCAGCTACGAGCTGAGCTTCAACCTCCGGTCGACGGATCTCGTTGACCTCAATGGTGAATTCAGTTTGAAACTTGTTGCGGAGTTCTTCGCGCAACTTTTCTATCTCTACACCCTTGCGACCGATAACGATACCGGGACGCGCGGTGTGGATGATCAGGCGAACCTTCCCGCCTGCACGCTCGATTTCGAGACGAGCAATACCGGCCTGGAAGAGTTTTTTCTTAACGAACTTGCGGATCTGGTCGTCCTGGAGGACAAACGCAGGGTAATCCTTTTTGCTGTACCAGCGGGACAGCCAGTTCTTGTTATACCCCAGACGAAAACCGTAAGGATGTACTTTCTGTCCCATACTACTGTTCCTTCACTACGATGGTAATGTGGCTGGTACGCTTCCGAATGCGATAGGCGCGGCCCATGGCACGCGGCTGGATGCGTTTCCAGGTCGGACCTTCGTTGATCATGACCGTATCGACGATCAGGGAATCAACGTCCACTCCGGGCATCTGCTCTGCATTGGAAATGGCAGAGTACAGAACCTTGCTGAGAATCTTTGCAGGCTTCTTCGGGGTGAACCGAAGGATGTTCAGAGCGTCTTCGACACCCTTGCCCTTGATATTCTCAGCGACCAGGCGGGTCTTGCGCGGAGATACACGAATGTATTTTGCGACTGCTTTAGCTTCCATGATGTCCTCCCCTACTTCTTCTTGTCGGCAGCGTGGCCGAAGTAGGTACGGGTGGGCGAGAACTCACCGAGTTTGTGTCCGACCATATTTTCGGTCACGAACACGGGGATGAACTTGCGGCCGTTATGGACAGCGAAAGTCACACCGACCATCTCGGGGATGATCGTGGAACGGCGGGACCAAGTCTTGATCACGCGACGATCCTGATTTTCAGCAGCCACTTCGACTTTCTTGATCAGGTGGCCGTCAATGAACGGGCCCTTCTTAAGAGATCTAGGCATTACTTATACTCCTACTTCTGGCCGCGGCGTTTGACGATAAGCTTCGAGGAAGCCTTCTTCTTGTTGCGGGTCTTGTAGCCCTTGGCAGGTACGCCCCACGGGGAAACCGGGTGACGACCACCGGAGCTACGGCCCTCACCACCACCCAACGGGTGATCGATCGGGTTCATCGCAACACCACGGACCTTCGGACGACGACCGAGCCAGCGGTTACGGCCGGCTTTACCGATCTTGATGTTCTCGTGATGAATGTTACCAACCTGACCGACGGTGGCGCAGCAGGTGGCGAGCACCTTGCGAACTTCACCGGAGGGCATACGCAGCAGGGCGTATTTGCCTTCCTTGGCGATCAGCTGTGCGTAGGTACCAGCTGCACGACAGAACTGGCCGCCCTTTCCGGGATGCAGTTCAATGTTGTGAACGACGGTACCAGTCGGAATCTTGGCCAGATCCATGGCGTTACCGGGCTTGATATCAGCGCCCTCTCCCGCCAGGATGGTGTCGCCCTGATTCAGGCCGACAGGAGCCAGGATGTAGCGCTTCTCACCGTCTGCGTAGTGCAGAAGGGCGATACGGGCGCTGCGGTTGGGATCGTACTCGATCTCGGCGACCTTGGCCGGGATACCCAGCTTGTTACGCTTGAAATCGATGATACGGTACAGGGTCTTGTGACCACCGCCACGACGGCGCATGGTGACACGACCATTGTTATTGCGACCGGCCTTCTTGGTCAGGCCCTTGGTCAGCGACTTCTCGGGAGTGGTCCGGGTGATCTCTGCAAAATCGGAGATCGTCTGGAACCGGCGGCCCGGAGAAGTAGGCTTCAGCTTACGGGTTGCCATGGTTACACTCCTTCGAAGATTTCGATCTTGTCGCCGGCTGCGAGCTTGACGTAGGCCTTCTTGTAACCGGGGATACGCCCGGTGACACGACCAAACTTCTTACGCGGCATGGCGGGTTTCCTGACAATGTTCACGGACTCGACTTTGACGTCGAAGGCTGCCTCAACGGCCTTCTTCACCTCGATCTTGTTGGAATCGGGGTGGACGTAAAAAGAGACGTGATTGGATGCTTCTTTAGCGTCGTTGGCCTTTTCAGACACAACGGGCTTGAGCAGGACTTTGGAATAATCCATTACTTCAACCTCTCTTGAACGTCTTTGGCGGCAGACTCGAGCATAACCAGCTCGGGGTACAGCAGCACGTCGTAAACATTCAGCTTGTCAGCTTCGATGACCTTGATGTGGGGCATGTTGCGGGCGGAAAGCACGAGCTTTTCGTCAGCGTCCTTTGCCACGATCAGGGTTTTGCCGAAACCGAGCTTGTCAGCGACTGCAGCGAAGGCCTTGGTCTTGGCTTCTGCGAGATCGATGGAATTGACCACGGTCAGCTTCTCTTCAGCGACACGGGAGGACAAAGCCATCTGCAGGGCAAGCTTGCGGACCTTCTTGTTAACCTTGAAGGAGTAGTCGCGGGGCTGCGGACCAAAGGTGGTCGCACCGCCACGCCACAGCGGGGAACGGTTAGAGCCTGCGCGGGCACGACCGGTGCCCTTCTGACGCCAAGGCTTGCGTCCGCCGCCACTCTTCAGGGCGCGGTTCTTGGTAGCGTGGGTACCCTGACGCACGGATGCGCGCTGGTAACGAACGACCAGGTTGAGGACTTCAGGCTGAACTTCAACCTCGAAAACCTCAGGAGCCAGTTCGATGTCACCCACTTTCGTATTATTCTGATCGACAACTTGTAATTTTGCCATGATATATACCTCGCTCGGGCTAACCGTTCTTGCGGATCATGACGAGGCCGCCGTTGGCTCCGGGAATCTGTCCCTTCACCACGAGGACGTTGTCCTCAGGCCTGACATCGACGATCTCGACGTTGGATACGGTCACACGGGCGTTACCCATCTGTCCGGGCATCTTCTTGCCCTTCCAGACGCGGCCGGGGAAGGTGGCGTTACCGACGGAACCGGGAACGCGGTGAACCTTCTCGGCACCGTGGGATGCGCGGGAGCCAGCGAAGTTGTGACGCTTCATGACGCCCTGGAAACCTTTACCCTTGCTGGTACCGGTAACCTTGACCTTGTCACCGGCGGCAAAGATGTCGACGGTGATTTCCTGACCAAGCTCGTACTCTTCGACGGTATCAAGGGGAAATTCCTTGAGGTGACGATAGAGTTCCTTACCGGCCTTGGCCATGTGGCCCTTCATGGGCTTGTTCACCTTGCGCTCGGCAATGGCGTCATAGCCGACCTGCAGGGCGTTGTAGCCTTCCTTGTCCTGTGTCTTGATCTGCATGACCGGACAGGGTCCGGCTTCGATCACAGTCACGGGGCAGACAGTACCGTCATCCTTGAAGATGCGGGTCATACCCAGTTTTTTCCCGAGAATTCCAAGAGTTTTCATAATGGTAACTCCTAGAGTTTGATCTCGACATCAACACCGGCGGGAAGCGAGAGCTTGCCCAAGGCGTCGACGGTCTGCTGAGTGGGTTCAAGGATGTCCAGAAGGCGCTTGTGAATACGCATTTCGAACTGCTCACGGGACTTCTTGTCAACGTGAACAGACTTCTGGATGGTGGTACGATGGATATCGGTGGGCAGCGGAACAGGGCCCGCAATTGCAGCACCGGTATTCCGGGCGGTGTCGACAATCTCGGTCACCGCTTTGTCCAGAATACGATAATCGTATGCTTTCAGTTTGATTCTGATGCGATCGCTCGCCATCGAAGCAGCCATAGTGCTTTCTCCTCAAAGGATTTATCTTTGCGCGTCGTCTTTTTTTCTCGGACGACGCAAATTGTCGAAGCGGTCGGGTTGAGTACACTCATCCCGACCCTTCTGTCAAGCAAAGGGAAAATCCCGGCTCGTCGTTAATCTTTCTGTGTCATCAACTCTTCAGCCAAGCTGTTCGGCACTTTCTCGTAGTGGTCGAACTGCATGGTGAAGGTGGCGCGGCCCTGGGTCTTCGAACGAAGATCCGTGGCGTATCCGAACATTTCGGACAGCGGCACAAAGGAACGCACAACCTGAACACCGGGGCGGGCTTCCATTTCACCCACACGACCGCGGCGTCCGTTCAGGTCACCCATGACGTCACCGAGGTAATCCTCGGGGGTGACAACTTCAACCGACATGATCGGCTCAAGCAGCACCGGCTTGGCGGCACGGCAGGCTTCCTTGATTGCCAGAGAACCGGCAATGTAGAAGGCCTGTTCGCTGGAGTCGACTTCGTGATAGGAGCCGAAAACCAGCTTGACCTTGACATCGACAACCGGGAACCCGGCCACGATGCCGTTTTTCATGGCATCCTTGATGCCCTTGTCAACAGCGGGGATGTATTCCTTCGGAATCACGCCGCCCTTGATCTCGTCCTCGAATTCGTAACCCTTCTCAGGATTGGGCTCGACTTCGAGAACAACATGGCCGTACTGACCACGTCCACCCGACTGCTTGGCATGCTTGACATCAACCTTTTTCGGCGCGGAGATGGTTTCTCTGTACGCAACGCGGGGTGCACCCACATTTGCATTCACGTTGAACTCTCTGAGAAGACGGTCAACGATGATTTCGAGATGCAACTCTCCCATTCCGGCGATCAGGCACTGTCCGGTCTCTTCGTCAGTCTTGACACGGAAAGAGGGGTCCTCTTTGGCCAGCTTGACGAGTCCGTTGGACAGGTTGTCACGGTCTGCCTTACTTTTGGGCTCAATGGCAACTTCGATAACCGGATCCGGGATATCCAGGGATTCCAGAACCACGGCGTTCTTGAGGCCACACAGAGTGTCGCCGGTTGCCAGGTTTTTGAGGCCGACAGCGGCGACGATGTCACCGGCGTATGCCTCTTTTATTTCTTCACGCTTGTTAGCGTGCATCTTCAACAGTCGACCAATACGCTCTTTCTTGCCGGTGGCACCGTTCATGAAGGTGGCACCGGATTCGATTTTACCGGAGTAAATACGCAGGAAGGTCAGGTGACCGACAAACGGGTCGGTCATCAGCTTGAAGGAAAGTGCTGCGAGCGGAATATCGTCATCGCAGGGGCACTCGACTTCGTCACCGGTCTGCGGATCAAGACCCTTCATGGTCTCGATATCAAGAGGAGACGGCAGATAGTCAACGATGGCATCCAGCAAAGGCTGCACGCCCTTGTTACGGAATGCCGTGCCGCAGAGCACGGGGCAGATGGTCAGGCTGTTGGTCGCCTTACGCACACCCTCGCGCAGCTCTTCAGGAGTCAACTCCTCTTCGGCCATGTACTTGTCGAGCAGAGCTTCATCTTCCTCGGCAATGGCTTCGATCATCTCGGAGCGCATTTCCTCGTACTGGTCCTGCAATTCAGCGGGAACGTCGATGGTGGTGAAGCTTGCGCCGTGATCCTTGTGATCGTAGATGTACGCCTTGCCTTCAATCAGGTCGACGACACCTTCGAACTCGTCTTCAGCACCGATGGGCAGCTGAAGAGGAACGGCCTTTGCGCCGAGACGGGTCTTCATCATGTCAACGCAACGGAAGAAATCCGCACCGATACGGTCCATCTTGTTGACAAACGCCATACGGGGAACGCTGTAGCGATCCGCCTGACGCCAGACAGTCTCAGACTGGGGTTCGACGCCGGCAACGGAGTCAAAGACGGCTACAGCGCCGTCCAGAACGCGCAGAGCGCGCTCAACTTCCATGGTGAAGTCAACGTGACCGGGAGTATCAATGATATTGACACGATGATCGCGCCACATGCAGGTGGTTGCAGCAGAAGTAATGGTAATACCACGTTCCTGCTCCTGAACCATCCAGTCCATGGTAGCTTCGCCGTCGTGAACCTCACCGATCTTATGGGAGACACCGGTGTAGAACAGAATGCGCTCGGTAGTGGTAGTCTTACCCGCATCGATGTGGGCCATAATACCAATATTGCGCTGTTTTTCTCTGGGAACCTTTCTTGGCACTGTACTACTCCGGGACTACCAACGGTAGTGAGCAAAAGCTTTGTTAGCTTCAGCCATCTTGTGGGTGTCTTCGCGCTTCTTGACGGCGCCACCACGGTTGTTGAAGGCATCGAGAAGCTCACCGGACAGGCGTGCAACCATACCCTTTTCACCACGACTGCGTGCGTAGGAGATCATCCAGCGAATAGCCAGAGCGGTCTGGCGGTCAGGACGAACTTCCATGGGCACCTGGTAGGTAGCACCACCGACACGTCTGGATTTGACTTCCAGAGCCGGACGTACATTTTCCAGGCACTTTTCGAAGGCACGCAGAGCGTCTTCGTTGGTCTTGTTAGCCAGGGTTTCGATAGCCTGGTAGAAAATTCTTTCAGCGGTGCTTTTCTTACCGTCAAGCATGAGACGGTTGATAAAGCGAGTGATAAGCTTGCTGCCGTATACAGGATCCGGCAGGATCTGTCTCTTTTGGACAGGACCTTTGCGAGGCATTTTTTTCTCCTAGAATTTCGGCCGGGGGGACATTATTTCGGGCAGCCTCTGCCCTACTTTGTCATCCCTCCCCGGGCATTACGAATAAAGCTATAACCTTATTTCGGGCGCTTGGTGCCGTACTTGGAACGACCGCGGCGACGATCATCAACACCGGAGGTGTCGAGGGAACCGCGAACGATGTGGTAACGGACACCGGGAAGGTCTTTTACACGACCGCCACGGATCAGAACCACGGAGTGTTCCTGCAGGTTATGGCCTTCACCACCGATGTAAGCGGTGACTTCGATGCCGTTGGTCAGGCGCACACGAGCAACCTTACGAAGCGCGGAGTTCGGCTTCTTCGGGGTCGTGGTGTAAACCCTTGTACACACACCGCGACGCTGCGGGCATTCGAGCAGAGCCGGGGTCTTCTTCCGCTTGGGCTGCGCTTTGCGGCTTTTGCGGATCAGCTGGTTAATGGTAGGCATTCATCCTCCAATCAATAGTTAATACATTACCCTTACGCATTTCTACGCAAAGAGGACCGCAAGTAATCCAAAAGCGGCGGCCTTGTCAAGCGATTCGGCCGTCACTTTTGAGTTACAAAAAAACTTATTTTTCAAAAAAAACTGGAGAGGGCAAGCCTCTCCAGTCTTTTCAGTCTGTTACGACGATTTCAATCGACGTTATAATTATTTCTCCACTTCGACCAGAAGCGGGCTTTCTTCGAGTTGCTCGAGGAATTTGTCCTCACGCTCAGGCTGATCGGGAACGCTGATTCCGGAGTCGGTGTACTTGCGGAAACCGGTACCCGCAGGCACCAGTCGACCGACAATGACGTTCTCCTTGAGCCCGCGCAGATGATCGGATTTACCCTTGAGCGAAGCCTCGGTGAGCACCTTGGTCGTTTCCTGGAAGGAAGCAGCCGAGATGAAGGAGTCCGTGGACAGCGACGCCTGGGTGATACCCAGAACCAGGGTCTCGGCCACTGCGGGCTTGCCGCCTTCTGCCATGACCTTGGCGTTCTCATCCATGAACCGCAGCTTGTCGACCTGCTCCCCGATGAGGAAGCTGGTGGAACCCGGATCAAGGATGGACACCTTCTTCAACATCTGGCGCACAATGATTTCAATATGCTTGTCGTTGATGTTGACGCCCTGGAAGCGGTACACGTCCTGAATTTCCTCGACGAGGTAGCGGGCAAGGAACTTCTCGCCCTTGATACGCAGGATATCGTGCAGTTCCGGATTGCCTTCGGTGAGCAGATCGCCCGCCTCGACAAAGTCGGCTTCCTGAACAGTGATGTGTTTACCCTTGGGAATGAGGAATTCCTTGGCATCACCGGTTTCGGGAGTGACGATGACCTTGCGTTTGCCCTTTGTCTCGGGACCGAAGGTGACGATACCGTCAATGGAGGACGTGACGCCCATGTCCTTGGGCTTGCGAACTTCGAAGAGTTCAGCAACTCGCGGCAGACCACCGACGATATCCTTGGTCTTGGAAGACTCACGCGGCTTACGCGCGATGACGTCACCGGCCTTGACCGTGTCGCCGTCCTTGACCATCAGAATTGCGCCGACAGGCATGGCAAAGTTGGCATCAATGTCGGTACCCGGACGATGAACGGGATTGCCTTCATCGTCGAGAAGATAAACCGAAGGACGGAAGTTGGTGGTACGGTATTCCATGATGGTGAAGGAGGCCTTGGAAGTACGATCTTCCTGAACGGTCTTGCCTTCAATGATGTCACGGAACTTGATAACACCGGACACATCGACGATGAACGGCTCCATGTACGGATCCCATTCGGCCAGAGGTGTGCCCTTCTTGACGTCCTGCCCTTCTTCAACCAGCAGGCGAGAGCCGGACGGAAGGACATATTTTTCACGCTCGCGGCCCTGCTCATCCACGATGCCCACCTGACAGCTCTTGCCGAGCACCATCTTGTGCCCTTCGGAGTTGACGACGGTACGCATACGGGTGCAGACGACACGACCAACGTGCTGAGCCTCGATATTCGAGGATTCAATTTCCTTGGATGCGGTACCACCGATGTGGAAGGTACGCATGGTCAGCTGGGTGCCGGGTTCACCGATGGACTGTGCCGCGATGATACCGACGGTTTCGCCGACGTTGACCAGATGTCCGCGGGCCAGATCACGTCCGTAGCACATGGCGCAAACGCCCTGCTTGGACTTACAGGTCAGGCCGGAACGAATGGTGATGGAGTTGACGCCGGACTTTTCGAGCTTGGCGGCATACACCTCGTCAATCACGGTGCTGGCCGGAATGACAAGTTCGCCGGTTTCTTCGTCATAGACGTCGAACATGGTGACACGGCCCTGCACACGTTCGTGCAGTTGCTGCTTGATTTCACCACCCTTCATCAGATGGCCGATCTCCAGACCGTCAACGGTACCGCAGTCCAACTCGGAAACGGTCACGTCCTGAACGACGTCGACCAAGCGGCGGGTAAGGTAACCGGAGTTAGCGGTCTTGAGCGCGGTATCCGCGAGCCCCTTACGAGCACCGTGAGTGGAGATGAAGTACTGGAGGACCGACAGACCTTCGCGGAAGGATGCGGTAATCGGCGTCTCGATGATTTCACCGGACGGCTTTGCCATCAGACCGCGCATACCGGCGAGCTGACGCATCTGGTCCTGGTTGCCTCGAGCGCCGGAAGTGGCCATCATGTAGATCGGGTTGAAGCTGGAGTTGACCTCGGTTTCACCGGTCTTGGGATCGGTGAGAACGTCAGTGGACATCTCCTGCATCATCTCGTTGGATATGTCGTTGGTGACTTTGGTCCAGACGTCAACGACCTTATTGTATTTCTCAGTCCGGGTAATAATACCGTCCTGGAACTGGTTCTCGATCTCGTCAACTTCAGTGTTGGCGGTTTCGAGCATCTTTGCCTTGGCATCGGGAATCTTGAGGTCCTTCACACCGATGGTTACACCGGCGCGAGTAGCGAACTCATACCCGAGGTCCTTGATACGGTCACAAAGAATAACGGACGCCTTGGTTCCGGCCATACGGTAGGCACCGGTGACCAGAGCGGCGATGTTCTTCTTGTTGAGCACGCAGTTGACCATGGAGAAAGGCACCTTGTCCGGGATCAGTTCGGCAACGATGATACGACCGGTGGTGGTTTCCTCCAGCTTGCCATTGATACGGACCTTGATGCGGGCATGGATGCCGACAGCACCGTGGTCATATGCGGCGATGACTTCTGCGGGATCCGAGAAGATCATGCCCTCACCCAGTTCGAAGGAACGCGGCGTGGTCAGGTAGTACAGACCGAGGACGATATCCTGCGAAGGGTTGATGATGGGCGAACCGTTGGACGGGCTCAGGATGTTGTTGGTGGACATCATGAGCACGCGGCATTCGATCTGCGCCTCAATGGAAAGCGGTACGTGGACAGCCATCTGGTCACCGTCAAAGTCCGCGTTGTATGCGGAACAGACGAGCGGATGCAGTTGGATGGCCTTGCCTTCGACGAGCAGCGGCTCGAAAGCCTGAATGCCCAGTCGGTGAAGGGTCGGCGCGCGGTTGAGCATGATCGGGTATTCGCGAACAACGTCTTCAAGGATATCCCAAACGACGAGGTCTTCGCGCTCGACCATTTTCTTGGCGGACTTGATTGTCGTGGCGATTTCACGCTTTTCCAGCTCGGCGTAGATGAACGGCTTGAACAGCTCCAGGGCCATCTTCTTGGGAAGACCGCACTGATGCAACTTCAGCTTCGGACCGACAACGATGACCGAACGGCCGGAGTAGTCGACACGTTTACCGAGCAGATTCTGACGGAAACGGCCCTGTTTACCCTTGATCATGTCCGACAGGGACTTGAGCGGGCGGCCGTTGGTGCCGGTAATGGCACGGCCACGACGACCGTTGTCGAACAGTGCGTCAACGGCTTCCTGCAACATACGCTTTTCGTTGCGAATGATGATCTCGGGTGCACCGAGTTCCAGCAGACGCTTCAGGCGGTTGTTGCGGTTGATGACGCGACGGTACAGGTCATTGAGGTCCGAGGTGGCAAAACGGCCGCCGTCCAGAGGGACGAGCGGACGCAGTTCGGGCGGAATGATGGGAATCACTTCCATGATCATCCACTCGGGCTTGTTGCCGGACTCGAGGAAAGCCTCGACGATCTTCAGTCGCTTGGTGATTTTCTTTTTCTTGGTCTGGGACCGGGTGGTCTGGGACTCTTCACGCAGCTCAGTACGCAGAGTGGGCAGATCCAGTGCTTCGAGCATGGTACGGACGGTTTCCGCGCCCATGCCGACCTTCAATGCATCTTCGCCGAAATGATCGATGACCTGAAAATACTGGTCCTCGGACACGACCTGATGCGTCTTGAGCGGGGTTTCGCCCGGATCAAGAACGATGAAGGAATCGAAGTACAGCACCTTCTCCAGATCGGCCATGGTGATGTCCAGCAGGGTACCGATCTTGGAAGGCAGGGTTTTGAGAAACCAGATGTGTGCAACAGGAGCGGCCAGCTCGATGTGGCCCATGCGCTCGCGGCGGACTTTCGAGGCGATGACCTCGACGCCGCACTTTTCGCAGACAATGCCGCGATGCTTCATGCGCTTGTATTTTCCGCAGTTGCACTCGTAGTCCTTCACGGGACCGAAGATCTTGGCACAGAAAAGGCCGTCACGTTCGGGCTTGAAGGTACGATAGTTGATGGTTTCCGGTTTTTTCACCTCGCCGTAGGACCACTCGCGAATGGTCTCGGGCGCGGCGATGGATATCTGGATAGCCTTCAAGTTGCGGCCTTGTGCGGCCTGATTAGGCGCTCCACGCAGGGTGAACAGATCGTCCAACGTCATGGATATCCCCTATTGTAATAAAGTTATATGATGCCCGGTCGAGTCATTTCGACCGACCGGGCTGATCACCTTGATTCAACGAACAGCTAGTCAACCAGCGGCTTCGGTGCTGCGGGGGCAGCAGGAGCAGCCGGAGCGCCGGGGCGCTTGCGGTCCTCATAATGCAGAGTCACATCCAGACCCAGCGACATGAGTTCCTTGACCAGAACGTTGAAGGATTCCGGCAGACCGGCTTCCAGGAAGTTGTCGCCCTTGACGATCTTCTCGTACATCTTCACGCGGCCCTGCACATCGTCAGATTTGACGGTGAGGAATTCCTGGAGAAGATAGGCGGCGCCGTAGGCCTCAAGGGCCCAGACTTCCATTTCACCCAGACGCTGGCCACCGAACTGGGCCTTACCGCCCAGAGGCTGCTGCGTGACGAGGGAGTACGGTCCGGTTGAACGGGCGTGAATCTTCTCGTCAACGAGATGGTGCAGCTTGAGGATGTACATGACACCCACGGTAACGCGGCTGTGGAAGGGTTCACCGGTTCGTCCATCGTAAAGGATGAACTTGCCGTCATCAGCGAGTCCGGCCTGAGTCAGCCAGCCCCAGATTTCCTCTTCGCTCGCACCGTCGAAGACCGGAGTCTTGGCGACGATACCGCGGGAAACCTTCTTGACGGCCGTGACGAACTCGTCGTCGTCCATGGAATCGATAAGCTCTTCCATGGCCTTGGTGCCGAGCATTTCCTTGGCGGTGGAGCGGAGGTTCGCAACGGAACCTTCAAGCTGCTCAGCCAACTGCTCGCCAAGTTTGCGTCCGGCCATACCCAGATGGGTTTCCATGATCTGCCCGATATTCATACGGGAGGGAACGCCCAGCGGGTTCAGCACGATGTCCATGGGGGTGCCGTCGTCGAAGAACGGCATGTCTTCTTGCGGCAGGATGCAGGAAACAACACCCTTGTTACCATGACGGCCGGCCATCTTGTCACCCACGCTCAGCTTACGCTTCACGGCGACGTAGACCTTGACCATCTTGATGACCCCCGGAGGCAGATCGTCACCTTCGGTGACTTTCTCGCGCTTGACGTCGTAGATTTCCTTGATGAACTGAATCTGCTGCTCGTAATCAGCAACAATCAGCTTGATCTGATCATTGTATTCCCGGTCGAAAACACCGACAAGCTTCTTGACGGGCACACCGTCGAGAGACTCACGGGAGACCACTTCACCGGACTTGCCGAGAACGGTCTTCTTGGCTCCGACCAGATCCTTCCGGAACTTCGCGCCTTCGACAGCTTCCCAGATTTTCTCACGGGTCGCATCAGTCAGGGAAGCGATATGTTTCACTTCCTTGGCGTCAAATGCAGCGAGCTCGGCATCTTCGATGGCCTTGGTTCGATCATCCTTGTCGGAAGAACGACGGTTGAAGACCTTGACATCGACGATGGTACCAATGATTCCCGGCGGCACCTTCAGTGAAGTATTCTTCACATCGCGGGCCTTGTCGCCGAAGATGGCACGAAGGAGCTTTTCTTCAGGGGTCAGCTGAGTCTCGCCCTTGGGCGTGATCTTACCGACCATGATGTCGTCCGGCTTGATGCGGGCACCGATGCGGATGATACCGCATTCATCGAGGTTCCTGAGCATCTCTTCGGAGACGTTTGATATATCGCGAGTGACTTCCTCAGGTCCGAGCTTGGTATCACGGGCGACCAGTTCGAATTCCTCGATGTGAATCGAGGTGAACACGTCTTCCTTGACCATGCGTTCGGAGATGAGGATGGAGTCCTCGTAGTTGTAACCGCACCAGGGCATGAATGCCACGAGCAGGTTTTTACCGAGAGCGAGTTCACCGTCATCAATACCGGGACCGTCAGCAAGGACAGCTCCCTTCTTGACGCGCTGTCCGACCTGAACCTTGGGCCTCTGACCGAAGCAGGAGCTCTGGTTGGACTTGTGCCATTTCTGGAACTCGTAGTGCTTGGCACCGCCGGATTGCGGATACAGGCCGTTATCGTAGTTGATGACGACACGCTCCGAATCGACGTAATGGACAACACCGTCCTCCTCGGCCAGTACACAGGCACCGGAGTCGCGGGCGACAGGGCCTTCCATACCGGTTCCGACGAGCGGCTGTTCGGCCTGAAGAAGCGGAACGGCCTGACGCATCATGTTCGAACCCATGAGTGCACGGTTGGCATCATCGTGTTCGAGGAACGGAATCAGCGCGGCGGAAATCGAAACGGTCTGGCTCGGGCTGATGTCCATGCAGGTGACATCTTCAGCTGACCGCAGCTGAACATCACCGGCGAGACGTGCGTTGACACGCGGATTCACGAACACGCCTTTGTCGTCCAAGGGTGCGTTGGCCTGGGCCACGACATGCTTGGCTTCCTTGGCAGCGTCCATGTAGTAGATTTCATCGGTGGTCTGCTTGTTGTTGACCATGCGATACGGAGTTTCAATGAAACCGTAGTCATTGACCTTCGCATAGGTGGTCAGCGAGACGATCAGACCGATGTTCGGTCCTTCAGGAGTCTCAATGGGGCAGATACGACCGTAGTGAGAGGTGTGCACATCGCGCACCTCGAAGCCCGCACGCTCACGAGTCAGGCCGCCGGGTCCAAGTGCGGACAGGCGACGCTTGTGAGTGACTTCGGACAGCGGGTTGGTCTGGTCCATGAACTGGCTGAGCTGGGAAGTTCCGAAGAACTCCTTGAGCACAGCGGCAACCGGCTTGGGGTTGATGAGATCATGGGGCATCAGCGTTGCGACTTCCTGCAAGGACATGCGCTCCTTGATGGCGCGCTCCATGCGGACAAGGCCGATGCGGTACTGGTTCTCGACCAGTTCGCCCACGGGGCGGACACGACGGTTGCCGAGGTGATCGATATCATCAGCAGGACCGTGTGTATCCTTGAGGCGCATCAGTTCCTTGACGGCCAGCAGGATGTCCTCGTTGTTCAGGGTGCGGGTGTTGAGGTCCACTTCCTGATTCAGGCGGGAATTGAGTTTGTAACGTCCAACGCTGGAGAGATCGTAGTAGTCGGAACTGCGGAAGAGATTCTCGAAGAAGTTCGAGGCGATCTCGGGCGTGGGCGGGGAGCTCGGACGGAGACGGCGGTAGATTTCAATCTGCGCGGTTTCCATGTCCGTGGTCTTGTCGAGCAGCAGCGTGTTGCGAAGCGCATCGGAAACATCCATGCCGCGAGTGTGCAGCATCTTGAGTTCCTTGATACCTGCGTCACGCACTTTCTCGAGCAGATCGACTGTGACTTCCTCGGCAGCCTCGGCAATGACTTCACCGTTCTTGTCCACGAGATCCACGGCCAGATACAGGCCGAGCAGGGACTCGGGATCAACGTCGATGGTCTTGACCTCGGCGCGAACCAGTTTGCGCCATGCGCCCTTGGTGATGGAAGCACCCTTCTTGGTCACTACCTTGTCGTCGATCTTGATGTCGGCAAAGGCAGCTTCCTTGCGATACTGATCTTCAACAACATGTCTCTGAACCTTGGTCTTGAGGATGTTGTAAGTCTCGGTGTCGTAGAAGTAGTCGAGAATATCGGTCCGCGACAGGCCCATGGCCTTCAGCAGGATGGTGGCGGGCATCTTCCTGCGGCGGTCGATACGGACATAAAGAATGTCCTTGTGGTCAAAGTCGAAATCCAGCCAGGATCCGCGCATCGGAATGATACGGGAAGAATAAAGGACTTTGCGACTGGAGTGGGACTTACCGGAATCGTGTTCAAAGATGATACCGGGCGAACGCTGAAGCTGGTTGACAATAACGCGTTCGGTGCCGTTGATGACGTAGGTTCCCTTCTCCGTCATCAGCGGGAGTGTCCCGAAGTATATGTCCTGTTCCTTGATATCGCGAATCGTACGATTGTCTGTCTCTTCATCCACGTCGAAAACTACGAGACGGACGGTAATACGGATGGGCGTCTCGTAGGTAAGTCCCTTCGAGATGCACTCATCGACGTCGTATTTTGGATCGCCGATTTCATACTTGACAAAATCAAGGCTAGCGGTCTTGTTGAAATCTTCAATGGGAAACACGGACCGAAACACGCCTTCAAGTCCGAAATCACCTCGGCTGGTGGGCGGCGTGTCAAGCTGCAAAAAGCGCTTGTAGGAGCCGACCTGAAGTTCCAGCAGGTGCGGGATGGGAAGCGTGTTGACGATGTTACCGAATGTTTTTCTGAGCTGACCCATTGTACCCTCATGATTGAGTGGTTGATGGTTGGGGCGCGGGGCGTGGAACCCCTGGAGCCCTCTTCTCGGCCACAACAGCCTCGTGGAATCGGCTGTTGGAAAAAACGGGTGCTAAGCCATGTACGGGACTCATAATCCCGAAACATGTTTTTACGAGGAGCAGGCGAATACTCGCCTATGTGCTTAAACCCAAATTTTAGAGCGAATTATCCATTATATACATAGACAGAGCAAAGAGCGCAACACCCTTATTACAGGGTGAGCGCTCTTCGCTATGAATAGCTTAAGTCGTTGAAGTTACTTGACTTCAACTTCGGCGCCAGCTTCTTCGAGCTGCTTGGCTGCTTCTTCAGCCTCTTCCTTGGCAACGCCTTCCTTGAGAGCCTTGGGAGCTTCGTCAACGATAGCCTTGGCTTCCTTGAGGCCCAGGCCGGTGATGGCGCGGACTGCCTTGATGACAGCAATCTTGTTGCCGCCAGCACCCTTCAGGATGACGTCGAACTCGGTCTTCTCTTCTGCGGCAGCTTCGCCACCAGCAGCAGGAGCAGCGACAACGGCAGCAGCCGGAGCGGCAGCTTCAACGCCGAAGACGTCTTCGAGCTCTTTGATGAATTCGGACAGTTCCAGGACGGTCATGTTGCCGATGAACTCGACAACCTGTTCTTTGGTGATATCAGCCATGATAAATTCTCCTTAGAAATTGATTCGCTTTGAACCTTGTTTACGCAGCTTCTTTCTGTTCTTTGATCGCAGTCAAAGCGTACAGGAATTTGCGTTCGATGTTTGCGAACAAGCAAACGAAATTGCGCGGTACGGCCTGCATAGTGCCGAGTACGGAACTCAGAAGCTCAGGCTTGCTGGGCATCTTGGCGAGTTCCTTCACGCCGTCGTTATCAAGAAACTTCCCTTCAAGAGAACCGAAACGCAGGGCAAACTTTTTGTTTTCCTTGTCGAAATCGGCCAGAACCTTGGCTGCGGCGACAGGATCGTCGTAACCAAGCGCAATGGCGCAGTTCTCTTTAAAGTGTTCGCTCAGGTCACCGTGTTCGGTGTCCTTGAGAGCCAACCGGGCCAGGGTGTTCTTGACGACTTGGTAGTCTACACCAGCTTCGAAGCACTTGGCGCGGAGTTGAGTCATCTCCTCCACGGTCAGTCCCTTGAAGTCGGTAACGACGGCAATGCTCGCCCGCGCAGCTTTTTCGTTCAGCTGCTCGATGATCTGGGCTTTTTCTTGCCTGTTCATCTACCACTCCTCGTCTTAGGCCCGGAAAGCAGGTCAAAGCGTTGTCTAAGCAGGCGAATTAAGGGACACAGTCCCACCTGCCGTCTCTGACGCAACTTCCCGTGCGTTATCTACTGGACACCCCGGGAAGAGGTGTCCGGCATACCAATTAGTTTAGGCGTCCAGGAATTTCCGGACAGTCAGGGGGTCGATTTTGACGCCGGGGCCCATGGTGGTGGCGATAGCCACTGCCTTCATGTAGGTTCCCTTGGCGGAAGAAGGCTTCATGCTGACAACCGTGGACAGCAGGGTCCGCAGGTTTTCACAGAGCTTCTCAGCGCCGAAGGAGACCTTGCCGATGGGAGCGTGCAGGATACCGGCCTTGTCAACCTTGAACTCGACCTTACCGGCCTTGAGTTCGGAGACAGCCTTGGCGACATCCATGGTCACGGTACCAGTCTTGGCATTGGGCATCAGGCCACGGGGACCGAGTACGCGGCCGATCTTACCAACTACGGCCATCATGTCCGGAGTGGCAACAGCCTTGTCGAAATCGAGCCAACCGCCCTGAATCTTCTCGACCAGCTCATCGGAACCGGCGAAATCTGCACCGGCTTCCTTGGCTTCTGCTTCCTTTTCAGGCTTACAGAAGACAACAACGCGAACGTCTTTGCCAAGACCGTTAGGCAGGCTGACAGCTCCGCGAATCATCTGATCGGAGTACTTGGGATCAACACCGAGGTTGATAGCGACGTCGACGGTCTCGTCAAACTTGGCGTAGGATGCTTCAACAGCGACCTTCACGCCTTCTTCAACGGGGACACGAACGACAGTATCGCGGTCACCAACGGCATTGCGGTAATTTTTTCCATGCTTAGGCATTATACTTCCCTCACTAGCCCTTGACTTCGATACCCATGCTGCGGGCAGTGCCCTCAATCTGAAGCATGGCGTTCTCAATGTCATTGGCGTTCAAATCCGGCATCTTCATTTCAGCAATTTCCTGGATCTGAGCCCGGGTAACCTTGCCGACCTTCTCCTTGTTGGGCTCACCGGAACCCTTTTCCAGCTTGGCAGCCTTGAGCAGCAGCACGGATGCCGGAGGAGTCTTGGTGATGAAGTCGAAGGAACGGTCCTGATAGACCGTGATGACGACCGGGATAATAAGTCCCTTCTGGTCCTGTGTCTTGGCATTGAATGCCTTACAGAACTCCATGATGTTAACGCCGTGCTGACCCAGAGCCGGACCGACCGGCGGGGAAGGGTTGGCGCTACCTGCGGGAATCTGCAGTTTGATCTTTCCTAATTCTTTCTTGGCCATTGTATTCCTCGATGAGAAATTTCGCTGTTTGCGAGTATTTTGGGGCTACCCTTTGTCCACCTGAACAAAATCAAGCTCGACAGGAGTCTGACGTCCGAAAATGGAGACGGAAACCTTGAGTTTTCCCTTGTCGTAATTGACTTCTTCCACAACACCGTTGAAACCGCTGAACGGGCCGTCAATGACCCTGACCTCGTCGCCTCGATCAAAATTGAACTTGGGACGAGGCTTTTCCTGGCGGCTTTCCATCATGTTGAGGATGTTCTCCGCCTCGCTGTCACGCATGGGGGTAGGACGGTTTTTACCGCCTACAAATCCGGTGACACGCGGGATGGACTGAATGAGATGCCAGGTATCATCAGTCAAGATCATCTTGACCATGATATAACCGGGGTAAAACTTCCTTGTGGAAGTCTTGCGCTCACCCTTGACCATCTCCACGATCTTCTCGGTGGGCATGACAACTTCCTCAATGAGGCCCTTGTCCTGTCCTGTCCGCATCATCTCGTTGATCGTCAGCTCGACACGCTGTTCGAAACCAGAGTAGGTATGAACAATATACCAGCGTGCGCGGGGTGCTGCGTTTTCCATAATGGCATCCATGTTATGATCCAGCCTTTGCTTGTCTAGCGGGGCTTAGGACAGAATTGCTTCGACAGTCTTGGAGAGAGCGAAGTCAACGATGCCCAGGTAGAGGGCTATGACCAGGCTGACGACCAGCACGGCGACACACGTGGTGATGGTTTCCTTGCGAGTCGGCCAGACAACCTTCTTGATCTCGACCTTGGACTCTTCAAAGAACGTAATCAGTTCCTTGACTTTCCCGACCGGACCGGCAGATGCCTGCACAGCCTGCTTTTCAGCAGATTTCTTGCCTTTCTTTTTGGCCATAACTTCCTTTCCCAAATTATTGAGCGGGCCGCGGGGCCTTGTCCTTTCGGTCAAGGCCCCGAAACGCCCGCTTTCTAAGACTTAATTGGCAGGGGTAGAGGGATTCGAACCCCCAACATCCGGTTTTGGAGACCGGCGTTCTAGCCGTTGGAACTATACCCCTGCTCTATCGAATCTACTTGGACTCTTTGTGGACAGTGTGCTTCTTGTCCCAAGGACAATACTTCTTCACTTCCAGACGACCAGTAGTATTCTTCTTATTCTTATGCGTTGCGTAATTCTTACGCTTGCACTCGGTGCATTGCAGCTGAATATTGACGCGCATGTGCTACTCCACGATTTCGGTAACAACACCTGCGCCAACGGTACGGCCACCTTCGCGGATAGCGAAGCGGAGACCAACTTCCATGGCGATGGGTGCAATCATCTCAACGTTGAATGTTGCGTTATCACCAGGCATGACCATTTCAACACCATCATCCAGAGTAACAACACCGGTGATGTCAGTTGTACGGAAGTAGAACTGCGGACGGTAGCCGGTGAAGAACGGAGTATGACGACCACCCTCATCCTTGGAGAGGACGTAGACCTCTGCCTTGAACTTGGTGTGGGGGTTGATGGAACCGGGCTTGGCTGCAACCTGGCCGCGCTCGACTTCTTCGCGCTTGACGCCACGAATCAGGAGACCGACGTTGTCACCAGCCTGACCCTGGTCAAGCAGCTTGCGGAACATCTCGACACCGGTGCAGGTGGTCTTGATGGTGTCCTTGATACCGACGATTTCGATTTCCTCACCGACGGTGATGACACCGCGCTCAACACGACCGGTGATAACGGTACCGCGGCCGGAGATGGAGAAAACGTCCTCAACGGGCATCAGGAAAGGCATGTCGATGTCGCGTTCCGGCTCGGGGATGTAGTTGTCGCAGGCTTCGAGGAGATCGAAGATCGGCTTGGCGTCTGCATCGTCAGCGCTGTCGCACTCGAGAGCCTTCAGAGCGGAACCCTGGATGACCGGAATGTCGTCGCCGGGGAACTCGTACTTGTCGAGAAGCTCACGAACTTCCATTTCGACCAGCTCGAGGAGCTCTTCGTCGTCGACCATGTCGCACTTGTTAAGGAAGACAACCATTGCGGGGACGCCAACCTGACGAGCGAGCAGGATGTGCTCACGAGTCTGAGGCATCGGACCGTCAGTGGCCGCGCAGACCAGGATAGCGCCGTCCATCTGGGCAGCACCAGTGATCATGTTTTTAATGTAGTCGGCGTGACCGGGGCAGTCCACGTGTGCGTAGTGGCGGTTTGCGGTCTCGTACTCGACGTGAGCGGTGGCGATGGTGATGCCGCGCTCTTTTTCTTCAGGAGCCTTGTCGATTTCGTCGAAGGCGACGTACTCGCCGTGACCACCGAGGGCGGCCAGCTTGGTGATGGCAGCGGTCAGAGTGGTCTTACCATGGTCAATGTGACCGATGGTACCAACGTTAACGTGAGGCTTGCTACGTTCGAATTTAGCTTTACCCATGATGATCCCCCTAACTAAAAAGTTTGTGTAGGTTTTATTTACTTAAATACTAATTAACAAGTCATGAACACTGGAGCCCACGACCGGACTTGAACCGGTGACCTCATCCTTACCAAGGATGTGCTCTACCTGCTGAGCTACGTGGGCGAATGCGCCCACTGTATATAAGGAGTATGGATGACTTGGAAAGCAGAACATGGAGCGGGAAACGGGACTCGAACCCGCAACCCTCAGCTTGGAAGGCTGATGCTCTACCAATTGAGCTATTCCCGCTCACTTTTTTCCGTAGTCACCAACTGCCCTCATGGGACAGCCTCCTACAGCGCGGCTTATAAAATTTGTGGTGGTGGGGGGAGGATTTGAACCTCCGAAGGCGTATGCCGACAGATTTACAGTCTGTTCCCTTTGGCCACTCGGGAACCCCACCATTATATCCTGGAGCTGGCGATGGGACTTGAACCCGCAACCTGCTGATTACAAATCAGCTGCTCTACCAATTGAGCTACGCCAGCTCGCGGGAAGACAGTCTATATCCATCACGATTTCAAAAAGCAAGTGTTTTCTCAGCTTTTTTGCGATCTCTTTTTTCAAGAGCCGCCTTCCGCTCGAAGACGGGTCGGTTTAATGTGAGAATCGTCTTCTTGTCAACCCTGAGAGTTAAAATTTTTCATATTTTCTCACAAATCCTGCTTTTTCAAATATCCACTCTACCACTCCCATACTCCAAAATCAGCAGGAAGTCCCCGAACCATGCGGTTTTTCCAGTAAAAACCCTTCAAATGCCAATAATAACTCCTCAACACATGTTTTCCTTTGACTCATCCTATATCTCTAATTATGAGCTTCCCTCATGAGCACTTTCACTATCACACAAAACTCACCATGGCTTGCACCGCTGGCCGGTTATTCCGACCTCCCCTTCCGTCTTTTGACCAAACAATACGGTTGCGGCATTCGCTGTTCCGAAATGGTGAGCGTCAAGGGACTGGCTTTCAAGAGCTCGGGCACCCGACGCCTGCTCGCCACCTGTCCGGAAGACGACCCCATGGTTCTCCAGCTTTTCGGCTCCGAAGGACGATACTTTGAACCGGTCATGGAAAAACTCGTGGCCATGGGATACCGCAACTACGACCTCAACGCCGGTTGTCCGGTACGAAAGGTGCTCAAATCCGGCAGCGGCGTTAAACTGATGGAAGACCTCGACAACCTCGTCAACCTTGCATCCATCATGGTCAAAAAAGCTGCCGAGCATCCCGACGGCGGTCGCGTAGGCATCAAGTTCCGCCTCGGTTTCAATAAAGGCGAAGATGTATATATAGAATTGGCCCAACGCCTTGAGGATGTCGGGGTGGACTGGGTGACCCTTCACCCCCGTTATGGCAAGCAAATGTTCGCAGGCGCTGCCGACTGGGGGAAACTCGCCAAGCTAAAACAGGCCGTCAACATTCCGGTTATCGGTTCGGGCGATCTGTTTACGGCCGAGGACGGTCACAGGTGCATTGAAGAAACCGACATCGACGCAATCATGTTCGCTCGCGGCGCACTCTATGATCCCTCGATCTTCGCTCGCTTCATCGCCCTTCGCAAAGGAGAGGAAGGGCCTGCCCGTGACGGTGCATTTCTTGCCCAAATCGTCCGCGAACACATCCGGCTGACCAGAGAATATGAAGGTGACGGTCGATCCTTCCGTAAAATCCGCTCCATCATCCCCCGCTACGCCAAGGGGCTCAAAGGTATCAGGGCCTTACGCGGATCACTCCTCGCGTGTGAAGACTGGGAAGCTCTCGATGAAGCCGCTTCGGTCATCGCCACTCTGGAAAAAGACTCCTCCCAAAACGAATAGAGATGACCCGTCGGGGGGAGCCTTGTGTATCAAGTTTCCCCCTTCTTTATTCCTCAGTTCACCTGAGACTCAAGTGATACCACTCACGATTCAACCCACCGCGCGTATTAATCATTGAAAAAGACGCAACGCATGATGTAGTCTTTTGGCAGAATCATCCTTTTTTACCGGGGGGAAAATGCCAAAATACATGACCATGCTTCTCTGCCTGCTGCTACTCCCTGCTGTAGCTCTCGCTTCTTCCCAGACAGATGTTCCAAAAATAATGGTCATCAACAGCTACCATGCTGCATCCCCATGGGTCACAGGCCACAACACCGCACTGAAGGCGGACCTGGAAGATTCCACTCGGCTGATATTTTTCGACATGAATACCAAGCGTCTGCCCAAGAGCCTCCATCAGGCTCAGGCGGCACGCGCACGCGCGGCAATCGAAAAAGAGCGCCCCGACCTGTTGGTGTTGACTGATGACTACGCCCTTAAATCACTTGGCAACATTGCCGCCCAAATGCACATTCCCGTGGTTTTTCTCGGCATCAACAACAACCCGCGCACCTACCTCGATTCCATGATGCTTGCCACCGGCGTACTGGAGCGTCCGCTGCTCAAGCGGTCCATCGTCTACATTCGTGAAATACTGGGAGACAGTTTCAAAAGCTGCCTGATTCTCTTTGATGACGACATTACTGCCCAAACAATTCTGGAACAGGTTTTCAAAAAGAAACATTCTCTCGTTTTTGATGAAACCGTCACCGACATCAGGCTCCTCTCCCGATTCGAGGATTGGAAGCAAAGTGTTCTAAACGCCAAAAAGAACGGATACGGAGCTATCATTCTCGGGCTGTACCATACGCTAGTCGATGATAGGGGTAGGCATGTAGACGCCGAACAGGTTGCCCGGTGGACATCAAAGCATTCGCCGGTTCCTGTATTCGGATTCTGGGATTTTTCCGTGGGCAAAGGCCTCGCCATGGGCGGCCTGATACTTGCTGCCGAACCGCAGGGGCGGGAGGCAGCAAAACTCGTTCGCCGCATCCTCAACGGTCAGTCCCCACGGAACATTCAACCCGTCATGGCGGAACAGGGACACTTCATTTTCAGTCTCCACGAATTGAAACGGTGGAGAATCACCCTGCCCGACTATTTCGACACCCCTATGCTGGACATTACCTTCGTGGAATAAATCATCTTTCCTTTACTCATATAATTGCCACTGCCATAAAGCTTGACTTTCAAACTATATGACAATAAATCAGTTTGACCTTCAAACAATAAGGAGTTCAAACCGATATGGAATCCCTTTTTCTCATAGCCCTTCAGTCAAGCCTTTTTCTGGGCCTGATACATGGCATCAATCCCTGTGGTCACTCATGGATAGTACTCGCCCCTTTTGTCGCAGGAGATAAAAGCGGCAAACGGGTTTTCTCCCTGACCGCCGCATTCATAGCCGGGACTTCGCTCGGATGTCTCGCCATCGGCCTCTTTCTCGGGAGCGTTTCCGCAAGCCTTCCGCCGTCCATTCGATATGTCACAGACATCATCACCGGCGCTATCATCATCATTCTCGGTGCCATTCTCATCTGGAGGCCACACCTTCTGCACAGCCACGATCATGACCATGAGCATGGTCATGGGAAATGCGGCTGCTCCGGACACGATCATGGACATTGTAACAACTCTGACCATGCACACGACCATAATCACGCACACACCCCGCTTTCTGCCAAACGATCCACTGTGTGGGGACTGTTCACCCTCGGATTCGTCAATATGATCGTCCCCTGCCCCACGGTTGCCATCATGTACAAATACGCACTTGAATCCAGCAGCACGATGAAGGCTGTATCCGTTTTCGCCGTGTATGCAGTGGGCACAGGCATAGCCCTTGCGGGAGTAATCTTTGCCATCTACAAGGTAACAGGACTGATTCGGAAAATGCAGAGACCGTGGATCGAACCGGCTATCATGCGGACAGTCGGCATACTGACCATCGGTTTTGGTTCCTATACATTGTATCTTGATTTCATACCGGCCTAACAAAGGAACTGCCATGCCTGAAACAACTCAACTCACCCAGCTCATTGTCGAGTTCTATGAAAAACTGTCATCATGGGAACACAGTGTGGTACGCGACCAAGGCCTCACACTGCCGCAGGTCCATGCTCTGGAAATTCTCGGCACACACACCGCTCTCCGTATGAAAGAACTGGCGGAACGCATGGGAGTGACGACCGGCACTCTCACGGTCCTCGCCGACCGCCTTGAAAAAGCGGACCTCATCAGACGCAGGCCCCATGAAACCGACCGCCGTTCCATTCTCGTCGAGCTGACGGAAAAAGGCCATGCAGTGTACACTGAACATGACCAGCTCCATATGCAACTCACCCGAGACATAACAGTCGGCCTGTCCAAGGACGAACAAACGTCACTCGTTCTCGCTCTGGAAAAAATGAATAAGGAATTCTAGATCAAACGCCGGGGCGCAGACAGCGTTCCGGCGTTCGTTCATTTTTGGTTGATGAAAGTTTGAATGAACTCGTCCAGCGTCTCCCTGTCGGACTCGCCGATAAGACGGTTCACTTCGCGCCCGCCGGAAAAGAGAAGAAATGTCGGGGTTCCCTTTATCAAATGCCGCCGCATGGCGGTATCGAGATAATCAGAGTCATACAGATAACACCGCAAGGTATCCCGATACTTCCGTGAGGCATCGTCCAGAATTTTCGTCTGACCGCGAAACCGCTCATTCCTCTTGAGAAACGCGACGAGGCACGGCTCGCAACGGCTCTGCAACTCCACATCAAATTCCTGCGGTTCTATCGTCTTCACCATTCGACCATCCCCAAACATGCCAATCATTCAAAGAGAATACCCTGAATCAATTCGAAGCGGATCGAAACCAACTCCATGGTCTTACATACCAAGAGAACGATCCCGATGCATCATATCAGGCCGTTATATTGATTATAAGTTTGTGATGAAAACAGTAGAAAGACTTGAAAAAAACGTCAGGCCTAATCGTCCAGCCCCCACGCCTTGAGCTTGCGGTACAGGGTGGCCCGATGAATACCGAGCTGTCTGGCAGCCCGCGCCTTGTTGCCGCCGCACCGCTCCAAGGCATCAAGGATATCCTGCTTTCCAGCCTTGCGCGCAGGCAAGGGCGACGGGGCATACTCCACCACAGGAGACGGTTCGACAAACACGCTGGCACGCATCTGGTCTACCAGATCCTTACGCATGTGCCGCAGCATTATCTCCTTGCCCGGAGATAAAATACATGCGTGCTCAAGGATATGGCGGAGTTCTCGAATATTACCGGGCCATGAGTATCCCATGAATACATCCATGACCTCATCGGCTACCCGGCTGAAACTCTTGTCGAACTGATTGGAAAAAATATCCAGAAAGTGCTCGGTCAGCAACGGGATATCCGCCTGCCTGTCACGAAGCGGAGGCAGTGAGACCGGCATGACATTGAGCCGGTAATAGAGGTCTTCACGGAAAGCGCCCTTGCGAACGGCCTCACGCAAATCCACATTGGTGGCGGCGATGATACGCACATCCGCCGAACACGTCCGGGATTCGCCCACACGCTCGTACTCTTTCTGCTCCAGAAAACGGAGCAACTTCAACTGAATCAACGGAGAAATATCCCCGATTTCATCCAGAAAGAGCGAACCGCCCTGTGCAGCCTGAATACGCCCGACCTTGTCACGCACAGCTCCGGTAAACGCCCCGCGCACATGTCCGAAAAGCTCACTCTCCAGCAGGCTTTCGGACAGGGCTGAGCAGTTGACCTTGACAAGCGGCTGTCCGGCTCGTGAACCTCCATAATGCAACGCATCTGCCACAAGCTCCTTGCCGGTCCCGGATTCACCAAGAATCAGCACGGTGGAATCGAGTGACGACAGTTGTTCAAGCAGACGATACACTTCCTGCATCACGGAACTGCGCCCCACAATGCCCCGGAACCCGTGGCGCTCATGCAGCCTCTTCTCCAAATCGGCGATACGCGAGATATCCCGCACGACAAGCACTGCACCGGTATGGCGCTTTTCCTTGTCAATAAGCGGAGAACAGTTCAATTCAACCATGCGGGGTCCGAGTTCCAGAGCCTCCAGCTCCGCCTCGAATCCCCGGACGGCCTTACTGGTACGCAGGACCTGCTTGAGAACGCCGACACATGGATTTCCTTCGGTTCCGAACAAATCGTCCAGCGGCTGACCAACGGCCTCTCCCCGGTCAAGCCCGAGCATGACGCCCGCCGCACTGTTGGTGGTGATGACCCGAAATTCGCTGTCAACAGTAACGATGGCATCGGGAATGCTGCGAAACGTGGCTTCCAGATTAAGGCGGTACTGTTCCTTTTCCTGCGTAGCCAGACTCAGCGCACGTTCGGCATCCTTGCGGTCCGTCACGTCGCGCCCCACGGCCTGTATTTCAAGCACCTCGCCCCGATGATCGAGAATGGCCCGGTTCGTCCAGAGGACGTAACGCTCCTCGCCGTCGTGACGCCGTACACTCTGTTCGCGGTCGAAAACCGGATTATCCACGCCGGCCAGTCCCAGCCACGATTTGAGATTCCGCCGCTCGTTGGATGCCATGTACGGGAAAAATTTCTTGCCGATGACTTCATCCTCGTCCACACCGAAAAACTTCGCATACGCACTGTTCACAAACGTCAGTTCGCCACCGGGCATATAGCGGCAGATGAGTTCCGTCTGGTCTTCAACCACGGCCCGGTACAGACGCGCCCCCTCACGCAATGCCTCCTCCACGACCTTGCGATGTGAGATGTCCTGTATGAAAGCGGTCGAGACCTCCCGCCCGTCATGCACGAAATGGCTCATGGAAATTTCCACGGGAAATGAGCCGCCCCCCTTGCGGCGATGATGTGCCAGGGGAATCCTTTCCACGCCGGACCGCAACCTATCGAGCGCCCTCTTCGGTTCGACAGACAGTCCGGCAACGGTCATGTGAAGCATCTCTTCCGAGGTATAGCCGTATAATCGACGCGCAGCGGCATTGCAGTCGCAGATCGAGCCGTCGTTGCGATCAAACATGACAATGGCATCCCGCGCAGCCTCATACACGCTGCGATACCGCTTTTCGCTCTCGGCAAGCCCGACCTCGGACCGGCGCTGGGCAGTAATGTCACGAGTTACGACAACAACCCCGGACAAAATTTTGTCCTCTATAACGGGACGAATGATCGTGTTATACACCGCACCGCCGCGATGCTCTTCGATACGCTGGACAGTGAGAGTCTCACGCGCCTTGGCAATAGCCTCGTCCTGCACCCCGGCCGAGAGCGGAGTCAAAAGGGAAATGTACTCCTTGCCGACCAGATCTCCGAACGAAGTCTGCAAAAGCCCTGCGGCTGACTCATTGGCTTCGATGATGTTTCCGCCGACATCGAGCAGAAACATGGCGGCATCTCCAGTCCCCATGAGTGCACTAAGGAAGCCCTTGACCAAAGACAATTCCCGAATACGGTTCTTTTCCCTGCACTGACGGCGTTTCATTGCAACGCCCAGCCGTGCGAGCATGACGAGACGGTTCCGGTCTATGGGACGCTCGATGTAACTGGCAACACCCATACGGGTCACAAGATCAAAGGGAGCCTCCATCCCCACATCCACGATCAGAGCGATCGGCACATCAAGACCGAGCTGATCGACTTCACGCTTCAATTCTTCACCGCCGCCACCCTCAAGATGATAATCCACAAAGATCGCATCCGGCTGAACATGAGCCATTGACGCTGCCGCGACAGCCACACTGCCAGCCGTCTCGACCCGGTATCCACCGGCACCGAGAAGATCACTCATGAGTTTTCGAATCGAAGGGTCGCTTTCCGCGATGAGAATGGTAGAATTCACCTGTAAATCTCCTGAAAATACCCATACCTCACTTGCCCGCCGATAACCACCCCAAAGAAATGCAGCGTTCGGGAACTCCCCTCTACCCATTTCCTGTAGAAAGGTGTATGGAGAAACCATGGCGGATTCCAACAACGATCAGAAAGCAGGAGGAAAAGATGTCGAATTATTCCGAAGCAGATCTCCCCGTTGATGTACATCACGGCGAACTCGTAACCCTTGCTGACGGAACCACCGTCCGGTTTGAATCCAACGGAGAAGCCAAGGACATCATGGTCAACGATGGCTTTGAACCTGCCAGCACCCTGTTCCCCGGCAACGAATTCATCGTTGAAGCCGGCGGCAACAGCTACAAGGTAACCTGTGAATTCGGCGATGTGATGCACGTGGCAAAAGCCTAGCAAATGATCGCCTGTAGTTTTTTGGGCACCCGTTTTCACCTTCTGGGCGAAAACGGGTGCCGCTATTTCCAAGACGGGACACATTATATTCGTATCGATTGACTTTACTTTTATACTCGGTTGGTACAAATAAATATTATCAAAACCAATGCGTAGATGACGCATCCTCGGTTTTCCACGGGATGTGACAGTTTTCCAGTGATGACGGAGAAAGAGATGGCCAAGATTCTCATTGCAGAAGATGACAGGATTTCCCAGAAACTCGCAGTAAAAATTGTCGAGGAACTCGGACACACCGCCTTTGTCAGCCCTCATGGCAAACATGCGTACGAAGCTCTGACCGCCTGCAACGATTTCGACATGTTGCTTACCGACATAATGATGCCGGAAATGGATGGACAACAGCTCATCAAGACCATGCGAGGCGATCAGCAGTTCATGGACTTCCCGATCATCATCATGTCTGCCGTAGTCGGAATCGGGGAAATCTCGAATCTCCTCAAGCTCGGAGCGACCCTTTTTCTGGCAAAGCCTCTTGATCGAGCCGAATTGCAGGGATATATTTCTCGATGTTTAGGGAAAAAAGGCTCCAAATCATAGCCTTTTTTTGAGAGAAGGGGAAAAGGCCCGAAGGAAGCTCCTTCGGGCCTTTTCTTTCATCGATTTTGGCGAAATGAAATACAGAAAACCAAGACCTTTCCACTCCTGATTCACACTCAAACCCCAATAAACTTGCGATCTTCGCCACAGACAGGTATCTGATGCAGTACGATCATGCCACATTCCCCGAAATGGACAGAATAACAACCGACGACCGTCCTCATGCGAATACTTATCACACATAACAATTTTCCGGCCCAATTTCGGCATATCGCCGAGTATCTCGGCCGCACCCCCGGCAATCAGGTAGTCTTCGCTACCAAGACCCCGCGTGAGGAATGGGTCATTCCCGGTGTGAACAAAGCCATTTTCACGCCCGACGGCGAAGCCTCACAGGACGGCTACCCGCTGGTCCGTAGCATCGAAGACGGCATCCGGCACGGCATGGGCATGCTCAATCTGTGCGCCGGACTCAAAAAGCAGGGATTCATACCGGACGTCATTCTCGGTCATTCCGGCTGGGGACAGACCATGTTCCTGCGCGACATTTTTCCCGACACCCCCTTTGTCGGCTACTTCGAATGGTACTACAACTCCACCAGCCCGGAGACGACCTTTGACAAACGCAAACGGTCCGCTCCGGAACTGGCCCAGCTTCGACTCCGCAATTCAGCCATCATGCACGATCTATCGTCCTGCCGCGTCGGAATCACTCCGACCCTCTGGCAACGCTCGCAATTCCCCATCGAGTATCAGCCCAAAATCATTCAGGCGCACGACGGCATCAATACCAATTATTTCGAACCGGCTTCCGGCGGCCTGATTCCGCCGGAGAAACTGGACCTGCCCAACACCGACCTGACCGGAGCCAAAGAACTGGTCACCTATTGTTCGCGCGGCCTTGAGCCATATCGGGGTTTTCCGCAATTCTACGAATCCCTGCCTGAAATCCTTGAGGAGCGGCCTGACTGCCATGTGCTTATCGTGGGCGAAGACCGCGTCTGCTACAGTGCCCGCCTGCCCGAGGGTGAATCCTACAAGAAACAGATGATGGGAAAAGTGAAAGTGGACGAGAAACGGGTCCACTTCACTGGTCCCCTGCCCTACGGCATCTACAAGCAGGTGCTCCAGGCATCGTCCGCCCATGTCTATCTCACATGGCCCTTCGTGCTCTCATGGTCTTTCCTCGAAGCAATGTCCTGCGGCTGTCTCGTGATCGGCTCCAACACGGACCCGGTACGCGAAGTGCTGCGGCACAGGGAAAACGGACTGCTTACCGACTTCCATTCACACAAGAAAATCGCCAAGACCGTTGTTTTTGCGCTCAAGCGGCAGGAAAAGCTCCGCAATCTACGCAAGAATGCCCGACAGACGATTCTCGACCGATATTGCCTTTCAAAATGTCTGCCCGCCCATCTCAATCTGCTGGCCCAAATGGCCAAGGATGGTCCGGGACGTTTTCAACAACCTCAACCCGATAGAGAGAAAAAATGATTTCAACGCTGAAAAATGTCTGTCTGGCCCTTGCAGCCCTTCTGCTGACAGCCCTTCCCGCACAGGCAGCCGACCTTGAAAATACCCTTTACCTCGACACAGAGTATGGCCGTGTCGTCATTGAAATGCGCCCCGACCTCGCTCCGCAGCATGTAAAACGCATCAAGGAGCTGACCCGCATGGGATTTTACGACGGCATCAAATTCCACCGTGTCATTGACGGCTTCATGGCCCAGACCGGCGACCCCACCGGCACAGGCCGCGGCGGCTCCGGCAAGAATCTTCAGGCCGAATTCACCGATGAACCGTTCGTGCGCGGAACCGTGGGCATGGCCCGCGCCCAAAGCCCTCACAGCGGGGACAGCCAGTTCTTCATCTGCTACGCCCCCGCCCCGTTCCTCAACGGCCAGTACACCGTCTGGGGACAGGTCACCGAAGGCATGAAATACGTGGACATGATCCGCAAGGGACACGGCCAGAGCGGCATGGTCTCCACCCCGGACATCATCGTCAAAATGCAGGTAGCCGCCGACGCAAAGAAGAAGTAACAACAACCCGACTGCTTCTTTCGGCGCAAAATGAGAGAATATAAAAAGTCCCGGCAACATTCTGTTGCCGGGACTTTTTATTTGTTTAATCTGCTGAAGGTTGACTATTTATCAAGATAGACGAATCGCTTGATTTTCTGAGTGGGCGTCTTTTCAAACGGCTCCACCTGCTCGGTCACACGACTGAGACGGGCAAAGGTCGAAACCTTGCCGTTCACATCCTTGCGAATCTCCTCAAGGAGTTCCTTCACTTTCTTACGGACTTCGGACTCAAACATCTTCCCGGCACCCAAAGCCTCGTCAAGCGCCTCATAGTTAAGATGAATTCGTGCAGACAGCTTGCCGCCCGCGTCGTGGACCATCGACTCCATAACGTAATCATGTCCGTTGATAATGGATTCGACTTCCTCGGGATAAATATTCTCACCACTGGGGCCGATGATGACGTTCTTGAGACGTCCTTTGATGAATACATAGCCGTCCTCGTCAACAAGGCCGAGATCGCCGGTCTTGAGCCAGCCGTCTTCCGTGAAGGTATCCTCGGTATCCTTCGGAGCCTTGTAGTATTCACGCATGACGTTGGGCCCTTTGACAAAAATCTCGCCTTCACCTGTCTCGGGATCAGGGTCCGCAATCTTGAGAGATATACCTTCAAGAGTCGGCCCGATACCACGCAGCCGCTGCTTGCCCGGACGGGTGCCCGCAACCAACGGAGACGTCTCTGTCATCCCGTAACCGACGGCATACGGAAACTTTGCGTCATCAAGAAATTTCTCCACCTCGGGAGACAAGGCCGCACCTCCGATACACATGCAACGCAATTCGCCGCCGAATGCTTCGACAAGCTTGGCTCCCGCAATGCGAGAGACCTTGCGCCGAGCCGCACCGATCTTCATCAGGCCACCCATGATACCGCCGCCGGAAAGCTTCGGCTTGATGCGCTTCTTGTAAATCTTCTCGATAATCAGCGGGACCACGTTCATGACCGTGGGCCGGACCTTCTGCATGGCGGGCAGCAGCGCCTTGGGTGTCGGCGGCTTCTGGAGATAATACACGGAGCTGCCGCAATGCATGGGAACAAGCAGTCCGACTGTGGATTCGTACGTATGTGCCATGGGCAGAACGGAAAGGAAACGGTCCGTCTCGAAAACGGGAATGCAAAGCACGCCGGACAAGACATTGGAAACCAGATTGCCGTGCGTCAGGACGACTCCCTTGGAGTGTCCGGTAGTGCCGGAAGTGTAGAGAATAACCGCCACGCTGTCGGAAGTCAGCTCAAATGCGGGTTTTCCGCCTTTGCGTTTTCCGCCCTTCCGAACCATGAGTTTTTTGGCGGCATCACTAAACTGCTCAAGCGTCTTCTGGGCAGTCTCACTGAACTGCTCTACGGTCTTCTGGGCAGTTTCAATCGTATCACGGGCGGATTTCGGCGCGCTCTCAAGTTTTTCCCTGGCAGCCTTCTGAGCAGTCTCCAGCCGATGTCTGGCAGTCTCAACAGCCTCCTTGAAATGGGTCGGCGGCTCATCATCCTCATTGACGATGGAAAGGTCATTCATGGAAACGACTGTCTTCAAACCGGGGAAATTTTCAGCTTCGACCTTATGGATATAACGTTCCGAGGCCACAACCATCTTGGCCTCGGAATGACGCAGGATATGGTTGACTGCGCTGGTATGAAATTCCTGAAGAATGGGAACGGCAATGGCACCCATGGAGGTAATGGCGAAGTAGGTAATGGCCCAGTTCGGCATATTCTCGCTGATAATGGCCACTTTATCACCCGGCTCGATACCGCAATCCATGAGCAGGGTTCTCATGTCGTGCACCAGCTCGTTCAGTCGGGAATAGGTAATGGGCTCTCCGCCGACAAAGCTGAGGGCGATCCGGTCCGGATAACGGCTGACCGTACTTTCCAGAAGCTCTTTCAACGTTGTTATTTGATTACTCACGCTTTCCTCCAAATGGATGTCCGCAAAATGCGCCCGGCATCCATACCACGTCAGACGAGGGCGTCAAGTTCAGGATTCCTCGACTTTCCCGGAAGGGACGACCCGACTGAACAACGCAGCAAGGTCTGCAAAGTCAATGGGCTTGGCCAAATAGCCGTTCATGCCAGCCGCCAAAAACTTCTCGCGGTCCCCTTTCATGGCATGGGCCGTCAAAGCCACAATGGGAATTTCCCTGCTGCCAGCAAGACGTTCATTCTCCCGGATGATGCGGGTCGCTGAAAGACCGTCCATTCCCGGCATCTGAATATCCATCAGAATGACATCATACACGTTTTTCTGCGCGCGCTCGACCGCCTCTTCTCCGTCGCTGGCCGTATCCACGAAATGTCCGAATTTTTCAAGATGTCGAACCACGGATATCCGGTTGACCCGCTCATCTTCAGCCAACAGGATGGACAGAGGTCTGGACGCATCCGTCATCAAGGCACTATCATCTTCAGGACTGATGTCACCGACGCCTTCCTGTACCTTGAAGAAAAGGTGAATGGCCGTTCCTCCGCTGTCACTTTCCACAGCGATTTCGCCACCCATGAGGTCCACCAGCCTTTTGACAATGCCGAGCCCGAGGCCGGTGCCGCCGTATTGACGGGTATAGGACCCGTCCACCTGCGAAAAGGCGTTGAATGCCGACTCGATCTTGCTGTCCGGAATGCCGATCCCCGTATCCCGGACCGTAAGGAACAATCGGGCGTCCTGACCGGGATATGATGGCAATGAGACCCAGGATTCGACCTTGATGGAACCGGAAGGGGTAAACTTCACGGAATTGCCCACCAGATTGAACAGTATCTGTCTGATCCGAGCTTCGTCACCAAGCAGGACACGCGGCATATCGACATCGATATCCACCACCAGTTCCAATTCCTTTTCAGCAACCTGAACCGAGAAATTATCAAGAACTTCCGTGACCATGCGCCGGACGTCGAACGGTTCATTCTCCAAGACAAGCATTCCGGCTTCCATTTTGGAAAAATCAAGCACATCATTGATGACCCGCAGCAGACTGCGGCCGGAAGTCATGGCAGTCTTCACGTAATCCCGCTGCTCATCGTCAAGGCGAGTATCCTCGACCAGTTGCAGCATGCCGAAAATGCCATTGAGCGGAGTCCTGATTTCGTGACTCATATTGGCAAGAAATTCACTCTTGGCGTGACTCGCCGCCTCGGCCTTTTCCTTGGCCCGGATCAACTGCTGGCCGAACGTCCTGCGAACTTCTTCCACGCTGATGGCCGCCGCCACGATACTGAAAAGCTGCCTGTCACTCTCGGTCGGCACAAAGTCCTGATGAAAAAAAACACACAGAACGCCGACCGGCTCTCCCTCCACGCGAACCACACTCCCCACGTAGGTCCTGACATCGAACCGGGTTACATCCGGGTCGGTCACGGCATACACGGATTCATGCAGGTCCCTGAAGACGCGCAGTCCTTCTTCGTCTTCGGCCACCATATCGACTGAAATGTGCCCTGCATCCACAAAATCCCCATACTCCGCATCCAAAACGTTCCACGTAATGCAACGTTCCAATCCCTGAGGCACAATGCGATGATAAAACGCGGCGGCTCCGCCAAGAAAATCCCCAACAAGTTCAGTCAGGCTGGCTATATTGGTATCAGGTTCGGGACCGAAGCCAAGCACGCATTCATTGATGCGGGCCAACCGTTCCTCGTCACGCCGACTCTCCGTAATGTCATACATGATGCCGCTCATACGCAACGGCTCACCCGTGGATGAACGTTGAGAGACCTTGCCCCGGGCCGAAAATATGCGCCACTCCCCGAGAGAAGTCCGCAAACGGAATTCGGATGATTCGGAATTATCCCCGCTACGGGAATACTCCTGCCATTGTCTGATAGCTCCATTCCGGTCAACCGGATGCAGCCGATCAATCCAGTCGAACACGGTACCGTCCAGATCATCCAGAGTATAGCCCAGCATCTCGGCCCAGCGTTCATTGACAACAAGGGCGTCTGTCCGAAGATCCCAATCCCAGAAAGCCAGATCGCCGCCGGTCACGGCAAGGTTGAGACGTTCCTCACTCTCGGCCCGAGCCTTTTCTGCGGCAACACGATCCGAAATATCCACCACCGTGACCATGAAATGACGGCTCTCGTTTATGAACAACGGGCTGATGAACAACTCCACCTCGCGAATCACCCCGCTGGCAAGCTGATGCCGGGTCGTCATCTGGCTTTTTCCCTGCTCAATCTCACTGAGCACGGAATTGACCAGGACCACGGGATCAGCCACGAGATCATGTATCATCATGCCGGTCAGTTCCGTGTCCGGATAACCATAATAATCAACAGCGGAAGGATTGGCTTCAATGACCGTATAACTTGTGCCGTCGATCAGCATCTGAGGCAACCGATTGTCTGTAAACATGGCCCGGTGCCGTTCCACGCTTTCCCACAGGGCCCGCTGCGCCCGTTTGCGGACCTCGGCTTCCTCCTTGAGCGCCTCATCCCTGCGGCTGACCTCACCCGAAGCGGTGAACAGCCGCCGTCCGAGCCATATGCTGAGAGTCAGCAACAGCCCGACAAGGGTCAACCCTCCCCATAAATAGACATGGCGAACGTCGGAACGACTTTCAGCAGAAGTCAGCCACCGCGCCTGACTGGCGGCATAGACGGAATTCAAATCCGCCTTGAGTTCACCGAGTCTGGCATCCACCTCATGCAAAAAGGCGACATCTCCCTTTTGGGAAGCGGCAACCCGAATGCTGACAGGTTTGAACATGATGGAAGTAGGGATGACCTCCATGCTTTCGGCATATCGAATGCCATACAGGCGGTTGGCCACGCCTGCTTCGACATCCCCCTTGTGGACGGCCTTAAACAGGGATTCAAAATCCTGATACTCGAACAGGGTCATGGGAATACCGAGATTTCCGCACAGCGCCTTGAAGGCGGGGGCGTACCGGTCCCCGTCGACAACGCCGATACGCATTCCTTTCAAATCCTGCAACTTGTCGACCTGTGAGGACCGGACATACACCGTCCCCCAATCGGCAGCGATCGAATTCTCGGAAAAAGCGATATCGGTCGTAAGGGAATATTCAAACGGAAGGGCTGCGACCAGATCAATCTCGCCAAGCAGCAGGCGGTCAAGCACCACTTGCCGGTTCTCATGGATGAAAACAGGCTTCCTGCCCATCTCCTCGACAATGGAATAAAGGACGTCTACCGCAAGCCCCTGAGCCATGCCACCGGACCCGACAAAGGCAAGCGGTTCTTCCCTGAAGAAACCAATACGTACTTCCGAATCCGCTGCTGTCGCCATGGACGGCAACAGGCACAACATCATCAGCACGAAATTCAGAATAAACCGATACAGTCCTCTCCCCATGAACCCCTCTGAAACGAATTCTAAAAATACCGATGTTGAGGGATATAACCGAAAGGAGCAAGCTTATCCATAATTAATGAAAAAAAACGGCACGCAAATAACAACGTGCCGTCACGGAAAACATCCGACTGATGAAAATCTACAAGGCAGCTTTCACGGCACTGACAGCATGAACACGGCAGGTGTCAATCAGCGGAACATCCGTATCTTCCGGACGAACGAGCAGTCCGATCTCGGTACACCCGAGAACAACCAAGTCAGCCCCTTTCGAGACAAGTTCCCCAATAATGCGAACATATTCATGCCGGGAATCGTCGCTGAATATCCCCTTGCACATCTCGTCGAAAATGACACGGTCCACCAATTCCCGATCCGCTTTGGACGGAACCAGAACCTCGATGCCGTGGCCTGCCAGTCGACCTCGGTAAAAGTCTTTCTCCATGGTGAAGGCGGTGCCGAGCAAACCGACTTTGGCACCCCCCTGTTCGCGCACGGCTTCAGCTGTGGCATCTGCAATATGCAGAACCGGAATCGAAACAGCTTCCTCCACATAAGGGGCCACGATATGCATCGTATTGGTGCCGATGATGATGACGTCCGCTCCGCCTTTCTCCAAAACCTTGGCGGCTTCGGCCAATTCACGTCCGGCGCTTTGCCAGTCATCAGCGAACATATGGGAATGAATGGTTGCGAAATCAACGCTGTACATAAGAATGCGCGCTGAATGCATACCGCCAAGACGGTGCTTCACTTCCTCGTTCATGATCCGATAATACTCGGCGGACGACTGCCAGCTCATGCCGCCGATCAACCCGATTGTCTTCATGGCTTGCTCCCCTAGATGAAAAAATAACGACCGGCAGCCACAAGCGCCATGCCCAGCGCCACAGTGCCGAAAAAGCTTTTTGTCTTTACCGCCAGAATGAAGGCGGGAATGGCCGCCCACAGAAAAAAGTTCTGCGGTGAAAAATCGAACGATCCGTCCCGCAGCAGCAGCGAAGGAAACAGCATGGCCGACAAAACCGCCGTCGGCACGAAGGACAGCCAACGCACCAGCGGTTCAGGCAACGAACGCGAAGCCAGAGCCAGAACCGGGGCCACGCGGGGAATATATGTCACCAACGTCATGCCGACGATGGTCAGTATTACCGTTTGTTCATCCATGATTCGACTCCCGCGCCAAAGGTTGCGCCAAGCAGGGTGGCAATGATGACGCTCCACTGATCCGCACCCGACTGAACGAGCGCAACGGAAGCGAGACCGGAAAATCCGGCAACAAGAACGTGCAGCCTGCCCTTCACCTGCATGCACAGAAGGGCAATGAACATGGCGGGCAATGCATAGTCCACACCGAGCGGCTTGATATCAGGTATGGTCGCCCCCGCCAGAAAACCAGCCCAGGAAGCGATCACCCAGCTGACATGCGCTGTCACGTTGATGATGAACGTGACAGCCCGACTGTCGTCGCCGTTGGCAAACCGTGCGGAATGCAGGGCAAACGACTCATCGGTTATTTCATAGGCAAAAAGGGCAAGCTGCCATTTACGCCACTTTCCGAGGTTCGGAGCCAATGAGGCGGTCATAAGCAGATGCCGCAGATTCACAATGAAGGTCGTGGCGATAATACTGAACGGCGGCATCCCGGCGGCAAACATGGCCACCGCTATAAGCTGGGCCGATCCCGCAAATACGATGCTCGACATGAGTATCGTGCTCAGCATGGACAGCCCGGTCTTGTGGGCAAGCACGCCGAAAGCCGCTCCCACGGGAACATACCCCATCACAATGGGGGCCACCTGCCGCAATCCGGAACTCCATGAGGTTTTACCGGCCGGAATTTCTGAAGCGGCTGCCGATTCCGTCTGTGTCGTCATCAATTCTCTCTCCTGCATATGAAATTGCTTCTCCCATTCAACGATTGCAGTAAAGCGTATTTTCTGACACCAGTACAGATACAGTTTTTAAAAAACTTATGCATAACAGATGAGGAATCCCATGCCTGAACTCACTTCTGATCGCGAAACATTCCGCTATCGTTCCGTAGAGAAGCACATTACCCAAATGATTCAGACAGGGGCGCTGAGCCTCGGAGATCGCCTGCCGTCACTCAGAAAACTGAGCACCAACCTCGGCATGTCCATCTCCACCATCAATCAGGCATATCTGGAGCTGGAACGCAAGGGTATCATCGAATCCAGACCGCGTTCCGGCTTTTTCGTACGTCGAAATTCCACACGGCTTCCGCGAACGGAAAAATCCCCTTCTTCCATGAAGGAACCGCGTCCGGTAACCCGCAGCGGTCTCATACAGTCACACCTTGAAGCCGTCGGCAGGGAGGACGACGTTCCACTGGCCGTGATAGCGCCGGGACCGGAACTGCTCCCGCTCAGAGAGCTTGGCAAGATAACTGCCGGGATCATCCGGGACGACCCAGCCCGCGCCATGCACTACGCCCCCATTCCGGGCTGTCCGGAACTTATCCGTCAGATCGCCTTCCGGTCCATGGAAAACGGAATACCTTCCGCCATAGATGAACCGGTCATAACAGCAGGATGTCTCGAGGCACTCTACATTTCCCTCCGATCAACCTGCCGCCGGGGGGACACGGTACTCATCCAGTCCCCTACCTATTACTGCTTCCTGCAACTTCTGGAAACGCTCGGCCTGCGCGCCATTGAAATTCCGTCCGATCCCGAAAACGGCGTTTCCCCCGCAGACCTCGCCCACGCCCTGTCTACCTTCGACATCGCGGCCTGCGTGCTCGCTCCCAATTACAACAACCCCGACTCAAGCCTGACGCCGGACGAGGCCAAACAGGAGATAGTGAGGCTGCTTGCGGAAAGAGACATTCCCCTCATCGAGGATGATGTGTCCACGGACCTGTATTTCACTCCCAACCGGCCCGGAACATACAAGCAATTCGACCAGAAGGGCCTTGTCATGCTGTGCTCGTCGTTTTCAAAAACCATTGCCCCGGGTTACCGTGTCGGCTGGGTTCTTCCGGGCCGCTTCCGCAAGAAGGTGCTCGAAATCAAGGCCACCACCAACGTCTGCACCGCCTCGCCCAGCCAGATGGCCATTGCGGAATACCTGCGACAGGGACGCATGGAGCGGCACCTGAAACGGCTCCGAAGGGCGCTGGAAAAACAGATGGACACCATGCAGTTCCACCTTAAACGCTACTTCCCGGCAGGCACACGCGTCACCCACCCGACCGGAGGGGCCGTACTGTGGCTGGAACTCCCCCGTTCCATCGATTCTGTCGACCTCTCATACAAGGCTCGGGCACAAAGCATCGGCATCATCCCGGGCGTGGTTTTCTCCACACAGGACAAGTTTTCCAACTACATCCGCCTCAGCTGCGGCGCTCCATGGAGCGAAAAACTCAGAGAAGGCCTTGAAAAACTTGGAAAAACAACTCACGATTTATTGAATTTGCAAGAAAAGTGACACGCGCTATAGTATGGAAGTCGCCAACAAACCATTTCACCACCACAGACACCGTTGAAAAAAAGAATGTTTCGCCCCGTATTTCTGCCAATCGCACTTGCGCTGATGACCATTGTCATGCCGCCGTTCACCCTCACGGCTGGTGCAGACAATTCAAGCGCTACCCGCCACGCCCTGAAACAGGTCGTTGAAATAACGGCGCAAGGACTTGGCGGCCTTCTCTCTTCTGTCGATTCACAGAAGGAACAGATTCAGATAGTGCAGGCGTTCATTGCCCCTGTCCGCTTCTTTCCCGACAAATCCGGCTACTTTTACGTTTACAACACGGAAGGTGTCTGCGTCGCCCACGCAACACAGCCTGAAATCATTGGCAAATCCCTGTATAATATGCAGGATGAAAACGGTCTGTACGTCATCCGCCACCTCATCACCACAGCCAAAAACGGTGGCGGCTTCATTGAATTCAACTGGCAGAAACCCGGAGTTGCCGACACTCAGGACAAGCTCGGTTATGTCCAGCTCATCCCCGGCACAGAATTGTTGATCGGCTCGGGCATATATTTCTCCAGCCTGAAATAGGCAAAAAACTTTTCCCTCGGACAATCAGCCTCTCCCGGTTCCTGCACCTCTTCCAAAGACTGCCACATGACACCTCGATCGCAACACGACATCACCTCCGGCTTCATCGCCGCCCTCGCATCCTTCGTCGCATGGGGGCTTCTTCCCCTGTACTGGAAGACCCTGCATTCAGTGAATCCCATGGAGATTCTCTGCCACCGCATCCTGTGGTCATTGGTCTTCATTGCCGTCATCCTGACAATAAACAAGCGATGGCCTGAAACCTTTGCTCCCATGAAAAGTGCAAAGACCCTCATCATTCTGGCTCTCAGCAGCCTGATGATCGGTGGAAACTGGCTGCTTTATATCTGGGCCGTCAACACCGGCCATGTCCTTGAAACGAGTCTCGGCTACTACATCAATCCGCTCGTCAACATGCTGTTCGGATTCGCCTTCTTCAAGGAGCGCCCCAACAAGCCGCAATGGATCGCCATCGCACTGGCTGCCGCGGGCGTCACCAACTCGATAGTCAGCTACGGCGAGCTTCCATGGATTTCACTGACACTCGCCATTTCCTTCGCCTTTTACGGGTTGCTGCGAAAAGTGGCGATCGTTGAATCGCTCCCCGGACTTTTTCTCGAAACCATGGTGCTCGCCCCGGCAGCACTCTACTGGCTCCTGCATCTGCAATTCACGGGTGCAAGCGGTTTTCTGGCAGGGAACATGGAAATCAACCTGCTCCTGATAGGTGCGGGTGTCGTCACCGCTTCGCCACTCATCGGCTTTGCGTTCGGCGCACGCAGGCTGCAACTGACCACACTCGGGGTGTTGCAATACACCGCACCCAGCATAGCTTTCCTGCTCGGCGTGTTCGTATTCCGGGAACCGTTCGGTCCGAGCCACCTGCTCACCTTCGCCCTTATCTGGGCAGGTCTTGTCATCTACACGATGGATTCCGTCCGTACGATCCGCAGGCAACGCAAGCTCACAAAAAAATAATTCGCTTCAACGGTCTGAAACGGCTGTCAGCTTGACTCTTTCCATACAAAAAAACATACTGGAATCATGAAGAAAAAAGAGACTGGAAACACACTCGAACCGCTCGACATGGCACCGCCTGTCGAAAACATATCCCCGCCGACGATTCAAGATGACGCACCGTGTTGAGGACCCAAGCCCGCCCCCCGTGCCGGGGGCTTCAACAGACCGGGATACGCGCTTGAACCATATGTCATCGATTTCAGGGAGACACCTGTCGGCCCTGTCCCCAGAATACGTACGGAACTCTCCTTTCAGGACGCTTTCAGCACAGCCCGGGTACGCATCGGGTTCGGACGAAACAATTACAAGGTAGTCCCCGGAATCTATTGCGTCGGCAACCCCACCGAGGATTCGCCGGTGCTTGTCACCGCCAACTACAAGCTGACGTTTGATGCCGTCCGCCGGGAACTGGCAGGTGTGGATGCGTGGCTACTCGTCATCGACACCCGTGGCATCAACGTCTGGTGTGCCGCGGGCAAGGAACTCTTTTCCACTGAGGAAATTGCATACAGCATCATCACCACGCGGCTGGCCGACGTCGTCAGCCACCGGGAAGTCATTTTGCCGCAGTTGAGCGCCACCGGCGTGGCCGCCCATGGCCTGAAAAAAGCGTGCGGATTCAAAATTGTCTACGGGCCTGTGCAGGCAAAAGACCTGCCTGCGTTCATTCATGCGGGCAATGAAGCCACAGAAGCGATGCGGGAAGTCACCTTCACCCTGAAACAACGGGCCGAACTCATCCCGGTGGAACTGTTCACATGCGGAAAACCGTTGGCGATCGTCATTGCCTGCGCGCTCCTTGTGTCCGGGATCGGACCGGGCGGTTACTCGCTCGAAACGGCATGGACACGCGGAGCCGCAATCATCTGCGCCACCCTGATCGGCCTGCTGGCAGGAGGCGCACTCGTACCGCTGCTCCTCCCCAGACTGCCTTGGAAATACTTCTCACCCAAAGGCTTTCTGGTCGGCGCAATCACGGCCCTGCCGACCTCTCTCCTTCTGCCGTTCCCTCTTTCCCTGATGGAACATGCCGCCTTTCTGCTCTGGGCCTCGGCAGTCGCTTCATATCTGGCGATGAACTTCACAGGGGCGACACCTTTCACCTCGCCCACCGGGGTGGAAAAGGAAATGCGGCGCTTCATCCCCATACAGGCGGGAATCGCACTGCTCGCCTTTGTCATCTGGATTACCGCGCCGTTTATCGGCTAGGCAGGGAGCATGATATGAAAGGATTCCGCTATCTCAAAGATGTGGCGACACTTTCACTGGACAGAACCGCCTGTGTCGGCTGCGGCATGTGCGTGACGGTCTGTCCCCACCGCATTTTCGGGCTGCGTGATCAGAAGGCGGAAATCACGGACTTCGACGCCTGCATGGAATGCGGAGCCTGTGCAAGAAACTGCCCGGTGGACGCGATCAACGTCACACCGGGCGTAGGTTGTGCCTCATACATAATGACGGTCTGGCTGTCCCGCATCACGGGACGTCCCGTGACCTCCGATTGCTGCTGAGTACTTCTCACCCATCAAATCGACGCCCTGTCAGCGAACGACATCTCCCACGATATCGGAACTGGTGATGTCATTGTCCTGAGGATTGCCGTCGTCATCCGTCTCGGTGACTGTCGCCAACAGGATTTCATCACCGGCCTGCGTGTCGTCCGGATCATAATACAGCTTGCCCGAAGTGGATCCGGAATCACTGGCATAGACAATGCCCTTGGTCTCACCGGAATCGAAATCGACACCCGTACCGTCATAGTCGGAACTCTGGACAAATGCGAACGAATACGAGGACAGGTTGTTCCCCTCCCACCTCAATGAGCCGAACGCATTTGCTCCGACCTTGGAAAGCGAAATCATGTCGCCCCCGCCGCAAGCCGCATGCATATCGACAATGGAGTCGATACCGTCCGTGGTCGAGGAAATGGTAAACGTATCGTTGCCGGTTCCGCCGCTCATGGTGTCTATCCCGGCACCACCGGCAAGGATGTCGTCACCCGCACCGCCGACAAGGGAATCGTTTCCGTTGCCGCCGACAAGATAGTCGAGACCGGCATCCCCCTGAAGCGTGTCATTGTCGCACTCGCCGAACAGATCATCATTCCCGTCCCCGCCCAGCAGGTAGTCATCTCCCTGAATGCCATACAAAGTGTCGTTCATGTCCATTCCGGACAACGTATCGCCGAATTCCGTACCGCAATGTTCCGAAGCATTGCCGGACTGGTCCACCCATACTTCGCCACCGGACTCACCGCCGGGAACCGTTTCATCGGGAATCTGGACGGTATCGTCGGAAGGAGGTTCGGGAGTCGTGTCTGGAGGAACAAAATCAGCAGGGTCGAATGCGCCAGCATCAGAAGAAGGCGGAAGCGGAGGCGGCGGAGGCGGAGGAGGAGGCTCCACTCCCTGCGGAGGCGGATCATCTCCACCCGGCATGGGCTCGCCCGCAGGTTCAGGTTCACCGTCCGGCCCGCCCGGTTCGGTCCCGCCCGGAACCGGGTCCTGCACGTCAGGAGGCGGATCATCCGGGTCACGCGGCGAATCGCCCATAGTCGTAAGGGGAACAGCCGCCTGCACCGCATCAATGAAATCCTGCGGCAACGTCTGCACCTGCGTCAGGAAGCCGTCGGCGTCCACGCCTGCGAACAGACCGGGAGCCTCGATACGCACCTCTCCGTCAGGAGTCGCCACAACGACGTAATGCCCCGGAGACATGTCGGTAACACCGACCACCTGCCCGTCCACGTTGATTTTGGCGATAATCTCGGTCCCGCGAATGCCTATGGTGGCAAGCGGCGTGGAGAGATTGAACGCTTCGGGATTGGTTTCGGCGATCTTGCCGGAAACCAGCCGCATGACCCCCTTGACCATCTGGAAATCCAGTCCGCCGGATTCGCCGTCGAAAACGTACTCGTCAAGGTCTACACGCGCTTCCTGCCCCTGCCCGAGCAGTGTGCCGTCCTGAAACTGAATCTCGACATTGGCATTTCTACCCGTGACAATGGATTCGCCCCTGTAAACAGGAGCACCGCTTTCAAGGACACGGTCACCTTCGGAAGTCACCGCCCACACCACGCCGTTAAGTGTCACCACACTGCCGATCTGCATACCTGTCTGCGGAGTCATTTGATCCCTCCTGTCACAGGCTCATGAAATAGTGAAAAGACTCTTTCACCTCTGTTATAAATAATATACATTCTCTGACAAAGAAGCAATTTTCAAAGCAGAAAATATAACCAATATATCCCGCTGAAACCCTTATACAACAAGGATTCACCATGAGACTCAAAGTTGGCGTCCCCTTTGCCAAACACGGCCGGATCACCGATGAAACACTGGGAAGCCTCCGCGCCCTGAGCCAGTGCAGGGATATCGAAACGGAAATCATCACCCAGCAGGGCAGCAACGTCCCACGCGCCCGAAACGCAATGATAAACGGAGACCAATCCAACCTCATCCGCCAGACGCTGCCTGATTTCGACTACTTTCTCTGTGTGGATGCAGACACCGCCTTCACCGTGGACAACGTCAGACAGCTTATGGCGCACGACCTCGACATCGTCAGCGGTTCGTATACGCACAAACATATGCCGGAACTTCTGGTCGCCGGATGGTTCGATGAAGTGGAGGGCGTTTCCCCCCGTGAAAAACGCGTACCGCTGGAGCAGGCCGGCCTCCTGGAGGTTGACTGGGTCGGGGCAGGCTTTCTGCTTCTGAAAAAAGACGTTCTCGAACACACTCCCTACCCGTGGTTCACGTCCATGGAAGTGGAATATCCGTCCGATGAAGGCCCCTGTAGTCAAGTGGTAAGCGAAGACTTCGGCTTCTGCATGAAAATGCGTAGGAACGGGAAAAAAATCATGCTTGATGCGGACTGCCGCGTGGATCACGTACCGCACCCCAACGAAATGACCACACCGGGTGCCATGCTCTCCAACGCACTCAACGACCTGCTACGCAACAGGGATATCATCATCCGCCACATCAAGGCCATGGACAGGGAAAACACAAAGCTCAAGGAAATGCTGAAAAAGACATCCGGCAGCAATGATTAGGACAAACACAGCCAGCGCCTCTGTCCCGAATCATGAGTCACCTCGGGCTCACTGCATCAATAACAAATCAGGGACAGGCTGACAGGAATGGCGAGTACGGAAGGAAGTTGGGTTCCGGCATTGCAGCCCATACGCATGTCAGGTTCAAGAAACGCCCCCCGTCCCAACGGGCATGCTCCTCGCGCCCTATCTTCATTTCTTCATATTATTGGAAATTCTAAAAAAAAAGTGTACGTTCAATAGAGGATGCCCTGAAAGACTGGAGGAGAGCATGAAATCATTGCGTTGGCTCATTCTTGTTCTGGCACTTCCGCTTTTCTGCGGACACGCTATGGCTGGCGAGCCCCTGCGCATCGCCACCGAAGGAGCGTATCCCCCCTTCAACTTTATCGACGATCAGGGCAACCTCAGCGGATTCGATGTGGAAATAGCCAAGGCTCTCTGTCAGGCCATGAATGTGGAATGCACTCTTGAGGCCGTAAAGTGGGACGACATTCTTCCGGGTCTGGTACAAAACAAGTATGACGCTGTCATCGCAAGCATGGCACAGACGCCCGAACGCCAGAAATTCGCCGATTTCACAGACTACTACTATCGCTCCCGTTCGACATTCGTAGGAAATCCGACCAAGCCTTTCGTACAGACAAGCGCAGGTCTTTCAGGACTGACACTCACAGCACAGAGAGACACGGTACAGGCACGGTATCTTCAGGACAATTTCAGCGATACGGCCACCATCAGGAACGCCCCGACAACAGACGAAGCGTTTACCATGCTTGTGCGGGGAGAAACCGACGCAGTGCTTTCCGACAGCCTGACCATCTTTGGTTTTCTTCAGACTCCCGAAGGAGCACCCTTTGACTTCGTGGGCACACCGCTCCCGGAAAGCGACCCGTCCAGTACCGCCCGTATAGCGGTTCGCAAGGGTGACACGCAGCTTCTCAACGCCTTTCACAAAGCCCTGCGGGATATTCGGCTCAACGGCGTCTACGACAAAATCAACCGCAGGTATTTCCCCTTCTCCATCTACTAATGGACCCGGATTTGACACAATGAGCAAGGCAACACAGCACCTTCCTTCCCGTTCATCCCGGCATAAACCGGGACTCGTTCCGACAGTGGCAGCATATCAGGTCATCATGCTTGTCGTTCTCACTACCATCGGAATTGTCATGGCCAACGCCATGAAAAAGATTTCAGACCTCGCCACAAACACCCGGGATGAAGTCCTGCCCGCCGTAGTTGAACGCCAACGCACCGCCGTCAACCTTGAACGTCTGGGGCGTTTTGCCGAAACAGTCTACAGTTCCAAGAATCCCCGCCTGCGCCGCCAGTACAAGCTGGCCGCCCATATCCTTTCCCAGGACTCGGTTTTTGAAGACGACCACAACATCAACACACAGGTCGTGGACGCGTTTCACGACATCGACAAGATCGCCCAGCTTCGCAGTAAACAGGATCGTGACCAGATAGTTGCCGACAATATCCTGCTCAGCTTTGCTCCGGGCAGCGACAACGCGAAAGGACTGCTCGCTCTCAATCAGGGACAGCGAATCGGCCAGATGCTGACACAGGCTGACAAGACCCTGTCACGCGCGGACCTCAACGACATAAAAAGCGAATTCGAAAACCTGGTCAACGGATATTCAGGGGTATCCCAACAGACTGTCGCATCCATTGCAAAGGCCCGCTCATTTCTCGTACAGCGCAAGGTCATCCTTGAAACAAACTCCCAATGCGAGACGCTCTGGAACCGGGTCAACATATCGCTTGAACAAATGGCGGACAACCTGTCGATCAACGCAGCCGCCAAGGCCGACACCCGTTTCACCCAGATCGCCAACGAAGCGAAGCACGCCATCATGACCGGTGTGGCTGCGGCCTGCGCCCTGTTGCTGGCTCTGGCAATCCTTCTCTATTTTGCACACCGGGATATCGTGGTTCCCATTATCCGCTGCGTGCAGGGACTCGACAAGGTCGCCCGGGGAGACAAGGAACTCGACCTGCCAAAGGCCAGACTCAGGGAACTCGAAGATATCGGCAACGCCGTTACACGCTCCGCCGTGCTCATGACACAACTCGCCGACCGGACGCAGGAAATGCAAAAGGCCAACGCCACCCTTGAAGCGGAAATAGAAGTCCGCGAAAAAACACAGCATGAACTCGCCCGATCCAAGGAACAGGCCGAAGCGGCCGACCGTGCGAAAAGTGATTTTCTCGCAGGTATGAGTCACGAAATCCGCACCCCCATGAACACCATTCTCGGCATGGCGGATCTGATGCTCGCCACGGAACTCACCCCTGACCAACGCCAATACATCGAAGTATTCCAGTCATCGGGAGAGATGTTGCTGGGCATCATCAATGACGTACTTGATCTGTCCAAAATCGAAGCAGGAGAAATCGGGCTGGAAACAACAGTCATCGACATGGAAAAGTTCATCTCGCGTACCCATGAAATAGTAGCTGGCCGCGCTCGCCAGAAGGGGCTTGATTTCATCGTCGACACGGACCGGAACATTCCTTCGCACATCATGGGAGATCCGGTGCGCCTGCGACAGGTACTGGTGAACCTCATCGACAATGCCGTCAAATTCACGGAAGAAGGCCACGTATGCCTTGCCATTCGCAGATGCAAAAACCAAGAGGGAGGCTGCCTTACTTTCACTGTCATGGATACCGGCATCGGCATACCGGCAGAAGCGCAAAAGCAGGTTTTCCAACGCTTCACACAGGCAGACACATCCACAACCCGCAAATACGGCGGCACAGGGCTCGGACTCGCCATCAGCAGACGGCTGGTGGAACTCATGGGTGGTTCCATTCATTTGGAAAGCTCTCCACGACAGGGTTCGACTTTTTATTTCTCCATAGATTTCGCTGTTGCGGAAGCACCGCAACCGCAGCCGAAGACTCCGCTCAAAAGTCTCGAGGAATTAAGCAACGACCTTTCCAAAACAACAGCCAATGTTCTTATTGCCGAAGATTCCGAAAGCAATCAGGCTCTTATCGAACTGTACTTCAAGAACACCGCCTGCCATCTCGACTTTGCCACCGACGGACTGGAAGCAATGGAAAAATTCATGGCCAAAGACTACGACCTTGTACTCATGGACATCCAGATGCCTGTAATGGATGGCTACGAAGCAACCAGAAAAATCCGGGAATACGAGAACAGACAGGGAAGTGCATCACCGACTCCCATCGTTGCAGTCACGGCCAATGCCTTCAAGGAAGATCAGGAACGCTGCCTTGCCGCCGGATGCACCGACTACCTGGCCAAACCCGTCAGCAAGATAAAACTCCTGCAATGCGTCGGCAGATATGTATTGCCGCAGACAGGGAACTCACAAGCAAACACATCTCCTTAGCCAACAGGGAATATCATGGGAGACTACCACGACTACACACCGGAAATGCTGAGTCAGGTCTTTGACCACCGGCTCCAGCAATCCGATATCCGCCGCATTCTCGACAGCCTGAGCAAGTCCGACCGGCATACATTCCTTGACAAAATATCCGAAACCTTCGGCAAATTCACCGCCCTGCTGGAAGTCTCCAACCGTCTGGCCGACTCGCTCTCTCTGGACACCCTCTTTTCCCGCCTCGTCAGCCTGACGACTGAGGCGCTGCACGCAGACCGCGGAACGATTTTTCTCAATGACCGCAAATCAGACGAGCTCTTTTCCCGTATCGCCATGGGTGACAATCTTCAGGAAATCCGCTTTCCGAATCATCTCGGCATCGCGGGGTCAGTGTTCACATCAGGAGACTCGCTCCTCATTCCCGATGCATACGCAGACCCGCGCTTCAATCAGGAAATTGACAAAAAGACAGGGTACCGCACCCGTAACATCCTGACCGCCCCCATCCGCAACAAATTCGGGACTCCGGTAGGAGTCATCCAGATTCTCAACAAGCTGGACGGCGACTTTCTCGACGGCGACCTGTCCATGCTGGAAGCCATGGGCGCACAGGCGTCCTCCGCTCTCATCAAGGCACAACTCTATGAACAGGTAGAAAAATCACGCAAAGAGGAAAAAGAGCTTTTCGAAGTCACCAAGGCGATCTCCACGGAAATCCACCTCATCCCGCTGATCCAAAAGATCATGGCAACCACCACGACCATACTTGAGGCAGACCGATCCACCCTTTTCGTCAACGATCCCAAAACCAATGAACTCTGGGCCATGGTGGCTGAAGGCGTAGAGACGAAGGAAATCCGTTTCCCCAACCATCTCGGCATCGCTGGAACCGTTTTCACGACCGGGGAAACAGCCAATATTCCGGACGCCTATGCGGACCCGCGGTTCAATCAGGAAATCGACAAGAAGACCGGATACAAGACCGACTCCATCCTGTGCATGCCGGTCTACAACAAAGACAACGAAGCCGTCGGCGTCATCCAGTCACTGAACAAGAAGGACGGGCCGTTCACGGAAAAGGATGAAAGCCGCGTACGGGCCTTTTCAGCACAGGCAGCCATCGCCATTGAAAACGCCCGACTGTTCGAGAACGTGCTGAGGATGAAAAACTACAACGAGTCCATCCTCGAATCCATGTCCAGCGGCCTGATAACCTTTGACGACGAACTGCGCGTAGAAAAATGCAATGCCGTGGCCCTGAACCTCCTTGGAGAAAAAGAAGAGAATATCCTTGAACTCCCAGTGGATGACCTCTTCCACGGCACGGGAAAATGGATCGCAACCACGGTTGCCAAAGTCATGGACACAGGCGAGGCCGACATCGCACTGGATACAGAAATGGAATTGCCCACCGGCAGCATTATTGCCGTCAACATGACCACACTGCCGCTTGTCAGTTCGGAAGGCGATGTAATCGGTGCCCTGCTCGTATTTGAAGACATCAGCGGTGAGAAACGGCTCAAGGGCACACTGGCCCGCTACATGACCAAAGAAGTGGCGGATCAGCTCATGGAAGCAGGCGAGGCGGAACTCGGCGGACAGATGAAGCCGGTGACGATCTTCTTCTCGGACATCCGCAGCTTCACCACCATCTCGGAGTCCCTCGGCGCGCATGAGACGGTAGCCATGCTCAACGATTACTTCACGGACATGGTGGACATCATCTTCGACCACGGCGGCATTCTCGACAAATACATCGGCGACGCCATCATGGCGGTATTCGGTGCGCCCTTCCCGACCGGACAGGACGCGGATCAGGCCGTGCAGGCAGCCATCGAACAGATGCGGGCGCTGCACAAATTCAACGTGCGCCGCCAAAAGGAAGGCAGGCAGACCCTCGACATCGGCATCGGCCTGAACACCGCCGAAGTCGTCGTCGGCAACATCGGCTCGGAAAAACGCATGGACTACACGGTAATCGGAGACGGGGTAAACCTCGCATCCCGGCTTGAAGGAGCCAACAAGGTCTATGGCTCCAACATCCTCATCAGCGAAGGGACAAAAGCCCAGCTCAAGGAATCCTACACCCTCCGCGAGGCCGACCTTATCCGCGTCAAAGGCAAGACCGAACCCGTAGCCATATTCGAAGTTCTCGACCATCACGACACGGAAAGTTTTCCCAATCTGGCCGAAGCCGTCCCTCTCTTTCAAAAAGGGTACTCCCTGTATCACGAAGGGGACTTTGCCGGTGCCAAAAAGACTTTCAGTGAATGCCTTGCCCTGAATCCCAACGACAGAACGGCAAAACTCTATGTTGACCGCTGCGCCCATTTCATCGCCACCCCGCCGGAAGGTGAATGGGACGGGGTGTGGACCATGACCAGCAAATGATCGGCAATCCCTCAAAGATCTGCCGATCAGCAAGAAGCGATTGTACAGAATCCCCTGTTCATGCTACCGTCCCACATTGTGTCTCCAGATTAATTCAATCAGGAAACACAATACGTTGCCACACCACCACAAGGAGACACCCGGCATGGCAAAATCCGGCAAAATGACAATCTTTACACTCAGCATGATGACGGTCGCGGCGGTCGTCAGCCTGCGCGGGCTGCCCCTCATGGCAAAAGAGGGACTCTCCATGATTTTCTACATCCTGTTCGCAGCCGTGATGTTCCTTATCCCTGCTTCACTCGTTGCTGCGGAACTGGGAGGCGCATTCAGCAACAAGAGTGGCGGCGTCTACACATGGATAAAAGAGGCTTTCGGTTCACGCTGGGGATTCACCGCCATCTGGCTGCAATGGATTCAGAATGTCGTCTGGTATCCGACAGTGCTCGCCTTTGCTGCCAGCGCACTCGCCTACCTGTTCATGGACCCGGAACTGGCCAATGATGGGACCTATACAGGCATTGTCATTCTGGTCTGCTACTGGGGGGCCACCTTCATGACCATGGCCGGAACTGACGTTGCCAGCAAGGTCACCAAATACGGTGTGATCTTAGGGACTTTGCTGCCAGGAGTGATCATCATCGCCCTCGGCCTGTTTTGGGTCATTCAGGGCAACCCCATCCATTTTCTTGAACCAAGCACTGCCGTCGTGGCCGCTGAGAAACTGGCCGGAGAAGCGCCGCACGCCCGCCTGTTCCCTCACATCACAGGCCTCGGCAGCGTGGCTTTTCTGGCAGGCATCGTGCTCCTGTTCGCTGGCGTCGAAGTACACGCCGTCCATGCCAATGAGATGAAAAATCCCGCCAAGGAATTTCCAGCCAGCATGTTCCTTGCCGCAGGGATAATCTTCTGCCTGTTCCTCGCCGGTTCCATGGCGGTAGCGGCCGTCATCCCGGAATCAAAAATCAGCCTGACCGCAGGGTTGATGCAGGCCTTCAAACAAGTTCTCGACACATTTCACCTCGGATTCATCACCCCGCTCATGGGCCTGCTATGCGCGTTCGGTGCCATCGGCGGCGTCATGTCATGGGTCGGCGGTCCGAGCCGGGGACTGCTCTACACTTCACGGGAAGGCGAGATTCCGCCCTTCATGGCAAAGGTCAACAGCAAGGGCATACAGGTGAACATCCTCCTCATACAGGCTGTCATCGTCAGCACGCTCGCTTCACTCTATTTCATCATGGACAACGTAAGCGTGGCCTTTTTCATGCTCTCGGCCATGACCATCACCCTCTATCTGGTCGTATACATCCTCATGTATTCGGCTGCGATAAAACTCAGGTACACCCACCCGGAACTGCCGCGGTCCTACAAGGTACCCGGCGGTAAATTCGGCATATGGGCTTTGGCTGGCCTCGGACTCATGGGGGTATCCTTCGCCCTTGTAGTCGGTTTTTTCCCGCCGACAAATCTGCCGGTGGGCAACCCCGCCCTTTACGTGGGGCTGGTCGCCAGCGGTATGATTCTCTTCATCGGCCTGCCGCTTCTCATCCACGCACTCAAGAAACCGGAATGGGTCCAACACCCGGACAAATAGTCAACAAGACAAGGAGATAACACATGGCGATTCATGAAAAAGATACCATCAAGGAACAGCTGCTCGACGATGTCTACGCTTCGTCAGACCTTTCCGTCAGCATGCCGAAATACAAATTCCCTGCTACAGAACACGACCCGCGCCACGCCTATCAGGTCGTGCATGACGAACTCATGCTCGACGGCAACTCACGCCAGAATCTCGCCACGTTCTGCCAGACATGGGCCGAACCGGAAGTACACCGACTCATGGACGAGAGCATGGACAAGAACATGATCGACAAGGACGAATACCCGCAGACAGCGGAAATCGAAGCGCGCTGCGTCCATATGCTCGCCGACCTGTGGAACTCCCCGGATGCACACAACACCCTCGGCTGCTCCACCACGGGTTCAAGCGAAGCGGCCATGCTGGGCGGCATGGCGATGAAATGGCGCTGGCGCGACAAGATGAAAGCGCAAGGCAAGCCCACGGACAAACCCAATCTCATCTGCGGTCCGGTGCAGATATGCTGGCACAAATTCGCCCGTTACTGGGATGTGGAACTGCGGGAAATCCCCATGGAAAAAGACCGGCTCATCATGACGCCGGAGGAAGTCATCAAACGATGCGATGAAAACACCATCGGCGTGGTGCCGACGCTCGGCGTCACTTTCACCTGCCAATATGAACCGGTCAAGGAAGTATGCGACGCTCTTGACAAACTGCAGGAAGAAACCGGACTCGACATCCCTGTTCACGTGGACGGAGCCAGCGGCGGATTCCTCGCACCTTTCGTGGACCCGGACCTGCTCTGGGATTTCCGCCTGCCACGGGTCAAGTCCATCAACGCATCGGGCCACAAGTACGGCCTTTCCCCGCTCGGCGTGGGCTGGGCCGTTTGGCGTGAAAAGAAATATCTTCCCGAAGACCTCATATTCCGAGTCAACTATCTAGGTGGGGACATGCCGACTTTCGCACTGAACTTTTCCCGTCCCGGCGGCCAGATAGTGGCGCAATATTACAATTTCCTGCGCCTCGGACGTGAAGGCTACCGCCGATTGCAGCAGGCATGCTACGACACCGCCCATATCATCGCAGATAGAATAGCCGACATGGGACCATTTGAAATCATCTATGACGGCCGCGGCGGCATACCGGCCCTCAGCTGGTCCCTCAAGGAAGGCGCAGGCCACGGCTATACGCTCTATGACCTGTCAGACCGCCTCCGCAGCCGGGGCTGGCAGGTGGCAGCCTACTCCATGCCCGCCAACCGGCAGGATCTGGTCATCATGCGAATTCTTGTCCGCCACGGATTCTCCCGCGATCTCGGAGACCTGTTTATCACGGACATGCAACGATGCATCGACTATTTTAAACGAAACCCCGTCACCACTCCGCTCACAGAACAGGAGGCAGGTGGATACAGTCACGGAAAATAGGGCCGTTAATGGGCATTGCAATATCTGACAACCTGAGGAGGATTTGAAATGAAATATTCTCGGACGGGCATAGCGATTGGTCTGGTCTTACTGACGGCTGCCATAGTGTTTGCCGGTACCACGAGCAAGGAAGACAGGCCCACCACGCTGGTATGCGACATATGGCCCCCTTATCAATTCAAGACAGATGAGGGGCTGACCGGATTTTCCGTTGAGACGGTCAGGGCCGTATATAAACGGCTGGGGATCCCCATAGACGATATCAAGTCCTTCCCATGGAACCGGGCTTTGGAAATGGTACAATTCGGTGAAGCAACCGCACTTTTTTCCGCCAACTTCACCCCGGACCGGGAAATGTACACCCTTTACCCGGAGGAAGTCCTCGTAGACTCACCGTGGGTCATCTGGACCAAAAACCGTGATGACATCAAAACTCTGGAAGACCTGAAAGGACAGACCATCGGCGTGGTTCTCGGTTACAGCTACACACCTGAATTCTGGGATTTCATTGAAACCTATTGCAGGGTGGAAAAAGTCCACTCCGATGAAATAAACTTCATGAAACTCAGCTTCGGTCGGCTGGACGCCATCGTCGCTGAATGCGGAAACGGCATTTACCTGGCTAAAAAGATTGGTGATCCATCCATTCGCCCCCAGCCGGGTATCACCATCAAGAATGAAGGACTCTATATCATTTTCAGTCGCTCCAACGAGTCCAAGGAATTCGTGGATATGTTTTCTGCCGAACTCCGGGAATTCAAAAAAACAGAAGAGTTCAAGGCATTGAAGAAAAAGTATCTGGAGCTGAAGCCCTAAGAGCAGTTCATTTGATTCTCCCTCGAAAAAGTCTTTCATCCCGTAAACCAGAAAAGGGCCGCGTCCGGAAATACCGGACGCGGCCCTTACTTTTTTCAACTGTAAAGAGGCTGATTAGCCGAGCAGCTCGTTGACCTTTTTCATGATTTCAAAGGCGTCGCCAATGTACAGCACATCGCATTTGCCCTGTGCCCAGCCGCAGCCTGCATCGGTGTTGATGGCACGGCGCTCATTGATGAAACGCCAGCCCACGACGTGCGGTTCCTCGCCGTGACAGCAGGAGGCAAGGCCCTTGGCGTGACGCGGAGAAGAACCGGTCTGACCGACCTGATGCATGTGTGTCAGGAAGGAGATGACCTCGCCTTCTTCACCGGAAATATCCACCAAAGACTTGGAGGAACCGATGGAGCACTTGGTCTGCCCCATGAACCCGGTGATCAGCGCCTCGGCCTCGGCAACGTGTGTTGCGCCGTCTGCCTGTTTCTTCATCCAGCCTGCGCCGGTAACAAACAGGAGGTCGGCATCCGGACGAATGGTCTGCTCGTCGCCGGAAGGAGCTTCGATGCCCACAACCTTGGTGCGAACGCCGGAGACATCCACGGACACGGCCTCGACATCCGCGCTGCCTGCGCCTTCAAAGGCGTCGGCACAACCGGAATCGAGCGTCAGCACCCACGGACGTTCTTCGCGTGTCAGGGTGCCTTCCATGCGCTGGCGGTAGAACCAACGCTTTGCAACGGGCTTGCCGTCCACGGCTTCGAGTCCAGACAGGTGCGTGTCCACACGGCCTTCCAGACGGATAGCCAGTCCCGGCAGAGCGCGGCTGAAGACGGGAAGTGGCCGGAGCCACGACGATTTCGGCGCCACACGCCTTGGCAATGGCCTCAACGGCAGCCAGATCAGATGCGTAACGGGCGGCAGCAAACTCTTCGCCGGACACACCGTAGAACTTTGCGCCGCAACCTCCGATGGAATCGGCAGCACCGGCAACGTCAGCACCGACAAGGCCCACAGCCAAATCAACGCCCATGCCTTCGGCCAACGCCTTGGCAGCGGTCAGGGTCTCAAGGGCAACCTTGTGCAGGGAGCCGTCATTTTCAGTATGTGCGAGATAAAGTACAGTCATTGTCTTCCCCCTTATCCCTTGAGCCATTCGACGATTTCTTTCGCCATGTCTTCGACAGGAACGTCTTTCACCACGCGGGTTTCACGACGCTGCTGCGGGACCTCGACGCCCTCGAACTTCAAGCTGGTGCCGGACAGGTCGGCAGGCTTGGCCTGCTGCAACGCGGGCATGTTCTTCTGCATGTTCTGCATGCCGATCTGCGGATTGTTCGGAGGCTCGGGCAGTTCGCCGGTGGCCCAGCCGAACACGGCGGGTGCGCCGTCGACCACGGAATTCTGGTAGGCACCGCCTTCAATGCGCTCCATGACTTCGATGGAACCGTCGTCGCCGACAGTGATCTTATCGACACCCTGGAACTGTTCGGTCACGCCGAGCATTTCGCCGACCATCTGCATGACTGCGCCGGAACCGCGGGATGCGGACTGCCAGCCACCAAACAGCAGGAGCTTGGACTTGTCGAGGTCACCGATACCGTCGATGGTGTCGGCGAGGACCTTGGCGGTCTCGAAAGCGTCGGTGAAACCGGATGCGGAGCCATCGGCCACGACCAGTTCAAACGGAGCTTTCTGGGATACGGCCATCATGACCTGCTGCAACTTGGCCTTGGGGCCGAGGCTGACGAGCCAGACACGGGAGCCGGGGTTCTTCTGCGCCAGATTGGCGGCCTCGTACAGGGCATGCCCTGCCCACGGGTCCAACACGGCGGGGAGCATCATTTCATTTTGCAGGGTCGGTCCCTGAGGGCCGTCCACGGGTGCGAGCGTCTGGAGCGGGTCCGGGACGATACTGCCGCAGACCACGATATGCAGTTCAGTGCTCATTTACGTTATCTCCTTGATGTATTTGACGACAATCGTATTTCTCATGCCGTCCATTCTAAAAACGGCGCGGTGGTTACCGCGCCGCCTCGGATTCACTTCGGATGCCTATAGCCTAATTTTCAACGGAATGCAGCCCGCCGGAACCGGCACGGAACTTCACGTTGGTGCGTTCCCTATCCTTGGGGTCGGACTTGCTGCAATTCCACATGCATGCACCGCAATGCACACATTTTTCCCGGTCAAACAGCGGGGTGCCGCCTTCGGGATTCGTATAAATAGCCTGCCCGGAACACGCCTCGATGCAGACCTTTTCGCGACACGCAGCGCACATGTCCGGGTCAGCGAAACGAACATGATCCGCATAGCCGGGATTCGCCTGCACCTTGCCACCCATGAGCAGTGCGTCCTGATGGGAAACAAGCAACGTGCCGTCAAGCGGGATCTCGGGCCAGCCCACGCGGTCCATGAGCGCGTCATGCAGGCTCGTGCCCTTCTTGGCACACTCGGCGCGGATTTCCTGAATCTCGCCTTCCGGGATGTAATCAGTGTAATATTCCTCGATGGTCGGGATGCGGTCCTGCGGCTTTTTCGCTTCTCCGGGCATATTCAGCAGCCCGTTGGTCAGACCGGTCATGCCCATGCCGAGGAAACCGAGTAACGTGTTTTTCGTAAACCCGTCACGGGCCTTCTCAGCCACCTTGGCCTCTTCCTCGACCCACGAAGCCCGCCGTCTGGCGACATATGTGGCCTCAAGGTTTTCCTTGGTAAATTCCTTGCCGTCCTTGAGCAGTTCAAGAACCGCCTCGCCCAACTGCACGCCGGTAGCCCATGCTTCATCCACGCCGGAACCGGTCAGCACGTTGGTCGAACCGGAGCCTTCGCCGATGCGCGCAAACCCGTCACCGCAAAGGAACGGTTCGCCGCGCCTGCCGGATTCGGCCAGCGACTTCGCGCCCCATGACCGCATGGTGCCGCCCTGAATGCGCTTCCAGAGATACGGGTGCATCATCCAGTGCTGCATGTAGCGGTATGCCGTGCGAACCGGATTGTCGAACCATGACGGAATGAAGATGCCCATGGACGCGACATTGCCGGGGTACACGTATAGGAAACCGAAAATTTCGGGTTCGGGGTAGCCGATGGTGTGCAGCACGGTACCGGGCTTCCAGTCGCAGCCTTCAGGCAGGTCCACGACACATTTCATGGCCACGGCCCACTCGCGCTGGTGCTTGCCCTCGGGCAGTCCCAGTTCGCGGTCCAGATGCTGACCGACCGGGCCGACAGGACCGTCCGCCACGACAGTCAATGCTGCCTTCATGTCCATACCGGGCATGAACCCGGCATCCGGGTTGCCGTCCTTGTCCACGCCCTGATCCGCCATGCGAACGCCCTTGACGGCGCGCCCTTCCATGAGCGGCTCGGCAACGGGGCTGCTCGGCCAGATCTGCGCCATGCCGGTCCCCATCAGATTGCCGCCGACCCACTGGTTCAACTGGCCAATGGAAAAGATCATGCCGGGATGCTTTTCAAGGAACGGCGGGATATACGGCAGTTCGTATGCGTCGTCTTCCATCCACTTGCCAAGCGCCTTGTCCGCCAGCTTGAAGGCGGTCGGACGCCGACTCGCGCCCACCGGGTCCTTGAGATAAAGGACCTTCTCTTCCATCACGGCATGGGCCATGGGAATCTGGGACAGATCAAGGTCCGGGAAACTCGCCCTGATGGAACGTCCCTTGGTCACGACACCCGACACGCCGAACCCGATGTCGTCGGCACGCTCGTAGCAGATCACCTGCGGCGGCATACCCGGCATCGCCTTGGACTCCGCAATGGGCGTCCCATCTTCGTTCATCAAGCCACGGGTCAGCGTGGTCAAAAAACCGCCCGCGGCAGGACCGAAGCCTACACAGACGATATCAGTCTCCATTTCGGCACGGGGAGTTTCGGGAATTTCAGTAGAATCTGTCATGGGATGCCTCCGGCGGCCCTTCGGGAACCAAAGACCCCTTGAAAGGGCTCTCTGGACTCTCCTAACTTTTTGGTGCGCTTCGCGAGTCCGTGCGAACGCAAAATGTGTACTTTTTATTAAACAACTTATGCCGAAGACGGCTTCAAGTCCTGATTCAAAACACAAAACAAGAGGGAGGCTCCTTTCAAAGTCTCCCTCTTGTATCTTGACTTATACCATCGGGTAATCGAGTGCTTCCGGGATCATGACGCCGGTGAGGGCGTTGCCAGCGCGGTCCTTGGACACACGCGATCCGGCCATGCACATATCGACCTTGGCCTTGAGTTCACGGAACCGGGCAAGCGCGTCTGCGGGACATTCGCCTGCTTCCGGATTAACGCATTTACACTCATAGAACCCGTAGATGAGTTCGGTGCAGATGCGGGAGACTTCACCGGCGGCACGGGCAGCCTGCACGTGGCAGATGTCCTTGTAGAAACCGGTAAGGTCGTCGAGGCCTTCTGCCAGAGTCGGAGACATGGGACCTTTTTCGATCAGTTCCATGACGTCTCCGGCGAGGAAGTACGGGGCACACAGCCAGCCGAGCGCATCGGCCATCGGGAAGGTGACCCCTGACGCTTGTTGTGGAATAGCTTGCGGCCTTCGGCATCCTTGTTGTTCTGAAGGAATTCAAGGGTCCACTTCCAGAGTTCCATGGCCGAAGCGAGCACGTAGCCGCCGAGACCGGGAACTTCCTTGCCCGCACGTTCCATATGTTTGATCCATGCGTCGAACGTGGCCAGGAAGACCTCGCTCGTCATGGTCATGGTCATGTGGCGACGCTGCACGGCTTCCGGACCTTCGTAGGTCGCTTCAAGCTGGCAGTCGGTCCATTTCTGCATGAGGAAACCGGGACAGTCCTCGGTAATGCCGTAACCGCCGACAAGCGCCACGGCTTCGCGCATCATGTTGGCACCCACGCCGGTGTTCCAGAGTTTCACGCCGGGGTTGAGAATGCCTGCGAGGGCTTCCATGTAGGCGTACTGGACAAGGGTGTCGGCCGAAAGTTCGGCATAACGGGCCTGATCACGTTCGGCTTCGGGGGTGTATTCGAGATTGATGAACTCGACGACCTGATCCTTGAGCTTACGCAGGGCGACCATCTGCTTGCGCGGGCTGGTCACGCCCTCGGCCTCGAAGTGCGCCTCCTTGGCCTTTTCGATGGGATCGAAACGGTCAGCCAGACGGGACGCGGCAAAGGCGAATGAACACCCGGCCTCACCGGATGCCCAGACATCGACAAGACGCTGGAGCGCATCTTCGTTGATCTGGAGTCCCTTATCGTAGCGGGGAGAACCTTCCTTGGCTGCATCGCCACCGCGGAAACGGTTGCGATGGTAGCGAATGACCGGCTCAACAGCGGAGATGAGCTTCGCGGAAGTCATCAGGCCGACCGGGATACGGGTACGGTGGAAAACCGCACCGATGATTTCGGAATGATTGTATTTCGGCACGATCACGCCGTCGACGACATCGTAACCACCGATGATGCGGGACGCGGGAACCTTGAGGTTCAGCACGGGGTCACGGGTGGAGGAAAGCTGATGCACCATCTTGAGCGTCGGTGCGCCGCGATCGAAAATGCCTTCGTCGGTATCCTCGAGGATGACCATGAAGGTCCCCTTGATGCGGTCGTCATTGGACTCGACCGCGGCAGTGACGAAATTGGCGAAATCCATGTTGGTGATGAAACGGCCGCGCTTGTCGATCTGGAGCATGGGCTCTTCGCCCTCGTCCCAATCGGCGACAGTGGCCTTGCCGCACAGCACGCCGGTATCCACACCGATGTACGGCAGCGGCTCGGTAAGCGCGAATGCGCCACGCCAGATTTCGCGGTCTTCACCGGGCTGGGGCGGCACACATTTGGACATGTAGTAATCACGCTGCTCCGGGGTTCCCTTTTCGTGAATCGGGGCAAGCGCGAGGTTGGAGGCGAGGGAACAGGTGGCCGCACCGGCGTCCACATATGACAACTCGAACGCAACAAGCGCGAGTGCGAAATTCTTGGGACCCTCGATGAATCCGCCCTGATGCGGATCCATGAACAGCGCAGTCAGGCCGGACTGGTCGAACGCGGTCAGCAGTTCATCTTTCTGGTCGGTCCATTCATGGGTGTTGCGCGCGCCTTCGGCCACGAGTTTGGCAACGGTGCTGCGAGCGATGGAACGTGCGGACTGCACAGACATCTGAAGGTCGAAACGATCAGCGAAACGCCACATGATCTGGCGAACATCGTCTCCCGGAAGAGTACGCAATGTGTACATATAGTCTTTTCCTGAGTTTGGTTGATACCGGAATCTTCGGACAATATAAATATAAGTGAAGCACGATAGGTCATGTTAGGAGGCGAGTCAAAGTCTTTTTGGGTTTAAAACGCCAGTTTAACCCCCGCCACGACTCACTTTTCGCACAAAACGTGTTTCGCATGCCCGAACGATATTCAACAGGCCTCCCAAACGGCGCAAGGAATCAATTCTAACGCCTTTGACATCTCATCCAACAATCTGCACAGTGTAGGTGGCGAGAAGGCGGCTTTGATGAGCACAGAAATTACAGACATTGCACAACTTTCCACCATGATCCGGAACTGCTCCAGCATGACGGCGTCTTCCGAGGTGCCCGACATCAAATCCGTGGTCCAGAACTTTATTCGCGCACTGGACCGAAGAGAGCCTCCCAGCGTCTTTCACACCGTCCCGGTAGCCGACGCCTGCCTGAATTTCTACCGCCTCATTCACCAGTCAAAAGACAGCCACATAATCCGGCTCTGCCTGAGCGCCCTGCTTCGGGCAGGAAAATTCGGCCGCAGCCTTGCCGCCCGCTTTGTTGCAGCCAAGGCCGTCTCCCTGCGGGAAATGGCCGCCATCGTCACAGGGCTGGACGCCTGTGACCGTCTGGCGCTGGGCCATGAAATGCTGCTCGACTACCCCGGCGACCACGACAAGCAAACCATCTCGTGGCTTGAAGGTCTCATGACCCCGCTGGCTACGACTGACCCTGCGGAATTACTCCCGTTCCTGACCTCTCTCGGGAGAAACGGCGAAGAATTGGCCTTCCCGGCCCGCCAGACACTCAAAAGCGGCGCATTCGGAAAATGGATGACCACCCGCCTCAAGACCGGTGCGAGCGGAGAGGAACTTGAGGACATCTGTCATCTGCTGATCGCCATGAACGACCCGGAAATGGCCGCAACACTCGCCGTATCCATCAGTGTCGGCTTCATTTCCCCCACTCCGCTCAGCCTGCGTACCGTCACGCAGGTGACCGAAGTCGGGGAAAGACGGGTGCTCGACATGTTCATCAAACTTCTGAAATCCGCGCACAAGGACATTGCAGGCCATTGCCTGGACGGCATTATCGCCCAGAATGCCAAGTCTGCGGGAAAACTGCTTGCAACCATCCGGGTAAAGATGCCGTCCCTCAAAAGGGCAGCCAACAGCCGTGTCCCGCTCCTTGAAGACAAGGCACTTCAGAGCTATTTCGCAGCCCTGCCCGACTCCATGAGAGAATCAGCACGCTCCGACGCATTCAGCGCCCTGCTCGCTCTGGCTCCCGACTTCGTAAACAAACTGACACATGCGGATTTTGATCAGCCCACCCCCTCCTCAGACGAAGACGCATACGAACTCACCAAAAAAATCGAACCGTGTCCAAAAGAAAGAGTGCTCGCCAGATTCTTCGGCTCACGCAGGAAAACACTGGAAAAACTCCTTCCCAAACGACGCAACATCCGGGACATTGAACTGGTCTGTTCCAATGTCGAAAAAGAAGAACTGGACGGGAGGGAATTCTCCGGATTGAAACTCACCCGCTCGACTTTCACCGACGTCACCTTCATCCGCACAAAAATGGCCAACTGCAACCTCGCTGGGAGCGCCATCTCAGGCGGTGCCACCACAGGCTGCAATTTCAAGAACGTCGACTTCTCCGCCGTGGACATCATGGGCATGAACTTCAGCAAATGCTCATTCACGAACTGCAACTTCACAGGGACAGGCTTCACCGACTGCCGTTTCTCCGACTGCCGGTTCCGGGAATGCTCTTTCGGCGGTGCGGCTTTTCTGAACACGAAAATGCGAATGACAGGTTTCAACGCATCGTCACTGGCCGGGATCTCGTTTTATGAATCAGACATTCGGTCCACCCGGTTCGAGACAGTTGATCTCACCAACGCGCAATTCTCAGGCAGCCGTTTTCAGGGAGTCGAATTCCCCGGCAGCATCCTGCGCGCAGCATCCATTGACGAGACCTCGTTTCATTCCGTCGACATGCCCGGTGCGTCCGTATCCGGATGCCGCATCATCAACAGCGACATTTCCCATCCGTTTTTCCTTGGAAACAAACTTCAGGAACTGCCGGAACTGGCAGAACGGGCAGCAGGAGAACCATTACCCGACCCAGCCGTAATCCCACCGGAAGCTGCGGCCAAGGTACTGACTTCATGGGCACGGGAGCTGACGTTTCTCAAGCGGGAGGAACGCATGCTCGAATTCAACCGCAAACGCCTGAATCGCGCCATCAGCAGCATTGAAAAAACGAAACAGGTATACGTGCGCATCATGCCGCACCTCATCAACACCAATGTTTTCGAGCAGAAATTCAACCTCGACAACGTGCCGTCCTGCGAAGTCTGGGGGTATTCTCCCTGCCTGACCACACTGGAACTCGCCAAGCACTATTTCCCCGACTACAAACCTTCACGAGGCAAGCGGGATATCCGCATCACCGCAGTCTATGCCATGGGAAGCCTCGGCACCGTCGCCCAGACAGCCAAATCCGACATAGACTGCTGGGTCTGCTACGAAGGACAGTTAACCCCGGAAGCGGAGCACGGCCTGAAAAAGAAACTCGACGCCCTCGGCCTCTGGGCGGAAAGCGAGTTCGGGATTGAAGCACACTTCTTCCCCATGAGCATGGACGATGTCCGCGCCAACAGGTTCTCATCCGGCGACGAGGAAAGCTCCGGCTCAGCGCAGGCCCTGCTGCTGAAAGAGGAATTCTACCGAACCGCCCTGCGTATCGCGGGCAAGAACATAGCATGGTGGGTTACACCGGCCGGAGCCAGCCAAAAAGCATACGAGGCCAACCTCTCGACCATCAAAAAATACCCGACCATAGGCAGAAAGCGTCTTGAGGACTTCGGGCATCTGGCCCCGGTTCCACCGACCGAGTATTTCGGCGGCGCGCTCTGGCAGATGGTCAAGGCGGTCCATTCGCCGTTCAAATCGGTTCTCAAACTCGGTCTGCTTGAAACCTATGCGGACACAAGTGCATCCCGCCTGACCCTGTGTGACCGCATCAAGCACAACCTTTTCCTGCGCCGACGCGGTGTCCAGCGGGCTGACCCTTACGGAGCACTCTTCGCCACCCTGCACAATTACTACGCCAAACGGGGTGACAAAGAGGCGGCCCGCCTGCTCACCGAGTCCTTCATGTTCAAGGCCAATCTACAGGATATCCCATTTTTCCTGAATCTTCCGGCCCGTTTCGAGGACGCCAGTCTTATCGAGGCGCTGTTCGGCAAAGGGTATACCGATCCGGAAAAAGTAAAGGCGAAAAAAGACAATCGAAGCTTCGATTCTTCACTCAAGGTCGGAACAGCGGTCCGCGAATACATGGTCCACACCTACCAGCGCATTCAGGACGGCCTCAAAAAACAAAATGGCGCAGGCACACTCATCAACGCAGAAGACCTGACTCGCATGGGACGGCGAATCGCAGCCAATTTTTCCAGAAAAACAAACAAGATCATGCGAGTCCCGTTCATGGACACCAAGGGCAACGGTTTCGCCATCCTGCACCTGTGTGCGGAAAAGGCTCCCGGCAAAAAAACCATCTGGGTCACGCGAGGCGGCTCCAAGTCCGAGGCCAAGAAATCAGCGGACGCACTCCAGCTCCTGCATCGAAGCGGAGACCCCGTCCACATGCTCGCATGGCTCCTCGCCAACCGGATATACAGCCCCAAGACCCATCTTCAGGCCGACCGGACCATCGCCCCCATTTCCGTCGCTGATCTTCAGAAACTCATGCCAGCCCTGCACGAATTCTTTCCCTTCGACGAAACGTTTGAACGCGACATCAACGAGGGACTTGAAGCCGAGAGTGTCACCCGCATTTTCCTCATCTTCAACCTCATGGCCCCGCCCGAATCGAAAAAGATCGAACAGGCTGCGGTCATCTACACGACCAACTGGGGCGAAATGTACTGCCGAACCTTCAACAACCCCGGCCCGCTCTTTGAAAAAGAACCGTCACGCTTTCTGGCCCAAAAGCTGGAACAGCCAGTGGACGGCATCCCGGAAATGCTCCTGTTCATCCCCAAGGGGTCGCAGTGCAAACGAATCAACCTCGTATAGAAACAAACAAAAAGGCAGAGAGGAAATCGTAACACGATTCTCCCTGCCTTGATTTTGCTGGATCGCACCTCTATGCGACAGGCTTGAACTCCCTATGCCATCTTCTTCCCCGGCAGCAACAGCGAAAAGAAGAAACACGTCGTCGCCACGGCGATAATCGCCGCGCCGGACGTAATGTCGGCATAATAGGAAAACAGCAGTCCGGAAACGGTAAAGAATGCGCTCAACACAGAGGCTACGGCCATCATTGTACCGAGTGACGTCGTCCGCCGCTCGGCCATGAACGGCGGGATGGTCAACAGGGCGATCACCAGAATCAGACCGACCACGCGGATGATCATAACCACGCTCAGCCCTACCATGGCGATAAGCAGAAAATAGAGGAAATCCACGGGCACACCGCGACTGCGTGCAAATTCCTCATCAAAGCTCATAACCAGAAAACCGCGATAAAACGCGATAATCAGGCCGATGATTATGCATGCCAGAATCGCCATGCCCCACAGGTCTCCCTGCGGCACGGCAAGGATGGAGCCGAACAGATAACTCATCAAATCGACATTATATCCCGGCGTGATGTCCAGAAGAATGATACCGAGCGCCATGCCCGCAGCCCACAGCACGCCGATCACCGTATCCGCCCGTTCACGGGCATGAAGCGTCACCGCCGCCATGACAAGCGCGGCAGCGAGCGTGAATGCCGTGGTCACGGGCAGAACCGGCAGGCCGAGAAAGAAGGCGAGACCGACGCCGCCATATGAAGCGTGGGCGATACCGCCGGAAATGAATACGATGCGATTGACCACGACAAGACTGCCGATGATGCCGCAGATCAGGCTCGCGAGCAGTCCGGCGGCCAAGGCATTCTGCATGAAATCGAACTGAAGGACGTCGAGCATTACTCCTCTCCTCCTTCATGGCTGCCAAGCACACGGTGCGGAACCGCTCCGTGGGTGACAAGCTCCACCGGACAGCAGACATCCCCCTCGCCATCGCCGTACCCCATGCGAAACATGTCGCCGGTAATCTTGGGCGCATTGTGAAAGTGCAGGGAACGGTTGACGCAGGCAACGGACTTGACGCCAGAAGCCAGCGAGGAAATATCATGGCTGACCATGACGATGGTCATTTCATCATTAAGTTCGGACAACAACCGAAACAGGGAATTACGGCTGGCCGGGTCCACGCTCGCAGTGGGTTCATCCAGAAAAAGAATTTCCGGGCAGTCCACCAAGGCACGGGCAATGAACACCCGCTGCTTCTGACCACCGGACAACTCTGCCAGCCCGCGCTTCGCATGCTGAAACATGTTGACGCGTTCAAGCGCGGTACGGGCTTTTTCAATCTCGTCGCCATTTTTCCTGCGACCGGCAATCCCACTGAAACCGGGACGAACCATGCCCATTCTCACTGCATCAAGCGCGGTAACGGGGAATGAAGTGGAGACATGCGTGTACTGCGGAAGATACCCGATCCGCCCACCCGTTTCGCCGGGGGATTCGCCCAGTACGCGAACCGTGCCCGAATCCGGCGTCAACAGACCGAGCATGAGCTTGAGCAGAGTGGATTTGCCGCCACCATTGGGACCGATCACGGCCAGAAAATCATCCCGCTCAACAGCAAGATTAACGCCCTCAAGCACCACCAAATCATTGAAAGAGCAGCAAACGTCCTGCATTTCTATAACGTATTCAGACACCTGCACCTCGCATTGATAATCGAATTCATTGCCAACATCTACCACACTCATCCTCGGAACACCACCCCGGCGTAACACCATGCCAAAACCGGCAGACTGACGGCCAGAACATACATTACACCATCGGCAACGCGCCCCGGCAAACCATACCGGGTCGTCGTAAAGCCTGTTCCCATGCCGAGCATCAGGCCGGGAAAAAACCCGAACAGATGTGCACCGAGGTCGGTATCCTCGCCCGCACCGAGCATGGCGAGCAGCCCCAGTCCGGCTCCGACGGGAACAAGTGCGGAGCCGACAAATCGCCAGACACGCCGTCCAAACGAGCCTCCTCCCAACCCATGGATGCCGCCACCCACACCGAAAGGCGCAATACCCGCGAGAAGCCCTGCCGCGCCAAAGGAGGCAGTGGAAAAACCGATGGCATTATGCGGTGCAGCCAGCGCAATAGAGTTCAGCAGATTGCCGGAAGCCCCCGCAATAATGGTCAGCAGCCACGCCAACCCAGCTCCGAGGCGACGTGAAGCGAACCAGACAAACACGCCGCCGATGACGGCATTGGAAAAGACATGTGCCCCGTCACCATGCAGGGTCAGGGCGGTGAAAATCCGCCACCATTCGCCGGACAGGATGTTCCCGGCATGGGCGCTGCCGAGATCAAGCCACAGTTTCGGATACAGGCCGAACGCCGGGTATGTCCGGCTGTACAGCCAGAAAAAAAGGACAAGCGCTCCCATGGCCGCCACAGTGGGTTCCATGCCGCCCACCGGCCTCAGGTCAGGCAGATAGACCGAACCACTGCCCGGTGCGTTCTCTTTCAGATACAACCGGATTTCTTCAGCCGCACGTTCCGCAAACCACCCCTGAACCAGCACACGATAGCCACCGCCCCCGCCATGCCGCAGCCGCCGGAGCTTGTGCGGGATATGCCGGGAGGCAAGCACCAAGGCCCATGTCCTTGCCGTATCATGATCCAGAACCGCCGCACCGTCACCAATAATAGCGGGAGCAAGGTCCGTCCATGTGGGTCGCAGTGCCCGCCGCAAAAATCCGGGCCGTGAAGTCTCGGTATCCATGACTGACATGATAAGACATATCCGAGGCTTGGCAAATCAATTTCCCCCTTGCCTGAACGCCTCCCCCTGCCTATGCTCCTGATGACCAAAAAACGGAGACTTATCATGCACCGCATCATACTGACACTTTTCACGCTCATTTCCCTTGTCCTGCCCAGCACGGCAGCGGCAGCCGACCTCGACACCATGATCGGCCAGATGCTCATGGCCGGATTCCGTGGGTTCGAGGCCCCCACCGACAGTCCGATCATCCGCGACATCGAAAAATACCACCTCGGCGGCATCATCCTGTTTGACTATGACGTGATGACGCACAGCTACGAACGAAATATCAAAAATCCGGCGCAGGTGAAGAAACTTGTTTCCGATCTCAAAGCACACGCCGACATCCCCCTGCTCACGGCCATTGATCAGGAAGGCGGCAAAGTGCAGCGGCTCAAGCCGAAGTATGGTTTCAAGGGCACACCTTCAGCCGCCGTCCTCGGTGCGGGAAACGATAAAGATGTCGAATTCGCGGCCATGTCCATCGGATACATGTTGCACAAACTGGGCTTCAACCTCGACTTCGCACCTCTCGCAGACGTCAACGTCAATCCCGAAAGTCCGGCCATCGGCAAAATGGGACGCAGTTTTTCCGCTGACCCGAACCGGGTGGCGCAATGTGACGAAATATTCCTGACCGAACTAAAACGACAGGGAGTCATCGGCTGTCTCAAGCATTTCCCCGGACACGGCAGCGCAGGCTCGGACAGTCACAAGGGACTCACGGACGTCACCAACACATGGACGGCACAGGAGCTTATCCCCTACCGCCTTCTCATAAAGAAAGGCGAACCCAAAGTCATCATGACGGCCCATATCTTCAATGAGAAACTCGACCCGAAGTATCCGGCCACACTCTCCAAAAGGATCATCACAGGCCTGCTGCGAAAGGACCTCGGATTCAACGGCGTAGTCATCACCGACGACATGACCATGAAAGCCATCACCAGCTTCTACGGACAGGCCGAAGCCATCAGCCTCTCCATTCAGGCCGGAGCAGACATCCTGCTCTTCGGCAACAACATCGACTATGACGCCGACGTCGTCCCCAAGGCACACGCCATCATCCGCAAGTTCGTCGATGACGGCGTGATCTCGAAGCAGAGAATCACGCAGTCATATGACCGCATCATGCGACTCAAATCGGAATTGTAGAAAGATAAAAGCCCGATGAAATTCGGGGCTTTTTGACAACTTATTCCAGCTCAGAGAAAATGGATGGTTTTCCTTCTTCAGAAACCAGATAGAGCAGGCCGCTCTTGAATTTCACGATCAGCTTTCCGTTCAGGAAACTGAAAAAGCGCATTTCCTGATCATTCAGGGCCGGGACGCAGGAACGCATGGTCGTGGCAAACGGCGTGAAGGATATCCTGCCGTTTTCCAGAGTGTACCCGCCGCTGTAGGAATTGCAACCGCCGGTTCCTTTGACCTTGCCGTCGGTAGAAAAGACCATGCTCGTATGACTCATATCCACCACGGGCAACCCGTCGATATACTCGGCGACCCACGCCCTGCCCGCAAGCTGGGCAAGCAGGTCCGCGTCGCTCATGGCCGCATCTTCCGAAACAGCTTTCTTTCCGGCACAGGCTGTCAGCAGGGACAGGCATAGCACCATCGCCAGCAACGCCTTCATTGTTCTGCGCTCAAACATCAAAGCCTCCCGATGAAACTACCAGAGAAAACCGCCGCCGGTACCGAACACCATCGGCTCGGGAGCTTCTTCAACGACAAGCTCCAGTTCACCGCTGCTCAGATGGAAGCCCTTTACCCGCCGCATGAATCCCATGAAGCTGTACTCCTGCTCGTCAACACCCGGTCCGCAGGCTTTTCGCGTACTCGCCAACTCGAAAAACGTGATAGCCTCAGCCGCAATGACATACCTGCCGTTGAACGTGTTGCAGCCGCCGCTGCCCTTGACCGTACCGTCTTCCATGAACTCGAGGGTGATGGGGTTTTCGCCGACGATCTCACGACCACACAGGGATTCACACTCCCACACCTTGCCGATCAGGTCGCGCTTGATCGCATCCGGTTCAGGAGCCGCAGTTTTTCCGCCGCATCCGGCAGACAGGAGCAGGCAGAACAGAGCGAAGGACAAAGTGAGAGCTGTGTATGAACGTTTCGTAAACATGAATATCTCCTTGTTGTTGCACTCTGTGAAGTAACAGGCGGTAAACGTCATTGGCAAGGACAATGAAAAAGCCGCCGATATTGAATCGGCGGCTCCATGAATTGCACGTTGCACCAATGTCGGTGCTTGCACGTCAAATCTACTTCTTGAGCTGCCCAAGCGGACCCGGCTTGAACGGCATGACCATTCCTTCGAGCGGAGCGGTCAATCCCTTCACTTCATCATACCCATTGGCGCGGAGGTAGGCATAGGCAATGGCCCCGCGGAAAATGGCGGCGCAAAAGGTCACGACGAACTTGTCCCTGGGCACTTCATTCAGACGTTCCGGCAGTTCTTCCAGCGGAATGTGCGTGGCAAAAGGAAAGGAAACGTGTGCAACCTCTTCGTTGGTGCGGACGTCCAGAAAGAAGAAATGGTCGTTGCCAATGGCATGGCGCATGGCCTCGACACTCATGCCGTGCTCGCCGGTGCTGAAGAAATCAAAATCCATTTCTTCCAGAATATCGTTGAACTCTTCCATGCGTAACTCCTTATGTTTTCGTGCCGAAGCACTGTCGGCCAAATCGCCGATGTTGTAAAAAAATGCAGGCATACACGGCCTGTTCTCATGCATGGAAACCGGCCTGAAAGACGGCCCACGCAAACGGTTCGGGCATACTCCCGGCATTTTTTATTGTCAACGCATGGAGCAAAATTTAGCTTTGATTCCTGAAGGATTACGAGACTGATCGCAGAAATGCTTTCGGGAAAGTCAACAAGTAAAACAACCGTCGTATTGGCTACTTCAAAAGCCCCGTTACCAGTTCGGGCAATATCTCCCCGGCTTTTCCATGCAGCGCGAAGTCCATCAGTCCGGTGTTGGGAGTCGGCTCCAGATTCACTTCCACGGTCACGGCCCCATGATCCTTGGCGAGTTGGTGGAATGAGGCCGCTGGCTGGACCAGATTCGACGTTCCCACAGAGACGAAGACATCCGCCTGACTGACCTGCTCAATGGCGAGCCGAAGCACTCCCGGCACCAGTGACTCGCCGAACCAGACAACGCCGGGGCGCAGCAGGTGGCCGCACACAGGACATTCCGGCAGGTCCGGCAATTCGCTGAAATCCTCACGCGCATGGGTGCAGACCGTACATTTCACCTGCCACAGGCTGCCGTGCATTTCCATGACCTTGTGACTTCCGGCCCACGTATGCAGCCCGTCCACGTTTTGCGTAATCAGAAGAAAATTCGGAATATGCTTTTCCATCTCGGCCAAGGCGATATGCGCCGGGTTCGGCTCACACTTCCGCACCTGTTCCCGCCGCCAGTTGTAGAACTCCCACACCAGCTCCGGGTGCTGAGCGAACGAATCGGGACGCGCCAGATCTTCGGCCCGATGCGTCTTCCACAGACCGTCGATCCCCCGAAACGTGGGAACACCGCTTTCAGCGGAAACTCCCGCCCCCGTAAGAACAACGACTCTCCGGCTCTCGTCGAGCAGCGCCTTGACCATTTCAAAACTCGCAACCATATCTGTTCAATCCATCATAATTATTAATTCAGGCGGAACGGCTCTCTTGCAATCCCACCGAATAAACGTCATAGTCCGCCTTCCAATCCGGGCACAGCCCCTATGAGAGAGAAACCGCACACAACGCAAAAGGAGGACCCATTGGCAACCAAGAAAGTATATTACATCGAAGGTGACGGCATCGGACCTGAAGTCTGGAAAGCCGGTCGCCCCGTGCTCAACGCCGCGATCCAGAAGGCTTACGGCGACGACAACAAGCTCGACTGGGTCGAACTCCTTGCCGGAGAAAAGGCATTCGAGGAAACCGGCGAGCACCTGCCCGCAGCCACCATGGACGCCCTTGCAGGGGCCGAACTCGCCATGAAAGGCCCGCTCCAGACTCCGGTAGGCAAAGGCTTCCGCAGCCTCAACGTCACCATGCGTCAGGTCTTCGACCTCTACGCCTGCATTCGCCCCATCAAATATTTCAAGGGAATCGAATCGCCTGTCAAGCGTCCGGACCTCGTGGACATGACCGTCTTCCGCGAGAACACCGAAGACGTCTACGCAGGTATCGAATACCAGTCCGGCACCCCGGAAGCCAAGAAGTTAATCGAATTTCTCGCTGACGAACTCGGCGCGAACGTGGACATTACCGCAGGCGTGGGCATCAAGCCCATCACTCCGGCTGGCTCCAAGCGTCTCGTCAAGCGCGCCCTTGATTTCGCGGTTGAAAACAACAAGCCTTCCGTCACGCTGGTCCACAAAGGCAACATCATGAAGCACACCGAAGGCGGCTTCCGTGCATGGGGCTATGAACTGGCCGAGCAGGAATATGCCGGCAAGGTCGTCCGCGAAGGCGAGGAAGGTTCCGGCGTGATCATCAAGGACCGCATCGCCGACGCCATGTTCCAGAACGCGCTCATGTATCCCGAGCAGTACTCTGTCCTCGCCACCACCAACCTCAACGGCGACTACATCTCCGATGCCCTTGCCGCACAGGTCGGCGGACTCGGTCTCGCTCCGGGCGTCAACATGGGCGACAAGCTCGCCTTTTTCGAGCCCACCCACGGCACCGCGCCCACCATCGCAGGAAAAGACATGGCCAACCCCGGCTCCCTGATCCTGTCCGGAGCCATGCTGCTCGAACACGTCGGCTGGACCGAAGCCGCCGCGCTCATCCACGCCGCCGTCGAAAAGGTGCTGACCCAGAAAAAGGTCACCGTGGACCTCGCCGCACAAATCCCCGGAGCCACACAGGTCGGCTGTCAGGAGTTCGGCGAACTGCTGCTGGCGAACCTTTAGGAATGAAGAGGAAGCCGCTACGCGGCGATTGTCAGGTGATTTGATTCGCCACGTCCTGTGGCTCACCCCTGCGGGGCGTTGGCAAAAGCCAACGTCCAAATCCGCTGTCCTGCGGATTTGTCACCTCCGGCGGCTTAAGGGCTATACCCTTAAGAATCCCCTTCTCGCCTTCGGCGAATTCCATATATTCAAAAAATCATACGGCCTGCCGCGATGTGCGGCAGGCCGTATGCGTATAAACAAAGTCCACTCCGACGGGTTGTTGAGAAAGGTTCGAGTGGTAGGCGCAAAAAAAGAGTAAGGCCGACGCGCACTTCCTGTACGCGAGGATTTGATCTTTTTGCAGCAATGACGCAATCGGACCTTTCCCAGCAACCTGATTTGTGTTTTGCCTTTTAAAACCACCTCCGGTAATACTCCCCTCATGCTTGATCCCAAACTCGCCAAAGACACCATCGCGGCCATTGCCACCCCTCCCGGAGACGGTGGAGTCGGCATCATCCGCATCAGCGGCAGCGACTGCCGTTCCATTGCCGCAAAAATATTTCGGGCAGCGAATCCGTCATTCACGGATTTCAAGCCGTACCGCCTGCACTACGGGCACATTCTCGACAATCAGGGCCGTGAACTGGACGATGTCCTGTGCGCCTTCATGCCGGGACCCAATTCATATACCGGCGAAGACGTGGTGGAAATCAACTGCCACGGCGGACGGGCTATTCTGGCTGCGGTCCTCGACGAAATCCTGCGGCTCGGTGCACGTCTGGCCGAACGCGGCGAGTTCACCTACCGCGCGTTCATGAACGGACGCATGGACCTGACGCAGGCCGAAGCCGTGGCCGAAATGATCCACGCGCCCACCAAGGCCGCCATGCATCTGGCACAGGTCAAGCTGTCGGGCCTGCTCGGAGAAAAGATCGCCGCCCTGAGGATGCGTCTGGAAGAACTCCGTGCCCAGCTTGTGGTTGCAGTGGACTTTCCCGAAGACGAAGTCGAATGCCTGTCGCCCGAAACGCTGGCCGGGACCTCGGCGGAAGTGCGCGGCGAAATAGACGCCCTGCTCTCTGCCGTGGACCGCACGCGGGCATGGCGCGAAGGCGCACTGGTGGTCATCGCGGGGCGCGTCAACGCGGGCAAGTCCAGCCTGATGAACGCCCTGCTCGGACGCAACCGCGCCATTGTCACGGACCAGCCCGGGACCACGCGGGATTATCTGGAAGAAGCCATCAATCTGGACGGATTGAACATCAGGCTCACCGACACCGCGGGCATCCGCAAGACCGACGACGCCATTGAAGCGGCAGGCCTTGAGATGGGACGCGAACTCATGGAACAGGCCGACCTCGTGCTGTTTCTGGCAGACGCGACCGGACCGCTCACCGACGACGCCCTGTCCACGGCACAAAGCCTCGACACGGAAAAAACATTGGCTGTGCTCAACAAATCCGACCTGCCGGGATTCGATGCCGCCCACGGCACCCCGCTTGCGGACCTCGGCTTCGAGATCATGGAAATTTCAGCGAAACACGGCGCGGCCATCGACGCACTGTGCGACCGCATTCGCGAACGGGTGCTGCACGGCGCAGGCCAGCCCGACCCTGACGAAATCGCGCCCAATGCCAGACAGGCGGCCGTGCTGAACTCGGCGGGCGAAGAACTGCTCATGCTTGAAGAAGATGTCCGAATGGGCATCCCGTACGACCTGATCGGCGTCCGGCTGGAAACGGCCTGCAACGCACTCTCTGACATCACAGGCGAAATCACTTCCGCCGACGTGCTCAACTCAATCTTCGACTCATTCTGCATAGGAAAATAATCATGCCGGAAACATCCAACTCAAACACTTCCACCGACATCATCGACATCCAGCACGTCACCTGCGGTCTGGTCCCGCTCATGCAGACGCACCTCGAAGGCTCGGAACCCGAAGTGGACACCGTGGAATTCAAGGTTCGCCAAGGCATTGAAACCGAACTCTGGAACTCCTTCGGCACCGGCACCACATGGCAGCTCGTGGAAATCCGCAAGGACCTGTTCTTCGACATCGCCAAGTTCATTCGCAAGGAAGTCAGCGAACTCGATCCACTCGGACTCATGGAATTCTAAAAAAGAGACCCCGCCGACAGGAAGCCCCACTTTTTGGTAGCTCCTTCGACGGGGTTGTATATTCCGATCCGGCGTATTGCGTTACTTCAATACGTACTGGGCAAGCGTCTTCTGGACACCGACCACATCAGCTCCCTTCCTGAGTTCCTTGACCATGGGTTCACGCATGCCGGACACCCAGATCTTGAGTTCCGCATCCATGTCGAAATGGCCGGACGTTTCCACAGCAAAGTGAGTGATGGATTTGTACGGCAGCGAATGATAATCGACCTTTTTGCCGGTCATCCCCTGCTTGTCCACCAGAACCAGCCGCCTGTTGGTGAACACGAACATATCGCGTACCACCTGATAGGCCATGACCACGCTTTCGCCGTCCGCCAGAATGGGCGTAAACTCGGTTTGAATATCCTCTACATTCACTTCGGATGCGTTCCCAAGCACTTTATCAAGCAGTCCCATACATTCCTCCAATTTCGTTTTCGTTATACCACGGTCAGTCTTCTGGCGAGTTCAAGCACCTCTCCCTTGAGCGGCCCCCTCTCTCCCAGCGCAACCATTTCCTCAAGATCCTCTATCGTGTCAATGTCATCCAGCGGTTCAAGGCGCGTACATTCGACATCCAGGGCGGCAAAACGGTTGACCGTCCGCTGCCCGACTTCCTCCCGGCTCCACTGCATGTCGTGAAACACCTCCGGCACAAAGCTGTGACGGTGAAATCCGACGAGATAATACCCGCCGTCCCCTGCCGGACCAATGCACGCCGCCCCGGAATGCAATGAATCCAGTCCGGCCCGCAAAATTTCCGGCGTCAGGCCGGGGATATCGCTGCCCACCAGCACCACCCGGTCATATCCCATGAAAAAAACCTCTCGAAAGGCATTCTCCATACGGCGTCCCAAGTCGGCCCCTTTCTGTGAAATATACTTGTGGGAAGCGCCGAGCCATTCAACCGTTTCACGACGCATTGTTTCCGGGAAATAGCAAACGAATACGTCCGCCTTCGGGGTCCCGGCTATTTCAGCAAGCTTCTTCCGGGCAAGCATGCGATAGAATTCCGCGGCCAGTTCAGCCGAACACCCATCGGCAAGACGCGTCTTGACCTCTCCGGGATGCGGGTATTTCACGAAATACAGGATACAGTCGCTCATTCCTCGTCCTCTGAACCGCCGGGGCGATACTGTCTGACCAGTTCCTGCGGTGATGCGCCCAGCGCGTAGCGAACGCGCATCCACCAATTTTTCAGGGTGCGCCGAAGGACTCCCTCACGATTCCAACGGCGCGGAGAAGTGTTCACTGTAGCCCGCAAAACGGATATGGGCAATCCCCGTCGACGAATTCTCTGAAATAATTCCACATCTTCCATGATCGGCACATCGGCGAAACCGCCGAGATCACGGAACGTTTCGGTCAGGATAAACTGCGCCTGATCGCCGTAGGGCACACGCTCAAGACGGGTACGCCAATTGGCGAACCACGACACTATTCCAAGAGACAGCCGGGGAGAATCAATGGACAGGGAGAACGCACCACCCACGGCACCGCCTTTCACGGCACGCCGGATATCGGCAAACGCATTCTGCGGCAGCAGGGTGTCGGCGTGAAGGAACAGCAGGATGTCGCCCGTGGCGCACTTCGCCCCCGCGTTCATCTGTATTCCCCGTCCGGGCAGGCTTTCCACCCTTATGACAGCCGGGTCCGCAACAGCGGCAAGCGTCCTGTACCCCGACCCGCCGTCGGCCACGACGATTTCCACTGGTCCTTCGGCCACGTCACGAACATGACGCACGATGCCATTGATGATGGCCGTCTCGTTGAAAACCGGTATAATCACGGAAATTCGGGGACCGGCGGTTGTCTTCTGCTCCATGGGAGACTAATAAACGGTTTGTCCGTTTTTTGAAAGACCGGAGGAATACATGCGGAAAGGCGTCACCGACAACATGGAAACGATTCAGGACATTCTGTCCAAGACCGATGTGCTGTGGCTCGCACTCTACGATGAAGGCGGCCCATACAGCGTGCCGGTGAACTTCGCGGAAGAAAACGGCATCATCTACATTCATTCCGGCAAAAGAGGCCGCAAGTACGAGGCACTCATGACCGGCACACCCGTGGCCTTTTCCGCCGCAAAGGACATGGAACCGAAGCACGGCGACAGTGCCTGTGCATTCGGCTACCGCTTCCGCTCGGTCATGGGCAAAGGCACACCGCGCGCCCTTGAAGGCGAGGACAAATCCGCGGCCCTGAGCATCATCACCGTCAAATTCGCGGGCAGGGAAATGCCCTTCAATGAAAAGGCGCTCGAAGCAACGGCGGCATTCGCCATCGACGTCGAATCCATACACGCACGCATCAAGGAGTAACGCATGGTCATCTGCTGCATCGGGGATTCCCTGACTCTCGGCTACGGCGACGAATCCGGCCTCGGCTGGCCCGGAAACATCACAGCCGCCCTGCACAATGCGGGACAGGACGTCACCACATACAACCTCGGCGTCCGCAAGGACACCACCCAGTTCATCCAGCACCGCTGGCAGACCGAAGCCGCCTTGCGTAGGCTGGACGGCCAGCCTGCCAAGCTCGTTTTCAGTTTCGGCGTGGCCGACATCATGAACGCGGTTGCGACCGAGCAGTCGCTTGCCGCCGCCCTGACCATTCTGACCAAGGCAAAGGGACACCGGCGACGTCCTGCTCATCGGCCCCACCCCGGTGAACGACCCGCAAAAGAGCGAAGAAATCACGCTCCTCTCGGACCTGCTGGCCGCCATGTGCAAGCAGATAGATATCCCATACGTCCCCACTGTTGACGCCATGCGGCAATCGTCCGTATACCGTCAGTCGCTGATCGACGGTGACACCGTGCATCCCACGGCATCGGGATATGCGGAGCTGGCCGCTCACATCCTGCAAAACGAAACCGCCCGAACCTTTTTCGGTCTGGAGTAATCCTATGAAATCATTTGCAAGCGACAACAATTCCGGCGCACACCCGGCCATCATGGAGGCCGTGGTCAAATGCAACACCGGCCACCTCAAGTCCTACGGCGACGATGAAATATCCATCCATACCGATGAAGTCTTCAAGGAGTTCTTCGGCTCGCAGGCACGCATCCATTACGTGACCACCGGCACCGCCGCCAACGTGCTCGGACTGCGTACCGTGACCCAAACCTACAACTCGGTCATCTGCGCCACGCAGGCCCACATCAACAACGACGAATGCGGTGCGCCCGAGGCTTTCGGCGGCATCAAGCTCGTGCCCATCCCGTCCGAAGACGGCAAGCTGACTCCCGGCATGATCGCGCCGTATCTCGGCCATATCGGATTCGTACACGCCAGCCAGCCCAAGGTGATCTCCATCACCCAGCCCACGGAACTCGGCAAACTCTACACCCTCAAGGAGATTGAGGATATCGTGGAATTCGCCCATGACCGGGACCTGCTCGTCCACATGGACGGCGCACGCATCGCCAACGCCTGCGCGGCACTCGACTGCTCGTTTTTCGACATGACCACCGCCCTCGACATCGACTTCATCTCCTTCGGCGGCACCAAGAACGGCTGTCTCATGGGCGAGGCCGTGGTTTTCCTGAACCCGGATATTGGCGAAGGCTTCCAGTACCTTCGCAAACAGGCCATGCAGCTCGTCTCCAAGATGCGCTTCGTCTCCGCACAGCTCGAACGCTATCTTCAGGACGACCTCTGGCTCGAAAACGCCCGTCAGGCCAACGCCATGGCGAAACGTCTCGCTGACAAGGCCGGAGCCATCGACGGCGTGACCATCAAGGGCACCGTGGACTGCAACGCGCTCTTCGCGCATCTCCCGCCTGCGGCCACGGAAGAGCTGCTTGAAAAATATTATTTCTATGTATGGGACGAACACGACCAGACCGTCCGCTGGATGACCTCTTGGGCCACCACCGAAGAGATGGTCGACGAATTCGTGGAGGACATCAGAAAGGCTGTCGAGGCCGCATCATGAAGCGAATCTGCGTCTATCTCGGCTCCAATCCCGGTTTCGACCCGTCCTACGCCGAGGCCACCGTCGCTCTCGGACGGGAACTCGCAGACCGCGGCATCGGCCTTGTCTACGGAGGCTCCAACGTCGGCCTGATGGGCCGCCTTGCCAACACCTGCCTTGAAGCGGGCGGCGAAGTCATCGGCGTCATCCCCAAACTGCTCGTGGAAAAGGAAGTGGCCCACACCGGCCTGTCCGACATGCACGTGGTCGAATCCATGCACGAACGCAAACAGAAGATGGCCGATCTCTCGGACGGTTTCATCGCCCTTCCCGGCGGCCTCGGCACGCTGGAGGAATTCTTCGAAGCGCTCACGTGGAACCAGCTCGGCTACCACGCCAAGCCCTGCGGCCTGCTCGACGTCAAAGGCTATTATGCCTGCCTCGCCGACCACATGGACCGCATGGTCGATGAAGGCTTCCTCGTCAGCGACCACCGGAAAATGGTCCTCACCGGCCACAGCCCGGCAGAACTGCTTGACCAGTTCCTGACCTATATTCCGCCGAAGGTGGATAAGTGGATTGAGAAGAAAGAAGGGGTTGTAAAACCGCTTCCAATTCATGAATGGATACGAAAAAGGGCCTTCTTGGAAGGCCTTTTTTTTGTGCGTTTTTTAGTTTGTGTCGATTGGATATTTAGGTGGAAAGGAAATGTTTTCAGGATGAACCGATGAGAAATCGGTATGGTGTCCCCCTCAGCCGGATGCGGGTTTTGACCTTGCAGTCCACGCGTATCCATGTAAACTACATTTTTTGCGACGCGCAAAGTCGCAACGGCAAATCACGTGGTTTAATTTTATAAAAAAGCTTACAGGAGTACGCGCATGGCAAAAGCAACTGCCCGCCATATTTTGGTTAGTGATGAACAGACCTGTCTGGACCTGAAAAAACAAATTCAGGACGGCGCAGATTTTGGTGAAATGGCAAAGCAGCACTCCAGCTGCCCTTCCGGACAGCGCGGCGGCGATCTGGGTCAGTTCGGCCCCGGTGCCATGGTCCCGGAATTCGACACCGTTGTGTTCAACGAAGCAGTTGGCGAAGTTCATGGCCCGGTAAAGACCCAGTTCGGTTACCACCTGCTGGAAATCACCAGCCGCGAAGACTAAACATCTCTACACCGCTGTAATAAAAACGCCCTGCTGTTTTCAGCCAAGGCGTTTTCCATACATGTTGATAAAAATGGCTCCGATAAATTCGGAGCCATTTTTTTTGGTAGTTGCATTGTCATTGATTTCTTTTGGCTTTCCCCAGTACAGACGCATGGTCAACGAGGGAATCCTCGGCGAACCGGGAAATGATGCTCACCGGGCAGAGTTAGGCAGAACTGCTTGATCAATTCCTGACGTACATTCCGCCGCAGGTGGATAAGGGGATTAAGAAGAAGAGGGCAAGGGCGGTAAGGCCTACCCTCTTTCTCCATTTCGTATGAAATTCAGTTCGCCTTATTGTGGTCAAAACACATACTCTGATTTTAAAAATCAAGTCGGTCGACAAGTAATTCCTTCTTATAAGGGAAGATAGAACGATCCATACATTTCAAACTTATCCATATTGTAAGGAAGCCAATCAGTTGTGAATCGTCTTATAAATCCTTCTAGACATTCGATTTCTTCATTTAGTTGAGCCATGGTACGGCCATATTTTTTGTTAACTTTTTTCCGCAATTTTTTAATACGGCTCAAAGGGCTGGGATGTGTGCCTTGGTGTATCTGTGGAGCGATAAAATCTTCAACCAGTTTAGACAGGTGAAAATAAATCAAAACCTGAAATGCCTCGTTAACGGTTGCTTTTGTATTCATTATTACCAGTAATAAATTTGATCGCATAGTGATCAGCATCGTACTCTTTTTTATGATTATGATTGTAAGTATAGCTAATAGGGGTATGCTAAAGCCTAACATTTGTAATTTTGGAGTCAGTAAGGTGACCCAATACATGATGTGCATATTCGTGTCCAAGCACAAAATCGTATTGCATTGCCCCACGGGACTTTAGGATCATTTCAACATTCCAATCCAGAATACCTCTTGGGTCTTAGGTCGAAATCATGAGACTCAAATCCCCCCATAATCCTTAAAGCTATTAAAAAAGCATTGAAGCAATCTTGTCCTTCGACCCCCAACTGTTCCCCAAAATAAAACAGATTCATAAAGTAAAAATAATAATTAAGAGGTCGGACACCGCTATTACATTTCCCCAATCTGTCCTGATACACATAGCATTTGCTTGATCAAGATATGCAAGGCCTGCGGGTATTCGCCTAAGTCGCTGCTGATTCCAGATAAGTTTGACAAATAACGATCATTAACACCAAAGGAATTGCCCAATTAGTCGGCATAACTGGCTTTGCCTCTTCTTCTTTTTCTAAACACTCTTACCAGTCTAGGAAAATCAACCATGGCTTCAGCCCTAACTTTTAAAAGGGCATCTTCATTTGATTGAGGATTGAGAAGCCTTAGGACTTCAGCACGTGAACAAAAAGAAGCCAAGAACCTTCTTCGCCAACTGCATCTATGTCTTCCGGATCATACGTACCAAAGATATGAAGTGCCATCCCGTCTTTTTCTAGAATGACGCCTTGGTCTGCTCGCTTGAAATTTGGATTTTCGGCACATATTTTTTCAATGATATCTTCTGGTATATCCATGAAAACCCTGAGAGTGAGCCTTAGGCTTGATCAGCCAAGCCCCTACCCTATTAACTGTCCATGTAAAAAAATGTCGTTCAATAGGCATGTAAAGTGACTATGCCCGCTGAAGCCTAAGAGGTTAAAACTGAAGAGATGCCTGTTGCGGTTCGTCAACAGCGTCTTTTGCTATATTTAAAACCACAGGCAAAGACGCAGCGTCTTCGCGGGGAGGACCAAAGCCAACAATGGTTGCGCCTGTAATTTTGGAAATTTCAACAGTCACTTGTAATTCAGCAACTTGTGGTTTGCCGCTTTCAATGGCCATAGTTGGTTAATCAAACGTGCGCGTTCGTTGTCCTCAAGGTAGTTGGTCTTGCCCAGAAAGGCTTTCCTTCGCCTTTAAGTTCAATTTCAAAATTATACGCGGTAACTGTGTACTTGGCGTCTACTTTGTAGGTCTTGTAAGAAATCACTTCCGGACGATCAGCATAAACATCTTTCAAGTCTCTCCCTTAATCTCGTTGCCATCTCCGGTTGTTATGACGTCATCCTTGTCGACATTACGTGCAACGGCTTTAGGTGTTCGTTTTTCTTGAGTAAGGTGACTTTTTGAATTGTGGGCTCTATCCCTTGCTTACTTTTTCAATCTCAATATCCATTTCCTGAATCTGACTTTTGTTTCATTATCAATTTTTGCAATATATACATCTGCTGTCTAAAGTGGTTAAGAACCAATGAAGAGATGACGATGACCGAAAAAAATATCATCCGCATTGTGCATTTTATCTTCCGTCGTAAATTCTTTCGTGTATTCCAAAATCTTTTGTAATGTTTCAGCAAGAATTTTTACACATCCCTCTTCCACCTTAAACTTTACAACAAGATCAGGATGTTTTGCGAGGTCACTAATGCTTACCTTCAGAAATGCTGATTTACTATTGCAATAATGTCGCGTTGAAATGAATCAATTATCTGTGCAACTCTGTAATCAAGGAGTTCTGGATCATCCCAATTGTCCCTCTATCTGTCATTGACTTGAAATCTTTGACTTACTTTCAAACTCGGTCGTTGTGGCAGAGAGTTTCATAACTCTCCTCACAACTGAGGGAAAAACATCTGCTCCCCAGTCTGCGGGGTGTATGCTTTATGGCGATATACACTCCAACCAATATCAAAAACCAACACACGCCCCAAAAAAAATTGCATTCCGCTTTCCGCCCCACGTACCCTTGATTCTTATCTTCATACTCTGCGTCCATATATCCTAGTTACATCAACAAAAAAAAAACCCGCCGCAAAATCCTCTGCGGCGGGCTTTTTCTTAGCTTGAAGCTACTTCGAACCAGTCGGGCAACCAAGCTCCGAGGAGTATTCCTCAAGCTTCTTGACTTGTCGCTTGTATCGGGGCTGCGTGAACGCATCCTCGAGATTGTATTGGCGCTTGTTGTCATAGAGAGCGCGCCGAATCTTGCTGCATGCCTCCATCTTTTCAGCCGCCGGGATGTCCGTCAGATTGTCGCCGTATTCACTGACTGCCTGCCGGTACGCCTTTTGCGCAATCCGGTATTCGGAATCCGCCATTCGGCGAAAACGGAGTGTGCTGCTGGCAAAGGCGAAGCTGGCAAACAGGATAAGGCACAAGGCGGACAAACCGAGAATCGAAATATTCTTTTTCATCATTACCTCCATGAATATCTTTGCCATACTACATTTTCGGGCTTACCAAAAGGAAAGTTACTTCATACCTTGATGTACTCCGAACCCGCTGCCTCCGGTCTTTTCCATCCCCATCCATTTGGGAAGTCGAACTTTCACCGCAATGAAAAAAGGCCTCGGCAAGCACATGCTTTCCGAGGCCTTCTTCGTTTACAGCTTAATTTGTCTATTTACAGAGAGCCTTTGCTTCCAGAGCTTTCAGCCATGCATCCGGACCGTATCCGATAACCGCTTTTTTACCGGCAAGCAGCACCGGCGTACCGGGGATTCCGGCGGCCTTTGCCAGTGCGGTCGAAGTCTGGACGTGCGCCTCATGCTTCTTCTGAAGCCGCGCCATGGCTTTCTCAATGCTTTCCAAACCGAGCAGGTCAGGGAAGAACATGACGAATTGGGAAAACACCACTTCGTGCGCCACGGCAGGGTCATTGGTCTTGGGCTGCTTGAGATGCTTGTAGGCAAAATCGATCTTGGATTTCAGGCTGTCCGTTCCGGCGGCGTCCTCGATAATCCATGCCGCCATGTCCGAACCGGGCGAATTCCGGCGCATGTAAAAGGAAAACTTCACGCTGCGGTACAGTTCCGGGTATTCACCCAACAACTTGTGGGCGAGACGGCAGTGCCAGCAGAACGGATCGGTCACGATGACGACATCCTGCTCGCCGGTCCCCTTCAATTCGACAACCGCATTTTCACCGATGGCCTGAAACTTCGGGCTGCACCCGTCAGGCTTTTCCGACGCCATACAGACGGACGACACGAGAACAAGGGCAAACGCCGCAATGAATATCTTTCTGAACATGGCGGGACCTTATACGGATACGAACGGAATGCCAACCATGTGCAGCCATTTATGCGGCCACGCCGTCATTCATCATGAGAATCGGCTTCGATGCGGCATTGGCATCCAGAAACGACTGCACCCCGTCCCGGCCCATGAACCGCGAAAGCACCTTGAGGTCGGACTGCATCAGGTCCACCAGAATCAGCCCGTCCAGACAGTTGCCGAAATCCGGGTCCACGTTGAATCCGATGAGTTTTCCCCCGAGCTTGAGATACTGGCGGAGCAGAACCGGAATGGACTTGCCGGATTCGATGTCACTGACCACGTCAGCCACATCTTCCGGGTGTGAAAAAGCGGCCTCGGGCAAATGGAAATCGAGCTTCCTGAGCCGCTTCACCTTGGGCGGACGCCGGGGAACGGCACGGCGGGCCAATTCGGGCAGAAAACAGTGGCGTTCCATGAACTCGACAATCAGCTCACGGGACAGGCCGGAATATTCACCCGAAATCGAAACGCATCCGAACAGTTTAGTATACTTGGGATTACGTACGACGAACTCCGCCACTCCCTTCCAGAGAAGCAGAAGCGGCTGGTAGTTTTTCTGGTACTTCGTGGTAATGAAAGAGCGCCCCATCTCAAGAGCCGGCCCCATCTCCTCCAGCAGGCCGGACTGATAATCGAACAACGTACTGGTATACAGTCCCTTGGGACCCGCATCTGCCAGAATCTCGTCGGTCAGGCCGAAACGATATGCTCCGGCAACCTCCCGTTCAGCATGGTTCCAGAGAACCAAATGGCGGTACAGGTCGTCGAATTCATCGATATCCAAGGCCCGCCCGGTCCCCTCGCCCACCTTCCGGAACGTCTCTTCGCGGCGGATGCCGATCTCCCGAAGAATGCGCGGTATCTGAAAGGCCCCGGCATGAAATACCGTAAAATCACCGGACCGGATGAGAATGCGATCATCCGGCAAGGCGGCAACCTCACTGGCAAGGACATGCCTGCCGCGTGAATTGGCGATGGGAGCGAGCCTGCGCCGACCGTCCCCGGTCTTGAAGGAGAATTTCGGTTTCCCCTCTTCGCGCAACAGGTAGGTACGGAAACGGAGGTAATCCACCACGGCACGATCATCCTCCAATCCGGCCAGTTTCTCGGGCTTTACGGTCGTCCCCATGGCGACCCGGATGGGCGCTCCCGATGCATGGCGCAGGTTTTCATGCGGTAGAAGCACGGTCCTCAAGCCGGGATGAATCAGGCCGAGCGTCTGGAACAGGCCGCTGTTCCGACCGTCGAAAAACACCGGCAGGACATTGGCACAGGTTCGGCGGATGATGCGCCCGACCATGGGATTCCACTCCGGGTCGGCCACCATTTTCCTTTTCACCCTGAGACTCGACACCTCTCCAGCGGGAAACACGACAAGCATTCCGCCGTTTTTCAACCAGCGCATGCTTTCCTTGAGACCGCTGATGTTCTTCTTGGCTGAATCATCTTTCCCGAAAGGATCAACCCGGATAATCAGATCATTCATTTCAGGAATTCTGCCAAGCAGGAAATTCGCCATGATTCGGATATCGGAACGCACCTCCCGCAGGATTTTGACGAGAATCAACCCTTCCAGAATCCCGAACGGATGGTTGCACACAGCCACGAGCGGCCCTGTCTTGGGGATACGGCTCACCGGCTGTCCATCCACGGCGAATTTCACTCCCAGAGCATCCAAGGCCTGATCCACAAAAGGGATGTCACTCCCTTTTTCGTGGAGTTCGTCATACATGGAATTGAGAGTTTCAAGACGCAGGACCTTGGAGAGCGGCTTCCTGAAAAGGCAAAAAAGCGCATGACGCACCGGGTCTCCGAAAGGCGAATCCAGATGCAGCAGCGGGCTGCGGGGCTGACCGTCCATATCCATTCCTCCTGATGTGTTTTTCAGAGAGGATACGACAGTCCATCAATCATCGCCCCGCGCACGGGTGACATTTTTATCCCGACGGTTACTTTTATCCGACGGATCTGTGACACTGTTCACGGCTCCCGCATAACCGGACTGGCAGAAAAAAGTCGCCCCGGCACAGGAATTCAATGTGCCGGGGCGACGTGGATGAACGTTTACCGTTGAGCGTTTACTGAAACACGCGACTGTCATCACGCACGGTCCAATGCGCCTTGGGGATAGGCAGGCAGACACTGCGGTCCGCCATGTCCGTACACATGATCAGGCCGCCGGAATTCTCTTCCCAGAAAACCTGATCCACAAACAGCGCCACGGCCTGAGCCGCCGTCAGATTGTCACTGTCGGCCGCGGGCATGAACTGCCGCAGGACTGCGCGTGCGCCATAGTGTACGAGCTTTGCGCCCTCTCGGGAAAGCGCCACATCCTCAAAGTCAATGGCGTGCAATATAGGGTCGTTCGCAAGGTTGCCGATGGACTGATCCTGAGACACGGGTTGGTGCATACCGGACATGACGTTCTCCTTTTCCCTTTTAGGAATCAGATGCAATTACCGGTCCGTTACTCTTCTTATCGGCGCTTTTCCCTGCCTTAGTTATACACGAAACGTGACACGAAGCAAAATTCCATATATACGGGAGTCTAACTCAACAAAAAGCGTGACAGGAGAAGCGCACCATGTCCCCTCTCAGCCTTGCCGGTTTTACTGACGAATACATTATCGACATCCCGGAACTCGACGAACAGCACAGGGCCTTTTTCGACCTTCTCGACAAGATCGGCACCACGGTATCCGATTTTTACAAGCCCCTCGACGATGACGAAGTCGACGACGTCATCGACATCTTGAGCGAACTGCGTGAATACGCCCTGCTCCACTTCCGTACAGAAGAAGCCTACATGCAGGAAACAGCTTACCCCGGCCTTGCCAAGCAAAAACAGGAACACAACCGGTTCATCACCGATGTCATCCGCATGGAAGCCGAGCTCATGAACGGTTCCGCCATCCCCGCCATAAAAATCAGGAATTTCGTGCACGACTGGTATCGCGACCACATTCTCGGACTCGACAAACCGTTCGGCAAATTTTACAAGGAAAACAAGGCGTAACAACCATCCCCTTCAAACAGAATCTTTTCTGTGCAAATAATTTCGTGCAGGACTGGATTTTTTTTACCTCACGCGCTTGACTCTTCACCCGCTGTGTTTATCTTTCAGCAAGTCCGCAACACGCCGAACTCGGCCCCGGACACGGACCCGGCAGGTCGCGCCATGCGCCCCGGTCCATCAAATGAAAACACCATAATTGGAGGTATAGAGGAAATGAAGCTGAAACCGCTGAACGATCGCGTTCTGGTCAAGCGTCTGGAAGTTGAAGAGAAGACCGCGGGTGGCATCTACATCCCGGATTCCGCAAAGGAAAAGCCCCTCAAGGGCGAAATCGTCGCTGCCGGTCCCGGCAAGCTGGACGAAGACGGCAAGCGCGTTGCCATGACCGTCAAGGTCGGCGACACCGTGCTGTTTGCCAAGTACGCAGGCACTGAAGTCGCTATCGACGGCGAAGAAACTCTGGTCATGCGCGAGGACGACATCCTCGCCATCGTCGAGTAATTCATACCACCCTCTTATATAATCAATTTCTTTTAAGGAGAATACAACATGTCCAAAGAGATCCTCTTCGACGCCAAGGCTCGCGAAAAGCTGAAAGCCGGCGTTGACAAGCTCGCCAATGCCGTCAAAGTCACCCTCGGTCCCAAGGGCCGCAACGTCGTGATCGAGAAGTCCTTCGGCTCTCCGGTCATCACCAAGGACGGTGTTTCCGTCGCCAAGGAAGTCGAGCTCGAAGACAAGTTCGAAAACATGGGCGCACAGATGGTCAAGGAAGTTGCTTCCAAGACCTCCGATGTCGCCGGTGACGGTACCACCACCGCTACCATTCTCGCTCAGGCCATCTTCACCGAAGGCGTCAAGCTCGTCGCTGCCGGTCGTTCCCCCATGGCCATCAAGCGCGGTATCGACAAGGCTGTCGAAGCCATCGTCGAAGACCTCGGCAAAGTCGCCAAGCCTACCCGCGACCAGAAGGAAATCGCCCAGGTCGGCACTATTTCCGCAAACAACGACGCCACCATCGGTAACATCATCGCCGAAGCCATGAACAAAGTCGGCAAGGAAGGCGTCATCACCGTAGAAGAAGCCAAAGGTCTCGACACCACCCTCGATGTCGTCGAAGGCATGCAGTTCGACCGCGGCTACCTCTCCCCCTACTTCGTCACCAACACCGAGCGCATGACCTGCGAAATGGAAGAGCCGCTGATCCTCATCAAGGAGACCAAGATCTCCAACATGAAGGAACTTCTGCCCGTCCTCGAGCAGTGCGCCAAAATGTCCAAGCCTCTCATGATCCTCGCTGAGGACATCGAAGGCGAAGCTCTGGCAACCCTCGTTGTCAACCGCCTCCGCGGCACCCTGAACGTTGTCGCCGTCAAGGCTCCGGGCTTCGGCGAACGCCGCAAGGCCATGCTCAAGGACATCGCCACCCTCACCGGCGGCCAGGTTGTCTCCGAGGACCTCGGCATCAAGATGGAAAACCTCACTGTCAACGACCTCGGCTCCTGCAAGCGCGTCGTCATCGACAAGGAAAACACCACCATCGTCGACGGTGCCGGTAACGCCACCGAGATCAAGGCCCGCATCCAGACCATCCGCGCCGAGATCGGCGAATCCACTTCCGACTACGATCGCGAAAAGCTCCAGGAGCGCCTCGCCAAGATCGTCGGCGGTGTGGCCGTCATCAACGTCGGTGCTGCCACCGAAACCGAGATGAAGGAAAAGAAAGCCCGCGTCGAAGATGCACTCAACGCCACCCGCGCTGCCGTCGAAGAAGGCATCGTCCCCGGCGGCGGTGTTGTCCTCGCCCGCTCCGGCGTGGTCGCAGGCAAAGTCAAGGCCGGTGACGACGACGAACAGGCCGGTATCAACATCATCTCCCGCGCTGTCGAAGAACCGCTTCGCCAGATCGCTGGCAACGCCGGTCTCGAAGGCTCCATCGTCGTCGAGAAGATCAAGGAAGGCAAAGGCGGCATGGGCTTCAACGCTGCAACCGGCGAATACGAAGACCTCATCAAGGCCGGTGTCATCGATCCCAAGAAGGTCACCCGCACCGCTCTCCAGAACGCAGCTTCCGTGGCAGGCCTGCTCCTGACCACCGAATGCGCCATCGCTGAAAAGCCCGAACCCGCAGGCGCTGCTCCGGCAATGCCCGCAGGCATGGGCGGCGGCATGCCCGGAATGGGCGGCATGGGCGGCATGTACTAAGCTACCCGCGCTATCAAGCCAATTAATAAACCGGCCCGCGACTCACGTCGCGGGCCGGTTTTCTTTTTTTTGAAATGCCTCCGGGGGCCAGAGGAAGGGGGAAGGAAAACCCTTCGTGAAGGGTTGTTCCTTCCCCCTTCCTCTGGACTCCATCCCCCATCCTTTCCTAAGCTTTTTGGTGCGCTTCGCGGGACGGGTATGAAAAAATCAAGCTTGGTTTCTGAAAGAAAAGAATGCATTGTTCAGTAAACATAAAATGAGTTTTTTTGAGAAGAGCAAAAACGGTCAAGCCGGAATTTCAGGACTGGGCATATTCAACGACATGAGCAACCCGACAGGAAGAACCAAACAGGATTATGAAACGCGGATGAACCGGGTCCTTGAGCATATTCAGGGGCATCTGGACGAACCGCTCGCGCTGGACGAACTGGCTGCTGTGGCCTGTTTTTCGCCGTATCATTTTCACCGCATATTCAGCGGCATGATCGGCGAATCCGTGAAGTCGTACATACGGCGGCTTCGGCTGGAAAGAGCGGCGTTCGCGCTGATGCATGGCACTGCGCTCGTGACCGAGATTGCGTTCGATGCCGGCTTTGAAACGCATGAATCTTTCACGCGCGCATTCAACTCCATGTTCGGTGTTTCTCCGTTGGGTTTTCGCAAGGCACATCAGGTAAGCCTCAAAGAAAAACACATCACCTACTGGAAGGAGATCACAATGGAAGCCAAAGTCGTTGAACTCAAGGAATCCGAAGTCTATTTCGTCCGTCACGTCGGACCGTACATGGAATGCGAAACAGCATGGAACGCCCTCTGCGGCTGGGCCGGTCCCAAGGGAGTGTTCACCCCCGGCACAAGAGTCCTCGCCCTCTGCCATGACGACCCCGAAGTCACGCCCGCAGACAAAATCCGCTATGACGCCTGCCTTGAAAGCAGCGTCAACGTGGAACCGGAATCCCCTGTCGGCAAAAAGACCATCCCCGGCGGCCGACACGCCATGGCCATTCACAAAGGGCCATACATGCAACTCTGCGAAACCTACGCCCAGCTCTGCGGTCAGTGGTTGCCCCAACACGGTCACGAAATCGCTGCCAAGGCGAGCATCGAGGTCTATGTCAACGATCCCAAGGAAACCGCCCCCGAAGACCTGATTACGGAAATCTACATCCCGTTGAAGTAAACTCCCGCAATCCCGTACCAATCCCGGCCCGCGACGTCAGTTGCGGGCCTTTTTTTATATCCATTCAGCACACTCAAACACTCTTTTTCAAGAAAAAGTTATTGACAAACGATAATAAATTATCGCAAAAGGACTTCATCAAACAAAAGGAGTCCATTATGAAAACCAAAATCCAGCGCTTTGCAAAATTCTTTCGCGCCATATTCTTCATCGCCCTCATCGTGAGCCCCCTGCTGACCGGAATCGTCTGGCTCTCCGGGGGCGAGGTGCTTGTACTCGGTGAAGACAATCCCGCGATGGCCATTAAGGAACTCACTGCCGATCTTCCCATCGACCAAGCGCTTATTCCCGATTATCCGCTGCCCATGAGCACGCGCTTGATGGGATTGGGCGTTGACATGATTCCCACGGGAATACGGATGCTGTCATGGTGGTGGCTTTTCCTTCTGTTCGGCTGCTTTACCGCAGGAGAAATCTTTACACGCAACACGGTTAAATATATTCGTCGTACGGGTTGGACTGTGCTGATCGGTGCCGGGTTCATGCCGATACACGAAGCCCTGATGACAGTCGCCCTGACCATCCAGAATCCTCCGGGAGAGAGAATGGTGGCGTTCTCAATCGACTCGGCCAATCTTGAAGAGATTGTTATCGGCGGGATCATCATACTTGTGAGCTGGATCATGGACGAAGGCCGCGAACTGCGCGAAACAGAAGAACTCACGGTTTAGGATACGATATGGGCATCATCATAGACCTCGACGTCATGCTGGCGAAACGGAAAACCAGTTCCAAGGAACTAGCCGAAACCGTCGGCATCACTCCGCAGAACCTTTCCATCCTGAAAACCGGCAAGGCCAAGGCCGTCCGCTTCACCACGCTGGATGCCATCTGCAAGGCACTGGATTGCCAGCCCGGAGATATTCTGCGCTACGAATCCGAAGACTCAACGGAGCAGGACTAAAAAACTCAATCCCATTCCCGAAAGCTATTCCTCACGTCATAAAAAATCCTCCGCAGGAGCTTCATGGCTCACTGCGGAGGAGTGTCTTTACCGGACAAAAAATACCTGAATTACTTTCCGCAGCTCTCACCCTCGTTTTCCTCGCGGCAAAACTCGCTGAGAACCTCAAGAAAACACCGAAGCGCTGGTGTCTTGCTGCCTTTTCGCCAAACCAGCTTGAGCGGGGTGACATGCACCTCCCCCTGAAAATCAAAGGGGAGCATACGCACGCAGTCGGGAAGTGCGGCGCTCATGCGCTCAGGCACAAAACCTATCCCCATGCCTGCGGCGATAAGCGAAAGCTTGGTCTGATGTGTCTTTGCCTCCTGAACAATGCGGGGCTGGACGCCGAACTTGTAATACCTGCCGATCGCACGGTCATAGGCCTCGGGATAATGCTCCCGTGAAAACATGATGAACGGTTCCTTGTCGATATCAGGATACCCGGCATGCCCTTTGGCCGCCAGAGGATGCTCTTCGTGCACGGCGAGGAAATACTTGTCCGCCATGAACGTCTTGGCCTCAAGCATGTAATGATTGGCATAGCAATGGTGGGACAATCCGACATCCAACTCCCCGGCCCGCAGGGCGTTGTTCTGGTCCGAAGACTGCATTTCGCGGATATCAAGCATGATGCCGGGGTACTTCTTTCGAAAGGCGGTCACCCCTTTGGGAAAATCGGTATACAACCCCGAACTGAGGAACCCCACACGCAACTTGCCGATAAGCCCCTTGGCCATCATGTGCATTTTTTCGATGCCGCACTCAAGAGTGGATATCGTTTCGCGGGCAATGGCCAGAAACATGGTGCCTTCATCAGTCAAGGCCACCTTGCGACTGGTCCGCTCAAGGAGCTTGACACCAAGCTCATCTTCGAGCCGCTTTATTTGCTGTGAAAACGGCGGCTGAGCGATGTGACAACGCTCGGCGGCACGCCCGAAATGCAGTTCCTCTGCCACGGCGATGAAGTATTTAAGCTGTCTCAGTCCCATGATCAAGACGTACAACATCTCAATTTCGATGTAAATATATATTGGACATATCGACACACTCCTCACTAATTTGGCTACAACATAAAAAGGAGTGAGACGATGTTGAAAAAAATCGAACTTTCCGTGTTGGCAATGTTCACTTTCGCGATCATCATTTTTGGCGCAACCACGCTTTCCCTTGCCCAAACGGCAACAACGGGAAAACACGCCTCACTACCGCATGATGCGATCGACATCGCGATCGATACCCGCTGCAACCTGTATACTGCCTGCCGAGAATCTGGTCATGTCTTCTGCATCCCGCCGAACTCCGAAGCCATCCTGCTGGGGAAAATTTCCGAGACTCCGGCAGTACTGACGGTAGATGCGCTGAGAAACGTCTTTGTGGGCACAGAAAACGGCGGTATCTACCTGATTACGCAGGACGGGGATCTCCATGAGGTATGCCGTATCGATAGAAAGCCAATCGGACTGGAAATGGACCGTGACGGAACGCTGCTTGTCGGGACGAGCCACGGACGCATCATTCGTGTGACGCGTTCAGAATTGCAGCAAATTCAAGAAAAGAACTAGATGTTCAGATCATGGGATTTCTTGCCGCTATCGGCAGGTTTCTTTGCTGCGGCCTTGCCCGAACCACCTGAACCGGCAAACACCCGAGGCTCGGCCTGCTTCATGAGTTTCTGGGCCTCGGCATTAAGCGGGTTGCGGTCAAGAGCGGACTTGGCATTGTTGAAGACTTCGCCCCATTCGCGTTTTTCAAGATGCAGTTTTGCCATGCGAACGTACAGATTGTCGCTGACACCGACGCGGCGCATGGTTTCCTTGATGGCTTCCATGGCCTTGTCCACCTCGTGCATGCCTTCATAACAGAGGATAAGGGCACTATGGGCGCGAACATCGTTTGGAGCGTCTTCAAGCGCCTTGTTCAGGTAATCAATGGCTTCGGGAAACATGCCGAAGGTCGTCAGACGATTGCCGATATCGGAATCAATACCATCGATATCCTGAAAATATTCTGAAATCTTGCGATACAGCTTACGAGCTTCAAGAGGCTGCTTGGCTTCGACGAGTTTGGCAGCCTTTATCATGTTCTCATCAAGCACGGACAGACGCTTACGCATCTTGGTCTGGCGGGCGTTCTCCATGGCCGTCCCCAACTTCTTGTGCAGCTGGACAAGCGTCTTATAGAACTCCCGCTCCTTGCCTTTCTGATATTTAAGCCCCTTGGGAAAAAGACGTTTTATCATCTTCATCTTGTTGAGGTCGCGCAGGGCTTCATCAAGATGGGCATGGATTTCAAACTTTTCCGCACCAAAGACCTGACTGGTCACCAGCCCTCTGATGGCATTCGCTAGGCAATTGAGCGTCTTGAGGTAATTGCTCTTTTTTGCGTACGCACGGGCTCGGGCGATGTCCTCTCGGATATCCTTGGCTGTAACTTTTGCAGGTGACATATGCTCGATACTTTTCAAGGTTGTAACTGTTTTTCTTCCATGAAACTAATACAGAGGGATTTTTTTGGCAAGCACGTGATAAATCTACCCAAGTCCGTCCGCAGACAGCACCGGAGTCAGTGCGAAAAGGGTCAGTACCTAAAGATGATTCCCCCTGTTGACGCATCAGGATTCACCGACTAGCCTGCACCATTGACATTCATTCCTTTCGTCACACCCGGAGAATCCGTGAATATCTATCTCGCAGTCATCCTCATATCACTTATCGGCTCGTGGTTGCTCGGCCTGCTCTCGAACTTCCTGAACGGACGCAATTTGCATCCTGAACTGCCAAGCGAGTTCACAAACACATTCGATGCCGAAACATATCGGAAATCACAGGAGTACGCACGGGCAACCATGCGTTTTTCCAACATTTCAGACACCTTCAATACAGCCGTGACCCTCACGGTCATTCTGTGCGGAGGCTTCAACTGGCTCGACCAGATAATCCGTTCGTACGCCCTGACCCCGATCCCCACTGGACTTGCCTATATAGCCGCTCTCGGTATTGCCAGCTCCATTCTCAGCCTGCCGTTCGAGGCATACCAAACCTTTGTTCTGGAAAAACGGTTCAATTTCAACACCACGACAGTCGGCACATTCATAGCGGACCGCGTGAAAGGGCTTGTTCTCACCGCCGTTATCGGAGGCATACTGCTTTACGGAGTTCTCTATTTCTTCGCCGAGGCAGGACGATTTGCCTGGTTATGGTGCTGGGGCATGGTTGTCTCCTTTACCCTCGCATTCACCTATGTCGCCCCTACATGGATATTGCCGCTCTTCAACAAGTTTACCCCGCTGGAAGACAACGACCTGCGCCGTGCCATTGAATCATACGCCCGCAAAGTCGGGTTCAGGCTGCGCGGCATCTTCGTGATCGACGGTTCCAAACGCTCCACCAAAAGCAACGCCTTTTTCACAGGCTTCGGGAAAAATCGGCGCATCGCCCTGTTCGACACGTTGATCAAGGGACAAAACACCGATGAAATCGTGGCTGTCCTCGCCCATGAAGTCGGCCACTCGAAACGAGGCCATATCCGCCGACAAATGATTACGGGATTTATCAAGACAGGCGTGATCTTCTACCTCATGTCCCTGTTCCTGAGCAGTCCCGGCCTGTTTGAAGCATTCGGCATGGCGCACATGAGCATTTATGCGGGACTCGTTTTCTTTCTCTTGCTGTACACCCCTCTGTCGCTGGTGCTTTCGATCATCACCAATGCCATCTCCCGCAAGCATGAATTCGAAGCCGACGCCTATGCGGCAACAACAACCGGCAACCCGCAAGCCATGATATCCGCACTCAAGAAACTGTCGGCCGACAATCTGTCCAACCTGACGCCGCATCGACTCACTGTCTGGCTCGAATACGGACACCCACCGGTGCTGCAACGCATCAGAGCTCTCTCAACTCATTAATTTGTACTCGATTCCCGACGCCATCTGTGGCAATAATCAGTATAAATAGAACAACCGCAGCCCAGAGAGAGATAGTATGAAAGAAGTACCGTTCGATCCTCAAAATGACGATATAATGGAGCGTCTTCGAAACGTTCCCGCATTCAACGCCCTGCCGGACGGGCACATTCGCAAGGCCATGAAAGCCGCCTCCATCCGCCGTTATGACGCAGGGGAAGTCATCATCAATCAGGGAGAATTCGACAATCAGGTCTTTTTCCTGATCTTCGGGCATCTGGATATCATGGTGCAGGGAAACAAGGTCGGGGAACTCAAACGGTTGGGCGACATTTTCGGCGAAATGGGCATACTCGACGGCAGCCCCCGCTCCGCCACCATCACAGCAGCACGCACATCGCTTGTGGTCTCTCTCAACGACACGGCTCTGGGGTCACTGGGCGACGGAAGCAAACTCTTCACGCAGGCCGTCATGTACCGTGTCTTTGCCGAAGTCATGGCCGTACGCTTGCGCGATGCCAACCAGACAATTGTCAACTTGCAGGATGAACTCAGAGAATTAAAAAAATAGACAACATCGACAATCTCAAAAAGCGGCGCATCCCTCCGGATACGCCGCTTTTTGAGATTTCAGCAGGTACTGGAAACGTCCCATCCCGTTCAGAAGAATCAGAATGGTCCTTGCCAGACTTTTCGTAATCCAGTTAAACATTAATAGCTCCACATTGTTTTGCCTAATGTCTGCCAAACGCACCGCTATTCCCAGCCCGGTAGACAGGCGTTTACAAACCCCGAACTTTCAACATATAATTAAAGGGATTACACACAGCATGGGGCTAATGTTTGTTTTCACCATATACATTGTCAAAAACCTTACAAACATAAAGCCATTGCAATGATACTTGCACCCAAATGTAACGTTAGATCAAATTCGTTATCATACAATATGAGAACAGGATGAAAAACCAGTGAAGCAGTTTTCATTTGATCCTCATGATGCCAAAGTGCTTGCGCGACTGAAAAGAATGCCTGTCTTTGATGCACTTGATAGTGCACAACTTCCAAAGTTGCTTCAGTTGGCTAAAATTCGGCAGTATGAAGACGGAGAAACCATTATCAATGAAGGCGATACAGACCAAATCGTCTACTTTCTCATCTCGGGAAGCTGCTCCGTCAATATTGATGGAGTGGACGTCAACGCTATTTCCAAGCTGGGCGACGTATTCGGCGAAATGGGCATGATCGATCACAAGCCCCGTTCCGCAACCATCACGGCTGAACAGGAAACATTATGTCTCGCACTTGACGGTTCCTTTCTTGAACGAATGAAAGGAATAGACAAACTCGCGGCCGAAGCCCTGTTTTACAGAATCTTCTCCGAAATGCTTGCGGCACGCATTCGTGATGCCAACAGAGAAGTCCTGCGACTGGAAGATGAGCTCAAGAACCTGTCAATCCAAAGACCTATGGAGTAATCATCGTGAAGATCATTCCATTTGACCCGAACGACACGGATCTGGTTGCATCCATACTGGCTATCCCGGCCTTCAGACCGCTTGGCGGGGACAGGCTCGCCGACGTCATGAAAATGGCATTGATCCATGATTACGAAAAACGTGAAGAAGTGATAACACAGGGAGAAACCGATCAGCGGATGTTCTTTCTCATGAGCGGAAAACTGTCCGTGCGCGTGGACGACATCGAAATCAACACGCTCGACAAGCCCAACACGGTCTTCGGCGAGATGGGCGTCATCGACACGGCCCCCCGCTCCGCCACGATCATGACCAGACGGCCTTCCCGCTGCCTGTCGCTTGATATTTCCTTCATGGACAGGCTGGAAGGACGCGCCAAACTCGCTGTTCAGGCCTTTTTCTACAAGATGTTTTACGAAATCCTTTCGGAACGGCTTCGTGAAACCAATGAACACATAGCTGATCTCGACATGCAGAAAATGGTGCTTGAAACCATGGACATAGACTAGATTCAACATCAGGAGAGACCAATGCCCCTGCACGAACTGGCCGGGAAACCCGCCCCCGCGGAAATACTCACGAACATTCCCCGACTCGTTTCCGCGTATTACACCATACAGCCGGACCCGGCGGAACCTGCCTGCCGCATCGCCTTCGGCACGTCCGGCCATCGGGGTTCTTCACTGGACGGCAGTTTCAACGAGGCCCATATTCTCGCGGTTTCACAGGCGGTCTGTGAACACCGTGCCGCCAGCGGAATCGACGGCCCGCTCCATCTGGGCATGGACACCCACGCCCTGAGCGAACCGGCCCTTGCCTCCGCCCTTGAGGTCTTTGCCGCGAACAACGTCACGGTCCGTATTCAGGACGGCCTCGGCTACACGCCCACGCCGGTCATTTCACACGCCATCCTCGCATGGAACAAGGGCCGCACCACAGGTCTCTCCGACGGCGTGGTCATCACCCCGTCCCACAATCCCCCGCGTGACGGCGGCTACAAGTACAACCCTCCTGAAGGCGGTCCCGCAGATACCGGCATCACCACCGCCATCCAGAACCGCGCCAACGAAATCCTTGCAAACGGCCTCCGGGACGTGAAACGCATGCCGTTCGAAAAAGCTCTCAAAGCCTCGTGCGTCGAGCATTACGATTACATCACGCCCTACATCGGCGACCTGAAAAACGTGGTGAATATGGACGCCATAAGGAACGCGGGACTCAAGGTCGGCGTAGACCCCATGGGCGGTTCCGGTATCGCCTACTGGGAACCCATCGCCGAAATGTACGGTCTCGACCTGACCATCACGAATCCCCGCGTGGACCCGACATTTTCCTTCATGACCGTGGACAAGGACGGAAAAATCCGCATGGACTGTTCCTCTCCTTCGGCCATGGCCTCGCTCATCCGGCACAAGGACCGCTATGACATCGCCTTTGGCAACGACCCGGACTATGACCGCCACGGCATCGTCACCAAAAGCTCGGGCCTGCTCAATCCCAACCACTACCTCTCCGTAGTGGTGGACTACTTGTTCACCCACCGCCCCGACTGGTCAGCGAAAGCCGCAGTAGGCAAGACCGTGGTCACCAGTTCCATGGTTGATCGCGTGGCAGCCTCCCTCGGCAGGCATCTGCACGAAGTCCCGGTGGGCTTCAAGTGGTTCGTGGACGGACTCATTGACGGTTCCTGCGGATTCGGCGGCGAAGAGTCAGCCGGGGCGAGTTTCCTGCGCTTCGACGGATCGGTCTGGACCACGGACAAGGACGGCATCATTCTCAACCTGCTGGCAGCCGAGATCACCGCCACCACCAAACGTGACCCCGGCGAACTCTACGCGCAGCTTGAAGAAAGGCACGGTGCCCCCATCTATGAGCGGTCGGACGCCCCTGCCTCAACCGAACAGAAAGCCGCCTTCAAGGGACTGACTCCCGACATGGTCACTGCCGACTCCCTCGCCGGAGAACCGATCACTGCCCGCCTGACACATGCTCCCGGCAACAATGCCGCCATCGGCGGACTCAAGGTGACCGCAGAAAACGGCTGGTTCGCAGCACGTCCTTCCGGAACCGAGGACATCTACAAGATCTATTGTGAATCATTCAAGGGAGCCGACCATCTGAAAGACATTCAGGAAGAAGCCCGCGCCATCGTTGGTGCGGTATTCGAAAAGGCCGGGGTGTAGACGAAAAGGGACGAACTTCTGGATCAACGGCCCAGCCGTTACATCCGTCCCCACACATGCAGAATTTCAGCAGTGCTTCTGACGCCCTGCGCGTCTCTGAAGTGGGCTTCGTAATGCTCGACAAACCGTCTGTAGGCCTCCTTTGACGGACGCTTCTGACCGGACGTGGCCGTCGCGCCCGTGGCCTGATGTGCCCGAAGCAGGTCAGGAACCGAGGCGTGGTGCGTGACGTGCGTTGAACGGGCAAATTCGACGTTCTCCGGTGCGAGAGAATTCACCACATCCCGATAAAACGCCTCCGTCCGCAGAGGCAGCAGTGAGCCGAAGCCGGTTGCGGCAGACGCGGCAGTGATTTCAGGAAACGTGCCCTCAATGAAAATGGTGATCGAAAAAACACCGCCCGACCGGAGAAGACGGAAGTTGTCGGGTATTGACCGCTCCGGGGTGCGATACCACTGAAACGTGGACGAACTGACAAGCAGATCAAAGGTGTGCGGAGCACAATCGAGATGCTCGGCGTCGGCAGCGACAAACTCCGGACAGGTGAGATCGGACTTGTCGATCTGTGCGAGCATGCCCGGAGAAATGTCCACACCGAGATACCGCTCGTGAGAACAGCGGGCAGCGACACGATGGGTCAGCACGCCACCGCCCGCCCCTATCTCGATGATGGCGGGATAATGACCGCGCGGGACATTGCGGGCACACGTCTCGGCAACACCGGCCTGCACCATGGCGGCCTTGACGTACGTGTCGCGGGCGCGGTCGAAGCAGCGGCGAATGCGCTCCTTAGTCAACGTAGGCGGCAAATTCATGTTCAGGTATCCAGTGCCCGTGGGGCAATGCGGTGTAGGTGGCACCGGGCATGATTTCCCACAAATCCTCGGAAGCGACCGGATTGACGATGCGATCGTGCTCACCATGCAGAATGACGGTTTTCTCCGCCCCGCGATGCGACGACATGGCGCGGGATGCCCGAAGGTATTCAAGCCCCATGAAAAGTCCTTCGACGTCACTCTTGGCTATGGGAATCTGACCGGTATATCCGCAGTTCCGATGAAAAAGATTGACGACCTCCTGAGCACTCTTTCGCATATTGCGAATCATGAGCCGCACCATCTTTTCGGACGTGTAGTCAGTGAAGCAGAGAAACGGTGCCACAAGAACAATACGGTCAAAATTATCCACCACGCGATTCCAGCGCTTGAGCACCATGTGCGCGCCAGTCGACCATGCGATGAGAGTGGATGCAGGCGAGCTGTCAAGGCGGTCAAAGACCTCACCTTCGCTGTGACGGACAAACGGCAGCAGAAACTCGCCCCTGCCGGACAACGTCGGAAAAAGCTCCGGAAACCCGGCCCATCCGGAAACAAAAAGAAAATCGTCTGTCACAATCGCTCCATGGTCGCCTTCATGGCGTTCCTGAAATTCAAAAGGTCCTCGCTATCCAGATCAGCCCGCAGACTGATACGCAGCCGAGCCGTCCCCTGCGGCACGGTCGGCGGGCGCACCGCCCCGATATAGATTCCGTGCTCCATGAGCATGTCCCGCGCCGCCAACGTCCGTGCGTTGTCGCCGAGAATCACCGGAATGATCGCGGTTTCCGAGGGGCCGGTATCAAGGCCGAGAGATTGCAGGAAACCGCGCACCTCACGGGCCATTTCAAGCAATCCGACTCCCATGCCGGGATTTTCCCGAACCAGCTTCACGGCGGCAAGGCTCGCCCCGACCACGGCAGGTGGCAGCGCCGTGGAAAAAATGAATGGACGGCCCTTGTTCCGCAGGTAATCAATGATCTCCGAATCGCCCGCGACGTATGCGCCATATGAACCGAACCCTTTGGAAAAGGTTCCCATATGCACATTCACCCGGCCCGCCAGACCGAGTTCGGCGGCAAGTCCCCGGCCGCCGCCCATGATTCCGGCGGCGTGGGCCTCGTCCACCACGGACAGGACATCATGTTTTTCGCAGAGATCGACAATGGACGCAAGGTACGCACAGTCGCCGTCCATGGAAAAAACCGTGTCGGTCACCAGAATCTTCCGCGACGCATGGGCGTGTTTTTCCATAAGCGAAGCAAGATGCGCCATGTCATTATGGCGATAACGGACGTGCTGTGCGCCGGAAAGCCGGATGCCGTCCACGATGCTGGCATGATTGAGGCGATCCGAAAAAACCACGGTATGCCGGTCGGCCAGCGTCGAAAGAATCATCAGGTTGGCTGTGAAGCCGGAACCCACGACAAGCGCGTCGTCCAATCCCTTGAAATCGCTGATTTCCGCTTCAAGTTGGTCGAACAGACTGAAATTGCCGGAGATGAGACGGGATGCCCCGCTTGATGTGCCGTATTGCTCGACGGCTCGGACGGCAGCGGCCTTGAGGTCGGGGTGATCCGCAATGCCGAGATAGTTGTTGGACGCGAGATTCAACAGACGGCGATCTTCGAACACGAGAAATTTATCCGCGCCGTTGTCCACGGGCGGGATTTGACGGAAAAGGCTTCGTTCCCTAAGCTCTTCCAACTCTTTCGAGATAAATTCGTACAACTTCTCAGACATGGTAGATTCGATGAAAAAACAGGCTCTCTGGCATCCTGTAACCCAGATGAAAGACGTTGAGGAACATCCGCTTCTCAAAATCGCATCCGGAAAAGGGATATACATATACGACGACGAAGGCAAATCCTACATTGACGGAATCAGCTCCTGGTGGACCAATATTTTCGGCCACGCCAACCCGCGCATCACCGAAGCGTTGACCAAACAGGCGAGCACGCTTGAGCATGTCCTGTTTGCGGGCGTCACCCACGGTCCCGCTGAAGAATTGGCTGACCGCCTTGTCGCGCTCACGCCGGACGAACTGACCCGCGTGTTCTTTGCGGGCGACGGGGCCAGCGCCGTGGAAGTCGCCATGAAGATGAGTTACGGCTACCGCCAAAACACCGGCCAGCCCGAAAAAACGAAATTCGTCGGCCTGTCCGACGGCTATCACGGCGACACGCTGGGCGCGCTCTCGGTCTGCGGTCACGACTTCTTTTCCGACCTGTACCGTCCGATCATGCCGGAAAACATCAGCGTGCAGGGACCGGACTGCTACCGTTGCCCCTACGGCAAGACCCGCGAGACGTGCGAGGCCGACTGCTTCGAACATATGGAAAGGACGCTCCACGAACGTGCCCATGAAATCACTGCCGTGTTTGTCGAACCACTCGGGCAGGGAGCCGCGGGCTGGCGATTCTACCCGGCGCTGTACCTCCAGAAACTCCGTAAACTGACCCGCGAACTCGACATTCACCTCGCCTTTGACGAAATCGCCGTGGGATTCGGGCGTCTCGGCTCCATGTTCGCCATGGACAAGGCCGGAGTCGTGCCCGATTTCATCACCATGTCCAAATCCATCACGTCCGGCACGCTCGCACTTTCCGCCGTCATGACCACGGATGCGGTTTACGACGCATTTTACGGTGAATTCTCCGACATGAAGGCGTTCATGCACAGCCATACCTACACAGGCAATCCGCTGGCCTGCGCCGTCGCCAACACGACCCTTTCCATGTTCGATGAACTCGACGTCATTGAGACCAACAAGCCGAAATACCAGCATATGCGCCGTTACGCCGCCGAAAAATTCGGGGATCACAAACACCTCGGCGAAATCCGTTCCTGCGGTTTCATCTCCTGCCTCGAATTCGTGGAAAATCCAGAGACCAAGGCCGCCTTTGACTGGAAGAAACGTATCGGATTTCAGATTCACCGTGCGGCCCTCAAGCATGGGGCATTTCTCCGCAACATGGGCGACGTCATCTATTTCCTGCCGCCTTATGTCATTACAGAGGACGAGATCACCACGCTGATCGATGCTGCCTACGCCGCAACCACGGAGGTACTCGGTTAATGGAACGCTATTTCATTTCCGGCACCAATACGGATGTCGGGAAAACCATGTTTTCCGCATGGTTCGCCAAACGGCTCAAGGAAGAAGGGAAATCGGTCTGCTACATCAAGCCGGTCCAGACGGGCTACCCCGCGGACGACGACAGTGCGTTCGTCCGCAGCTACGCAGGCCTGCCGGACTCGGATGCACGAGTGCTCTTTACCGGCGAAGAGCCTGTGTCGCCCTGCTTCCTGTGGGATGAGTTCCCCATGCAGGAAGCCGCCGACCAGATCAATGCCGTCACGGGTTTTGACGTACTCATCGTCGAAGGCGCAGGCGGCCTGCTGGTTCCGCTGGACATGCAGCATCAAGTCTATGAGTTCGCCCGAATCTGCAATCTCGACACCATTCTCGTCGTTCCCAACCGGCTGGGTTGCATCAACGATGCCCAGCTCTCGGCAAAATTCCTTGAAGCCGAGCAACTGCCGGTGGCAGGTCTGGCCATCAACGACCACTACGCCTCGGACCCGACAAACAGGGATCGCAACAAGCAGATGATAAATTATCTGCTGCCCGACGCCATACGATACATATTCGGCAGCATGAAATAGAAAAAAAGATCGGCAAAAGAGCCGGTTGCAGCCCTTCAAAAAACACTGCAATCAACGAACCGCCATCGTGCCGCCCGGACTATATCAATACATTTAGATATTGACATTTCCTTGCGCCATCCATACAAGATGAGCAGTTGTCAAAAAGCAACACAAGAAGATGCAAGTAATAACAGACCCCATAGAATTACAGCAACAGTGCATGCAGTGGCAGCGCGAAGGCCTGAAAATCGGGCTCGTGCCCACCATGGGCTATTTCCATGACGGGCATCTCGCCCTCATGAAAAAGGCACGTCCGCTGTGCGACAAGCTTATCGTCTCCCTCTTCGTCAACCCGACCCAGTTCGGAGAAAACGAAGATCTCGACAAGTATCCCCACGATTTCGAAGGCGACAAAGCCAAGGCCGAAGCGCAGGGAACGGATATCCTTTTCGCCCCCGAGAAAAGCGCCATGTATGAAGCCGACCACGCCACATGGATCAATATACCGTCGCTGGGCGAACACCTCTGCGGAGCGTCCCGCCCGGTCCACTTTCAGGGCGTGTGCACCGTGGTCACCAAACTGTTCATGCTCGCCCGCCCCGATGTCGCCGTGTTCGGGCAGAAGGACTGGCAGCAACTCGCCATCATCAGGCGTCTGGTACGCGACCTGAATATTCCGGTTGAAATCGTCGGGCAGGAAATCGTCCGCGAATCGGACGGACTGGCCATGAGTTCCCGCAACGCCTATCTCACGGAAGAAGAACGTGCAGCGGCACCGGCTATCCGTAAAGGGCTTTTGAAAGCGGCCGATATGATTCAAAGCGGCGAACGGACCGCACAGGCCGTCAAAGATTTTCTGAAAAAAGAATATGCGTCCACCATCCCCATGGGTACAGTGGACTATATTGAACTGGTCGATCCGAACGACATCGTGCCCCTCAAGACCATTACAGGTCCGGCACTGGCAGCTGTTGCCATTCAGGTCGGCAAGGCCAGACTCATAGATAACATCCTTATAGAGGTATAAAACATTGGCTCAAAGATGTTTTTTGAGCGCCAAGATTCACGGTGCCACCATTACCTGTGCAAATCTGGAATACAGAGGAAGCCTCTCCATCGACACCAAGCTGATGAAGACGGTCGGCCTTCTCCCGTACGAACAGATCGATGTTTACAATCTTGACAACGGCGAGCGTTTGACGACCTATGCCATTCCCGGCGGTCCCGGCGAGATATGTCTCAACGGTGCTGCCGCCCACAAGGGCAAAGTCGGCCAGCGCATCATCATCGCCAGCTACATGTGGCTGGATGAAAATGAATCCAAGACCCGCAAACCGCGGGTCATCGTGGCAGACGACAATAACGGCATCGACGAAGTCCTTGAGTGTGATCTCAACCCGGATTTCTAGACGCATTTCCTTAAAGAATTCTTGAAGGAGGATTCAATGCAGATCGAAGGCAAATACCTGTTTACCTCTGAATCCGTGACCGAAGGTCACCCCGACAAAGTCGCCGACCAGATTTCCGATGCAATTCTGGACGCCATCATCGGACAGGACTCCATGGCCCGCGTGGCCTGCGAAACCCTCGTCACCACCGGCATGGCCTTCATCGCCGGTGAAATCTCCACCACGGCCTACGCCGACTTCCCGGAGATCGTCCGCAACACCATCAAAGGCATCGGCTACAACTCCGCCGACACCATGGGTTTTGACTGGGAAACCTGCGCTGTCATCTCTTCCATCGACAAGCAGTCCCCGGATATCGCACAGGGCGTTGACCGCCAGAAGCCCGAAGAACAGGGTGCAGGTGACCAGGGCATGATGTTCGGTTTCGCCACCAACGAGACCCCGACCCTGATGCCCACCCCGATCTACTACGCTCACCAGCTTTCCAAGCGTCTCACCGATGTGCGCAAGGAAGGCATTCTCGACTACCTGCGCCCTGACGGCAAGACTCAGGTCTGCGTGGAATTCGACAACGGCAAGCCCGTGCGCATCGACAACGTAGTCGTTTCCTCCCAGCACGCCGAAGGCATTGAGCTGGGCCAGTTGCAGGAAGACATCCTGCGCGAAGTCGTCATGAAGACCCTTCCCGAAGACCTGATTGACGAAAACCTGAAATCCTACATCAACCCCACCGGCCGTTTCGTTATCGGCGGTCCTGTTGGTGACTGCGGTCTGACCGGTCGCAAGATCATCAACGACACCTACGGCGGTGCCGGTGCCCACGGCGGCGGCGCTTTCTCCGGAAAGGACCCGTCCAAGGTCGACCGCTCCGGCGCATACATGGCCCGCTACGTTGCCAAGAACGTTGTCGCAGCCGGTCTCGCCGACCAGTGCGAAGTCCAGATCGCCTACGCCATCGGCGTTGCCGACCCCGTTTCCGTGGTCGTGTCCTCCCGCGGCACCGGCAAGATCTCCGACGAACAGCTGACCAAGGCCGTCACCGAGGTCTTCGACATGCGCCCCTACTACATTCTGGAGCGCCTGAACCTGCGTCGTCCCATCTTCCAGCAGTCCACCAACTACGGCCACTTCGGCCGCGAACTCCCCGAGTTCACCTGGGAACAGACCGACGCCGTCGACGATCTGCGTACCGCAGCAAAAATCTAGCACGGTTCGCATTCAAGACAATCAAAGGGTGGAAGCTTCGGCTTCTACCCTTTTTTCGTTCCCTGCCCAATCTCTCCTCTACTTGACATCGATTTTCATGCTTCTCAAAACGCCCCCTCCCACGCGTCAACCAACAGACTACAAAAAAATAAATAACGAAATGTCTTATTCGACGCATATTCCGAGAAAAACACGACAACTCAAGGCAAACTTTTAACATAAACGGTAAAAAACACTCAAAAGGAGCGAAAGGTTAGAACAACACGCAATCAAAGTTATACATTTTTGGACAAATCCTGCCAAAAAGCCAAATTTTTCCTCGTTTTTTACCATTTTTGATAAAAAATCAGCTTTTTCACACAAAATCTTTGCCGTTTTGCCATTTTTTGATGACGCCTCTATTTTTTTTTGCTAGCTAATTTTTGGTTTTAGCAAATTTCATCATATTGGCAATTGTTCATATTTACCTGTCACTAACGGAGAGAGAATGTCCAACCAACCGAAAAGCAACGATGTTTTGGGAAGTGTCAACCGCGGCAACGCAATCGAATCCGGCCTTTGCACCCTGTGTCGGGCAGACTGTCAGGGCAAATGTGAGACCTGGCTTTCTTCCATGCGCGGACGTGAAATCCTTTACCCCCGCGATTTCGGCCTCGTCACCGCAGGCAGCGGAAACACCACCCATGTCGGCGTGTCCTACAATTCCCTCAGAATCCAGGGCCTGAATTACGGCGCCATGGGCGCACCCACCTCGGACAAGGACCTGCTGTTCACCGACGTCAACCTTGAGACATCTTTCGGCGCAAAGGAAACCACCAAATGTAAGGTTCCCTTCATGACCGGCGCACTGGGTTCCACCTTCATCGCCGCCAAATACTGGGACGCTTTCGCCGCAGGCTGCGCGCTTGTCGGTGCCCCCATCGTCATCGGCGAGAACGTCGTCGGCGTTGACCGCGAGTCCGAGATCAAGGACGGCCGCATTTCCAAGGCTCCCGAACTGGAACGCCGCATCGACACCTACATGCGCTACTACGACGGTTACGGCGCAATCATCGTGCAGATGAACGTAGAAGACACCCGCAACGGCGTTGCCGAATACGTGGCTGAAAAGTACGGCGACAAGGTCATCATCGAACTCAAATGGGGTCAGGGCGCAAAGAACATCGGCGGTGAAATCGAAGTCACCAGCATTGATTACGCCACGTTCCTGAAAAAACGCGGCTACCTCGTGGACCCCGATCCGGAAAAGCCCGAAGTTCAGGAAGGTTACAAGCGCGGCTCCATCAAGCACTTCGCCCGCCACAGCCGCCTCGGCTACACCGACCTGTCTTCCTACGAACAGGTTCACGACGAGTTCATGAACTCCGTCAAGTACCTGCGCGAACTCGGCTTCAAACGCATTTCCCTCAAGACCGGCTCCTACGGCATGGAAGCCCTTGCCATGGCCATCAAGTTCGCCTCCGAAGCCGAACTTGACCTGCTGACCATGGACGGCTCCGGCGGCGGTACCGGCATGAGCCCCTGGAACATGATGGAAAGCTGGGGCGTTCCCTCCATCCTGTTGCACTCCAAGGCATACGAATACGCCAGCCGTCTCGCCGCACGCGGCAAGAACGTGGTCGACATGTCCTTTGCCGGCGGATTCGCCAAGGGCAGCAACATCTTCAAGGCCCTCGCACTGGGTGGACCGTACACCAAGATGATTTGCATGGGCCGCGCCATGATGGTCCCGGGCTTCCTCGGTTCCAACATCGAAGGCGTCCTGCACCCGGAACGCAAGGCAGCCGTCAGCGGCAACTGGGACAAGCTCCCCGCCGCCGTTACCAAGTACGGCCAGAGCGCGGAAGAAATCTTCGCCTGCTACGCAGACGTGGAAAAAAAGGTCGGCAGGGACGCAATGAAGGACGTGCCCCTCGGCGCAGTCGCCATCTGGAGCCTCGTGGACAAGCTGTCCGCCGAACTCCAGCAGCTCCTCGCCGGCGCACGCAAGTTCTCCCTGAGCGAGATCGGCCGCGAAGACATCGCTTCCGGCAACCGCGAAACCGAACGGGAAACCGGCATCCGATTCATCACCGACATCATGGATGAAACCGCCCAGAAGATTCTGGACATGTAAGACAGCAAGACAAGGGCATTTTACCAGAAATGCCTATGAATACAGAAGGGGAGAAGCCGGTCGGTTTCTCCCCTTTTCCGTTTCAGAAAGGCCCCTCCCGGCTCATGTCCGCACAGAGGATATAATGTCGCCCTCCGCCCTTGTGGTAGAATGAATACGCGATGGTAATGCACAGGTTTCCCGAAGCGAGGGAAATGTAGGGCTGGGTGGTATATTTATCCAGACCGGCCTGTATGGACAAAAAATATTCCTTGAGTGAGTGGTCTGCCCCGCGACGTGCCGGTTCGTACAGGAACCGTTTGCTCTTTTTCAGCCGGGACGGATTGCACATCGTATCGGAAACCTGCCGCCCCCTCATATCCAGCAGATACAGACATTCAAGGTTCGGGTACGTGTCGATATACCGGGTCAACGCCTGATTCATGCCGCGCAAGGGGACATCGGCAAGCGACTGGCACATGGTCAGCAACAACAGGTCATAGCTTGAAAACCGGCGTCTTTCCTCGGCAATATGAAGCGTGCGGCTCTCGCGATGCATCTCACCAAGCACGTCCACCTTTTCGGCCATGCCGGGAACGGCATCCAGCCCCGGTGCGGGGCGTGCGAAATAGAACCCCTGAAAAAGGTCCACGCCGTTGTCCAGCAGACACATGGCCTCGTCACTTGTTTCAACGCCTTCCGCAAGGACAAGGCAGCCGATCCGGTTGGACATCTGCACGAAGCTGCGGACGACTTCAAGCTTGTGGAAATGTTCATTCACACCGGAGACAAGGGAACGATCCAGCTTGAGCACATCCGGCTTGAGCAGCGGAATCCTGTCGAGATTGGAAAAACCGGCCCCCACATCATCAAGGGCGATGAGGAAATTCTTTTTCCGGTAAAACCTGACGAATTCGAGAAGTGCGTCCACGTCCTCACAACAGGATTCGATTATTTCAATAATGACATTGCTGGGGCTGACGCCGTTCTGCTTGACCAGTTTGAGGATATGGCTTGAACCGCGGGTTTCTTCGTTGATACAGGCCGCATCGATATTCATCGAGAGCATCAGGCTCTTGTCTTTCCGATGCAGAGTCGAAAAAGCCTCAACCGCCTTGGTTCGGCAGACCCGGTCCAAGGAGAGTCGGGATGCCGAGTCCCGGGTCTGACCGAACAGTGAGGCTGGAGGTATCACATTGCCTGTTTCCGGGTCGAACCCTCTGCTCAAGGCTTCCAGACCGATCACGGCCTTCCGCTTGAGCGAAACCTGCGGCTGAAAATGCGTAATGATACTTTTATTCTTTATGACCGCTTGAATATCCGGCGCAGAGTTCAACATGAGAGTTCTACTTATAAAAATATTTTAGGTTAAATGAATGATAAGACTGGATTATGTTCCGAAGGAAAGGGCCGGAGCTGCCGTTGGACGCCCCGGCCCCTGATGTAGCAATCCACTTCGAACAACCCTTTTCACGGGGTTTCGAACTTCCGTCTCGTCAAGACGGACAGACCAGCTACAGGATGCCGTCCTCGCCGGTCCTGATGCGTAACGCCTTGGCGAGTTCCGTGACGAAAATCACGCCGTCGCCTTCGGTTCCGGTCTGGCCCGCGGTCTGAATGGCCTCGATGGCAAGAGGCTCAAAATCGTCATTCACGCCGATCTCCAGCCGGACCTTCTTGAGCAGGTTCACCTCCATCTGAACACCTCGATAGGTTTCGGTGAATCCCTTCTGACGTCCCGATCCGAGGACATTGGTTATGGACAGGGAGTAGATCTCTCTGGCGTAAAGCGCCTGCTTCACGTCGTTGAGCTTCTCGGGTCTGATATATGCTATGATGAGCTTCATTGTTCCATTCTCCTTATATATGTCTGTTGGCGTACTGTGTTATTCGTTCGAGAAAAGCTGGAAGCCGTTGTAAGACTCTGAACCATGTTCAGCGATATCCAGCCCCTTGAGTTCCTCTTCCTTGCTCACGCGCAGGCCGAACAGGGCCTTAATGACGGTCATCAATACGAAGCCTCCACCGAAGCCCCAGGCAAAGAAGATGCCGACACCGAGAAGCTGCACGCCGAGCTGACCGAAACCGCCGCCGAAGAGCAGACCGCCGTCCGTGTTGAACAGGCCGCAGGCGATGGTTCCCCAGGCACCGCAGACACCGTGGACAGAAGATGCGCCGACGGGATCGTCAATCTTGAGGACCTTGTCGATGAACTCGATGGACAGGACCACGAGGATACCGGCGACAGTACCGATGACGATGGACGAACCGGGGGAAACAGTGGCGCAACCGGCGGTAATGCCGACCAGACCGGCTAATGCACCGTTCATGGTCATGGAGATATCCGGCTTGCCGAAACGGAACCAGGATATGACCATTGAACCGAGCACGCCGCCAGCCGCTGCAAGAGAAGTGTTCATGGCAATGAAACCGATGGTGTTGTCAGCCGTGGTGGTGGAACCGGGGTTGAAGCCGAACCAGCCGAACCAGAGCAGAAAGACGCCAAGACCTGCCAACGGGATGTTGTGACCGGGAATGGCGTTTGCCTTGCCGTCCTCGGTGTACTTGCCGATACGCGGTCCGAGCACCATGGCACCGGCCAGAGCGAGCCATCCGCCAAGGGAGTGGACAACCGAAGAACCGGCGAAGTCACAGAAGCCGAGGCCTTCGAGCCATCCCGCGCCGTCGTCGCCGAGCCACAGGGAACCCCATGCCCAGTGACCGGACAGCGGGTATATCAAGCCGGTGACCACGATGGATACGATAATGTAGCTTGAAAACTTGGTGCGCTCGGCCATGCCTCCGGATACGATGGTGGCGGCAGTGGCGGCGAACACGGACTGGAAGAACCAGAAGGTATATGTCCATGGCAGGTCTGCCTCAGCGACACCACCGAGTGCGAAGCCGGAAGTGCCGGTGAAACCGCCCGCATCAAGACCGAACATGACCGCGAAACCGAACAGGAAAAAACAGATGGACCCGACGGAAAAATCGAGGAAGTTCTTCATCATGATATTACCTGCGGACTTGGCGCGGGTAAAACCGGCCTCGACGCAACCGAAACCGGCCTGCATCAACATGACGAGAATTGCCGCAATGAGCGTCCAGAGAATGTTACCATTGGACTGAGTGAGGTACTCAACCTCTTCGGCATGAGCCAAAGCCGGAGCGAAGACTGCCGCCATGGCAACCGCCGCAATTGAAATCCGTGTAAAAAAACGGGTCGGGGACTTTGTCAAAAACATTTGTGTGCTCCTCCTTGAAGTGGGTGCATTTTGAATTTACACTCCCTCTATCAAGACCCGTGCCAAAGTGGATATTTATTGCCAATACTGGAAAAACAACAATTTTACCGGTTTCAAAAACTTAAAAATTTAACTTTTTTGTTATTTTTGACGTTTTTGGTAAAACCATTTTGTACACAAATTGTCAAAGTCAACCAGAGACAAAAAATGACCGCCGGTCGCAAGTATATATAGTAATATACGGCATCTTGCTGAAATACTGATATTTATTTTTGTTGACAGCACCGCGCTGTCCGTGTAGCAATTGTCTCCATGAACATCACCACCACTCTACCCGCATACTTTTCCAACTTTTACTTTGGATATTGGTTTACCCGCGCTTGCGGTTCGGGAGAGTGTGCGCTGTAGCCAGTCGGTGAGTTACAAACCAAAGCAAAACCTCTTCAAGGGCCGCAGGCGAAAGCCGGCGGCCCTTGTTTTTTTGTCGGGATACAACAAGAGGGGTCGTCGCAGACTGGGAACCCGCGACGCTTGAGAGAAAACACACAGGAGAGAGAACATGCATATCGGAAAAGCCATCAGACTTGAGAGAATCTTCAACAGAGACACCCAGCGCACCATCGTGGTGCCCATGGACCACGGCGTCACCGTCGGCCCCATTGACGGCCTGGTGGACATGCGGGAAGCTGTCGGCAAGGTCGTTGACGGCGGAGCCAACGCGGTCATCGAACACAAGGGACTCGTTCGCTGCGGACACCGCGCCGAAGGCAAGGACATCGGACTGATCGTCCACCTGTCCGCCTCCACGTCCCTCTCCCCCTTCCCCAACGCCAAAAGCCTTGTCGCTTCCGTTGAAGACGCCATCCGCCTCGGTGCGGACGCCATCTCCATCCATTGCAACCTCGGCGACGAAACCGAATCCGCCATGCTCGCCGATTTCGGCAAGGTCGCATCCGATGCCGCCAACTGGGGCATTCCGCTTCTCGCCATGGTGTACGCCCGCGGCCCCAAGGTCACGGACGAATACGACCCCACCGTCGTGGCCCACTGCGCTCGCGTCGGCACGGAGCTGGGTGCGGACGTCGTAAAGGTCCCCTACACCGGAGATATCGACACTTTCTCGAAAGTCTGCGATTCTTGCTGTGTTCCCGTGGTTATCGCGGGTGGACCGAAACTTGACAGCACAGAGGCATTCCTTCAGATGGTTCATGATTCACTGGAAGCCGGCGGCGCAGGACTTTCCGTAGGCCGCAACGTATTCCAGCATGAGAACCCCACCCGACTGGTCGAGTCGCTGAACATGATTGTTCATGCAGACGAGACAGTGGAAGCCGCCCTCAACCACCTCAACGGATAGATATTGGAAACCGTCATGAAAAAAGTCATCTTCAAATCCGTCCCCTTTGACAAGAAACTCGTCACCCTTGCCCTTGAATCCGGCGTTGACGCGGTCATGGTAGAGAAAGACCAGGTCAAGGCAGTGGAATCACTGGGACGAGTGAAAGTCATCACGCCCGAAGACATGCCCGTGGTCGAACTGACCAAGAAGTCCGACGAAGACGTCGCGGTCAAGGGCATTCAGCAGGGCAAGGACGTTGTCCTCAAGAAAGGCTGGGAAATCATCCCGGTGGAAAATATCCTCGCACAGGTGGACACCCTCGCCCTTGAGTGCGAAAATATTGATCGCGCCATCCTTGCGGCAGGCATTCTCGAACGCGGTTGCGACACCATCGTGGTGCTGCCCGAAGGCGCGTCGGACCTGAAACAGATCGTCGCCGAACTCAAGCTCTCGCAGGGAACCATGGACCTCCAGATCGCCACTGTCACCGACATCGAACCCACCGGCCTCGGCCACCGCGTCTGCGTGGACACCATCTCCATGCTCAAGAAAGGCCAGGGCATGCTCATCGGCAACTCGTCCGCCTTCTCCTTCCTTGTCCACGCCGAGACCGAGTCCAACCCGTACGTCGCCGCCCGCCCCTTCCGTGTCAATGCGGGAGCGGTTCACGCCTACGCCCAGATGCCCGGAGACAAGACCACCTATCTCGAAGAACTCGCCGCCGGGACCGACGTACTCATTGTCGGTGCAGACGGCACCACCTCCCTCGCCACCGTGGGCCGCGTGAAAGTCGAAGTCCGTCCCATGCTGCTCATCAAGGCCGAGGTAAAGACCAAGGAAGGCGTCAAGACCGGACAGGTATTCCTGCAAAACGCGGAAACTATCCGTGTCGTATCCGACAAAGGCGAACCGGTTTCCGTGGTCACCCTGAAAGTCGGTGATAAAATCATGGTCAAAACCGACGAAGCAGGGCGACACTTCGGCATGCGAATCAAAGAAGAGATCGTTGAAGGATAAATCCTTCACGGAGAACAACATGGCTTCCAAAGACGAAAAGAACGATATCCCTGATCTGGCTGACCTGCGGGTCAAGATCGACTCGCTGGACAAGCAGATCGTGGACCTGCTGAACAAACGGGCACAGGTAAGTCTGGGCGTGGGCCGTTACAAGGCCGCGCACAACGAACCGATCTACAAGCCGTTCCGCGAGCAGGAAGTGCTCAACAAGATCGCGGACTCCAGTCCCGGCCCGCTGCCGGACACGCATCTGCGTACCATTTATCGCGAGATAATGAGTTCTTCGCGCCACCTGCAACGCCCGGAGCGTGTTGTCTACCTCGGCCCGGAAGGCACCTTTTCCTACTTTGCCGCCATCGAACACATGGGCAGCGCCGCCGCGCTCACGCCCAAGAACAATTTCGAGGAAATCTTCCGAGCCGTTGCCGAAGAAGGAGCAGAGCTCGGCGTCATCCCGCTGGAAAACTCCATCGAAGGCACGGTCGGACAGGTCGTCGATCTTTTCATGAAATACAAGGTCTACATTCAGGCCGAAGTCTTTTCGCGCATCAGCCACAGCCTCATGTCCAATGCCGAGAACCTTGAAGACGTGGAAGTGATCTACTCCCACCCGCAGCCGCTCGGCCAATGCCGCGACTGGCTCCGCAACAACATGCGCGACGTACCGACCATTCCCATGGAATCCTCTGCCGAGGCAGCCGCTCTCGTGGCGGGGAAAAAGGCCGCCGCCGTTGTCGGGCACGTCAAGCTCGCGGACATGCACGGCATGAACGTGCTCGCCCAGAACATCGAGGACATGCCGGACAACTGGACCCGTTTCCTTATAATAGGCGCAGCGCCGTCCACGGAAGACAGGCGTGACAAGACCACCATCCTGTTCACCCTGCCGGACAAGCCGGGAGCCCTCGCCCGAGTGCTTTCCACCATTGCCCTGCAAAGCATCAACATGACCAAACTCGAATCCCGCCCCTTCAAGGGCGAAAAATGGAAATACGTATTTTTCACCGATCTTGAATGTGACCTTACCAACGAACGGCATGAAGAAGTGCTGGAGGACCTCCGGCAGCAATGCCACACACTGCGAGTCCTCGGCACCTACCCCACGCAGGAGGAAAGACAATGACCAGAGAACCGGTCCGCATCAACGCCCCGGCGTCAAAATCGCTCTCCCACCGCACGCTCATCGCTGCGGCACTGGCAAACGGCGTATCCGAAATATCCGGTGCGCTCGACAGCGACGACATCACCCGCACCCGTGGCTGCCTGACCGCCTGCGGTGCGAAAATTGAAGAAAAAGGCGACCTGCTCGTTGTCACCGGCATGAAAAACGGCCCCAAGGGCGGCAATGCCGACGGCAAGCACCCCAAGGAAGCACCCGCCGAACTCTTCATGCATGAATCCGGCACCACCTGCCGCATCATGACCGCCGTTGCCGCAGCCGGAAAAGGGACGTTCAATGTCCACGGCGCACCACGCATGCACGAACGCCCCATGGCCGAATTGGTCAACGCGCTCGAATCGCTCGGCGTGGCATTCGACTTCGGCGAAAAGGAAGGCTTTCTGCCCTTCATCATGAAGAGCAAGGGATTCCGCAAGGACAAAGTAAACATCACCCTTGAGGAAAGCAGCCAGTATCTTTCCGGCCTGCTCCTCGGCGCACCCATGGCTGACCACGAGACCGTCATCTCCGTCACAGGGAAAAAGGCCGTGTCATGGCCTTACGTGGCGCTGACCCTGCGTATCATGGAAGATTTCAAGGCCGGATTCACTGTTGAGCTCAAACGCGGCTCCAAATGGCAGGAAGTGCCATGGCGCTCGGTCAAGGGAGCCACTCCCGGCAAAATCCGCTTCATCGTGCAGCCCACGGGTTACGATGCCGCGAACTACCGTGTCGAAGGCGACTGGTCCAACGCCAGTTATTTCCTCGCAGCCGGGGCAGTTGGCCGCCGTCCGGTCCTCATCAGGGGACTCGCCGCGGACTCGCTTCAGGGTGACCGCGCCATCATGGATATTCTCAGCCAGATGGGAGCCACCATCAAAGTGAATTTCGACGGAATCCTCGTTGAACCCGGCCCCCTGCGCGGCATCCGCGTGGACATGGGCCGCTGTCCGGACCTCGTCCCCACGGTCTCCGCCGTGGCTGCGTTCGCCTCGTCTCCGACCACCATCGAAAACGTGGCGCACCTTCGGATCAAGGAAACCGACCGTCTTGCCGCCTGCGCCGAAGAAGTCGCCCGCACAGGCTGTGAAACCGAAACCACCGACGACTCCCTCATCATCCGTCCGACACGGCTGCCGAGGGGACAGGAAATCGACTTCACCACCTACGGCGATCACCGCATGCCCATGTCCATGTCGCTATTCCAACTGGCCGGGATCACCACCAATTTCGACAATCCCGAATGCGTGGGCAAATCGTTCCCCGGCTTCTGGGACGAATGGGCAAAAATAGTGGCTGAGTAAGGGAAAAAAATGGGATGCCGCTGCGCGGCGTTATCGGGTGATTTCGCCTCCGGCGGCTTAAGGGCTATACCCTTAAGAATCCCATTAGCGCCTTTGGCGAAAGGCTATTTAAATTAGTAAAAGACACAATATATAAATAAACACGACCGGACATACCATCACCGCCCTCGCGAAGCGCACCAAAAAGCTTCGGAAGGGAGAGGAGATGGGGTCTGGGGAAGAGGAGAGGGGAACCCTTCTCGAAGGGTTCCCCTCTCCTCTTCCCCAGCCGCCGGAGGCAAATAAATAGAGCAATGACAGAACACGGGATACATAAAATCGCCATCGTAGGCGCTAAAGGACAGATGGGAGGACTGTTTACACAGGCCTTTTCCGATCAGGGGTGCGATGTCGCACCGCTTGACCGGCCACTGACCGATGATGCGGTGCGAACCGCGCTCGACGGGTGTGACATGCTGCTGCTGTGCATTCCCGTAACCGCCATGGGAAACGTTCTCGACACCCTGCTGCCGCACCTCTCGGCCCCGACCATCCTGTGCGACGTCGGATCGGTCAAGGTACAGCCCATGAAGGCGATGCTCGCAAAATACGACGGCCCGGTGGTCGGTACGCACCCCCTGTTCGGACCGGTCATTCCCGAAGGGTTCACCCCGCGTGTGGCTGTCATGCCGGGACGTGAGTCCGATGAAACCGCCGCCCGGAGAGTCTGCTCGCTGTTCAACGCATGCGGATACATCTGTTTCGATTCCACAGCCGAAGAGCACGACCGGTCCATGGCCTTTGTGCAGGGCCTCAACTTCACGTCCACCGTGGCCTTTCTTGCAGCCGCACGGGATGTGGACGGCATAGAAAATTTCATCACCCCCTCCTTTCAGCGCAGGCTCGATTCGGCCCGTAAGATGATGACGCAGGATATGGAACTGTTTGAAGTCATTTCCGAAGCAAACCCGTTTCTACAGGAAGTGAACCGCAAGTTCATGTCCTACCTGAGCGTGGCCGCAGGCGGCGATCTCGACCTGCTGGCTGACCGCGCACAGTGGTGGTGGCGAAATGAAACATAGTTAAAGGGTACGGCGAAACGCCGCACACTCGGTTGCACGCAAACCAAGGCCGTACCCCTCAAAAAGGGTACGGCCTTATTTTATAAGGAGAAAACAATGAAAGGCACGTGAAAGACACATGAAAACCGGAAAAAAATAAAAGGCTGGGAAGTCATTCCCCGACCTTATCATTAACGAAAGCAAACAATAAGGACATAAGTAAGACATGGAAAAAATACTATTGACCCAGCATGGCAAATGGTTGCCGGCTGATGTCCAGACAACCATCAGCCTCTATATGGGACTGGTGGGCGACCAGCCGGGGATTCTGCTTGAATCCGCCGAGGTGGACGGTCGATTGGGCCGATACAGCCTGATCGCGTTCGATTACCGCCTCATGCTGCACCCGGTTGACGGCAAGCTCGTCGTGGACACGGCTGACGAACGCCTCGCACCGCTGAAAGAACTGACTGGCATGGACTATCTTCCCGGCGTGAAAAAGGCCGTGGAAATGCTGTCCATTGAACAGCAGACCGAAGGCGGAGCTTCAACCGCCATCGGCCGCGATGGGCTTCCCGGACTGACACGCGGACTGTACGGCTATTTCGGCTATGGAGTGGCAGGCATGTTCGAGCGCAAGCTCACCGAAGCCTGTCCGCCAGCCGAAGCCGAGGCATGCCTCGTGCTTCCCGGACAGATGGTGCTTTTCGACCACCTGCGCCATTCCTGCTGTTACCTGAGCCTTGATGAGGGGGCCACCCCCATGCCCGCCCCGATCCAATGGGGCGCGGACCTCACCGCTCCCGAGGCCGGGACACCCACGGTTCACCCCGGCAAGGAAGCATACATGGCGGGTGTTGAGCGCTGCAAGGAACTCATTGCCGAGGGCGAGTGCATTCAGGTGGTGCTGTCCACCCGTTTTACCGTGCCCGTGCCGGACGACCCGTTCCGCATCTACCGCCGCCTGAGACAGGCCAACCCGTCCCCGTTCATGTTCTACATGAAATTCCCGGACTGCCCGTCCATGGGCAAGACCTGCGGCACCACCCTGCTCGGCTCATCCCCGGAAATGATGGTGCGCTCCGCCGCCGGACAACTTGAAGTCCGCCCCATTGCGGGAACCCGTTGGAGAGGGGAAACCGAAAAGGAAGACCTCCGGCTCGAAAACGAACTGCTGGCCGATCCCAAGGAACGCGCCGAGCACGTCATGCTCGTGGACCTCGGACGCAACGACCTTGGCCGCATCTCCAAGCCCGGAACGGTCACCGTGGAGAAATTCATGAACGTGGAGCGATTCTCCCACGTCATGCACCTCACATCCTATGTCGAGGGGGAACTCAAAGACGATCTCGACGGCGTGGACGTTTTGCAGGCCACTTTCCCGGCAGGCACCCTGTCCGGCGCACCCAAGATTCGGGCCATGGAGATCATCGCGGACCTCGAACCGCAGCCGCGCGGACCCTACGGCGGCTGTATCGGCTGGATGGGACTGGATGACGGCGAAATCAACCTCGATACCGGCATCACCATCCGCTCCATGTGGATCCGTGACGGCGTGTGCCATTGGCAGGCGGGTGCGGGAATCGTCTACGATTCCGACGCTGAGTCCGAATGGAACGAATGCCACAACAAGGCGCGTGTCCTGCTAGAAGTGATTACAGGCAAAGGAGATACCGATGTTTTTGCTGATAGATAATTTCGACTCCTTTACCTTCAATCTGGTGCAGGCATTCCAGCAACTCGGGGCCGATCCGACCGTGATCCGCAATGACCGGGAAGAGGTGCTTGAACTGGCTGAAAGCGGCAAACTGAAACAAGTCTGCCTCTCCCCCGGACCGAGCAACCCGGAAAACGCAGGCTACTGCCTCGAATTCCTCGCCCGACTGCCCAAGGAAATCCCGGTACTGGGCGTGTGCCTCGGCCACCAGACGCTGGGCCACTTCGCCGGTGCGCCGGTGGAACGGGCCCAGCGCATCATGCACGGCAAGACCTCACGGGTGCAGCATAACAATACCGGCATATTCACCGGACTGCCGGACCCGTTCACGGTCTGCCGCTACCACTCGCTCATCGTCCCGGCGCACAAGGCCGCCGACAAGATCGACGTGACCGCGCGCACCAGTTGGGGCGAAGTCATGGGACTCCAGTACAAGGACCGCCCATGGCACGGAGTGCAATTCCACCCGGAATCCATCCTCACGCCCGAAGGCCCGAAACTCCTGCAAAACTTTCTCAACATACAAGGATAAGCCATGTCTTTTACCATACCTGAAATATTGGAACTGCTCGCACAGCAGACCCCGCTCAACGACAATCAGGCGGACTTCATGTTCGCGGAACTGATGAACGGCAACATGACCGAAGCACAAGCCGGAGCCTTCCTCATGGGGCTTCGCATCAAGGGTGAGGATTCCACCGACCTTGCCGCCGGGGTCCGCACCTGCGTCGCTCACGCGCGCAAAATCCCCGGCTACGATGGCTCGCAGAACGAACCCGTGTTCGACACCGTGGGCACGGGCGGCGACGGCCAGTGCAGTTTCAACAACTCCACCGCAGTCTCCCTGTTCCTCGCGGACATGGGATACAAAGTCGCCAAACACGGCAACCGCGCCCTGTCCTCGTCCTGCGGATCGGCCGACGCACTGGAGGCGCTGGGCATCCCTTTGGACATGTCGCCGGAGGACGCCGCCGAAGGTCTTGAGAAATACAACTTCGCCTTCCTGTTCGCCCCGGCCTACCATCCGGCATTCAAGCACATCATGCCGGTCCGCCAGCAGCTCGGCATCCGAACCCTGTTCAACTTCATGGGTCCCCTGCTCAATCCTGCCCGTCCTTCGCATCAGCTCGTCGGCGTAGGCGACCCCGACAAACTCGAAATCATGGGCGAAACCCTGCTGCTCACGGGCGTGGAAAAGGCGCTCATCTTTGCCGGTGCGGGCGGATTCGACGAACTGACCACATGGGGCGTGAGCCGCGGCTACATCATCCATAACGGCATCATGGAAAAAACCACGGTCAACCCGGCACAGCTCGGTTTCAAAGCACACGCCCCGGAAGACGTGCGGGTCAGCGGCAAAGACGACGCCGTGGCAAAGCTGCGCGACATCCTTGCCGGGAACGGTCCCGAGGCGATGATGGACATGGTGGCCCTGAATCTGGCAGGGTGCCTGCATCTTCTCGGCGAGGGCAGCATGAGGGAATGCGCCGCCCTTGCCCGTCACACCGTCAACCAGGGACTGAAAAAAGGAATTCCGTATGTTGGATAAATTCAGAGAAGCCAAGCAGCTGGAAATCGACAGCCTGCGTAAGGACTTCATGGAGGGCCGCGTGCCCGCCGTGTATCAGGGCGAACGTCCGTCCTTCATCGACGCCATCAAGGCCAAGGGACCGGGCGCGGTGATCGCCGAATTCAAACCGGCTAGCCCGAGCAAGGGCATCCTGCGCGACAACCTGAACCCGCTCGACTTCGCGGACGATTACGCGAACAACGGCGCGGCAGCCATCTCCGTGCTGACCGAACACAAGTACTTCAAGGGCACCCCGGACTTTCTGTTCATGATGAAGGAACCCGGCGTCCCCCTGCTCAGGAAGGACTTCATATTCGATCCGCTTCAGGTCGCCATGACAGCGTCCAGTCCGGCCTCTGCCGTACTGCTCATCGCCCGCATGTGCGACGACGCCACCCACCTGAAACAGCTCGTGGACCTCGCCCGCATGCCCGGTCTCGCCCCGGTGGTCGAAATCTTCGATCAGACTGACCTCGACATGGCCCGCGAAGCCGGTGCCGACATCATTCAGGTCAACAACCGCGACCTCGACACGCTCGAGACGTCGCTCGACCAGTCCCGCAACTTCATCACTCAGAAGAAGGACGGCGAACTCTGGATCAGCGCAAGCGGCATCTCCGAACGCGCTCAGGTGGAAGAGATGGCCGGACTCGGCTTTGACGCCGTGCTTGTCGGAACCTGTCTGATGGAAGCCGACAACCCGGGCGAGAAACTCGCCGAACTGACAGGAGCCAAGTAGAATGCCCCGCCCGCTGGTCAAGGTCTGCGGCATGACCCGCATGCAGGACGTCGAACTCTGTATGGAGCTTGGCGTGGACCTGCTCGGGTTCATATTCCATCCGAAAAGTCCGCGAAACGTGGACCCGGATTTCGCAGCCTCGGTCAAAACCGGCAAGATCACCAAAGTCGGCGTGTTTGTGAACCAGACCGCCAACGAAGTGATCGAGATCATGGACCGGTGCGGCCTTCACGCCGCACAGCTCCATGGCGGGCAGGACATGGCATTTTGCGAAACCATCGGTCCGGACCGGGTCATCCGCGTCTTCTGGCCTTCCACCTACGCCTCGCCCGCGGCACTGGCCCGCGACCTCGAAGACTACTCCGAAGTCTGCGGCCATTTCCTGTTCGACGCAGGCATCAAAGGCGAAGGAGGCACAGGGCAGTCGATTGATTTCGACATCCTGCAACATATTGAAATACAAACACCTTGGTTCCTCGCAGGCGGCATCGGACCGAACAACATCCGTGCTGCCCTTTCCACGAACCCTCCCGGATTGGACATCAATTCCGGCGTGGAAATCGAACCGGGCATAAAAGACGAAACAAAACTGCGGGCCGTTTTCGATGCGCTCGCAAAGGTGTGACATAAGACAATGAAGAAAGGTTATTTTGGCGACTTCGGCGGCCAGTTCATTCCCGAACTGCTCATGCCGCCGCTTCTGGAACTGGAAGAGGCAATGAACACCATCCTGCCGTCCGAAGAGTTCCAGACACGCTTCGCACAGATGCTCAAGGAAAACGTGGGACGCCCTTCCACCATCACTTACTGTCCGAGAATGTCCGAACAGCTTGGCCTCGACCTCTGGCTCAAGCGCGAGGACCTCAACCATTCCGGCGCACACAAGATCAACAACACCCTCGGTCAGGGACTGCTTGCCAAAATGATGGGCAAGGAAGTGCTGCTCGCCGAGACGGGCGCAGGCATGCACGGCGTGGCCACCACGGTCGCCGCCGCCATGCTCGGCATGAAGGCCGTGGTCTACATGGGAGCCACCGACGTGGTGCGTCAGGCACCCAACGTCAACCGCATGCGCCTCATGGGAGCCGAGATCGTGCCCGTGGAGTCCGGCACAAAGACCCTCAAGGACGCCATCAACGAAGCCCTGCGCCGCTGGCTTGCGGATCAGGAAACCACGCATTACTGCTTCGGCACAGCCGCCGGACCGCACCCCTTCCCCACACTGGTGCGCGAATTCCAACAGGTCATCTCAAAGGAAGCCCGCCAGCAGTTCATGGACCGCAACGACGGCGACCTGCCGGACGTGGTCGTGGCCTGTGTCGGCGGCGGCTCCAACGCCATCGGCATGTTCCACCACTTCATCCCGGATGAATCTGTCAAGATCGTCGGCGTCGAAGCCGCTGGCACCGGAGAACCGGGCTGCCACGATTCCGCCCCGCTCGATCATGGTTCCGAAGGCGTGCTGCACGGCATGAAAACCAAGCTGCTCCAGACGGACGAAGGCCAGATTCTGCCTTCGCATTCCGTGGCTCCCGGCCTCGACTACCCCGGTGTCGGCCCCGAGCACACGCATCTGCAAGACATCGGACGCGTGGATTACACCACCATCAATGATGGTCAGGCCATCAATGCCTTCAAGATGCTGTCCCAACAGGAAGGCATTATCCCGGCCCTCGAATCCTCGCACGCCGTGGCCTACGCAATCGAGAACAAAAACGAATTGCAAGGCAAGTCCGTCCTCGTCTGCCTCTCCGGTCGCGGAGACAAAGACCTCGGCATTCTTGATGAAATTCTCTAGGAGCGCACAAAATGAATCCCATGCAGATAAAAATTGAAGAAGCCAAGGCGAAAGGGAAGGTCGGGTTGATTCCGTTTCTTCCGGCAGGATTTCCCAACCGGGAACAGTTCTGGAAAGAACTTGAACAGCTCGACACGGCAGGAGCATCCGTCATCGAGATAGGCATGCCCTTTTCCGATCCCGTGGCCGATGGGCCGGTTGTGGAAAAGGCGTCCCTCAAATGTCTTGAGGACGGTATCAACCTGAAATGGATTCTCGACGGACTCAAGGAACGCAAGGGGCAGTTCAACGCCGCCCTGCTGCTCATGGGTTATCTGAATCCCGTGTATCAGTACGGTCTGAAACAGTTCGGCGCGGACTGCGAGGCCGCAGGCGTCTCCGGCCTGATCATCGCGGACATGCCGCACGAGGAATCCGGTTTCGTCAAGGAAGCCATCGAACCGCACGGCGTGTCCCTTGTCCCGCTCGTCGGGCTGAACACCAGCAGGGAACGCATGCAACTCTATGCCGACGGTGCAAGCGGGTTCTGTTACTTCGTTTCGGTGCTCGGCACCACGGGCCAGCGCGAAAGCCTGCCCGCACGCATCAAGGAAAAACTCGCCGAGGCAAAGGAAGTCTTCGACATCCCCATCGCGCTCGGTTTCGGTATCAAGCACCCGGATCAGCTCGCCGAGTTCGACGGGCTCATGGATGCCGCCGTATTCGGCTCCGCACTCATCACGCACATCGAAAACGGCGGATCAAGCGACGAGTTCATGGAGCCTTGGAAGTAGGAAGAAAGAGAGAAGGGGATGCCGCTTCGCGGCGATATCGGGTGACTTCGCCTCCGGCGGCCAAAGGACATGTCCTTTGGGATCCTGTTATGCCTTCGGCGACCGCTGCGCGGGGCGGGCCGGTTATGCAGGTAAGGCGAAAAAACGAATAGACAACGACGCATGCTTACAAAAGTGTGCGTCGTTTTTTCGCCTCACCAGCAACGATTTTTTTAAAAACAAAAACAAAATCCATCCACTGCCTTTCTTAACACGATCACAAACGCCGCAACGACCATTTATCGCGCTACTCCCACAAAGCACACGCGGCGTGGGTACTGTTCCAAGAAAATCGCGTCGGTCAGTTTCTCTGGTTATATCAAACTGCCCGACGCGATTTTCTTGGAACGCCGTTCTCCCAGCCCCACACCCCCTTCCCCCCGGCACAACGCACCCGCCGAAGGCGCACCAAAAAGTTTAGGAGATTCTTAAGAACCCTTTTCAAAGGGGGCTTAAGCCGTCGGAGACGCCCCGCGGCGAGCGTTCTTCCTTCCCTCCCCCAATCACTTGCCACCCGGACTCATATATTATACCTCAGTCCCAACATTATGACTTCGCCCAAAAATACATATACTCCCGGTCTGGACGTGATCGCCTTTGCGGTGATCGCCATTTCGTTTGCCCTGCGCTACTGGTTCGTTGATTCGGGCCAGCTCAACCTTGTTCAGGACGAGGCGCAATACTGGGACTGGATACGCCGTCCCCAGCTTTCGTACTATTCAAAGGGACCGCTCATCGCGTGGGTCATCACCCTGTGGTGCAAGGTTTTCGGCAGTACGGAACTTGGTGTACGCTTCGGCGCGATCATCGGCATGACCGGCATCCAGACCGCGCTCTACATAGGCATATCACGCGTCTGGCGGGAATACAGGCTGGCGGTCTATGCCCTGTGCATCTTGGCGACCATGCCGTTGCTCAACGGTCTGGGTATCATGATGACCACGGACAATCCGCTCATCCTGTGCTGGACCGTGGCGTTCTTCGCCCTGTCGGCAGCCACGCGCAACAGGCCGGACCACACACCGTCCAACTGGCCTTTCATCATACTGGCTGTCTGCCTCGCACTCGGTATCCTCGCCAAATACATGATGCTGGCCTTTCTCGGACTGGGCTTTGTGTATGCGCTCATCCTGCAATTCCGCGGACAGCTTCCCCGCCGTTTCTGGGGACGTTTCCTGCTCGCATCCGCCATCGGCACCGCAGTCGGCATGTTGCCCATCCTGCTCTGGAACATGCAGAACGACTGGGTCGGCTTCAAACACGTAGCAAAACTTTCCGCAGGCAAGGACAAACCGTTCAGCCCACGCATCGGGCCTTTCTTTGAAATGTTCGGCGCACAGATCGGCCTGTTCGCTCCATGGTGGTTCGTTTTCATCTGCATGGGCGGCTGGAGTGCGATCAAGAAAAGCGTGATCGGCCCAATCGGTTCGTTCGACGAAAAGTATCGCCACCGACTACAGGCGACCCTCTTCTTCTGGCCCCTGTGGCTGATCATCACCTTCTGGTCCATCAAATCCCACACCGAAGCCAACTGGACCGCTGTTTCCTTCATGGGGGCAGCCATCCTCGGCGGTCTGGCTCTGAGAAACTGGTGGACCAACCCGGCCCGCAGCACCGGAGGCAAAACACTCCTCGCAGGGACCGCCGCCGCCATGACACTCATCATTTTTCTTTCCCCGCTCATCCCCCTGCCGGCAGAGTACAACCTCACCAACCGCCTCAAGGGATGGGAAGACCTCGGACAGGAAGTGCAGCGCGTCATTGACGCAAGCGACGTGGACCCGTCCCGCGTTTTCGTGTTCAGCGACCTGTACGACATCACGTCCGAAATCGCCTTCTACACACCGGGACAGCCGCTGGCCTACTGCGCGTGGATTCACGACCGCCGCATGAACCAGTACGACATCTGGCCCGGTCCCAACGAGGGTAAAGTGGGCTGGGACGCGGTGCTTGTCCGCGAATGGAACTTCGAAGAACCACCGGCAGCAGTGAAGGAAATGTTCGACTCATTCGAAGAACCCGTCTGGTTCAACATCAAGGCCGGGGACGACACCATCCGCCAATTCACCATTCAGGTCTGCAAGGGCTACAACGGAGTGTGGCCGAAGAACAACTCCGGGCGATACTAGCAATCTATTTATAATGGATAAAAGTGCGTTGAGCCTGAAATAATTCCATTCTCAATGGATCACATATCTAAATAAAAACTTTCGGTATTTCTGGATAGTTGAAGCGGGGCTGCGGTTATCTCCTTCATTCGGAGGAATTTTCTGCCATGGCAGGATTCTTGCTAAAATCTCCGGATGGAACCGATCCGTAACAGACGTCACCTGAACACCATGCAGTTGCTGAAAAACACACTTGTCCTGACCGTTCTTCTCTCATTGACGGGCTGTGCGGCGGTGCCTTTCGGCATCGGCCTCATTCCCGGTGCCCCGTCCTATTTCTCGTCCATCATCGGCAACGGCCAGTCCGCATATGAAACGGCAATGGATGAACGTTCCACCGAACAACAGATGCGCGACGCCATCATCGCAGGGCATGCTCAGGCAGAGCTTTACAAGCACAAGGAAATCCGCCCGTCCCAAATCTCGGCTTACTGCTACTTTGACAAGCTCTATCTGGTTGGTGAGTACGACTCGCAGGAACAACTCAAGAAAATTTACGAGTGCATGAAAAAGGTGGACAACAAGCGGACCGTCATCAGCCGCCTGTATCTCAAGGAATCCAATCACACGAATTTCCTCGAGCGGCAGGCCATGTATGCGGAAATCGAAGCACAGCTCATGGCCGACTTCGAAGTGACCAGCTCGCCCATCGACGTCAAGATCGTGCAGGAAGACATCATTCTTCTGGGTGTCATTTCAGACAAGAAGGAGCGGGACCGCATCATGGCCCACGCCCTGAGCACGTCCGGCGTCAACCGCGTTATCTCCTATCTCTACCATTCGGAAATAGCCGGACCGACGCCGCGCACCATGTCGGCGGAACTTGCTCCGCAATTTCTCACTGCCTCAAAAAAACGGGAAAAAATTGTCAGACCGAAGGCTCCGAAACAGGAAAAAAGCAAACTCGTGGTGTTCAATCCCGACTGCGGACGCTAGGGGCTGGCACCCACTGGTCAAACTTTCATTTGAACAAAAAGCTCCCCCGTTGTAACCTCTCGGATTATGAGGACGAAAAAAGACATTTTCGCGGATGGGACCATATCGTTCACGCCCAATGAGCTGATCGATTTCGAGCATACGATCAAGGACTCCATCGCCGAGTTCCTGCCGTTCACCTCCTACAGCCTCTTTTTCCCACGGGAAGAATCGCCAGCCATCCCGGAACCGGAATTTCGGGCCGAGGACAAAGAACTCGTTCTTCCCCTTGTTTTTCAAGGAAAAATGCTCTGCTATTTCATAGCCAAGGGCGTTCGCCTCAAAGCCCCCTCCACCGCGCCGAAATACATCATGGCCCTTGCCACATCCGTTCTTGAGAAACTCGCCCTCTATAAGAGGGCCGTCACCGACAGCCTCACCGGCCTGCATACCCGCGACTTCTTTTTCGGCAAGCTCGAACAGGCCATTGACCAAGTGCAGGGATGTCTCGCTACCGGCAGTTGCCGCGCCGGAATCGAAGCACGGGAAATGGAAATGACCTTTTCCGGCACCCTCGGCGTCATTTTTCTCGACATGGACAACTTTCAGGCCATCAACGAGCACTACGGGTATCTCACCGGGGACGACATTCTCAAGGAAATCGGACGCCTGCTCGCCCTTGTCTGCCCGAAATACACAACCGTGGCCCGCTTCGCCAACGACAAGTTCGCCATTCTCGTACCGGACGCCAAACCCCGAGCCTGTTTCCAACTGTCCGAAGTCATCCGCTCCGGCCTGTCCAAGCTCTCCTTCACCGACGATGTCACCAACGACACCATACGAGTCAGCGGTTCGCTCGGTTACGTGAATTATCCGCAAGGACTGGAAGGCGGCCAGTTCCGCCGCACAGCTTCCGAACAGGCCCGCATGCTCGTTCGCAAGGCCCGCAAGGGCGTGTCTGTTGCCAAGGACCGGGGCCGCAACCGCGTTTTCGGCTACGCGGACATCCTCTCCAAGGGCGGACGCGTACTCGAAATGCTGCCCATGAACCGCCTGTCCGTGAGCATCGGCGAATCATCCGGCGCAAAGGTGGGCCAGCGTTTTCTCATCCGCGCTCCCAAGTCCGGCACTACCGCCAACGCCGCCATCACGCAGGATGAACGCATCGCCGGACGCTATCCCGCGATGTACAAGGGGGAGATCGTTCTCGTCGAAGTACAGGACGAAATGGCCTTTGCCGAGATACTCCATCTCGGCGACGTCACATGGACCGTGGAAGCGGGCGACCGTCTCAAAATCGTTTCAGGTGAAGACAGTCTTTTCTCCCATATCGACGAAACGCCCGAAACGTCCGTACGCAAGGACGTGACCACCAAGCTCTTCAGCTTCTCGGACTTTGTTTCCAATTTCTCCACGGCCCGACTCGACCCGGAATCCTTCGGTCTCTCGCTCATTCGCATACTCGACCAACCGGGCGACTCGGATGAACGGTATCAGGAAGCCATGGACCAGATGGCCGCCGACATCGCCACTCTCGCACGCGGCGCATTCGGCGACGGCTCCTTCGGCGGACGCTTCGGCCTCAACGGCATGATTTTCTATCAGGAAGGAGTTGACGCAGAGACGCTTCGTACCAAATCACTCGAAATAGAAAAACTCGCCGCCGACTCTCTCGGCATCCGCGTTTGCATCGGATCGGCCTGCTACCCGTTCCTCAACTTTGATCGCTCCGATGTCTTTGACAACTGCCGAAAGGCGCTTGATCACGCTCTGCTGCTGCCTGATCCGCGCATTGCCGTATTCGATTCCATTTCCCTCAACCTGTCCGCTGACCGGCGTTTCATGGACGGCGACATCTTCGGGGCCATTGAAGAATTCAAACTTGCCCTGCTCGACGACGAAAACAATCTCCTCGCCCGCAACTCTCTCGGCATCTGCTACGCCCAGCTCGGACGATTCGAAGATGCCCGCCACCAGTTCGAGGAAGTCATCACCATCGACAAGAAAGATATCCTCGCACTCTACAACCTCGGCTGGGCAAACCACCGGCTCGGTGATCTCACCAAAGCGCAGACCGCCTATCGCCAATGCCTCAAGGCCGAACCAAGTCACGTCTACTCACTGATGCGGCTCGGTTCCATCGAGGAAAACGAAGACCATCTCGAAAAAGCCGCCGCGCTCTACAAAAAAGCCGCCGACCAACCGGGCGGCGAACGCATGGTGCTCCGCCCGCTCGCCCGCGTGGCCTACAAGCAGGGGGAGATCGAAGCCACACGCGAATATCTGCACCTCGCGCTCAACGCCGACCACAACGACCATCAGGCCATGCACATGCTCGCCAAGCTCTATCTCGACCAAGGCGAAGACCCGCAGATTGCCGAGGTGCTGGCCCGACAGTCTTCCGCCCTCTCCCCCGGACGCGACGCCTACTGGGACACCCTCGTCGAAGCTCTCGAAGCGCAGGGCAAGGCCGAAGAGGCCGCCAAAGTCGCCGCCCGCGCCGCGGGTTAGGGTCCCAGCCGGAAGGCACCGCGCCATCGCCGGAAAACTTCCCGTCCGGAATCCAAACGAAAAGCGCCCCGGAGCTGTCTGCCCCGGAGCGCCTGTTGACGGTTTCTCCAATAGGTTACTTGGTGCCAGTCCTCGTATACCCGAGCGGGAGCTTCTTGAAACGCCCGCCGTGCAGGATGGGGTCCCCCTTATAGCCGAGTTTCCTGAAGTCGATGTAATCGGTGGTGCCGATCAATTCATCAACGTCGCGCCCCATGACCTTCAGCAATTCGAAATCGGTTCCCTTTTCAACCAATTCCTTGAACTTGACGTTTCGTGAATCCTGATGGCAGCGGTCACAGGTCCTGTCGCCCTTGAGGCTCTCATGGCAATGCACGCAGGAAAGAGCGCCGTCCTTGGGCATGACCTCATGTTCGATGCGCCAATACATATCCGTGGCAACCCACATGTAGTCTCCACTGTAGGGGAGACCGGCCTTTTTCATTCCTTCGGCTATGGCCTTCTGCCAGTCTGCGCCCTTCCAGTAGGCGTTCTTGTCATCCTTGTTGTAGGGATACAGGTGCGGAATCAGGAAATACCGATGCTTGGCATCGACAGGCTGAATTCCGGACATGACCTTGAACGGCGTAATCCGCGAATGAGGGTCCTCGATGGAGCCGATGGGCTCGGTAATGCAAGTCCGCTTGAGCTTCATCTTCTCCTCATCCGTCAGCGTATCCCCCGGCATGAAACCATCGGCGTCCGCATCAATGGGATCACCAAGCAGCAGCCGCTTGATAAACCCGTTGTACCAAGCATACTGGGGTTTTGCAGACTCTTTCCAGCGGAAGGAACCCTTCTTCCAGTTGTAGTCGTCCTTGCCGTACTTGTCCTTGTTCACCTTCCGGTTCTTGTCCCCGGCGGTGGACCAGTCCCACCATGTCTTGGTGGCGGCGCACTTGGAATAGATGGGCGAGTGGCACGTGTTGCAGGCCACCGTGTCGCAATGCATGTTCAGATGATGATCCAGCAGGCTTTCGCCGTAATGCGGCTTGGTGGTATGGCAGTCCTCGCAGGCGCGCGACCCTTCCGCTACGGGTGCGGACGTGGAACGTCCGGATATCTTGTGGTTGCGGGTCTTGTGGCACTCAACGCAAGAGAAGTCATAGCCTCCCATGTGGATGTCACACTTCCGGCTGGGCCAGAAAAGCTCTGAACACATGTCCGCATGTTTGACCGCATCGCCGCCTCCGCCACTGAAGTGGCAGGTACCGCATGTCTTGCGGCTCGTGGGGCCCACGTTTTTGGCCACATAATTCAGGTCTGTCGAAGGATCGGGCATGCCCGCCTTGGGCGGAGCCTTCTTGTAGCTGCCCGTCGTGTCGTGACACACAAGGCAGTCGATGTTGTTCATATTGCTGAAATCAAAGGAAGCATCCTTCCAACCGTATCCCGCATGGCATGATGTGCAACGAGCCTCGTTGCTGATGGGGGATATTCAGAAATTGTTGAGCGTCGTGGTCCCCTTGCCTGACATGACGCTCTTTCTGTGTTCGGTTGTATAGGGAGACGGCCCACGCCACAGCCAATGAGCCGTGGTCAGCATATCCTCGCCCGCATCCTTGTGGCAGCGAAGGCATTCCGCAGTCACTTGCTGGGGCTTGGGGTTATCCGGCAGCTTGACCAGTTCCCTGTGGTCCACGGAACGCTTGTCATGGCACCCCTCGCAGCTGACAGGCCCCCGCTTCATCTTTTCGTGACAGTCCATACACTGCATATGGTAGGCGGCCTTGAGGCCTATGCGTTCACTCCCTTTTTCCACACTGCCTTCCTGATGGCAGGAACGGCAGGCGGTCATTTCCTGGGCGTTGGGGTCCGCCGGACGGTAATGATGGCAGGCCGCGCAATCGCCCTCCAGAGAGGCGGCATGCTTCGAATGCATGAACCGGACTGGCCCATACTTGTGGTCGTACGAGTTCACATACGGACTGTTGAGGAGAATATAGCTATGCTTGATGTCCTTGAAACTTATGCCCAGCTTGCGGAGCCTCTGCTGGCGGAGGGGCAGGTCCTCCATCAGAACGTCCTTGACATACGGATATTTCTTCCGGGCCAGTTCCTCGGCTGCGGCCTGATCGGGAGCCACCCAGCCGTCAGGCTTGGGCGTCCTGTCCTTGCGGGACTTTGCGACGGGCTTGGCGTCTGCGCCGGGAGCCACCGCAGCCCATGAGGGAGCGACCGTTCCCAGAGCAACGGCAACTGCGGCGAACGCCAACCACCCGATAATATTCCTCATCATTGGGAAACCTCCTGTTTTTGGGCGGAAAGCACCGGGAAATGGGTCACAAACACCCGGTACAGGAAGAATATCGTGGCCACGGCTCCCGCCGTGACAAGAATCTCGCCAATTGCCGGATAATACGGATGACTCGCAAACGGCGCCTTGAACGAAACCACGAACACATTGAAACGGTTCAGCATCACTCCCGCGACAATCATGGATGCCGCAACAAACAGGAGCCGCCGGGACCGGCGAACCGCCGGAAACAACAGCATGATCCACGGTATGACAACGCCCAGACCGACTTCTATCAGGAAGGAATTGCTCTGGGCCGATCCGTCAAGCAGGGTCACATAGGCCCCCCGGTAGATCAGGTCACCCAGCTTGAGGGTCATGTATATTCCCAGCAGCAGAACGGTGATCCGGGAAAGCGGCGTCAGGACGTTCATCTCCGACTCAAGCTTCAGGGACGACGTGGCAATGGTCGTTTCCACAACGACCATGGGGTACCCCACCGCAAAGGCCGACGTCAGGAACAACAGCGGCATGAACGGCGTGTACCACAGTTCGGACACCTTGGTCGGAGCGATGACAAGCAGCGTTCCGAGGCTGGACTGATGCATGCAGGACAGCACCACGCCAAGGATGATGAATACCCACATGGTCTTGTCCAGAATGCGGTTGAGAAAGGCAAGAAGAGGAATCCTCTTTCCAAGCCTTTCCGCCAGAACCGGAATGAATTCGATCCAGAGAACGGTGACATAGGCCATGACGCACATGGCTACTTCAAAAAGGGCCGAGTTGTGATTCTGGTAGAAAACGGGTTTCCAGATGGCCCATGACCGCCCGATGTCCACAAAGACCGCAAGGGCCACGAATGTATAACCGAGGGCCGCGGTCAGCAGGGCCGGACGGGTGACGGCCTCGTAATAGTGGCGGCCCAGGATGTGGGCCAGAAAAGCGGTGGTGAAACCGCCGGCAGCCAGGGCGACGCCGGACGCCACGTCAAGGCCGATCCATATTCCCCACGGATAATGGTTGTTCAGGTTCGTCACGGCGCTCAAGCCGTAGGTATAACGGACCACCAGAGTCAGGGCCCCGGCCCCCATGAACGCCAGCATGACCAGAACGCCCGGAGTCCAGAAAGGCCGGTCGAGCGGTTGCGGTTTATGTGTCATGGCCTTCCTCCTTTTCCGGCTGGCGGCTGGTGAAGCCCATGACGGCTCCCAGTACACCGAACAGGGCCAGCGGCGACCAGAGATAGCTGAAAAGTGAACTCTGGATGGTCTCCGTCACACCGGGCATGGGCTGGTACGGCATCTTCTTGAACCCGACCCTTTCGAAATCCACGCCGGAAATATAGAGCCAGCTTGTCCCACCCACTTCCTTCTCGCCGTAAACATGATCGACGTACTTGCCGGGGTCCTTTTCGATTCGGCCCTTGGCAAGGGAAAGCAGCTCCGAGCGCTTGCCGAAGGTGATTGCCTCGACCGGACAAATGGATGCACACCCCGGTTTGCCCCCCTCCTTTTCAACGCGCTCATAGCAGAAAGTACACTTGCGCACCCGAGGCGTGATCGGTTCGTCATATTCGTACGCCGGAATCTCAAACGGACAGGCCGCCATGCAGTAGCGGCAGCCGATACACTTGGTGACGTCATAATGCACAGCCCCGTTGTCCTTCTTGGTCAACGCCCCGGTAATGCAGGCGGAAACGCATGCCGGGTCCTGACAATGCATGCATTGCACCTTTACGTAGGTCGGCACCAGTTTGTCCCTGTCGTCGATACGTCCGGAGTAGTATCTGTTGACTACGGTGAAGGCTTTGTCGTCAGGCCGCCGCTTGGCGTCCAGAATCGTCAAGTCGTCGAACTTCACTGCAGGCTCGGGAAGTTTGTTCACTTCGTTACAGGCCTGTTCACACTTGCGGCAGCCAACGCAACGGGTCAAATCCACAAGGCATCCGTAGGGATCAGGCGGTGCCTTGGACTTCCATGCCTCCGCATTTTTCGGCACGGCTGCAGCCGCCCCCATTGCGCCCATTGCGCCCAAAAACCCTCTACGCGAAAGTGCCATCAGTAACCTCCAATATTTCAATCAGTTAATTGATATTCACGCACAAAGTATAGGGGAATACCCATTTAGGGGCATTGATAATAGTCAATTTTTATGGAAAAAATAATTCCATGGGTAATTTTGAACAGTTGCGGCAGATATCCCTCTTTACCGATCTTGACGATGACGCGGTCAGGGCCTTGGCGGACAGGGCGCACATGAAGACGTTTGCAGCCGGAGAACGGATCATCAGCCAGTCCGACAATATTCAGGCATTCTTCATCGTACAGTCCGGACGCGTGAAGATTTTCCGCAGCACACCGGAAGGCAGGGAGCAGATTCTCTATCTGGTGGAGAAAGGGCAGCCGTTCTGTTTCTGCACTGCTTTTGCCGACAGGCCCTACCCCGTCAACGTCACTGCACTGGAAAAAAGTCTGGTAGCGAAAATCCCCGCCCCGGACATGGAAGACCTTGCCCGCAGGGAACCGCTGTTATTGCTCAAGATCATGCAGACACTGGCAGGGAGACTTCTGGACGCAATGAACCTTGTCGAATCTCTCGCACTGCACGGAACGCGGGAGCGGGTAGCCAGCTTCCTTCTCCATGCGGAGTCCTGTTTCAGCCCAAAACCGGGCGACTCCTTCACCCTTCCGGTTTCCCACCGGGAGCTGGCAAAAATAGTGGGAACTTCACCGGAAACACTGTCGCGCATCATCCAGAAATTCAATCGCGAACAAACAATTTCCGCCAGCGGGAAAACCATTCAGATACTCGACCGCAACGGACTTTCCCTCGCTGACAGCTGAATACGACGGAAGGGCATGCCTCCGGCGGCCCTGCGGGGCTGCTGCCGCATGGCCCCTTTCAGAGAGACCAGAGCGCTGCTCTGGACTCGCCAAAGGCCGAGGGCCTTTGGAATCCCGGTGCGCCTTCGGCGGGCTTGCGCCGAGAACGTTTTGAGCCAGAAAAAATGGATCATTTTTCGTGCGGTTTCACGAAACAATGACAGCCATTTTTTCCGGCTCAAAACGTAGGGGGGGGGGGGATTAAAAACTAAATCCCTTACTTAAAATCTAAACACCTTCAATATAACAAACGCCACCACGACAATTCTCCGCGCTACTCCCGCCGGTCCACGTGGCGTGGACCCTGTTCCAAAGAAATCGCGCCGGTCAGTTGCTTTTAAACTTTTGCAACTGTCCGGCGCGATTTCTTTGAAACGCGGTTTCCCGGTCCCACACACCTCATCCCCCTGCCAACGCACCCGCCGAAGGCGAATCGGGATTCTTAAGGCCCTCGGCCTTGAGCCGCCGGAGGCAAAATCTTCCAACCAATCCGCCAAAGGCGGCTTCCCCTTCTCCTTTCCCTACCTGACCATCAGCCACCATTGCATGATCTGCTGTCCGTACAGGATGTAGAGCAGGCAACCGAGGCTGAGAAAAGGGCCAAAGGGGATGCGTGTTTTCATGCCTTGTCCTCCGGGACGCAGCATGAAGAAGACGGTGCCGAGCAGGGAGGTGGTGGTCGCGGCGAGGATGGTGAACGGCAGGCCGGTCAGGCCGGTCATGGCACCGAGCATGAACATGAGCTTGACGTCGCCGGTCCCGAGTCCTTCTTCCTTTCGCCAGAGACGGTACGCCTGCTGAAGCACCCAGAAGAACGTACCTGCGGCAACGGAGCCGAGCATGGCATTACGCCAGCCCGGTGATTCGAGAAAAAAGCTTGCGACAAGGGCCATGGCCGTACCGCCGATGGTGATACGGTCGGGAAGCAGCATAGTTTCGAAATCAATGAAACTGGCGGCTATGAGCATGCACCCGAGGATAAGGAGAATGGCCCAGTCCAGCGTCGGGCCGAAACGGTGGGCCAGCGCGAGCGACCATGCGAGACAGGATATTTCGACAAGAATATACTGCCCGCCGATGGATTCGCCGCAGTGTCGGCAACGCCCCTTGAGAAGCAGAAAACTCAGGAGGGGGATGGTATCGCGCCATGAGAGCTTGTGTTCACAGGCCGGACAGATGGAACGCCCCGGCTTGAGAATAGGGAGTTCGTCAATCCAGCGCTGGATGAATATGGTGGCGAGTCCGCCCAGTTCAAGGCCGATAACGGCGGCGGCGAAGAAAAAAGCCCACTGCGGAATGAAGTCCATGAAAATCCCTTCACACTTGAAGATTTACGTCTTTTGCTGCATGAATACCGCTTGAGCGGCTCACTTTTCAGAGCTAACGGATTTCCCGTCTCACGACAAGAGGACGCCGCCTGCACCAAGCCAAAAAGGAGCCTTCTCTCATGACCCACCGTTTCATTCCCGAATTGAACGAGGAACAGATTGCCGACATCCAGCTCGACGGCCTGAAATGGACCGCTGACCATGCATACAACGGCAGCCCGTTCTACCGTTCACGCATGAAGGAACAGGGAATTGAACCGGGCGACATCAAGACTCTCGACGATCTCCAGCAGATGCCCTTCACCACGGCGAACGACCTCAAGGAAGGCTATCCCATGCCGCTGCTGTCGGTGCCCGAGGCCGACGTGGTGCGAATCCACGGCTCCAGCGGCACCACGGGCAAACGCAAGATTCTCACTTACACGCAGAACGACATCGACACATGGAAAGACATGTTCGCCCGCTGCTATGAACTGGCGGGGCTGACCGTCGAGGACCGCGTACAGATTTGCGTGGGCTACGGACTGTGGACCGCGGGTGCCGGTTTTCAGCTGGGCTGCGAACGGTTCGGAGCCATGACCCTCCCGGTCGGGCCGGGACTGCTCGAAATCCAGTTGCAGATGCTCACCGACCTCAAGTCCACCTGCCTGTGCTCCACGGCGTCCATGGCGCTCCTCATGGGTGAAGAAGTGCAGAAACAGGGACTGGCGGACAAGATCGCGCTCAAGAAGGCCATTTTCGGGGCTGAAACGCACACCCCCAAAATGCGTAGACAGTTTGAGCAAGCGCTCGGGCTGGAACACAGCTTCGACATCATCGGCATGACCGAACTCTACGGCCCGGGCATGGGCCTTGAGTGCATGGCGCATGACGGCATCCACTACTGGGCGGACAAATTCATTCTGGAAATCATCGACCCGGACACCCTCCAGCCGGTGGCTCCCGGCGAAACGGGCGAAATGGTCGTGACCACGCTGTCCAAGGAAGCCTCACCGCTCATCCGCTACCGCACCCACGACCTGACCCGGATCATTCCCGGCCAGTGTTCCTGTGGCGTGACCATGCCGCGTATCGACAAGATCATGGGCCGCAGCGACGACATGTTCATCTTCCGGGGTGTGAACATCTACCCCGGTCAGATCGGTTCGGTACTTGAAGGCTTCGGTGACCTGTCTGCCGAATACCAGATTTCCCTGACCCGCCATGACGGACTCGACCACATGGCTGTCCGGGTGGAGCGTACGCCCGAGGCCTCTACCGACAACGACGAAGGACTCGCCAAGGCCGTTGCAGCGGAAATCCGCAAGAACATCCTTGTACGCAGCGACGTGAGTATCCTCGGACCCGGCAAGCTGCCGCGCAGTTTCGCCAAGACCAAGCGCGTGCAGGACGAACGGGGCGAGGACTAGCCATGCCTACCCTGACCGACGCCGCCGACCGACACACGGTCATCGACCGCCGAGACGGGGAATACATCTGCTTTCCCGATGTGGTGCAGGCTGACGACGATCGCCTCATCGTCGCCTACAACGAGTCGGACAAACATATCCAGCCGGCACGGCGGGTACTGCTCGTCAGGACAAGTACGGACAACGGCAAGACGTGGAGCGACATCCTGCGAATGGACAGCAAACACAGCCACTGCCCCCGGCTGGTAAAGAGGGCGGACGGCGAACTGCTGATCTCGGACATCGTCAACTGTTTCCACCGCAGCCGCGACAACGGCGTATCGTGGCAAGTCCAGCCGACCATGGGTATTATCCACGACATGCTTGACCGGGTCATCGAACTCGATGACGGGTCGCTGCTCACTACAGGGCACCTGCACCGGGGTTCGTTTCCGCACCCGGCCATAGGTCAGGCCAACACCGAACAGATGGTCTACCGCGGCGAGAACAACGGAGCGAACTGGACACCCTACTCCGTCATTGCGCGGGAACGGAATCTGGTCCTGTGCGAGGCATCCATGACGCTCATGCCGGATGGACGCATCCTCGCACTCATGCGCGAAAACAGCTTTGTCTACGAACCGATGTACCTGTGCGAAAGCCATGACCAGGGCGGCACATGGTCCGACCCGGTTCCCACACCGCTCATCGGGCATCGCCCGACCATGGGGCTGACGCCGGACGGCGACCTGCTCGTCACCTACCGAAATGTCGGTCCGGACGGTGGAACGTGTGCATGGCTCGGCACGCCCGAGGAGCTTGCCGGAGATTTCAAGGTACATGGCCGCCATCCGAATCAGGAAAACCCGCAGGTCACGAAAGAAGGGTTGCGCGTCCACAATGACACAGGCACCAGCGATCTGGTGCGGTACGCCCTGCGCCCCATGACAGACCCGCGCTTTGCCGAGGCAACGCTTGAGGCCGAAGTCCGGGTGAACGCAGCAGGTGAAAACGGCTGCGGCCTGCGGCTCGGAACATGGTGGAAAATCTACCCGGACCACATCAGGCCGGATGTCGAAAACGGCGAACCCATCCCGCTTGAACCGGGACAGTTCAATACCATCCGTCTGGAGTACCGGGGCGGCAGGGTGACACTCTCCATCAACAGCGAGGAACGCGCATCCATTGTCGTTGACGACGACCATGCCAATACCCGCCCCATCCTGTTCGGCGCACCCTATCCCTTTGAAGACAATGCAGTGGACTGCACATGGCGACGGGTCAGCCTGCGAGTAACGGAACCGCGCATGGACCGGACATACGACTGGGAGTGGAAGCATGGGGACGGCCTGCCCGATCAATGGGCGCAGGACAACATCCTTGAGCTGAAAAATGACCGCAATGCGGCCGCGCCCGATTTCGGCTATTCAGGATGGACAACCATGGCGGACGGCTCCTTTTTCTGTACCTACCATCACGGCGGCGGAGACGACGAGGGATACAAACCGCTCTTCTCGGCCCACGTCATGGGAACCCGTTTCTACAGGACGGACTTCAAGTGATCGTTCGCACCGCCTTTCCCTACCGTCACGATCAGGTTGAGCTGGAAGGGCTGCTGGTGCGCGACGACAATCTTTCCGGCCCGCTCCCGGGCATTCTCGTCATTCATGAGTTTACCGGACTGGGCGACTACATGATCCCGCACGCCGAGCGGCTGGCACGGCACGGCTTCAACGTCCTGCTCGCCGACATGTACGGCAAAGGCGTCCGGCCTGCGAACAGCGCCGAGGCCAGCACCGTATCGCACATTTACCGAGACGACCGACGGCTCATGCGCTCCCGTGCCCGCGCAGGACTGGACGCACTGGCCGACGATTCCGGCACCGACGCGAACAACCTGCACTGCATGGGATTTTCCTTCGGAGGCTGTACGGCTCTGGAACTGGCCCGTTCCGACGCACCGCTCTGCTCGACGACCAGCTTCTACGGTTATCTGAACACCCCGTTCCCCTGCGCTCCCGGCGACGTGCGCGGCAAAATACTCGTCCTGCACGGAAAACACGACAAAGTCGTCCCCATGGAAGAGACAGTTGTTTTTGAAAAAGAGATGCAGGATGCCGGGGTGGACTGCCAGTTGGTGAAATACCCGGATGCGGGACACGGATTCGCAAACGCCCAACTCAAAAGAGATGACGCAAGCGGTTCATGGTATTGCGAAAGGACTGCCACGGATGCATGGCAACGCGTCATGGAATTTCTACCCTAGATATCGAACCGGATGGGCTTGGACGCCAGCTTGGCTTTCCGTTTTCTGATGCCCCTGTCCTGCAATGCGGCCCGCTGTCCCTGCTCGGCCTTTTTGAGCAGTTTTTCTGCGGTGGCGGCCTCGGTATCGAGCAGCCGCAGGAAGCTGCGTGCTTCAACCATCTCGGGATTCAGCTCCAAAGCACGATTCAGATGTTTTCGGCACAGGTCGCATTTCCCCCTGCCGTGAAAGGCCCGGGCTATGTTGAAATGCAGGTTCTCGTCGGCCTCGTTTACTTCAAGCGCTTTGGAATAGAAACGGACGGCGTCATCAAAGAGTTCCTTTTTACGCAGATTGATGCCGAACTCGTTGAACCGGTGCCGTTGTTCCTCACGAAAAACTTCGTCAATATTGAGCAGCTTGTCCAACACGGCGCGCAGCTTGGTGAATTCCTTCTGCTCGGCATAGACGTCGGAAAGCCCGATATTGCCGTCCACGGAGTCATCCTGCATCAACACGGCGTCGCAAAACTCCTGCTCGGCCTTGTCGAGGCGGCCAAGATTGAAATACCGACGGCCTAGGCGGACCTTTTTCTGGAGAGTCTCAAGGCATGGCAAGGTGTTCTGCTGAAAGTATTCCAGTTCCGGGGTGTACAGTTGAACAAATTCATCCCCGCTGACCAGTTTGACAACACCGGTAGGGACGTGGTTGGCGTTCAGCGGACGGACTTCGTAGACATCCTCTTCACGTTTACGCACGAACCAGAAAGTACCGTGCCGATAACGCGAACCGCGCTCGCCCAGCTTGTACTCGTATTTGAGACTGTGGGAGTAAACTCCCATGACTTCGTAGTCGTCTTCCACGCGCTCTCCCCAACGATAGTTTGGCGAAACACTATACGACCATCATCGATGAATCAAGCCGCCCTTGTGACTTGCAAGGTCAACTCTTCTTCCACTCCATCCGGTAGGTCAACGTGTAGATATTCTGGGTAGATCCGCTTGGAATGTCGTAATATCTCTGATGCGTAAGCGACTCAAGCAACTCGCGTGCTATGAACAGCCCCATGGCGTCAAAACTCTTTCGCTTGATGGTCGAATCCAGCGCCAGCGCCGCATCCCATTCACCACCGGGGCCGCAATGCTCAATGACCACAATGAGATCATGTTCTTTCCAGTTCAGGCTCACGACGATCTCGTTACGCTGCTCCGCCCCCCTGATGTTATGCACGCAGTAACTGAACACGCCCTCCACGCAGACCTGCATCCGCCGGGAATCCTCCCTTGAGAAACCGTTGGTCCGACAGAAAGCAGCTATTCCGGCCGTGATTATGTTTACGCCGCGAATACGCGGAGGCATGCGCCAGACGGCAACGGGGGACATACAATTCTCCTTGCATGAATACGTATTATTTCAGGACTTTTTCTATCCCAAATACACGAACGAAGCAATATGGTCATTCACCTTGGCCTTGTCACCGGGATGAGGCATACTCATGGAAACCGCAAACAGCGAGGAAAACAATGGAGAGGCAGGATATCGAACGGATTTTCGAAGCCTTTTTCGAGAAATTCAAAAAAACAGAAGGTGATCGCACGGCATGGTCCGCCGTCTGGCTGGAAATGGCCCCGGCAGGCGTACTGGAACTCAACCTCACCAAATGTCCGAGGGGAACGGTATTCAAAGTCTTCGTGGACAAGAAGAAAGTGGCGGAAGTCATCGGATGGGACGCGTATTTCGACACCATGGAAAAGGTGGTTGCCGACCATCCCGGCCTGTATGATCCGGACAAGATTTTCAGTGAAATGGAGTTTTCCACCTAGGCGGAATATCCCGCAGTTTCTCATTTTTTCCTTGACGGACTGGCCCGCCCCGCGTAAGGCCATCTACTACAGTAGTCGGCGGAGTCCATGGGGACCAAAACCGTAACCTACGGTGAGCGCTGACGATTGGTGAGCAAATAGTAGTACGTAAGAAGCTCGCGCGCATCTTGTCACCTCCTCTTTGTTACACCGGGCGAAGACTCGCCAACTATTTTATTTCTTTACTTTTTTTGGAGATTTTTTCGAAATGGCCAAGAACATTTATGTGGGCAATCTGCCCTGGAGTTCCACGGAAGAGGAAGTACGCGCAGCATTTGAAAGCTACGGCGAAGTTTACTCCGTCAAACTGATCAACGATCGCGAAACCGGCCGTCCGCGCGGCTTCGGATTTGTGGAAATGGAAGATCAGGGCGCTCTCGAAGCCATCGAGAATCTGGACGGTAGCAGCTTTGGTGGCCGCAACCTGAAGGTCAACGAAGCCCGCCCCCGCCCCGAGCGTCCGCGCTGGTAGATCCAACGCTCGCCGAATAAGGCAATTCAAGCCCGCCCGAGAGGGCGGGCTTTTCCCGTCTCAACACTATTAGGAGGAAGCCAGTATATGGCTAAAGAAGAAGGAATCACTGTTCAGGGCACCGTCGAGGAAGCCCTGCCCAACGCCATGTTCCGCGTGGAACTTGAAAACGGGCACTCCGTGCTCGCACACATTTCCGGCAAGATGCGTAAGTTCCGCATCCGCGTCATGCCCGGTGATACTGTAACCGTTGAACTCTCGCCTTACGATCTGACTCGCGGTCGCATCACCTTCCGCCCCCGCTAAGCTTTCGGTTCCCGGATCAAACGATCCGGGCTTTGCGACACGACGCACGATCAATGCCGCTCGCGATTTCTCGCGTGTGGGATTGATCGCGTTGTTTTATTCGCTTTTTCACATCCGTCATCAAGACGGATCTCACAACTATGACGGCTGATATAATCCCCCAGGCTGTTCGAAATGCGCGCTGATCACAGCGCACAACGTATTCCGCTTCCGAGTATAATGGTATTCTCATGGGAAGCGGGTGTAGCATGGAAGTAATTTGTACGGGGAAATTCAACAGCCTGAGAAGGACATCATGACAACATTCAGAGAACTCGGCCTGTCCGAGGAAACACTTGCTGCCCTGGATTCCAAAGGATTCACCGCTCCCACTCCCATCCAGGAACGCACCATTCCGCTGCTGCTCACCGGCGAAACCGACGTGGTCGGCCAAGCCCAGACCGGCACCGGAAAGACCGCGGCATTCGGCCTGCCCATTATTGACGCGGCAGACGAACAAGCACGCCACGTACAGGCGCTTATCCTTGCCCCCACGCGCGAGCTCGCCATTCAGGTGGCGGATGAACTCAATTCTCTCAGGGGCAACAAGCGCATTCGCATCCTGCCGGTCTACGGCGGACAGGCCATCCACATGCAGTTCAAGGCGCTCAAACGCGGCGTCGACGTTGTGGTCGGCACCCCCGGCCGCATCATGGACCACCTCAATCGCGGCACCCTGCGGCTCGACTCCCTCGACTTCTTCGTTCTCGATGAAGCCGACGAAATGTGCAATATGGGTTTTGTCGATGACGTTCGCGAAATCCTCAAGTCCGCCAACACGGATCGCCGCACCCTGCTCTTCTCCGCCACCATGCCCCGTGAAGTCATGGGCATCGCCAAGGAGTTCATGGGAGACTTCGAGACCGTCACCGTCAAATCCGAAAAAAGTGATATCCCCCTTACCAAGCAGATATTCCACGAAATGGCCGACTCCGACCGCTTCGAAGCGCTCTGCCGCGTCATTGACGCCCAGTCGGAATTCTACGGTCTCGTGTTCACCCGTACCCGTGCCGACGCCGACCGCGTGGCCGAACGCCTCAACGAGCGCGGGTATCCCGCAGAACCCATTCACGGCGACCTCTCGCAGTCCCGCCGCGAAGATATCCTGCGCCGCTTCAAGAAACGTCGGGCAACCATTCTCGTCGCAACCGACGTGGCCGCACGCGGCATTGATGTCCCGGACCTCACCCATGTGGTCAACTTCGCCATCCCGCAGGACCCGCAGACCTTTGTTCACCGCACCGGACGCACCGGACGTGCAGGCAAGAAAGGCGTCGCCATCACCCTCATCGCCCCCGGTGAATTCCGCAAGCTCATGTACATTTCCAAGAGCTCCGGCATCGAAATCACCAAGGAAAAGCTGCCGCGTATTCAGGACGTCATCTACTCCAAGAAAACCCGGATGGTTTCACTGGTTGAGGAAATTCTCGAAGGCGACTCCCACAGTTCCTATCTGGAAATGGCCAAGAACCTCATGGAAGAAAAAGAACCCGCCGAAGTCGTCGCCGCCCTGCTGCGCCATTCCTTTGGCGACGAGCTTGTCGAATCCAGCTATCGCGAAATCGACGTCATCAGCGCCTCCAACCGGGGCCGTGCCGATCTCGTGTGCGCTCTTGGCCGCGCCCACGGCATGACGCCCAAAAAATTCGTGGACTTCATCTCCAAGACCGCCAAAATCAAGGCATGGTCCATCCAGCATGTCCGCCTTCAGGGCAACCGCACCACATTCACCGTGCCCGGTGCCGAAGCAAAGCTCGTCATCGACCGCGTCAACAGCCGCGATGGCCGTCCGCTCGTCACCCGAGGCGAATTCAAAAAGAAACCCTATCGCCGCGATTACAAAAAACCCGGCGGTCCCCGATACGGCAAGCGGCCCTTCAAGAAGCCGTACAAGCCGAAGAAAGATTAATATAAAAGGGGATGCCGCTTCGCGGCGTTGTCAGGTGATTTCGCCTCTGGCGGCTCAAGGCCGAAGGCCTTAAGAATCCCAGATCGTCTTCGGCGAAAGTGTATATAAAAAAACAGCGCATGCTTATAATAAGCATGCGCTGTTTTTTTATATAGATAATTTCGCCAAAGGCGAGAAAGGGAGTCCAGAGGGTATAGCCCTCTGGCCGCCGGAGGCGACAAATCCGCAGGACAACGGATTTGGACGTCGGTTCCTGCCGACGCCGCAAAGCGGTGAGCCACAGGACGTGGCGAATCAAGTCACCCGATATCGCCGCGAAGCGGCATCATATCCTGCTTTATTTCAACAACAAAGTCATTCTGACATCAGCAACAATAGCCCGCTCGTGATTGACGAGCACGGGATTGAATTCGGCCTCCCATACCTGCGGAAGATCGAGCGCGAGCTGCGACATGGTCAAGATAATATCTTCAAGGGCGGAGAAATTGATAGGCAGCTCTCCCTTGAGTCCCTTGAGCAGCATGTAGGATTTAATCTCGCGGACAATTTCAAAGGCGTTCTGCCGGGAAAGGGGCGCGAGCTTGAAGGAAATATCCTTCATTATCTCGACGTAAATTCCACCGAGTCCGAACATGAGCATGGGACCGAACTGCTCATCCCGCTTGAACCCGATAATGACTTCCTTGACTCCGGGAGGGGCCATCTCCTGAACGAGACAACCTGCGATATACGCATCCCGGCGCATGCGCTGGGCACGGGCGGTGATGTCCTTGAAGGATGCCATGACTTCGCCTGCGTTGCGAAGATCCACCTTGACGCCGCCGACATCAGACTTGTGCGAAATATCCGGCGAAGCGATCTTGAGTACGACGGGATAGCCCATTTCCTCGGCGGCTGCCACGGCCTCGTCACTGGAGCGGGCCAGAACCGTTTTGGGCGTGGGCAGGCCATAGGCCTTGAGTATCTCCTGCGCCTCGAATTCAACGATCTCCGGTTCACTGCGCCGTTCGTGCTCACGAATGACCTTGAGCGCATGCTCACGATCACCCTGCACCTCGGCATACTGCTGCTCCGGCCTGTTTTTCCACAGATAATACTTGTACATGGTCTCGATGGAACGCACGGCGGGCTCGGGGAAGGAGTAACACGGAATCCCCGCTTTCATGAGCATGGTACGCGCCTTTCTGACACGCGTTTTGCCCATGAAACAGGCAAAAACAGGCTTGCCGCACTTCTGTGCGGTTCGAATGACGGCCTCGGCAGTCTCTTCGATCTCCACGGCGGCGGTGGGCGTCAGCATGACGAGAATGGAATGGACCATGGGGTCCTCGGCGACCACGGCAAGCGTTTTCCGATAGCGCTCGGCATTCGCATCACCGATGATGTCCACCGGATTGTAAAAGGCCGCATAGCTGGGCAGAAATTCCTGAAGCTTCTGAATGGTCTTGGAGGAAAGCGCCGCCATGGTCAGGCTGGAACGGTCTGCCGTATCAGCGGTGAGAATGCCCGGTCCGCCGGAATTGGTGACGACCGCGAGATTCGGCCCCTTGGGCAGCGGCTGGGTGGAAAAAGCCTGGGCAAGATTGAAAAGTGAAGCCACGTCATCCACGCGGATGACCCCGGACTGGCGAAAGGCCGCGGAATAGCTCTGGTCCGAACCCGCGATGGCCCCGGTGTGGGAAGAAGCGGCCTTGGCACCGGCAGCGGTGGTACCGGATTTAATCATGATGACCGGCTTGTTCAGACTGGTTTTCCGGGCCTCGCGAAGAAACGCTTCACCGTGTTCGACGTTTTCAATGTAGCCGAGGATGACCTTGGTGGCGTCATCCTTGTTGAGGTAACGCAGCATATCCGCTTCATCGAGAACGGCCTTGTTGCCGAGGCTGATGAACTTGGAAAAACCGACGTTTTCACCGAGCGCCCAGTCGAGAATGGCTACACAGAGCGCGCCGGACTGGGAAAAGAAGGCGATGGAACCGGAACCGGGCTGTCCTGCCGCAAAAGAGGCATTCACACCGGCGCTGGTGTTCATCATGCCAAGACAGTTGGGACCGAGCAGTGAGATATCGTTCTCTTCGCAGATTTTACGAATTTCCTGCTCCAGATGATACCCGTCCTTGCCGACTTCCTTGAAACCGGCAGTGATGATGATGGCTGTCTTGGTGCCGATTTCGGCAAGGGCTTCAAGGGACGGGACCACAAACTGCTGCGGCACGGAAATAACGCCAAGGTCGAGGCCTCGCGGCAGGTCGGCAATATCGTTGACCACGGCCAGCCCTTCGATCTCGCTCGCCTTGGGGTTCACAGGGAATATTTTCCCCTTGAATCCGGCATCGAGCATGTTTCTGACGATGGTATGTCCCACCTTGCCGGGGGAAGCGGAAGCGCCGATGACGGCCACGGTCTCGGGGTAAAAAAATGCGTGCAGATTATCCTTGGCGCTCAAGGGCGGCTCCCGGTTCTGGTAAAGGTTGAAAACGACTTGGAGACCGTAACCCGATCCGGCGCAAGGAACAAGAGAAGAACCGATCTATCGGAAACGGCAGGACCGTCAATCAGCGAGCACCCATTCAAGGGCGGCGGCTTTGTCGGGGAAAACACGAAAATTCAGGGAACGGCTTTGATGACTGGTTTCAAACAGCCTGTAAACCGTACTGTACTCCGGGGCATGAATACATGCTATGCGAAGCCCTCTCGCCTGCAAACCGGCGTCCTCCATGCTGTCTGCCAAAAGGCTGGCATCATGCGCGTCGATCTGCATGGAAACAACACGGTCGTCAACAAGTACGCGAGATATATTCCGGCTCATGGCGGCACTCACAATGGAATGCGCTTTTTCAAACAATTCGAAACAATTACGAACAGAGCCACTGGTTGACGCGTGAAGCCAACCGTCCCTGTCCTCAAATGAAAGTGTATATGGCATGGCGCTCGATATACCGAGGCACACAATGGGTCAACACAAATGAATACTATTTCCCTTTTTCAGTCCCCTGAGCCTTGCCCGTTTTGTCCACGAGGCTGCCAGCGGCAGCAGCCGCCTGCGCTTCCTGTTCCGTGAAATCCTGCTCACCCGGCACATGGACCGAAACACGCGGTTTGGCGAACTCGATTCCCGCCTCCTCGAACTTCTTACGCATCTTGGCGAGAACGAGCTTACGCAGGGTAAACTGCCCGCCCGGTTTGGTCATGAACTTCACGCGCATACGCATGCCGTATTCTTCCATGGCCTTGACGCCCTGACTTTTGATATCCGAAAGCATCATTTCATCCAGTTCCGGAATGGCCCGGATTTCCTTGTTGATGGACTTGATGATTTTCTTGACCTGCTGAATATCCGTGTCGAACGGCACAAGGTATTTGAGCTTCATGATCGACCAGTCACGGGACATGTTCTTGACGTCCTTTATGGAGCCGAACGGGATGGTATACAGCATCCCGAGATGATGGCGAAGCTTGAAGGACCGGACCGAAATTTCCTCGACCGTGCCCATGGCCTTGCCGACCTCGATATAGTCCCCCACACGGAAGGCATCATCCATGAGAAAGAAAATGCCGGAAATGATGTCCTTGACGAGAGTCTGGGCACCGAAGCCGATGGCGATACCGAACACGCTGGCACCGGCGATGAGCGGGCCGATATCCACCCCGAGGGATGACAGCACTATCAGGACCGTTATCACGGTGATCGCCGCAAAAATGAACTTCTTGACCAGATGCAGCAAAGTAGAAAGCCGGTCGCCCCCCGGGCCACCGCCGCCTTCACCAGAATCATCCGGTCCATCCGGCTGATTCTCCCGCAGTTTCCTTTCGATATAATTGGAAATGAACACCCAGAAGATATACGCCAGCACCAGCGTCAGCAGGATGTCGATCCCCGCGCCGATCGTGGCCCTGCCAACGGGGATATCAAGCCCCCATATCCGCAGCAGAATAGCCGTTGATGCGGCAAAAATCAGAATGCGGAATCCAGAGGACAGGAACCGCTGGAATTTGGAGATGACGGGTTCATCACCGTCACCACCTTCCGGCTCATCATCGTCCGACTCCACAGGCCGCGGAGCCGCCAAATCAACCGCAAATGTCACCAGCCGCTGCGTGGCCCAATCGGCAAGAAAACATCCGGGGACAACCAGCAGGGTCCCGACACCGGCCAGCATGGCCTCCTCGCCGAAGACCAGAAGCGCCACCACCCAGAAAAGCCAGAAACCCATGGAATACACGATAACCGCGACATGCCATGCCCCGGCAAGCTGGTATTTCAGCGAAGACTCATCCGCTCCCTCTCTGATGGCATCAGCCACCCTGTTCTTGTTCCACAGGGCCACCAGACTGATGGTGACGGCAACAAGGAATCCGGTCATGGAAAGAATGAGCAGGAACAACAGCTCGCTGCCTCGTGTCATGCGGACAAGGCTGCTCAACAGCATGCCGAAGGCCACGACCCATGCGAGGCGGAGCACCCACTTATAGAGATAGCGGGCAGTCTCGTCGCTCAGCGGAAGAAAACGAATGACGCCGACATTCGGCGCGAGAATGAAACGGGCGACGAGCCGGACAAGCTCGACCGTGAACATTGCGCCCAGCCATGCGAAAATCACGGGCCGTCCCGTTACGGGTTCATTGAAAAGCACCAGATACGGAATCAGGGTCAGGAGTGTTATGACCAGCACGGCGAGCAGATCGAATCCGGCACGGGCAAACAGTCTGCCAAGCCGCGTCGGCAACGAAGCGCCTCTCCTCACATCCTCAATCCGGACGCGCAGCCTGTCTGTCCTTCTGCCGACAAGCCAGCGCGCCAGAAACCACATGAGCGTGATGGCTCCGAGTCCGAGGCCGAGTTGTCCCGGAGGGTATGCGCCGTTTCCGGTCAAAGACTGCAAGGTAACAGGAAGCAGCCGGGGGGCTTCCGCCGCTCCGGAGAGCAGATGAGAAAACCGCTCATGCACCTGTTGGACAAACTTTTTTCCCCGGACAATCGCACCCGCCAGCCCCTGATGCTCCTCAACCGAAGGCGACTGGGACGCTCCCTTTTGCAATTCCGAAATAAGCAATCGCCGCACTTGCTCGTCACTCATGCCCGCAAGGATTTCCTGCACCTGTGCAGGTGTGGCATCCGCCGGAATGGAGACGGCTTCGCTCCCGGAGTATGCAACAGCCGGAGCCGCCTGTGGCATGACAAACAGGCAGAAAAGCAGAACAACAACCAGAGACATCAGATATCGCTTCAAAACAACGCCCCCATCAGAGAAAGAGTCCGGATAGTCGAATATGTTTAGCAGTGACAGCCGTTTTTCGCAAACTCAGAAGGAGAATTCCCCTTTCTCGCCGGGACGGGAGTAAATGAAAAGTCTGGACTTGGTATCCCCGACCAGCCGTTGAAAATCGGAAAGCCAATCGGTCTGGCCAAAGGTATGCATGGGCACGAAGACTTCGGCACCGGCAAAACGGCACGCTTCATCCCCTCCGGCCAGATTGTCGAGCCGCCTGTCCACGTTGGAAAACGCCACATGCGGCTTGAAATCCCGCACCCGCTCCATGGCTCGCCGATAAAAACGCTCGGTGAACGACGACTCTTTTTCCGAAGCCGAAGGCCAGACCCACTTGGCAAGGTCGCCGCCGAAATAGAAACGAAAATCCCCGTCCTCCACCATAAAAGCGACGCCGAGGTCGTTGCTCAGCAACGTCTCGACAATCATGCCACCCAATTCATACCGCTCGTCCGGCTCGACAATCAGCACGTCCGCCCCGGACGGTATGGTTTCCGGGCGCATATCCTCAACATCATCGGACAGCACATACCGCACCGAATCCGCCGTCGAAGCCATGGTAACGAGATCGTTATTCAAGTGATCCTCATGACTATGCGAAATGAAAACAGCCAGATCGGTTCCGGCAACCGCCTCCTGAACCATGGCCTCCCCACCGTCCGGCAAATGCGCGTCACCCGGATAATCGAACAGAAACGTCCGGCCTTCGGTTTTCATGACAAAACAATTATGATGAATATATGTAATGGATATGTTCACTGAAACCCTCCCGGCCCTCTCCCAGCTCAGACAAAACGCACCACATGGCGGACAACCACTTCCCCCAATCCCAAGTCCACCCTTTGTCCTGTATCCGAAACGCCCCGCCACAGTCCACCGATATCCCCCGCGCCCCACATCCGCACACACAAACCCCAAACAAGTTCGCCCCCGACACAACAAGTGCATCATTTTCCCTTGACCACTCCGAGCCACTGGTTTAAAAACTAGCTCCCGTTTCGCCAGAATAGCTCAGTTGGTAGAGCAACTGATTCGTAATCAGTAGGTCGTCGGTTCAACTCCGATTTCTGGCTCCAAACGAAATCAAGGGTTTAGCGTTAAGCTAGACCCTTTTTTTTGTTGTCTGCTATATTTTGGGGAACAAATCTGGGGCACTCTTTTCAATCATTCAAAGGATGACTTATGAATACTAAAAAGTTACCCATCATTGAATTGAGGGGACGATTTCTGGGGCTTAGCGCAGGGATCGGCAGCACCAATTGCCTTAAAAACTCTTGAATACCATTCTTTAAGATATCAGACACAAACGGCAAATCAACCCACCAATAGAATGGGACACATTCTTCGCCAAGCCTCTTCGGGACTTGCGGTGCATAGAGTGCAGAAAGTGGGGAATGTAGCCATTTGCACATGACTTCGGGAACTGAACGAACATACACCGAATACGAAAAGGCCCCACTCCAAATACAACGCATTACGTTAGGTTCATAGAATTCGATGAAACAGTCATATTTATATTGTCCCTTTTGAGACTTGATTTTAAAAGAGTCTGAGGAGACCCCGCCATGAGAAAAATGATCGTCATTACACGCGATGGAAATCGCTCTGAAGAAATCGGAGACCTGCTTGATCTGGATGAGCGAAACCAGACGGAGACAACGACCAGCGCTTCCGAGATCGATGATGACCGGGAAGTGGACACGCTCTTTGTGGACGTGGAGTCCCTGCTGGCTAAAAACAAATCCATCGGGAAAGCTCTTGATGGACTGTGGACGCATTATCCTTCTGCCGCAATCGTTGTCATGGCCGATGAAGAACACACCGGGGCCGCTGTCGACGCCGTCAAGGCCGGGGCCTTCGACTACCTCACGCATCCGATCGAGAAAGAGGAACTTGATCTCGTCGTCGAAAAGGTTCGCGAATCCGACGTGCTTCAATCAGAGCTGGATTACCTGCGCGGACAATTCTGGAATGAGGATTCGCTTGAGTACGTGGACACGCGCAGCAAGGCCATGCGGGATGTCTTCGTAAAGATCAGGCAGGTGGCGGGAACTCGCACAACCGTTCTCCTCACGGGAGAGACGGGCACAGGCAAAAGCCTGATCGCCAAATTGATCCACGCCCACAGCAATCGCAAGAATATGCCGTTTATCAGTGTCCACTGCGGAGCCATTCCGGACACTCTCGTTGAAAGCGAACTCTTCGGACATGAAAAAGGAGCCTTCACCGGGGCCGTGCGCCGCAAGCTGGGCAAATTCGAATTGGCCCACGGCGGCACCATCTTTTTGGACGAAATCGGCACGGTCAGCCAGTCCGTGCAGGTAAAGCTGCTCAACGTCATTCAAGAGCGAGTGATCCAGCGAGTTGGCGGAGAAAACGACATTCCGGTTGATGTCCGAATCATCGCCGCCACCAACGAAGACATGAAAGAATTGTGTGAAGAAGGAAAGTTCCGGCGCGACCTGTTCTACCGCTTCAACGTCTTTCCTGTTCGAATCCCCCCCCTGCGGGAACGCCCGGAAGATATTCCACGGCTGTCGGAAGGATTCATCAGACAGTTTAACGGCCTGCTCAACACGGAGATCAAAGGCATCCACCCTCACGTTCTGGACACGCTGCTGGGATACGAATGGCCGGGTAATGTGCGCGAGCTGGAGAATGTCATCGAACGCGCCTGCATCCTCGAAACCGAAGAGGTTCTCCACTCGGAAAGCTTCCCCCCGGACATGATGGACACGCAAGGGGAAGTGGTGACTTCTCCGGTCAAGACGAGCCTGCCGCTCAAAGAAGCACGTCAACTCACTGTGGACAAATTTGAAAAGCAATATCTTTCAAGTCTTCTTGAGCAATGCAACGGAGTTATCAAGACAACTGCCGAAAAGGCCGGAGTGACGACTCGGCAACTCAACAAGCTCATGAATCGCCACGGACTCAATCGAAAGGACTACAAAAACAAGAACTAGCAGTTCTCTTATGCACCAAATACGGAACTCAAAATTCTTTTTACAACTTAAACGACTGTTTTTACGCACTAATAATCGGCGATGAAAAAAACAAAAAGGGCCTGAAGGGCTTCATTCGAAGCAATTCAACATGCATTTTTTCCAAGATAAGAATTCAAAGTTCCTTTTTTACCTTTAGTGTTTTCAGTATATTCAATTATACTAGATAGATACAACTCTGGCACACTCCATGCTTCATTGTTTCTCGACTTTTGATTGAGAAACGACATGAAGCAAGCCTCCATACCCCATAATAATTGCAGGAAGACCATTCGTGGAATGGTTGTGCCCGCCCAATGGAACGAACGGTTTCAGGTAACCGGAGTTCTTGTCGCGTGTCGTGATGAAAGAGAAGTCAGAGTGGAGAATCTGGAAAATTTCCCCATCTTGCGAACTCTCGAGCAACAGGAAGCCCTTTTCACCGGGCTTGTCAGAGAGAATGATGGCGGGGAGTCCATTTTCATTGAGAAGATCAAACTGATCAACGAGATGGGAAGATAAATGCTCAAATTCAAGCCCATCTCTATCGCTCTTTTTTCGACAACGCTTTTGGTGACTTTTGCGTTGCATGTCCACGCCGGGGAACGTTTCGACTCTCCCGCGAACGTCAGGGGGCTGGTGGTCAGCTCAGGGCATGGCCTGATCATCAATGATGGCGTGCGGGATTTCATCCTCCTCGGCGTGGACACCCCCGTTTACGAAGGAAAGATTTGTGAAGCCTTCGGCGAAATTGGCATCTCAAATGAAATGCCCACGATCAAGGTCGAAACAATCACGATTATCGCCGATGAATATCCAGACGAAGACCTTGTTGGCAAAAACAGGGGGCGCGGTGCCTTCTGTTTGAAACGTTGCAGAAAGGGCATTCAAGGAAGCACCATGGAATCCCCCGGTGTTGCCATGCCGTTGCTGCATCTCGTGGGCCTCCGCCAACGAGGCACATATGGCATGCGGCAGCTCGAATACGACACTGTTTCTCTGTCGGTTGTCGCATGCCGTTCTCTCTACACGAACACGATCAAGGAATGACGATGGACATGACAACCAATGAGCTACCGCTCAAGGAAGATATCCAGGAAGTCCGCATTCTTTCGGGCATCAAGCCCGATCATGTCGAGGACGTTCTGAATCTGGCAGCGGCAAGCGGTTTGTTTTCTTCTGACCTCATGATGTCTGCCGAAGACATGGCTTGGGACAGCGCATACGGAGACGGCAACGAATCGCATGTCTTTCTCAGGGCGGCAATCAACACGTCCGGTGCCGAAAAGCTGGTTGGCTTTATCTGTTTCGGCCCGGTTCTCAACTGGGAAGGCAACTATGAACTCTACGGCATAGCTGTGGCCCCTGAATTTCAGCGGCTCGGAATCGGTTCGGCATTGGTAGCGGAAATGACTCGGCAGATCACTGCCGAAGGCGGGAAAAGAATTTACCTCGAAACCGGGGACGACCGGGCTTTCGAAGGAGCACGCCTTTTCTACGAAGCGAATGACTATGTCATGGAGTACCGTTTTCTCAAACATTTCATCCCCACCGAAGGTGGAGTCATTTACCGGTACAACATCGAATGCGAAAACATTGAGCCACAGTATCAATAACCACGGAGAAATCATGGCTACGGACATTTACGAAGACGCTCTCTACGGACAGGTCGTTCCCTCCGACTGGAACAACGAAACCGTTTCCAGCCTCATCCTCCTTGTGGACGGGGAAGAAGAATTCGTCATCGAAAACAATGAGCACAGCGAAACACTTGTGGAACACATCGACAGATGGATCACAGCCGAAGGCATCATCACGGAAGCCGACGACGAACTTCGTATCAAGGTGCGGAGCTACACTCTTGAGGACGGAATAGACTACGAGGGCGACGATGCCTGGTAGCAGGACCATGTCCACGCAACTTCTATTGCAAGGCCGCTCTTTCAGAACGACCTTCTCATTTCGTGCTCAGTCCATACGCCACTCGTCGGACACCACATAGGAGCAAACTTTGAACACTCACAAGCAACCGAAAATGATCATCGGGTGGCGGGAGTGGGTCTCGCTGCCCGATTTTCGCATTCCCGGCATCAAGATAAAAGCCGATACTGGGGCAGCCACTTCGGCGATCCACGCCTTTGACATCGATCCCTTCGAACGCGACGGGGAGCGTTTTGTCCGCTTCAACATACACCCGTTGCAGGGACGGCACGACATATCCGTTCCCTGCAAAGCCAAGCTCATCGACAAAAGGCAGGTAAAAAGCTCCAGCGGCCAGAGCCAAAACAGATATGTGGTGAGAACCACATTGGTAATCGCGGGACAACAATGGGCTATCGACCTGACCCTGACCAACCGCGACCAGATGAAATTTCGCATGCTGCTTGGCCGTTCGGCCATGCGGGAACGGATCATTGTTGATCCGCACCTTTCCTATCAGGCAGGCAAGCACAGTTCAGCAACCTTTTACCCGACTCTCTTTACCGAATGAAAATAGCTATCCTCTCTCGAAAACGTTCCCTGTATTCCACTAACGCTTTGGTAGAAGCAGGCAAAGCGGCTGGGCATGACATGCGCGTCATCAATCCGCTCCGCTGCTACATGAACATCGCATCACACAATCCGACCATTCACTACAAAGGTGAAGATCTGTCCGACATCGATGCCGTCATTCCGCGCATCGGCGCATCTATCACATTTTACGGGACCGCCGTTGTCCGCCAATTCGAAATGATGGGCGTATATTGCCTGAATGAATCCGTTGCCATTACCCGTTCCCGCGACAAGCTGCGCTCCATGCAACTCCTGTCGCGCAGAGGCATCGGGCTGCCTGTAACCGGCTTTGCCAACTCCACCAAGTTCACCGACGACATCATCGAAATGGTCGGCGGCGCACCGCTGGTCGTCAAGCTTCTGGAAGGCACGCAGGGCATCGGCGTGGTTCTGGCCGAAAACAATCAGGCAGCCAAGAGCGTCATCGAGGCATTTCAGGGAGTGAAGGCCAATATCCTCGTGCAGGAATACATCAAGGACGCCAAAGGGCGAGACATTCGCTGCCTTGTCATCGGCGGCAAAGTCATTGCTTCCATGCAACGGCAGGCTCCTCCCGGCGAATTCCGCTCCAACCTGCATCGCGGCGGCTCCGCCTCCACCATCCGCATCACCCCGGAAGAACGATCCACCGCTGTCCGTGCAGCCAAGATCATGGGGCTGAACGTCTGCGGCGTGGACCTGCTCAGGACCAATCACGGCCCGGTGGTCATGGAAGTCAACTCCTCTCCCGGACTGGAAGGCATTGAGCAAGTCACCGGAAAAAGCCTGTCCGGCAAGATCATCGACTTCATCGAAAAAAACGCCAAACCGGGCAAGACCCAAACACGCGGAAAGGGGTAGACAATGGGTATCATCCGCCTCCTGCTCGCCATCGCCGTTTTCAATTCGCATTTCCCTTTCCTGGAAATGCCGGTTGTGGACGGACATGAGGCGGTTCTGGCTTTTTTCGCCATTTCGGGCTTTTACATGGCACTCATTCTCGACAGGAACTATGCAAACCCCGGATGTTTCTACATGGGGCGGTTCCTGTCGTTGTATCCCATATACGCCCTTGCCTTGACCGTCAGCGTCGCCCTTCTGGTCACATTGGACATCCACCCCATGAGCGGCCTCGACAAGATGCGTCAACTCATGTCCGACCCGGCATCGTTCATCATCATGATGTGGACCTCGGCATGTGTCTTCGGTCAGGAGATGCTGTTCAGTCTGGGAATATCCCCGGATGGCGGATTGCATTTCGCAAAAGCCGGCAGCAACGGACTGTGGGCCAATGCCCCGCTGATTCAGGCATGGTCCCTCTCTCTTGAAATCACCTTCTACGCCTTGGCACCGCTTCTTGTCCGACTGAGAACCCGCACATTGGCCGCAATGGTTGTCGTCAGCCTCGCGGCAAAGCTCTGCGTCATGAACAGCGCTTATGCAGACGTCGCCTTTTTCAAGCGCTGCTTTCCACTTGAACTCTGGCTGTTCGGCAGCGGCATTCTGTCCTACAGATTTTTCCGAACTCTCAATCCCAAAAGCGAGGCAGTCGACTACTTCGCATTCTTTTTCCTTGCCGGGTTCATTTTCGTTGTCGGAGATATTGACGACGCATTTGAACCATTCGCTCTCCCGGCGGCAACTCTCCTGGCTCTTCCATTCATCTTCAGGGGATTCCTAGCATTTCGGCTCGACAGGCACATCGGAAAAATCAGCTACCCGTTTTACCTCCTGCATTTCAGTGTCATAGCCGTTTTCGAAGAATACCGGGATGAACCGTCAGGGTGGCACATTCTCATGTGTGCCCTGCTTGCCTCAATCCTTGTCCATTTCATTTTCAACCCAGGAACCGAACACCTCAAACAAAGGATACGGTCACGGGGGCAGTCTCTTCTCAAAGAAGAACAGACTGTCCTGTCCGGCGTTTCCTCTTTCAAACCGTGAGAACAACAATGCAACATGTCATAACGCTCTCAGATATCAGCAAGTCCTTTGACGGCGATATCGCCATCGACAACATTTCCCTGTCCATTGCCGACGGTGAATTCCTTACCCTGCTCGGCCCGTCTGGTTGCGGCAAGACAACGGTCTTGCGCCTCATCGGCGGATTCGAAGAATTCGACAGCGGTGAAATCCGTATCGACGGCACCCCTGTATCAGGGATGGTCCCGGAAGATCGCCCTGTGAACACGGTGTTCCAGAGCTATGCCCTGTTCCCGCATATGAACGTATACGACAACATTGCTTTTGGACTTCGCATTGCAGGGATGCCTGAAACAGATATCGCCCACGAAGTGCCGAAAGCTCTCCAGTTGGTTCGCCTTGAAAAGATGGCTCACCGCATGCCGTCCGAACTTTCAGGCGGACAGCAGCAACGCGTGGCCATCGCCCGCGCCATTGTCAACAAACCGCGCGTCCTCCTGTTGGACGAACCGCTTTCGGCACTGGACTACCGCCTTCGCAAAGACATGCAAAAGGAACTCAAGGAGCTTCAGCGCACGCTGGGCATCACCTTTGTTTTCGTGACCCACGATCAGGAAGAAGCCTTCACCATGTCCGACCGGGTGGTCGTGATGAATGAAGGCCGCATCGAGCAGGTGGGCACACCTAAGGACGTCTATGAAGACCCAGCCAATCTGTACGTTGCCCGCTTTGTCGGCGAAATCAATGTGCTCGACGGGGTGATCACCGGTGTTGGTGAAACCAACTACCATGCCGAAGTTGAAGGGGTGTCGGTCGTGGTCAAGGCCAAACGGAATTTCGCCGAAGGAGACAAGGTTCATGTTCTCCTCCGGCCGGAAGATTTTCGAGTCGAGGTCATGCGTGAGGTCAATGACGACCCCGAGTTGGCCGAGAAGTTCGCCAAGGCCATGCTCAAGGGAACGGTAGACCGCACCTATTACAAGGGCGCGACTTACGATGTAGACATCACATTGGATGACGGAAAGAAGATCCTTGTTTCGGAATTCTTCGATGAGGACGCCGAGAATCTCTACTTTCATGCGGGAGACCGCGTGGCCGTAGGCTGGTTCGAGGGCTGGGAGGTCGTGTTGCCCCATGAAGGATAGCCGTCTGTTCAAACGCTTCATCATTGGCGGCGTCCTTGGATGGATGACCGTTTTCGGGGCCGTCCCCACCATCATGCTCGTAGGGGTCAGCTTCCTGAGTCGGCATCATGACAATCTCATTGCCCCGACATTCTCGCTGGGAAGCTACATGCGGCTGTTCGAGCCGGCACTGGGAGTCATGCTCCTTCACTCGCTGCTCCTCGCAGCGGCGGCAACGGCTCTCTGCCTGCTCATCGGCTACCCCTTTGCATACATCTCCGCCCGTGCGCCCAAGCGTCGCTCCAGAATCATGCTCCTGCTCGTCATGATCCCGTTCTGGACGAACAGCCTTATCCGCACATACGCCATGGTCGCCGTACTCAAGGCGGACGGCATCCTGAGCAAGACATTGCTGTTCCTCGGCATAATCGATGCACCCTTGAAGATCATGTACACGCAGACGGCGATCTTCATCGGCCTCATCTACACTCTGCTGCCCTTCATGATTCTTCCGCTGTACGCCGCCATCGAAAAGATCGACAAGCGGCTCATCGAAGCATCCCGCGACCTCGGCGCAAACAAGTGGACGACGTTCCGCAAAATCACGTTGCCGCTGTCCATGCCGGGAATCGTCTCCGGCTGCATGCTTGTATTCCTGCCCGCTCTGGGCATGTTCTACATCCCGGATATCCTCGGCGGCGCACGGACCATGCTGCTCGGCAACTACATCCGGGATCAGTTCCTCGCCACCCGTGATATCCCCATGGGGGCTGCGGCCTCCATTGCCATGACGTTGATCATGGGACTCTTGCTGGTCCTGTACTATCGAAGCGTCCGCCGGTCAGGCAGGAGGGTCAGGCTATGATGTCGTTCCTCAAATCAACTTACGTGGGGCTGGTATACGTATTCCTCTACCTGCCTCTGGCGGTCATGGCGGCGTATTCGTTCAACGCCTCGAAATACTCGCTGTCATGGAAGGGCTTCACCCTCAAGTGGTACGGCAAGCTCCTGAGCAACACGACGCTGCTCGATGCCGCGCTCCGTTCCATGACCATCGCTGTCGCTTCGGCCACAGTGGCCTGCGTTATCGGAACCCTGGCAGCATTCATGCTCCATCAGTACCGGTTCAAGGGACGGAAGGCGGTCTTCGGCGGCGTGTTCGTCATGATGATGTCCCCCGACATCGTCATCGCGATTTCCCTGCTTGTCCTGTTCCTCGGAGCCGGATTCACACTGGGATTCTGGACGCTGTTCATGGGGCACGTCACCCTCTGCGTACCGTTCGTCGTCGCCACGGTCTATTCCCGGTTCAAAGGCTTCGACAGATCAATAGTCGAGGCGGCCCGCGACCTTGGAGCCAGTGAGTATCAGGTGTTCAGGAAAATCGTCGTCCCCATGGCGACGCCCGGTCTGATGGCAGGCTGGCTGCTCAGTTTCACCCTGTCCCTCGACGACGTCATCATCAGCTTTTTCACGACGGGGCCGACTTATGAGGTGCTGCCCCTTCGTATCTATTCAATGGTCCGTCTCGGCATCAAACCCGATGTCAACGCGCTCAGCGTATTAATGATCGCAATAACCGTAGTCGCCGTCGTCCTGTCCCGGCGACTGCTCAAGGAGAAGTAATCATGAAAAAAACACTGCTGGCAATCGCTCTGGTCCTGTTGTCCGCCATGCCGTCCTTTGCGGGAAGCGGAGAACTCTACCTCTACATCTGGTCCGAATACATCCCGGACGAAGTCGTGGAGAATTTCACCAAGGAAACCGGCATCAAGGTCCACCTGTCCACGTACGACAGCAACGAAGCCATGTACGCCAAAATTAAACTGGCGGGCGACGGCTACGACCTTATCGTCCCTTCCTCGGACTATGTCAGTCTCATGCGGCAGCAGGGGCTGCTCCTTCCGCTGAACAAAGCCAAGCTGGCGAACTTTGCCAACCTTTCCCCGAAATTCCTGAACAAGTCCTTTGATCCGGAAAACACGTATTCCGTTCCGTACATGTGGGGTTCAACCTCCATCACGGTCAATACCGGCATGCTCGGCAACGGTGCCGTCAATTCCATCACCGACCTGTGGAAACCGGAAATGAACGGCAGGCTTCTTTTGCCCAACGAACCGCGTGAAACCTTTGCCCTTGCCCTGATGAAATTGGGCTATTCCATCAACGAAACCGATCCGGCCCACCTTGAAGAGGCATATCAGGAACTCAGGAAACTGATTCCGATGGTGCGTGTCTTCGACTCCGACTCCCCCAAACAGGCCCTCCTTGCCGGAGAGGTCATGGTCGGCGTGGTCTGGAATGGCGAGGCCTTCATCGTCAATCAGGAAAATCCCGAATTCGCATACATTTATCCTCCTGAGGGACTCAGCCTGTGGGTAGATTCCCTGTGCATCCCCAAAGGAGCCAAAAACCTTGATGAAGCCCACGCATTCCTGAACTACCTCATGCGCCCGGATGTCGCCGCAACCATCAGCACGGAGAATGGGGTACTCGACCCCCAATGCCGCTGCCATGGACCTGATCCCGGAAGCAGTGCGGAACAACCCCATCGTCTATCCGTCCGAGGAAGACATGGCCCGCGGAGAGTTTCAGGATTACCTCGGCGAAGACCATGAAACTGTACGATGAATACTGGGTGAAGCTGAAGACCGACTAAACACACAGTCTCCAATGGAAGCACTTTATTGCAAGGAGAAGCGGGCCCAAATCCATGGGCTCGCTTCTCCAAGAAGTGGGGCCACTTTATTGGACCACCAAGCAGCGTTTTTTAAGGTGGACATTTTTACGGCCCACGCTCCTTAACAACCCCCTCTGGATTTCTATTCCTGTATAAAATTCGACCAACGCCAACCTCCCTACTTCCTCCCCCTTTTTTCAACAATCCACACCCCCCAAAGAAGCCAATTATTATGACAATTTGGGCACAATAAAAAAGTTGTGCACAATCATGGGGATGTCGCTTTTTTTTGCCGTTCTTCCGGATTCTCCATAATTCCTAACACCTTTCGTACATGCAGTACGAAAGTAACGGTAAGGGAGGTGCATTATGGCACTCAATGGAAAATCTATTACAGCGCGGAGCACTGCCGACCTTCCTTTTGGAGGGCTTGGGGTGTCTCTTGAGGCGTGTGAAGAGTATGCCAAAACGCTGGAGGTTCGAGTTGTCACTTGGACTCCGGTTTCTTTTTGCGACGGCATGGCTTTTCACGAGCCTCCTGTGGCGCTCTACGGCTATAGACGCCTTACAGTGCTCGGCTGTGAGATTCGTGGACGATAACAACAACTTAAGGATTACGGAATGAAACTGAATCGTCGTGATTTTGTAAAGCTGTCTTCAACAACCGCCCTTGGCGTAGCCTTTGCTGGCCTCGGTGTTGGATGCAGGAAGACGGTTGACGATAAAATTGCTCAAATGAAGCCGACCTGGAGTAAAGAAACTACTTCTGTCTGTGCGTATTGTTCTGTGGGTTGCGGATTGGTAGTCACTACCTCTTTGGAAGACCAAAAGAGCCATCAACGTGGAAGGTAACCCCGACCACCCCATCAATGAAGGTTCTCTCTGTGCAAAGGGCGCAAGCTCCATCCAGATGACCGAGAACGATTTGCGGACGGGCAAATGCCTCTACCGCGCACCCTACTCCGGTGAATGGGAAGAAAAAAGCTGGGACTGGTGCAAAAAACGCATCGCCAAGCTCGCCAAGAAATCCCGCGATAAATCCTTCCAGGAAAAGAACGAAAAAGGTCAAGTCGTTAACCGTAACATGGGTGTAGCCTGCCTCGGTTCCGCAGCGCTGGACAACGAAGAATGTTACGCAATGCACAGTTTCATGCGTTCGCAGGGAATTGTCTATCTCGAACATCAGGCCCGTATCTGACACAGTGCAACTGTTGCGGCTCTGGGAGAGTCGTTCGGACGCGGTGCGATGACCAACCACTGGAATGATTTACAGAACAGTGATTGTATTTTGATAATGGGCAGCAATGCTGCCGAAAACCATCCCATTTCCTTCAAATGGGCTTTGAAAGCGCAGGCCAAGGGCGGAAAGATCATTCATGTTGATCCGCGTTTCACACGTACTTCCGCACGTTCCGACAAGCATATTGCGCTTCGTTCCGGTTCCGATATCGCCGTTCTCGGCGGTATGATTAAGTATATTATCGAGAATAAGCGCTATTTCCTCGAATACATGCGTGATTACACCAACGCCTCTTTCATCGTTGGCAAGGATTACGAATTCGAGGACGGCCTTTTCTCCGGTTTTGATTCCAAAACCGCCTCGTATGACAAATCCAAATGGGCATTTGAGAATGACGCAAACGGCGTCCCCAAAATGGACAAGTCCCTGAAACACCCTCGTTGCGTTTTCCAGATCGTGAAAAAACATTACGAACGGTATACTTTGGACAACGTTTCAAAGATGTCGGGTGTTTCGCCTGAGGATTTGGTCGAACTCTACGATGCGTACTCCGCTACCGGCACCAAGAAAAAAGCCGGTACCATCATGTACGCAATGGGCTGGACCCAGCACTCCGTGGGTGTGCAGAACATCCGCGCCATGGCCATGATTCAGCTCATGCTCGGCAACATCGGTATCGCCGGTGGCGGTGTGAACGCACTGCGCGGCGAATGCAACGTGCAGGGTTCTACCGACTACGCCCTTCTCTACCACATCCTCCCCGGATACATCGCAACGCCTCTTGCCGGACTGGACACGCTTGACCAGTACAACAAGAAGTTTGCGCCTGTGACCAATGACCCGATGAGCGCAAACTGGTGGCAGAACTATCCCAAGTACTCTGCCAGCCTGCTCAAGGCCATGTACTCCGACGATGACCCGCAGGATGCTTACAGCTACCTGCCGAAGCTGGAAAACCACAAGGCCAGTGAATACTCCTGGATTCCACTCATCGACCGCATGTACAATGGCGGATTCACCGGTGCATGGATCTGGGGCATGAACCCGGCTTGTTCCAGCCCTGACTCGGAAAAGACGCGCAAGGCGATGGCCGAACTGGATTGGATGGTCAACGTCAACGTGTTTGACTGTGAGACATCGAGCTTCTGGAAGGGCCCCGGAATGGATCCCGCCAAGGTCAAAACCGAAACCTTCTTCATTCCTTGCGCGACAGCCATTGAAAAGGAAGGCTCGGTTTCCAACTCCGGCCGCTGGATGCAGTGGCGTTATGCCGGTCCGGAACCCAAGGACGGCGTGCTCACCGACGGTCATTACTTCCACGAACTGTGGGAAGAAATGGTCCACCTCTATGAAGAGGAAGGGGGAGCATATCCTGAACCGATCACCCGCCTGAGCTTCAACAACATGTGCGAAGAAAACAACCATCACCACATGGAATTCAGCGCACAGCAAACCGCACGGCTCATCAACGGCTGGTTCACCAAGGACACTGTCGTCAAAGGCAAGACGTTCAAGAAAGGACAGCAGGTCCCCAGCTTCGCCTACTTGCAGGATGACGGTTCCACAACATCCGGCAACTGGTTGTACTGCAACTCCGTGAGCGACACGGAAAACAAATCCGAGCGCCACAACTCCAGCCAGACTCCCATGCAGGAAAAAATCGGCCTGTTCCCGAACTGGACATGGTGCTGGCCTGTCAACCGCCGTATCATTTACAACAGGGCATCCGTCGATCAACAGGGCAAACCCTGGAATCCGGAACGCGCTGTCATCGAATGGAACGGCAAGAAATGGGAAGGCGACGTTCCCGACGGCGGCTGGGCTCCCGGCACCAAGCATCCGTTCATCATGCGTAAACACGGCTTTGGCCAGCTCTTTGGCCCGGGTCGCGCTGACGGCCCCTTGCCTGAATACTACGAACCGCTGGAATGTCCGGTTAAAGAGCATCCGTTCTCCGGAACGCTCCACAACCCGACTGCGGTTCAGATACAAAGTGAAGAGAAAGCCGTCTGCAATCCGCGCTACCCGTTCGTCGGAACGACCTACCGCGTGACCGAACACTGGCAGACAGGGTCCATGACCCGCTGGTGCAGTTGGTTGGTGGAAGCCGAACCGCAGATGTTTGTTGAAATCAGCCCGCAGCTCGCAAAACTTCGCGGCATTGAAAACGGTGAAAAAGTCACCGTCGAAAGTGTGCGTGGTTCCTTGTGGGCGATCGCAATGGTCACCGAACGCATTCAGCCGTACCAGATTGACGGCCAGGACGTTCACATGGTCGGCATGCCGTGGCACTACGGCTGGGTCATGCCTGTCGACGGCGGCGACTCTGCAAACATTGTAACACCAAACGTTGGCGACCCGAACACCGGTATTCCCGAATACAAGGCGTTCATGGTCAACGTACGCAAGTGGAAGGAAGGGGATAAATAATGAATGGTAAAAGCTTTTTCGTTGATTTGTCCCTTTGTACTGCGTGTCGTGGGTGTCAGGTAGCTTGCAAGCAGTGGAAAAACCTCCCTGCTGAAAAGACCCGCAATGTCGGCTCCCACCAGAACCCGCAGGACTTGTCTTCCAAGACTATCCGTCTTGTCCGTTTCCACGAAGCGCGCGACGCCAGTGGCAAACTGCAATGGAACTTCTTCCCGGAGCAGTGCCGTCACTGTCTTGAACCTCCGTGCAAGTATATCGGAAACATGTACTGCGACAACGGTATCGTGCAGGACGCCAAAACCGGGGCCGTTGTCATGAACAGCCGCACAGCCGGCATTGGCGACAAGGTTACCAGTGAAGAACTGTGCCCTTACAACGTGCCGCGCATGGATGAGGAAACCGGACAATGGTTCAAATGCGACATGTGCGTGGATCGTGTTGAAGCGGGCCGTCTTCCCGCCTGTGTTCAGAGCTGTCCCACCGGCACCATGAACTTCGGCGACCGTGAAGAGATGCTCATTCTCGCGAAAAAACGTCTGGCAGAGGTGAAAAAGACCAATCCTGATGCGTACCTTGCAGACTCCGAGTCTGTCCGTGTCATCTACTTATGCACTGCTCCGCCGGAAAGCTATAACGGCAACCTGCTCGCAGCTGCGGATGGACGCAAAATGGTAAGAACCGCACAGGCCAAAAGCGGCGTCAACCGCCGCGATTTGCTCGCCGGTCGTTTCGGCTCCAAAGCAAAAGCGTAAACTCTCATACTTGAAGGAAATATAATGAAAAAAATATTCATCATGTCCCTGCTGTGTGTTGGGTTTACCGCAGTATTGGCCTTTGCTCAGGCAGAGCTGGAATCCGCTATCGAGGCTCCTGAAGATGATCTTGAGATCAATTACATCGAAGGAAACAGCAAACGGAACCTCGGAGTTGTCTTCAACCATTCCAGTCACGAAGATCTTGATTGCTTCACCTGCCACCACAAAAATACGGTAGCAGACGAACCCGAATCCTGCTCGAACTGCCACACCGACATGGCTCCGGATGCTCAGGGAACCAAGTCCTACTTCCGTGCAATGCATGTGAAAGGCACTGAACAAACCACCTGCCTCTCTTGTCACGAAGAAGAATTCTCCGGCGACAAGGACCTGACTGGTTGCGCGAATTCCTCGTGCCACCCGACCGGTTTGTACTAGAACAAGAACAGATAAAGCCTAACGGCATTCCTGGCCACAATGCATCCGTCATTGTGGCCAGGATTATAAAAGGTACAATTCTGATCAAATCAGGATTGTACCTTTTCTTGATTTCGAGGTGAAACAGCTTCGCTAAACGGTTGTCTTTTCCAATGGACAATGCCCCTGCACGACGGCACGGGCAAAGACCAGCTCACGGGCGGCTCGGGATCGGACCTGTTTCACTACGGCGACACCGACCACGGCGGGGACACGGTGACCGACTTTTCCCACGCCGACGACGCCTTCGGCTTTGACTTCGAACAATTCGGCCAGACCGGGACAGGCACCCTCGCGGCAGACCATTTCTTCACAAACGCCTCAGACGTCAACGTCAACGACGCCTGTTTCATCTTCCACGATGCCTCGCTCTACTACGACGCCGACGGCACAGGCAGCGAAACCGCCATCCACATCGCAGACGTCACCGGCGACGCTGTTCAGGCGGATGATATTAGCTTTGTGTAGGGGCAGGGTGCCAAGGGGATAGGGGCAGCCACATGTCTTAATTCCAACAATTAAGGAGGTATCCCCAGAATTTTCATACTCATCACATGCCCTTTGAAGCAAGCATCAAGTCATTTGGTGTTATAATCCAGACAATCCTCGACATTTTCACCTGCCAGGACATTCAACAACTCCGATCATCCAGAAATGAATATATGCGTTCAATGCAGAGCATTATAATTCCTGCATGGTGATTGACCCCATTTCATGGGAAGCATAGCGTTGCATTAACAACCAACGACAGTAGCGACTTACACTAACAATTCTCAAAAAAGGCTAGTCTATGAACGAATCGTGTGAAAACTGCCGTTACTACTTTCCCGTCCGGACAGGATACAAAGAGGATGGGACGTGCAGGTTCTCCCCTCCAGCTGTTTCTACAGTTTCAGAAAACAGCATGGGCGTATGGCCACGAGTAAAGGGAACTGATTGGTGCGGCAAATACTCTGCCAAAGAGAAGAAAGGCTAACACCAAAACCAACAGACAACAGATTCACTTCGGAGTTTTTGATGCAAAGAATGCTCGCAAAATTCAAGCAAAAGGCACATCTGACTGTCGTCCTATCGCTTATTTTGTTCTTCCTGCTGTTCATCCTTCAAAACACAGAGCAGGTTCAAGTCGCATTCTTGTTTTGGACGATATCATTATCCCGCGCATTCATACTTCTGATAACTTTGTTTCTCGGTATTATTATTGGAATAATTGCTGCTATTGGCAAAAAAAAAGATAAAAGCACTCCACCCACTTTACCAAACGACAGCGAGACATCCATGCTTCAAAAAAAAGTTTTGAAACGGGATGCCGTGATTTCAAAACTGCAGTCGGACAAGCAAAAAAACAAACGACTGATGGAAGCACAGGAGGAAAATCGAATAGATACATTAGAGCGCCTTAGCTCTTATGACAAAAGACAACGTATCGCAAAGAATGAGTTATCAACGACTAGGACGGCTTTGACTGACTCCACACGAACCATTTCTTCACTTCAAGATGAAGTGGATCAATTGTACAAAGAAATTGAAGTTAAAGACTTAGTCGACAAGATCGTCCAGCACGACCTGAGGAGCGCCCTGATAGCATCCGTATCACTGCCCGAATCAATTCTTGCAGACTCCAACTTAACTGAAAATCAGAAAATTATTGTGAGTCTTATCCGGGACAACGGGAGACAAATGCTTGAAACTATCGATTCAAGCCTGACACTCTATCGGATAGAGGAAGGGACTTACAAAAAAGCGTTTACCACAGTAAACCTCCACGACGTAATCTCCACCGTAGTAGACCGCATTGGTGAAACCCTATCGTCCTTCAAACAAAATGTTTCGATTGACTGCATGGACGCCAAGGATCAAGAAAATGACACATTTCTAGTACATGGTGATGAGTTCCTTCTATATAGCGCCTTCATGAACTTGCTTACCAATGCGTACGAAGCCTCTCCTCCTGGAAAACCCGTTTCAATTATCCTCAGCAAAAATGATTATTGTTCAGTCACCATTCGCAACTATGGAGAAGTTCCAGAAAGCATACGGGACACTTTTTTCAACAAAATGATCTCCTCAGGGAAAAAATTCGGAACAGGGCTGGGAACGTATTCAGCCATGAAAATGGTCAAAGCCCAAGACGGGGACATTGAACTAGACAGCTCTGAACCTGGGATGACAACCATCTATGTCAATTTGCCCAAGCCCCAGAATTAAATCGTTAAGCCTTCATTCTCGACAGAGGTGAATTCACTTCTTGGGATAAATGCATACCAAGATACTCAATCATTGTGAACACATACAAAAAATCAGCGAAATGCGTTCAATAAGTTCAATAGCTACAATCCAGACATGTTCTTCGTAATCAGTAGAGCGTCAGTTCACTCCCGAGTCCTGTCTCCACAAACATTCCAGCCTCACAAAGACGTATGTCATTGTGAGGCTTTCTGCATTTGCATGGCCTTGCCACTGTACACATTGTAAATGCACAGCTTCATATCTTCGATCTCATCCCTTAAAACACAAACTGTGCTTCACACATAAGGCTGTGGCTGGAGGCGTGTTCTTCGACTTCACCCTGATAGTTGAGGGCGAGGCTCATGCCCTTGTCGTGGAGGAGGCGGACGCCTGCGCCGAAGCGGTAGGCGTCTCGCGCGGTTTGGGCGGTGGTCTGGGAGAAGACCGTTCCCGGCATGCCGGTCATGGAGACTGTGAGGGATTTATCCTGCGTGAGCCATTCGTGCATCCACGAGGCTGAGATTTCGGGGATGATCTGGCCGAAGCCAGTCTGCCATGCGCGGTCGAGTTTGAGTCCGAGGCCGCTCTCAAGGAAATTGCTGTCCACATCCGGCAAAGTCAGGTTGGCGGCCCCGGCACCGGATTCCGTGTAACCGTTCTGATGGAAGCGCGTGTACTCAACCGAAATATTGGGAGTCAGGCCGAAACCGCCGACATCAAAGCGGTAGCCGCCGGCATTCTTGGCAGAAACGGTATATCCGGTGGAATCGGACTTTGCGATACGTGCAAACGCGGGAATCTGCCTGTTTGATTCATACTTGTTGTATGCGGCGGAGATCATGGCATCCACGTACCACTGTTCGTCAAACCATGTGCCATAGAATCCCAGTGAATAGCTGTCGAGCGAAGAATCGCTTTTCCCGACGTCCTTGTAATCGGCGTCGGTGCGGGCATAACCGCCGCTGACGCCAACGAGAAGCCCGTCGCGCAACACGCGGTCATACCCGCCGGAAATAAGCATGCTCCGGTAATCATACCCGTCATAGCCGCCGTGGGTATCCATCAACCCTGTGCGCCCGAGCATGCGGAGATGCACACCGTTGGGCCGCGATTCCGGCCCGCGGAACATGACACCGGCCAGATCGCCGTTGCTTGCCACCATGGGCCATGACTCCGGGTCTTCCGGATCAGGAGCATATTCGTTGCGGGCCATAAACGTCTGATAGGTACGCATCTGCGCCATGCGCGTCTGGGTAGCGAGAGAAAGCTGCTGGGCCGTGCCGAGGCTCATGGCTGTGGTGCCCGATGAAAACAACCCGCTGAGTTCATCCAGATACGAAGTGAACGCCTTTTGAGAAGGTGCGTTCTCAAGTTCAGCAAGAATGGTCGCCATGTCTCCTGTAGCTGTGCCCGTAAGGGAATCAAGAGCCGTTGCCAGCGCGAGGGCATTATCATCGGTCGTGTCAAGGATATCCAGATAACTCTTCTTGATCACATTGACATTGCTTCCCACGACTGAGGTGCTGAGCAACATGGAATCGATATCGTATGTGCCGCCCCCGAGAAGGTTTCCACTCGACAGGACCGTGAAGGTTTTTCCGCTCTCCACAAGCCCGTCGAGAACAAAAGTGACTTCGCTGTTGTTGGTAAAAGTATTCGTGACCAGCACTGTCGGCGTGTCTGTCTGGGAAATACCGACCTGCATTTTCCCGCCTTGAAGCGCAAAATCATTGGCGATACGCATCGTCGGCGTCGCTGCCTGTGAGCCGGTTACTGTCAGTTCGCAATCCTGCACTGTCAGATTGTTCGCAACATGCATCGAGGCCGCGGCAGCCTGCGCCCCGTCCACCGTCACCGTGCTGTTGCGTAGCGTGAGATCATTTGCGACATGCAAAGCCGATGCAGTTCCCTGCGCCCCATTCACGACGAGACTGCCATCCTGTAACGTGAAATCATTCGTGACTCGCATGGACGAGCCTGCCTGAGAGCCGTTCACCGTCACCGCGCTGCTCCGGGCAATGAGATCGCGCGCAACTTCCATCGTCGAGGCGGCCCCCTGCGAACCATTCACGACAAGAGAGCCATCCTGTAGCGTCAGATCGTTCGCAACATGCATAGACGTCGCAGCCTGTGAACCGTTCACCTTCAGCGTGGCATCCTGCACCGCGAGATCAGTTGCAACCCGCACTGTGGAGGTAGAAGCCGGGTCAACATTCACATTCAGCGTTCCACCCAGCACAGAAAGCGCATTGGCAGTGATATCGCCATCAGTGCTCCATATCCCGGCACCGCTCTTGGTCATGGTGGTGATATTGCTCACCGCGCCGCTCATGGACCCCGCGCCGTCCAGCGTCAGCAGGTTGGTGCCGCCGCCCAGATCAATCTTGCCGACAACGCTCGCACCATCTCCGAGCACGATGGTGTCATCGACCGCGCCGCCGTCAATCCAGTCATACGTCCGCCAATCATATGCTCCGGCCCGAATGGCATAGGCTTCTCCACTCCCGGAAGAGTCGGTTGCCCGCAGTGAACCGGTGACATTGATATTCAGCCCCTGTGGAGCAGAAATCGCCACAGCCCGTCCATGAGCCGAGGCAGAGACTGTGCCCGATATGGCAAGCGGGACGCCGTTGCTGTCGATCTTCCCATACATGCTCATCAAACCATACGCATGCGCGCCCCCGGCCGTGGCGGATACCGTCCCGGACAGACCGTTGGAAATTACAATATCCTGTTCCGAGAATATTCCGTAGGCAAGAGAGTCACGGGCAACCGAGGTCACGGAACCGGTCAACCCGTTATTGAGCGCTATTGTCTTGATTGATTTCAATCCATACGCTTCTGATTGTGCCGAAACATCAACTGAACCGGAAAACACATCATCGATCCTGAATTCCGGTCCTGTAGCCGTAATGCCGAGGCCATATCTGCCGCCCGCCCTTACGACAAGCGAGGCGGACATTTTTCCATCCAACAAGAATGCATTTGTGTCGAATGCCTTGGCACTATCGCCACTCGCCGCAAAGACTGAACCGGACAAATCACCGTTTATTCGGATAGAATCACCTGAAACAACCCCAACGGCAGGCCCCTCCGATGTCGTGGCGGAAATGGAGCCGGACATGTCGCCGTCAATGATCACATCATCCCAGGCCAGTATTCCCACAGCCGTTGCAGCACCCGCATCCGCAGAAATATCGCCGGACATGGCACCAAGCTGTATGGTTCTCTGGGAATACAGTCCGTAGGCTTCACTGCCCCCGGCCGTGGCGGAGACCGTCCCGGACAGGGCGTTGGAAATGGTAATGTCCTGTTCCGAAAATATTCCGTAGGCACGATCTTCACGAGCAACTGCGGTCACGGAACCGGTCAACCCGTTATTGAGAGCTATTGCCTTGATTGCTCTCAATCCATACGCTTCTAATTGTGCCGAAACATCAACGGACCCGGAAAACACATCATTGATCCTGAATTCCAGTCCTGTAGCCCCAATGCCGACGGCATAGCGTCCGTTTGTCCTTGCGACAAGCGAGCCGGACATTTTCCCATCCAACAAAAATGCTTCTGTTTCGAATCCATGGACAGCACTGCTAGCCGATACAAAGACTGAACCGGACAAATCACCGTTTATTTGGATAGCATTACCTGATAAAATCCCGACGGCTTTACCTGAATGTGCCGCGACAGAAAGGGAACCGGACATGTCGCCGTCAATGATCAAATCATTCCAGGCCACCATTCCGGCAGCAAGACTAGCCGCATCCACAGAAATATCGCCGGACATATCACCAAGTGCTATGTTCCGGGTGGCAAACAGACCGTAGGCGTCATGGGTCCCGGCAGAAACGGCAATGGAACCTGACAGCGGACCGTGTATGTTCAAATTCCCGCCATCCACATACACCCCACCGGCTTGATGCTCTTTCGCACTTGCGGAAATGGAACCGGAGAGAGAGCCGATGTTCACATCGTGAAATGAGTATATCCCGCGACCATGGCTGCGGCTCATGACGGAAACAATTGATCCTGAAAGGTCCCCGAGAATGGTTACGGAATCCCCTTCCATTCCTCCGCCAGTCGACCCTCTCGACTCAATCGAACCGGACAGGCTTTTCAGCGAAAGAACTCCCCCTGTGTACAACCCATAAGTCGACGCATCCGATTGCGCAAAAATGGAGCCGGATACATCCTTTTCAAAAGTGATGTCACCCATGGCAATCACGGTCGGCGTGGCATCGTCGCCCGAGGTCGCCGAAAGCGCGGCCGACATTTCATCGGCAAACGTCAAAGCGCCCTTCCCGTATATGGCGGACGGCTGGTCTATGCCCCGTGTGGTAATGGAACCGGGCAGCAGGCCGCTGATGGTTTTTCTGCTCCCAACGACTAAAGGATGCGTGGTGCCGTCACCGTTGGGCATGTACAGGCTCAGTCCCTGCGCGTTGACGAACTCGATTGAGTTGAGCGTGGGCAGCACCGACTCCAGCGTGATGGTGCCGGACACATCCGGCGCGACAACGATCCTGTCCCCGTCGCCCGCACTGGCAAGCGCCTCCCGGAGCGACCCCGCCCCGGAATCATTGGTGGTGGTCACCATATAATCATCAGCAAGCACGCCCGCAGGCATAGCCAAGGCAATAAGGCAGGCCGCCATGAAGGACAAAAGGCTTGAAGATAAACGCGTCAGGCAAAAGCGCAGATGCAGCATTGGTGAAAAACTCGCAGGCTGTATTTATTATAATGAATGATCACATTGAACACTCAATGCAGAAACCTTCCGGAAGTCAAAGAATAGTCACGTGAATCAACGTGAAAACAATTCACAACCTACTGTTTTAAATAAGTATCATTAATCAAAACCGCATACGCAAAGTGCCGCCGTACGCCACCATTATCACCCTATCTCCCGCCACCTTTCGGCCCTGTTCATGCATCTGGAAGTTTGTAACCGGGGTGACGGACCACGCGAAACTTGCACTCCATCGCAGAACGGGATAACCGCCTTTTCCAACAAGGAACGTACATGGGAAGCATTGAACTCATCACCATCGCCATCGCCCTTGCCATGGACGCATTCGCCGTCTCCATCGCAACCGGCGTGACCCTCAAATCGGTCAGCCCCCGCCAGACATTCCGTCTCGCGTGGCATTTCGGGCTGTTTCAGGCACTGATGCCCGTCCTCGGCTGGTATCTGGGGGGAACGGTGCGCTCCTACATCGAAACCTACGACCACTGGATCGCCTTCGGCCTGCTCGGTTATATCGGCTACAACATGATCCGCGAAGCCTTTGCGGATGAAGAGGAAACACAGGGCGATCCCACAAAAGGAATGACGCTCGTCATCCTCTCAATCGCCACGAGCATCGACGCCCTTGCCGTGGGCCTGAGCCTCTCCATGCTGGGTATCTCGGTCTGGTGGCCCTCCCTAATCATCGGCATCGTGGCCCTGCTCTTCACCGCAGCGGGCCTGCACCTCGGCAAGACAGCGGTCAAGGCGGAACGGCTCGGCAAATACTCCGAAATCCTCGGCGGGACCGTGCTCATCGCCATCGGCCTGAAAATACTCTGGGAACACGGAGCCATCGCAATCTAGAGGCACACGACTGCCAACAATGGCCGCATTGCCCCGACCTCAGGTTATTTTTTCCTACGCCGAATCAAAGGCGTATTGCCAATCCGAGCGCCGTGTTCAATACTACAGTCAGAAAACCGGACCATGAAAAATGGAGATTCCAATGAAAATGAAAGGCCAGCGCGTCCTGATGTTTGTGGATAATATCTTTGAAGATATGGAACTGATGTACCCGTACTACCGCCTGATCGAAGAAGGCGCGGAAGTCGTGGTGGCCGGTCCCAGGAAAAAGACCGTATACAAAGGGAAACACGGTTACCCCTTCCGGTCTACGGCCGCCATCGCGGATCAGCAGGCAGCAGATTTCGATCTTCTCGTAATTGCAGGCGGTTTCGCCCCGGACCAGCTCAGGCGCGATCCCAAAGTGCTGGAACTCACCCGCGAGATACACGAGGCCGGAAAGGTCGTCGCCCACATCTGCCACGGCGGATGGATTCCGATTTCCGCCGGAATCATGAACGGCTTCACCTGCACCTCCACCCCCGGAATCAAGGACGACCTGACAAACGCAGGGGCCACATGGGTCAACGAGGAAGTCGTCGTGGACCGGAATCAGGTCTCTTCCCGCAAGCCGGACGACCTGCCCGCGTTCTGCCGAGCCATCATCGAACTGGCAGCAAAGTAGCCATCCACTTCAAGGCTCATCCGGCGGTCCTTCTTCTTTTTGGTTGACGCAATGCCAGCCGATCGTGAATACTATGTGATAATGAAACCTATCTGACTGAACGAAATGTATCGAAGAAAAGGAGATACAATGACTGAACGAACAGGAATCATCACATTTCAGGGAAATCCGCTGACCTTGGTCGGCCCGGAAATCAAAGTGGGTGACACCGCCCCGGACTTTGCCGTTGCCGCCAACGACCTGTCCCCGGCCACGCTGGCTGATTTTGCCGGGAAGGTGCTCATCATCGCCGCCGTGCCCTCGCTGGATACGCCGGTATGCGACATGGAAACCCGGCGCTTCAACACCGAGGCAGCCTCCCTTGGGGATGACGTGAAAATCCTGACCGTGAGCATGGACCTGCCCTTTGCACAGGCCCGCTGGTGCGGCGCTGCCGGAATCGAGGCCGTGCAGACCCTGTCCGACCATGCCGGAGCCTCTTTCGGCGAAAACTGGGGAACGCTCATCAAGGAGCTCCGCCTCCTGACCCGCGCGGTCTTCGTGATCGGCAAGGACGGAAAAGTAGGATACGTCGAGTACCTCAAGGAAATCACCGAAGAACCGAACTACGAGGCCGCCCTCGAAGCAGCCCGAAAACTCGTCGGGTAACGCACATCGGTTGCCACAATAAAAAACAAAGGCTTGGAAGGGTATCTTCCAAGCCTTTTTCTTTGCAACGTGAGCAATGGGGAAAAACCAACCACAGCCTCCCAGTGTAACAACCTGAGAACACTCTACTTATCACCACGCTTTACTTTCTTGTAAAAGTGTAGCATATATTCACCAACTCAGCGTGAATGGACGCACGAATACTTCTTAGCCCCTTTTGGGCACTTGACGTTCCACATACCTCGAAACAAGATTTACTCCTCGTACCAGAGCCACACCTATTTTATCCGGACTACCGGACTCGACCGCTTTCACGCGCAGTCGATTACATCTCTTTTTTATCCAGGAAGTACATGACTTTTACATCCTTCTCCTTTGACCGCCGCATTGTCGACGGAATCAAAGCATGCAACTATGAAACCCCCACCCCGATTCAGACTCAGGCCATCCCGCAGGTACTTGCGGGGCATGACGTCATGGGACTGGCCCAGACAGGCACCGGCAAGACCGCAGCCTTTGCGCTGCCGATCCTGCAACGTCTTCTGGGTTCCCGGCCCACTCAAAATGCACCGAGCGTCCTGATTCTGGCACCGACCCGCGAACTGGCATTGCAGATCAATGACAACTTCAAGGCCCTCGGCAAGCGGACCGGCATGACCAGCTCCGTCGTCATCGGCGGCGTCGGCATGAACCCGCAGATCAAGGCTTTCAGCCGCTCCCGAATCATCGTGGCATGTCCGGGCCGACTGGTCCGCCTTATCAACCGAGGGGCTGTCCGCCTGAATGCCATCAGCACGCTGGTCCTCGACGAAGCGGACCGGATGCTCGACATGGGATTCATGCCCGACATCAAGCGCATCATCGCCCAACTGCCGAAAGAACGGCAGAATCTGCTTTTCTCCGCCACCATGCCGAGTGACATCCGGAAACTTGCGGACAAGATTCTCGTCAACCCCAAGACAGTTCAGGTGGCCAGAATCGCCCCTGTGGAAAGTGTGTCACACAAATTTTACAAGACACAAACCGACAAGAAAGTCGGCCTGCTGGAGAAACTTCTCGCCAAGTCCGAACATGAAAGCGTGCTCATCTTCACCCGCACCAAGCACAAGGCAAAGAACCTGTCACGAAAGCTGAGCAACAGCGGATATGACAGCACATTCCTGCAAGGAAACATGAGCCAGAGCCAACGGCAACGTGCGTTGAACGGTTTCCGCGACGGTACGTTCAACATCATGGTGGCGACCGACATTGCCGCACGCGGCATCGACTGTGACCGGATCACGCACGTCATCAACTTTGACATGCCCGACACCGTCGAAACCTACACCCACCGCATTGGCCGAACCGGCCGGGCCGGACGTACCGGCAACGCGGTGAGTCTGGTGAGTCGGGATGACAAGATGCACATCAGCTCTGTCGAACGGGTCATGCGAATCAAGATGGAGCAATGCACCTTGGAAGGCTTCGAGCAAACAGACGAAGCCCCTCGCCAAAAGCACGCCGCACGGCCACAGGCTTCGGAAAAACGCCGCTTCAATTCCAATTCGAACTCCAATTCCAAGTCCAATTCCAGAAAACGTCGGCCCAGCCGGAGACGAAGAGCGGCTGCATAACGCTCGCCTCCGACTTCAGGTTCCACGAAATACCAAGGCCCCGCAACGATTCTCATCGTTGCGGGGCTTTTCTCGTACAGTGATCCAAAGTTGATAACCATTCCCGAACCTTCGAACATCCGCCCACTGCATTACACTTTCCTGAAAAACAATCGATGTAGAATCATTACCCCCCTTGACATGACTACTGTTTTGCAAATAATACCTCTATTGTGTTATTTTTTTTAATTTCGTGTTCACTATAAGATACACGTCAAGCTCAACGGGAGCAAAGGAGGCTATCCTATGTCAGGATGCACGCCAAAGTCAGCACCGGTCGTCACACCGGTCGACTTGTCTTCAATCCACCCCAACAAGGAGGGAACAATGAAAAAGATTGAAGGCGTCATGTACCAATCCAACGCACCGAAGGGAGTCGATCCGGACAGCATCTTTTTTGTCCAGGTAGACGCCACCAAGTGTGAAGCCTGTGGTTCATGCGAAGAAGTATGCGGGACCGGCGCAATTCAGGCCATCAACGAAGATGGTATTCGTCAGGTCATTGACCCTGCAGCCTGTATGAACTGCGGACAATGCCTGTCCAACTGTCCTTACGGCGCTATTTACGAAGGCGTCTCGTATGTTGACGAGATATTCGAAAAACTCAAAGACCCGGATACCGTGGTCGTGTCCATGCCCGCTCCGGCAGTTCGCTACGGGCTTGGCGAATGCTTCGGCGCTGCAACCGGCACGTATGTCGGTGGCCAGATGCATGCAGCACTGCGCCAGCTCGGCTTCGACTACATCTGGGACAACGAGTTCACTGCCGACGTCACCATCATGGAAGAAGGCACCGAACTCATCCAGCGCGTTCAGGAACAGGGCAAGAAAGACGCCCGTCCCCTGCCGCAGTTCACTTCCTGCTGCCCGGGCTGGGTCAAGTTCGCCGAGACCTTCTACCCGGACCTGCTGCCCAACCTGTCCAGCTGCAAATCGCCCATCGGCATGCTCGGACCTCTGGCCAAGACGTACGGAGCGCATGAGACGCACACCGAAGCCAAGAAAATCTACACGGTTTCCATCATGCCCTGTATCGCCAAGAAGTACGAAGGCCTCAGGCCTGAACTGGCAGACAGCGGTTTCCGTGACATCGATGCAACGATCAATACCCGCGAACTGGCGGCAATGATCAAGACAGCGGGCATCAACTTCAACAGCCTGCCTGAACAGAAGCCCGACCCGGCTCTGGGCGACTCCACCGGTGCCGCCACCATCTTCGGCAACAGCGGCGGCGTCATGGAAGCGGCCCTCAGGCTCGCTTACGAAGTCCTGTCCGGCAAGAAGCTGAACAACCCGGATATCAAGGTCGTCCGCACCCACGAAGGCATCAATACTGCTGACGTTAAGGTGCCCGGATTCGGCACTGTCAAAGTCGCCGTGGCCAGTGGCCTCAAGAATGCTGCCAAGCTGTGCGATGAAGTGCGGGCCGGAAAATCTCCGTACCACTTCATTGAAATCATGAGCTGCCCCGGCGGTTGCGTGAACGGCGCAGGCCAGCCTCTCGATCCGGAGGTCACCGCGTCCCTGTTCAGAAGCACGGTCGCCAAGATCAACCAGCGCTTCCGGGCACGCAAGGTCACCGCATAAGGAGGAATGAAGATATGAAAATGAATAGACGTGGTTTCATCAAGGCCTGCGGCATCATGACCGGCTATGCAGTCCTCAGCGTCAACATGACAAAGGTTGCCATTGCCAGCACCATGGAGTTTGTGGGGCTGCGCCAGAAATCCGTATACGATGCTGACGCCAATCCCAAGATCTACAAGCTCAGAAAGTCTCAGGACAATCCCATGGTCAAGAAGATTTATGACCACAAAACGGGTTTCCTGCATGAAGGCCCCTGCGGACATATGTCCCATCACCTGCTGCACACGCATTATATCGACCGCAGCGCCCGTGTGAAGGCTCTCAAGGACAAAGGCTTCAAGCTGAACTTCTAACACCGTCAAACAGCGTTGTCCTGCGGCGAGGAATCCTCTGACCCAAGGGCCAAACGCTTCCCTTTCTTTCACTCCATTTCATTTCTCCCCTGCCCGTACAGCATCATTCCGTCCGCCCTTCGCAGGCAGTCTTGCCTGTCTCAGGTGTCACTTTTTTTAAAAAGTTATACATTTAATGTAATTTTTTCTTGATTAGTATTATTCTTTTGCTTATGAATTTCCCCAAGAACACCTCCGACCGGAGAAAATCTGCCTGCGGCAAGGGTTAGCCTGAACCTCAGGGTGGAGCCTTCTGGATTTCTGCCCTTACCGTAACGCAGTTGTGTGATCCTGAAGCTCCCTCCTTTACCGCATGCAGATTGCCCGGACTGAAAACCGGGCTTTCTCCTTTGCGGGAAAGCAACAAAAGAAAGGATCATCACATGGAAAAACGGCTCGGCATCATCGGCATAATCATCACGGACAGATTCAAAACGGCTCCGGAAGTCAATGAGATTCTCTGCGAGTATGGTTCAATCGTGGTTGGACGCATGGGACTGCCTTTCAAAGACAGGGGCGTGAACATCATTGATCTGATCGTTGAAGCGACTACCGACGAAGTTGGAGCGTTGACAGGCAAACTCGGCATGCTGGAAGGCGTACGAGTCAAATCACTTCTGGTCTAAAACAGGGAGCAAACTCATGAAACAGGACAGCACATTAGACGGCAAACTGCAAAATTTCATCGATGAGGAAACCATCCGGGCCGAGATGGCCAAAAGCGAAAACCCCAGCCCCGGACTCATCAAGGAAATCCTTCTCAAGGCCGAGGAAAAACAGGGACTGGACCCGGACGAAGCCGCAGCCCTGCTCCGCAACACCGACCGCGAACTGGACGAGGCCATCTTCGAGACCGCCATCAACATCAAGAAAGCCATCTACGGCAATCGGCTGGTAGTCTTCGCCCCGCTCTACATCACCAACGAATGCTCCAATCAGTGTCAGTACTGTGGATTCAAGGCAGCCAACAAGGAACTGGACCGGCGCACCCTTTCCCCCGAGGAAATCAAGAGTGAAGTCGAAGTCCTTGAAAACATCGGTCACAAACGGCTGCTGCTGGTCTACGGCGAGCACCCCACTCTGGGCGCGGACTGGATCGCCGAAACCGTCAAGGACGTGTACTCGGTAATCTCGGCCAAGAGCGGCGAAATACGACGCGTCAACATCAACTGTGCCCCGCTGGACGTGGAAGGATTCCGCAAACTGCACGAAGTGGGCATCGGCACCTACCAGTGTTTTCAGGAAAGCTATCACCGTCCCACCTATGAAAAACTGCACAAGGCAGGCCCCAAGAAGGATTTCCTGTGGCGTCTGCACGCCATGCACCGCGCTCAGGAGGCAGGCATCGACGATGTGGGGATGGGTGCCCTGTTCGGACTATACGACCCGGTATACGAAGTTCTCGGCCTGCTTCACCACGCACGGCAGTTGGAACGGGACTGGGGCGTGGGACCGCACACCATTTCCTTCCCCCGACTGGAACCGGCACTGAACGCGGACATCGCCTACAACCCGCCGTACCCGACCACGGACCACGAATTCAAGAAGATCGTATCGGTTCTGCGTCTGGCAGTGCCGTACACGGGACTGATTCTGACCACTCGCGAAAATGCCGAATTCCGCAAGGAGCTGCTGGAAGTAGGCGTATCCCAGCTCTCGGGCGGCTCACGGACATATCCCGGCGCATACAGCGACCCGGAATACGACAGGCCCGACGTGCAGCAGTTCTGTGTCGGCGACAACCGCAGCCTTGACGATGTCATTCAATCCATCGTGGGCGAACACGGATACGTACCGTCATGGTGTACCGCCTGTTACAGGCTGGGCCGCACGGGTGAACACTTCATGGAGCTGGCCAAGACAGGCTTCATCCAGAAATTCTGCCTGCCCAACGGATTGCTGACTTTCAAGGAATACCTTGAAGACTACGCATCCGAGGAAACAAAGAGAGTGGGTGAAGAACTCATCCGCAAGGAACTTGAAAACTATGCCGACCCCGAACGCAAAAAACTGCTCACGGACCGAATGGCCCGCATGGAAGCAGGCGAACGGGATCTCTACATCTAGGTGGGACACGAATGAGACTTACCGCGGGAATAGAAGCGCTGGATATGCCGGCCCTTTTCAGGGCCGCCCGCAGAAGAATCATTCTCCATGCTGCGGTGTATGGGGCGTTTGCAAAATCGCCCCCGCACCGCAGCAGTCTGGAGACGACGCTTGGAAAGCCCGACTTCAAGCGGCTCGACGTCATCGTCGTGGAACCGGGACACGATGCGAAATGGATACATTCCTTTCTCGGAGCGCTCCGGTTCGGCATTTCCATTCAGGGCATCAGGGACGAGATAGAATCGTCACATCGATACATGACCGAAATGCAGACCCGATACCCGGACAAGATTCACCTGCACCCCGTCCGCAGGCTGCCGTGCCTGCCGATAGTCGTTGCCGACGACACCATTGTCTTCGGTCAATATGCCCATGCGGAAGAACATGCGCCGCAAGGGTTCTGGGGCATGGTGGAAACCGATGTGGAGCGGCTGCTGCAATGGGCCGAAACCGGCAAGACACCGGCAGAAGCGAACAATGAAGACCTCGCAGCCTTCCGGCTGGTCAACGAATGCGTCCGCGCAATGAACACCAACCAAAACGAATCACAACCATGAACACCCTGACTGAACAAGAAATCCTCGCCTATCTGGTCGGAGCAGACGACAATGAACTGTTCGCCCGGGCCGAAGCCACTAAACAGGAAATTTTCGGCAACGAGGTATACCTCCGAGCCATCATCGAATTCTCGAACATCTGCGACAAGAAATGCCACTATTGCGGCCTGCGCGCTCCCAACAGCACGATTTCCCGCTACCGCATGGACGTTCAGGCCATCCGAGACGCGGCAGCCGTGGCAGCAGAGGCAGGAGCCGGGACAATCGTTCTCCAGTCCGGTGACGACTTCGGGTATTCGACTCAGATCATTGGGGAACTTGTCCGAGACATAAAGGAACGCCATGACGTGGCAGTCACCCTGTCATTGGGAGACCGGGGACTGGACGAATACGAATTCTGGCGTGACTGCGGCGCGGACCGCTGCCTGCTCAAGCTCGAAACGACCAATCCCCGCCTGTACAAACGAATCAGGGGCGGCGAAGATTTCTCGGCACGTCTCCACCGGGTTCAAGGCATACGCGACATGGGCTACGAAATCGGTTCCGGCGTGATAGTCGATCAGCCCGACTCCGACATGATTGCCACCCTTCGCGACATCCTGTTCCTCACCCAGCTGGACCTCGACATGATCGCCATCGGCCCGTTCATTCCGCACCCACACACGCCGCTGGGCAACGCGCGTCCGGGCAGTATTACGCTGTCCCACAGGGTGACCGCCCTTCTACGCATCCTCAATCCCCATGCCAACATTCCATCCACATCGGCTCTGGGAGCCGGGAGTCCCAAGGAACGGCAACTGGCCCTGACCAGAGGATGCAACGTCCTGATGCCTTCCATGACACCGGAGGAACACCGCAGGGACTACAACATTTACCCCGGTAAAAACGCGGTCATCCCGACTTCAGGACACTCGCTGGATATTGCCAGGGATATGATTCGTTCATTGGGCCTGACACCCTCGTCCTCCAAAGGGCCTTCGAAAAGAAGCCCCCATGCCCATGAACGCACCACGCAAGATACGGTTGAACCTTGCGTTCGCCGGGAGGTGGAACGCGGACAAGCCGTCGCTGAGTAACCCGGCCACGAATCCGAAAACAGCCATCATCGAACCTGCCTGTAAAAATCCCCGCAGCGACCACTTCGCTACGGGGATTTTCTCCATTATCACTTTACGGAACAGGGCATCACGCCCGTCAGTTCATCGCGTCAATTCGAATCAAGGTGACAGCAGGCGAAACGGCCCGGGGCTATCTCCCGCCGCTCCGGGGCGACCTGTTTGCAGATATCCATGGCATGGGCACAGCGGGGGTGGAAATGGCAGCCGCTCGGCGGGTCCAGCGGGGAAGGAATCTCACCCTTGAGCGGGGAGAAGTTCACGTCACGCTTGTCCAACCTCGGCACCTCGTTGAGAAGCGCCTGCGTGTAGGGATGGAACGGCGAGTCAAACAACTCGTCGACCGGCGCGGTCTCCACGATGCGGCCCAGATACATGACCGATATCCTGTCGGAGATATGCTCCACCACGCCGAGGTCATGCGAAATGAACAGGCAGGTCAGGTTGTGCTTCTCGCGAATGTCCATGAACAGATTCAGAATCTGCGCCTGAATGGAGACATCGAGCGCGGCAACGGACTCGTCGCACACCAGACATTCCGGCTTCACCGCCATGGCGCGGGCAATGCCGATGCGCTGGCGCTGTCCCCCGGAGAACTGGTGCGGATAGCGGTTCTTGTAGGACGGGTCCAGACCGCACTGCTCCATGACGTCGGTCAGGTAGCCGTCCAGCTCTCCATTCGTGGTCAGCCCATGATACAACGGGGCTTCACCGATGATGTTCTTGACCCGCTTGCGCGGATTGAGCGACGCGAAAGGGTCCTGAAAGATCATCTGGACGTTGATGGCGTAGTCGAGCTTTTCGGCGTCGTTCATGAAGGCGACGTCCTGCCCCTTGTAGAATATCTTTCCGCTGGACTGCGGCAGGATGTCACAGATCATGCGTCCGAGGGTCGACTTGCCGCAGCCGGATTCCCCGACCAGCCCGACCACTTCACCGGGCATGACATGCAGGTTCACGTCATCCACGGCTTGAACGCGCTCCTCGGAGATGTTCGCGCCCAAGGCACGGGCGGCCTTGGAGGCGAAATCCAGCTTTTTCTCGAATATCCGGCTGACGTTTTCGCAGCGGATGAAAGGTGTCTGATCACTCATAATATCTCTCCGCCCTCTCTTACGATTGTTTGCCGGGATGGAAGCAGCACACCTTGCGGCCATCGTCCATGACGGTGACCGGCGGCACTTCAAGACAGGCATCCGAGCTGCGCTGGCAGCGCATGCGGAACGGACACCCTTCCGGCAGGTTAATAAGGGACGGCGTCATGCCGGGAATCTGATACAACGGTTCACCGCGCTTGTTGCGGCTGGGAACCGATCCGATAAGGCCTTCGGTGTATGGGTGCAGCGGCGCGTCGAGCACCGCCTGCACCGGCCCTTCCTCAATGATGGTCCCGGCGTACATGACGGCGACACGGTGAGCCAAACCGGCGATAACAGTCAGGTCGTGCGTGATCCACATGAGCGCCATGTCCGTCTTGCGGCAGAGCTTCTGCATTTCGGAAAGAATCTGCGCCTGAATGGTGACGTCCAGTGCCGTGGTCGGCTCATCCGCAATAATCAGGTCCGGATTGTTGAGCAGTCCGGTGGCAATGGCGACTCGCTGACGCATGCCGCCGGAGAACTGGTGCGGATACGCCTTGATGCGCTCCTCGGGCGAGGGAATGCCGACCATGGCCAGCGCCTCGACGCAGCGACGACGGGCCTCGCTCTTGCTCACCTTTTCATGGGTACGGATGGCTTCGATCATCTGGGTGTCGATCCGCAGCACCGGATTCAGGGTCATCATGGGGTCCTGAAAGATCATGGCAACCTCGTTGCCACGAAAATGACGCCACTGGGATTCGGACTGACCGACCAACTCCCTCCCCTTGAACTTGATGGAACCGCCCGCGATCTTGCCCGGAGGATCGACCAGCCCCATAATGGAGAAACCGGTGACAGATTTGCCGGAACCGGACTCGCCCACGATGCCGATGACCTCACCCTTGTTGATGGTCAGGGATATGCCGTTGACAGCCTTGACCACACCGGCGCGGGTGTAGAAGTAGGTTTTCAGATTCTGTATGTCGAGAAGAGGGGTAGTCATCGCTTCAACCTCGGATTCAAAACGTCACGCAACCTGTCGCCCACCAGATTGATGCAGACGATCAGGATCAGAAGGGCCACACCGGGATACACACTGATCCAGTAGTAGCCGCTCTGCAAATACTTGAAGCCGTTGGCGATGAGCAGGCCCAGCGACGGCTTGGTGATGGGCATGCCCAGCCCGAGGAAGGACAGGGTCGCTTCCAGCGCGATGGCACCGGCCACCTTGACGGTGGATATGACGATCAGTTCGGGCGTACAGTTGGGCAGTACGTGTCCGAACATGATGCGCCGCTGGGGCAAGGCCAGACACTTGGCCGCCTCGACATATTCCTTGTTGCGCTCCACCAGCACGTTACTGCGGATGGCGCGGGCATAGTAGGCCCACTGCACGATGACCAGGGCGAGGATAATCTTGTCGATCCCCTTGCCGAGGATGGCGAGCAGAATGAGCGCCACGAGAATGGCCGGGAAACTCAGTTGCAGGTCAACCGTCCGCATGATGAAGGCATCGGTTTTCCCGCCCCGGTAGGCCGCCCACAGCCCGATGATCGAGCCGAGTATCAACGCGATAATGGTGGAAACCACACCGACACCGAGACTGATTCGCAACCCGTACAGGATGGAGCTGAGCATGTCGCGGCCCTGACTGTCTGTGCCGAGCACGTAGGTCACGGATTCGTCCATGGACTTGGAGCCCGGGGCCAGCTTGGAATCCATGATGTCGATGGACATCAAGTCATAAGGATTCTGCGGTGAGATATACGGTGCGAGAAGCGCCACCGAAATGATGACGGCCAGCAGGATCAGACCGATGGTCGCGACCCGTGACTCGAAGTATTCCTTGACGGCCTGCCAGAGCAGGGATTCGTTTTGTACTGCCATGCCCCCTCCTAGCGTTCGTCGCCCAGGCGAACCCGGGGATCAAGGATCGAGTACAGGACGTCCACGATCAGGTTGATGATAATGAACATGGTCACCGTAATCAGCAGGTAAGCCACGATAATGGGCCGATCCAGAACGCCGATGGAATCAATGACCAGCTTGCCCATACCGGGCCACGCGAAAATCGTTTCCGTAACAACGGCAAAGGCGATCAGGTTGCCGAGTTCCATGCCGAGCACCGTAATGACCGGAATCATGATGTTCTTCATGACGTGCAGGCCGATGATGCGGGTGTTGGACAGTCCCTTGGCCCGTGCGAACTTGACGTAATCCATTTGCAGGTTTTCCTGCACTCCGGCACGGCTCAGGCGGATTGCCAGCGACGTCTTGAAAAGTGCGAGGTTGGTTGCCGGAAGAATCAGGTAGGTCAGACCTTCCCACGACAGGAAACTGACCTGCATGCCGAGGAATTCCGTGGTCGGCCCTCGTCCGCCCGAAGGCAGCCAGCCGAGATGCACGGAAAAGATGATGATCATCATCAGCCCGACCCAGAACGTGGGCAGGGAGAATCCGAGGATGGAAAACCGCATGATGTTGCGGCCGATCCAGTTGTCATGCTGGATGCCTGCCACCATGCCGAGCGGAATGCCGAGAAACACGGCCATGATCATGGCGGTAAAGGCCAGCTCAAGGGTAGCCGGAAGCCGGTTGAGGATAATCTTCAGGGCAGGCTCGTTGTAAACGAACGAGTTGCCGAAGTTCCCGTGCAGGGCACCCTTCAGAAAGATGAAATATTGTTCCCACAGCGGCTTGTCGAGCCCCAGATCCCTGACGGCGCGGGCGTACTCTGCGGGAGAAGCGTCTGGCGCGATCAGGATGTCGATGGGATTGCCGATGTAAAAGACACCGACGAAAACCAATACCGACATGACAAGAAGCACGACAGCGCTTTGCGTTATGCGACGAATAAGAAACGCGAGCATGTATTACCTGATTTTTTAGAGTAAAATGAGGGGACGCGCCCAGCACGCCCCCTCATTGCCATTGATAAGAGAACCTCTACTTCACGCTGATTTCGCGAGGCAGGGTGTAGCCGTCGGTACGGCCGTTGTATTCGAGCCCCTTCTTGGCTGCCCAGACGTTCACCTGATAGTGGATGGGCACGATGCCGACCTGACCGATGCCCTCTTCCGTGGACTCGATGATCAACTGGTTGTGCTTTTCCGGGTCAACGGTGACAAGAGCTTCTTCCAGCTTCTGGTCAACGATGGGGTTGGAGAAACGGCCGCGGTTGGAAGCGCCGAAGCCCTTTTCCTTATCATAGGTATGCAGCAGGGAGGCGATGCAGTTGGACTGTTCACCGGTGTCAGTGGCCCAACCGACGAGCATCAGGCTGAATTCCAGTGCGGAGGCCTTACCGAAGTATACGGCCTTGGGCATGGTGTTGACTTCAGTCTTGATGCCGATCTTGGTCAGCATCTGCGCGATGGCCTGTGTGATGTCACCGTCGTTGACGTAACGGTCATTGGGACCGTGGATGGTAATCTTGAACCCTTCGGGATAACCGGCTTCGGCGAGGAGAGCCTTGGCACCCTTGGGATCATAGGCTTCGGGCTTCAGCTTGGTGCTGGTGCCCTCATAGCCGTCGGGAACCATCTGGCTGGCGGGTACTGCCAGACCTTCCATGATGCGGGCCACGATGGCGGGACGGTTGATGGCCTTGGAAATGGCCTTGCGGACGCGGACGTCGAGCATGGGGTTCTTGATCTTGTTGCCTGCGTTGTCGGTAACCATGGGGGTGTCCTCACGGTTGGAGTCGAGGTGCAGGTAGATCAGGCGAGTGGAAGGCGACTTGAACAGTTCCACGCCAGCAGTCTTTTCAAGATGTTTCACGTCTGCCGGGGGAACGAAGTTGATCAGGTCAACATCACCGGACTTGAGCGCGGCGACGCGGGTACCGTCATTGGTGATGGGACGAACGATGATACGCTCGAAAGGCATCTTGCCGCCCCAGTACTCGTCGTTGCGTTCGTAGACGATCTTGTCGCCACGGGCCCATTCGGCCAGTTTGTAGGGGCCGGTGCCGATGGCGGCTGCGCCGGAGTTGAAGTCTTCGGTGGTCTTGCCTTCGGCGGCTTTCTTGGAAACGATGTTGAAAGCTGCGAAGTTACGCGGCATGAGCGGAGAAGGCTTCTCGGTGTGCACACGGACAGTCAGGGGATCGACGATCTCCACTTCCGTGATGGCACTGACAGCGAAAGTGAATGAAGACGGGCTGTTGGGAACGGTGGGAATACGCTCGATAGTGTATTTCACGTCCTCGGCGGTGAAGGGAGAGCCGTCATGGAATTTGACGCCTTCACGCAGCTTGAATTCCCAGACAGTATCGGCAACCGGTTTCCAGGAAACGGCAAGACCGGGCTGCATTTTCTGGCGCTCGTCCTGACGGATGAGCTTGTCGAAAACATAGATAGCCATCTGGTTGTTACTGGTGACATTATGAAAGTGCGGGTCGAGAGAGGTCGGTTCGCCCTTCAGGCCGAGGGTCAAATCCTTGGCCATCGCAAAGGATGCGCCAAGCACCAGACTCATCAGGACGACGAAGCTGATCAGCAATTTTCTCATCAAATATCTCCTTGTTGTTTTCCCAAAAAAGGCGCACTAAACTGTCATAAAACCGCTTCAAGATCAAATTTTTTGCGTTTTAATCGCCAAATCGTGATTTTTTGAAACGATTTTTTGCCATTTGGCCTGTTTGCGGCAATTGCAAACAGATTCACAGCAGAGCTATAAGGAAAGACATATGACCGATACCATAATTGCCTATTTAAAAGAACATGAATCTTCAATGTTCAGCCTGTTGGAAAGAGTGGTCAACATCAACAGTTATTCCGCCAACCCGGACGGCGTGAACAAGGTTGTGGACGTCCTCGAATCCGTCATGCGGGATATGGGTTTCTCCACACGCCGCCTCTCAGGCGATGTAACGGGAGACCATCTCGTCGCCGAAAATAAGGCCCGCATCGCCAACGGCGGCGGCCCACTCTTTGTCGGCCACATGGACACGGTCTTTCCCCCGGAAATGGGCTTTGACACGTTCAGGCATGAGGGCGACACGATTTTCGGCCCCGGCGTCACGGACATGAAAGGCGGTCTGGTCATCGGACTCTACGCGGTCAAGGCGCTCATGGCTGCGGGCAAAGAGGACATGCCCATGGCATTTTTCTTCAATGCGGACGAGGAAATCGGTTCACCGCATTCCCGCGAACTCATCGTGGAAGAAGCCCGAAAAAGCGATTTCTGTTTTGTCATGGAAGGCTCCGGCATGGGCGGCGAAGTCGTCACCGGCCGCAAGGGACGCATCGTATTCGACCTGACTGTCAACGGCCAGCCCTGCCACGCCGGACACAGCGAATTCCCCAAACCGAGTGCCATCGTTGAAATCGCCCACAAGATCACCGCGCTTGAGGCACTCAACAATCCGGAAATCGGCACATCCCTCAACATAGGCCTCATCGAAGGCGGCGTCGGCCCCAACACAGTGGCGGCCAAGGCCACGGCCCGGTGCGAAACCCGGTTCGTCAACAGGGACGACGAAAAAGCCATATGGGAAGCCATCAACAAAATCGCGACAGAATCCACACTCGACGGCACCAGCGGTTCGGTCGAAGTCGTTACCAGCCGCCCGCCCATGGAGACCAATGACACCATTCTCGGCCTCTATGCGGAAGTGGAAAAGGCCGCCGAACAGATCGGCATGGAAGTGCGCCCCGTGTTCCGCGGCGGAGGCTCGGACGCCAACACGGTCTCGCAGGCCGGCATCCCGGTGCTCGACGGCATGGGGCCGTCCGGCGCCAAGTACCACACCCCCGACGAATACATGCTCGCCGACTGCATGGTGAAGCAGGCGTTGCTCACGGCAATCAGCACCATGAACGCATTCGAGAAATATTCAAGATAACGGGCAACGGAAGACGCACTCGTCTTTCAGCATTCCAACTTATCGAAAACCAACGAGTAGCCTTTTCCGAAAACCGGGATAGGCTACTCTTTCGTTTTATTGCCTGAACTCTTGTCGAGCGCCTTTCCGATGCCGAAGATGGCTCCGGTGACACCTTTGATCACGCTCCCTGCGGTTCCGATGACGGCTCCGCCCAGAGCCTTGACGTATTCGGTGATGCTGACCCAGTAACGGGGATTTTCAATGGTTCCCGCGACCCGGATGGGCACCATGACGCCGAACATCTCGTCAGAATCCTTGCCGCCCTGCCCTTCGGATGTCGGGACGAGCTTGACCTTGAGCAGGTAGTCGAGCTTGCGGGTCGGCAACGCAACCGAGCCGTTGCCGTCGGCGCGCAGACCGGGAGCCTTGACCGCCAGATCGCGGTTACGCAGGATGCCAGCGGTGATGACACCGGTGCCGGAAATAGAACCGAACTTGGTGGAATCCGTCTTTGAGGATTCAACCGTGCCCTCTTTGCCCTTGCTCTCGTGCGTCTTCTTGGCCATGGAAAAGAGGTCCACACCGGGGAATACGCCATTGGCAAGATGGAAGGAAAGTTTGCCGTTCATGCTTCGGAGCATGACAGGCAGCCGCTCGCCTTCACAACTGATGGCACCATTGAAATTGAGAAGCCCTTCATAGGAACGGTCACCGAGCGCGTCCTGCGAAAGAGCGCCCACATCCACTTTGTCGATTCCGACAATGACGTCGGTCTTCGGATACTTGGTCATGGCATTGACCGTAATCCCAGTGGACAGCTTTCCGCCATACAGGTCAGCCGATACGGGGCTGAGGCGGACAAGCCCATGTCGGGCCTTGGAAACAGCCTTGACATTCTTCAACCAGACACCGTCGATGCGAACCGCTTCGGCCGTGGTCTCGACATCCAGATCAAGTTGACGCAGCAACTCGGAATCAATGATGCGGACATTCTCATCTGTCCCGTTCTTTTCAGCCTCCCCGGTCTTGGCTTCATGATCCGGCGGCAGGTAACGGTCAAGATCAATGGCACCAAGAGCAAGGCGGGCAAAATAGAACTGACTTCCGTGATTGTTCTTCATCCGCCCCCGGCCTGAAATCGTTGTATCATCGAGAGCTGCATCAAGAGCCTTCACATGCAACTGGCCCGGAGTATAGATCAGGTCCGCCGTGCCGCCGACCTTTGTCAGAACCTTGGGATCGGCGGTCTCTGTTGCGGTAACGCCCATCTGTCGCAATGCCTCACGCGCATCAAAGGAAGGGACATCGACCTTGGCGGCCAGCTTTTTCAAACCGTCCGTGATCCCCTCAAGCGTGCCGTCCATATTGACTGTCGCGCCATAGGCCGAAACCGTCAGGCCGGTGATCTTTGCGCGTTCCGTATTGAAATCCAGCAGCATGGACTGCAAGTCGAGACTGGCGTCCACGTCTCCGCCGGGGATATCTGCTCCCTTGGCTGCAAGAGCGATTTTCGTTTCCATATGCCCGTACTGACGACGCGCCAAATCAAGGGAAGACTGGCCTGTCAGAGTCAAGGTGCCCGTGGCCTCGGGCTTTGAGCATTCGAAATCGAGATTTATGTCAACGGGGAAAGGAGTGCCCTCTGCGCTATAGCCGGTAACGAGATTCATGCCGCGCAGGATAAATTTGGTATCCGTTTTCCGGTCATCCCAGAAAAGCCTGGCGTTGGTCAGTTTCACGCCGTCAACATCCAGAGAGAAACCGCCGTCATCCTCGCCCGCTTCCGCCTTGCCGGTATCCTTGTGCCCGACCAGATCGTCCCAGTTGCTCTTGCCGTGCTTATCACGGCTCAGATTCAAGGTCAGGCCGTCCAGCTCAAGCACGTCAAACTGAATCTGCCCGGACAAAAGCGGCAGGACCCGAACCGAGACATGGGCGGAAACCGTCTGCACCATGGGCTTCTTGCCAAATCCCTCGGCATTGCTCAGACTGAGCGCGCCAAGCTCAACCCCGATTTTGGGGAAAAACGACAGCGAGAGATCACCGTCAAACTTGAGCGTCCGCCCGGTTTCATCCTGAACCACCTCGGAAATGCGGGCCTTGTAGTCATTCAGATCAAAAGTGAAGGCAAAAAAAATCAGGGCCGCAACAAAAAGCGCCGCGGCGGCGCCGAGTCCAATCATGCTGAATTTTACCGCTTTGTTCATTGGTTACCCCTCTATTCGGGCCAGACAACAGATTTTATCGCTGAAGCAGTTTCTTTATTTGAAGCAGTTCGTCATGCACTTCATGCAGAATATCGGAATGTTCACGGCTATGAAGTTTTTTCTTGGCACCGTCGATGGTCAGGCCTTCATCATACAGCAGGCGCTTTATTTCGCGAATGATCTCCAGATGCTCCTCAGTGTACAAACGCTGGCCGCTCTCGGTTCGAATGGGATCGATTTCATCAAACTCCCCTTCCCAGAACCGGAGAACGTACGTCTTGACGCCGATCGCCTTGGCGGCCTGACCAATCTTATATCGCTTGAACTCCTGCAAATCTTCCATCCGCTTTGTTTAGCAAATACACTGAGTCCCTTCAATGGATTTGCACAATCGGTTTCTGAATGCACAAAAAAACCCCGCTCCTTGAAAGGAACGGGGTCGTGTTTTCAGTTGTGTCCGGCTAGAAACGAATCGGCAGATCCTTCTCAAGCGCGGCGAGCACCTTCTTGTGCTCCTTATCCACCTGCTTGTCCTTGAGGGTCTTGCTCGGGTGACGGTAGGTGAGACGGAAGGAAAGATTTCTTTCCTCTTCCTGCCCTTCCGGCACGAACTCGGCGACCAGTTCGACGGATTCAAGAATGGAAACGCCAGCATTTTCAATAGCCTGACGGATGGCGCTTGCCGGGAGTGTCGAGGGACCGATGACGGTCACGTCACGACGGCTCGGCGGGAAGACGGGCAGCGGTGCAAAGGTGATCTTGTGAGAATCCACGATCTCCCGCAGGAGGTCCAGATCCAGATCAGCCAGCCATGCTTCCTTCTTTGCGTGGTAGAAGTCGGCAATATCAGACTTGACCTTGCCCATGAAGCCCACGACCTTGTCTTCAAGCTTCACCTCGACACACGGCTCAAGATAGCTGTGCCCTTCCACCAGAGCGAACTCCGGCTCGGCGAGTTTCAGGTGATCCTCAATGACATGCTCAACATGTCCCTTGATATCGAGGTAATCGGCTTCACCGTCCTGCCACGGCCATTCGGTCGCATGGCGCGGGCCGTAGAGCAGAACGCCGAGACGGACATGCTCGCGAGTCTCGGTCTCGGACTCGGCATCAGCCTCGAACCGCTTGGCGACCTCGAAAATACGGATATGGTTGTTGCCCTGAGCAAGGTTGTTCTTGAGCGTATTCAGAAGACCGGGTGCGATATCGGTACGCATGGTGTTCTGGTCGGCGCTCAAGGGGTTGGCGATATGCACACGTCCCTCGGCGGGCAGATTCAGACGATCAAGATCGTCGTCACCGACAAAGCTGTAGTTGACCGCCTCGTTCAGGCCTGCACCTGCACCCCATGTCTTGATGCGCTTGATAAAGGCATATTCGGTTCCGCCTGCCACGGTTTCCAAGGACTTGGCGACCTTGGGCAGCACAGCCGGGATGCGGTCAAGGCCGTACACACGGCCTACTTCTTCGTAGAGGTCCACTTCGCGCTCCAGATCGAGGCGGTGGGACGGGGAGGAAACTTTCCAGTTGGCGGCATCGGAATCGTCGACCGTGCAGCCTTCGCCCTCGAAAACCTTCTTGGCGAATTCCGGCTCCAAATCAAGGCCGAGCAGGCTCATGCAGCGAGCATGGCGGTAACCGTGTTCACGGTCCTGCCACGGCTTGGGCTCGTTGGAAGCCACACCGGACACCACGGTTCCACCGGATGTCTCGGCCATGAGCTGTGCAGCGCGATCCATGGCGAACCGGTTCATGACCTGATCGACACCGCGTTCGAAACGGTAGGACGCATCGGACGGCAGCGCCAGACGGCGGGCGGTCTTGCGGATGGTGCCCGGACGGAAAACAGCGGCCTCAAGGAGGACGCTGGAAGAACCGTCACCCATCTCGGAGTTGGCTCCGCCCATGACGCCAGCAAGCGCCACCGGCTTCTTGCCGTCCCAGATGAGCAGGTCATTGGCGGTCAGGGTCCGCTCGACATCGTCAAGCGTAGTGAACTTCATGCCGTCTGTCGCCGGGGCCACGCGGATGGTGGCCTCCTCGATCTTGCCGAGGTCAAAGGCATGCAGCGGCTGACCAAGCTCGAACATGATGTAGTTGGTGCAGTCGACGATGTTGCTGATGGGACGCTGGCCCAGGGACAGGAGCTTGAAGCGCATCCAGTCCGGAGCCTTGCGGGTCTCGACGCCGTGCAGAACGCGGCCGTTGTACAACGGACAGAGCTCCGGGTCGTCGATAAGAATTTTGATTTCATCGTTGACGTTGCCGCCCGCTTCGACGAGGTCCAGCTTCGGCATGGTCAACGGCAGGTCGAATGCCAGCGCGGTCTCGCGTGCGAAACCGAGGATGGACAGACAGTCAGCGCGGTTGGGCGTGATGTCGAAATCAAATACGGTGCGTTCCAGATTCAATGCGTCGACGAGCTTGTCACCGACCTTGAAGGAATCATCAAGGACCCAGATGCCGTCATGATCTTCGGAAAAACCGAGTTCACGTTCAGAACAGATCATGCCGAACGACTTGATGCCGCGCAGCTTGGCCTTCTTGATTTTCATGCCCTCGGGCATGACGGTGCCGACCGTGGCGACAGGAACCTTCTGGCCCTTGCCCACATTCGGAGCGCCGCAGACGATGGTCAGGGTCTCGGGACCGCCCACGTCAACGGTGCAGACCGAAAGTTTTTCGGCTTCAGGGTGCTTTTCGCACTCCACGACATGACCGACAACGATGTCCTTGATATTTTCGAAAGGATCATCGATGCCTTCGAGTTCAAGGCCGAGCATGGTGAGCTTGTCACCAAGCACCTGAATGTCGCCCTCGTAGGGAACAAACTCACGCAACCAATTTAAGCTGACTAACATTGCACTACCGTAAGCGATGAAAAGTTATGAAAAAAGCGGCCGCGAAATCCCCTGATACAGGAGACTCCGGACCGCACTCTATCTATGCAAACTGTTCGAGAAAGCGGACGTCGTTTTCAAAGAACATACGCAGGTCGCCGATGTTGTACTTGAGCATGGCGATGCGCTCGATACCGAGGCCGAAAGCGAAGCCGGTGTAGACTTCGGGATCGTAGCCAACGGATTTGAAAACGTTGGGATCAACCATGCCGCAACCCAGAATCTCGACCCAGCCGGTGCCTTTGCAGACACGGCAGGTCTTGCCGCCGGTCTCGCCCTTGCCGCCGCACATGACGCAGGAGATATCGACCTCTGCGCTCGGCTCGGTAAAGGGAAAGAAGCTCGGGCGGAAACGGACATCGGTCTTGGCACCGAAAATCTGCCGCACGAACACGGTCAGGGTTCCGCGCAGGTCAGCCATGGATACGTTCTTGTCGACCAACAGCCCCTCGATCTGGTGGAACATGGGGGTGTGGGTCAAGTCGGAATCACGGCGGTACACCTTACCGGGACAAATGACAGCCACCGGAGGCTCCTGCTTGAGCATGGATCGAATCTGCATACCCGAAGTATGGGTACGCAGCACGATGTTGTCCGAGACGTACAGGGTGTCCTGCATGTCGCGGGCCGGATGCTCGGGCGGAATATTAAGGGCTTCGAAGTTGTGCCAATCGTTCTCCACTTCGGGTCCGGATGCGTGCTCGAAACCGAGTCCGGTGAGCACGTTACAGACTTCGTCCATGACCAGTGTCACAGGATGCAGAGAACCGGCCCAAGGCTTGCGCCCCGGCATGGACGGATCGAACTGGCTCATGGCCTTGCTTGCCTCGGCAGCGTTCAGATCGGCTTCCCAGGAATCAATCAGCGCGGTGATACGCTGCTTGATCTCGTTGGCCTTCTTCCCGCCTTCGGGCTTGTCGGTCTTGTCGAGCTTGCCGAGCTGGCCCATGGCCTGCGCGAGTTTGCCCTTGCGACCGAGAAATTCGATACGAAGATCGTCCAGTTCCTTCAACGAACAGGCCTGGCCCTTGCGAGATTCGCAATCCTGGGCCAGGCCGTCGAGTCCTTCCAAGAAGGACTTGAGTTCATTACTCACGATAGTTAGCTCAACTTGGCTTTCGCGGCCTCGGCGACCTTGGCGAACACTTCGGGGTTGCGTACGGCCATGTCGGCGAGGACTTTGCGGTTCAGCTCGATGCCGGCCAGCTTGAGGCCATTCATCAGGCGGCTATAAGAGAGACCATTGATGCGGGCAGCGGCGTTGATACGCATGATCCACAGTTTCCTGAACTCGCGTTTCTTCTTCTTGCGGTCGCGGTAGGCATTGCAAAGAGCCTTCTCGACGCGCTCACGAGCGGTGCGGTACAGGCGGCTACCGGCTCCGCGGTAACCCTTGGCCATTTTCAGATACTTTTTGTGACGCCTCTTGGCGGCGACTCCACGTTTTACTCTCATGGTAAAACCTCCATCTTTAATTACCTCCCGGGCCGGACGGATTCCCCCAGCGAGGCAAGATTCTATAGGTTAATGTAGTAACGACGAACTTCCAATCCGAGGCGAGGCTGGCGTAACGTGTGAAACCGGACCATCCGATTTCGCCTTGGACGCAGCCAGCAGGCCTGTAGAACGGAGGTATTAGCCGTTGGGCAGCTGACGACGAACGGCCTTCATATTGGTGCTGTCCACGGTGGTGGACTGGCCCAGGCGACGTTTGCGCTTGGCGTTCTTCTTGGTCAGGATGTGCCTGAGGTTCTTTCTACGGCGCTTGAACTTGCCGGATGCGGTCTTGGAGAACCGCTTGGCAGCTGCGCGACGAGTTTTGATCTTCGGCATAGTAGCCTCCTTAATATGGGGATCGAGCCCCAAAAGAGTATTGACTATTTTTTAACGGGAGCAAGCATCATTGTCATCGTCCGTCCCTCTGACATGGGCCTGCTCTCAACTTTAGCGAGATCCTGCGTATCCTCCACGACACGTTCGAGCATCATCAGCCCGCGGTCCTTGTGGACGATTTCGCGTCCGCGGAAGAACACGGTCACTTTGCAGCGATCGCCTCCACCGAGGAACTTGATAATTTTCTTGAGCTTCGTCTGGTAATCGTGCTCATCGGTCTTCGGCCGGAATTTGACTTCCTTGATCTTGATGACGGTCTGTTTCTTCTTGGCTTCCTGCAATTTTTTCTTCTGCTGGAACTTGAACTTTCCGTAATCCATGATCTTACAGACCGGCGGATCGGCATTCGGTGCGACCTCGACGAGGTCAAGTCCTTTTTCACGAGCGCGCTCAAGCGCATCGCGAGTGTCAAGAACGCCCAGCTGTTCGCCGTCCTCATCAACCACACGCACCTTGGGGATGCGAATCCGTTCGTTACGCCTGACCAGGTCTTCCTTCCTCTGGTCGCGACGATATTTACCCCGAAAAGCTATAGCTCATTCCTCCGCGTTTGAAAGGCTCTTGAGCAGCATCCAAAATGAGCTGCGCAGCCTCCTCCAGTGTCATCAAGCCAGGGTCTTCTCCGTCACGAGAACGAATATTGACGCACCCGGCCTCAACCTCTTTATCACCGATTACCAGCATGTACGGGACCTTCTCGACTTGAGCTTCCCGCACCTTGTAGCCGAGCTTTTCATTGCGAACATCCGCCTCAACACGGATTCCCTTGCTCGCGAGGAAGGACTCGGCCTCCTTCATAAAATCAAGTTGTGCATCCGTCACATTCAACAGACGCGCCTGAACCGGAGCCAGCCAAACAGGCAAAGCCCCGGCGAAATGTTCGATGAGTACACCAATGAATCTCTCGATGGAACCGAGGATGACCCGATGCAGCATGACCGGGCGATGGCGTTCACCGTCCTCGCCCACATATACCAAGTCAAAGCGCTCTGGCAAGGTAAAATCGCACTGGATCGTGGCGCACTGCCAACGGCGTTCCAGGGAATCCTTGAGAATAATGTCGATCTTGGGACCGTAAAAAGCGCCGTCCCCCTCGTTAATGGTGTATTCCTTGCCGGTGGATTCCAGCGCCTCGGTCAGCGCGGCAGTGGCAAGCTCCCAGTCCTCATCGGTACCCACGGATTTCTCGGGACGGGTGGAGATTTCAGCATCGAACTCGAAGCCGAACATATCCATGATGTCCTTGACGAAATTGAAGACACCGACGATTTCGTCCTGCAACTGATCCTTGCGGCAGATAAGGTGTGCATCATCCTGGGTGAAGGAACGCACACGCATCAGCCCGTGCAGCACGCCAGACTTTTCATGACGGTGAACCACGCCCAGCTCGAAATAGCGCTGCGGCAGTTCACGGTAGCTCATGATCTTGCGCTTGTAGATCAGCATATGCGACAGGCAGTTCATGGGCTTGATGCCGTATGCCTGCTCATCGATCTCCGTGAAGTACATGTTTTCACGGTAGTTGTCGTAGTGGCCGGACTTCTCCCACAGTTCACGCTTGAGGATAAGCGGACCCTGCACGATCTGGTAGCCGCGCTTGAGGTGTTCCTTGCGTTCCCAGTCTTCGAGGATGGCCCGAACCAGCCCGCCCTTGGGATGCCAGAGAATCATGCCGCCGCCCACATCTTCGTGAGTGGAGAACAGGTCAAGCTGCGTACCGAGCTTGCGGTGATCGCGCTTCTTGGCCTCTTCCAGACGATTCAGGTGCTTCTTCAAAGCCTTGGGATCCTGCCATGCGGTCCCGTAGATGCGCTGAAGCTGCTTGTTCTTCTCGTCGCCGCGCCAGTAGGCACCTGCAACGGAGAGCAGCTTGAAGGCCTTGAGCATGCCGGTGCGGGCCACATGCGGGCCACGGCACAAGTCAGCGAAATCGCCATGCGTGTAAATGGAGTATTCGTCCGCTCCGAGATCGTCGATCAGCTCACCCTTGTAGCCCTCGCCCATGTCGGCAAAGAACTTCCGGGCCTCGTCAGCACTCACGGTGCGACAGGAGAACTCCTTGTTGGCACCGACAGAGGAAAGCATTTCCTTTTCGATGGCCTCAAGGTCTTCCGGGGTAAAGGGACGCTCGTAGTCGAAATCGTAGTAGAACCCGTCCTTGATGGAAGGACCGATGGTGACCTTGGCGGTAGGGAACAGCTTTTTCACAGCCTCGGCCATGAGGTGAGCAGTGGAGTGACGGATAACGTCCAGCCCCTCTTCGCTATCAGCGAAGACGGGCTCGAGAGTGGTACAGGTCTGCGGAACAGCGGCAGTAAGATCAAGCATAGTCTCGCCGCACTTGGCAGTGACAACCTTCTTGAACTGTTTCTTGGACAGGCCCTCCTTCAGGGCATCGGCACACAAAGCGCCGTCGGCCAATTCAACCTGCTTGCCGGAGACTTCAATCTGCACTCTCTCAGCTCCTTTCCCGGAACCACCGGGGTATAAAAAAAATGAAAGGGAGACCACTTGTGGCCTCCCTTCCGGGGATTTCTGGTAGGCGCGGAGGGATTTGAACCCACGACCCTTTGCACGTCAAGCAAATGCTCTCCCCCTGAGCTACGCGCCTTCTCGTTGAAGCGAGATGCAACCTAGCGATGACCCCCTTTCCTGTCAACGACTTTTTTCATTTTTTTTCACTTTTTTTGCTGCCAAACAATCTCCGCGCATGAGCGCAGAGGCTCCGACCAGCCGACAAAGCCCGCCAGAAAGCCATTTTCTCGACAAATGCCTACTGATTGGGCCACACAAAAGCATTGCTTCAAAAACCACCGCTTAACATTGAACCGCCCGAAATAGTTTGAATAATAATATTCATTCCCACCAAAGATCGCCTCTGTCACGCATTGCAAAACGAACCTGTCGTGTTTCATCCGGCAATCAACCAAGGGCCGCGAGCGCCTCGCCAGCCAACTGCCCTACCGTGACATCAACAACATCTCCGTCCCTGAAGGTGCGGATTTCCGTGGCGTCGTCTTGAATGGACTCGATCTTCTCCCGAGCCTCGACAGCATCGATCAGGCCGAGCGTACGTGCGGCATAGGCGCGATTGTACGGGTCCTCCTCATCCAGCGCGACAATGAGAAATCGTTCGCCATGCGCTACCAGTTCCGGGCGGCTCTCAGCCAGACGCGCCAATCCCCAGAACACATCCCGGCGCAACTCCACATGATCGAGGAAGTTGCCGTCACACGCCTCATCGCAAAAAATATAGGAAGCAAGAATCTTGTGGAACTCCTTGGCAATTCGCTCGTCATTGACCATGGCCTCGGCCATGAAATGCGGAATTCCCCAGCCAAGGTTTCCGGACTCCTCGTTCATGTGCCACATGCATGTACGCATAAGTACGCGGGCCTTTTCCATGGATGCGGCGGCCATGCGTCCGGCGGTCAGCCCAAAGGCGGTGACAGAACGCCAACGCACATTCTCATCCCTGTCCAGGCGCAGGGAAAACAACGGAGGCACCACCTCGCCCGGAGGCCACGCTTCCAGTTCGGACAGACGAGACTGCCAGTCAGGGGCAGACAATATGGCACGGACATCCTTCTTTACACGACGAAATCGAGACATATGAACTCCAGTGGTCGATGTTGTGCTTGCTAGAGCCTTCGACAGCCCCGGCAGGGAGGTTGCCTCCGGCGGCTCAAGCCCCCTTTTGAAAGGGTTCTTGAGAATCTCCTAAACTTTTTGGTGCGCCTTCGGCGAGTATCTGCGTTCGCGTCAGGACGGCTTGAGCATAAAGACTTGCAAAGAAGCTACTCAAAGCCAGTACCGCCAAAAACCGTAATCAAATCCTGATTTTCAAAAAACGAAAAAGGGGACCACCTCACAGGCGGTCCCCTTCATAATAATCATGTCTGCCTCAAAGGCAATAGGAATAATTCCTAGTTATTTTCGAGAATTTCCTTTTCCAGCTCTTCCTGAACGTCAAAGCCGAACTCTTTGGCCTTCTCGATGCAGACCTTTGCGTCGGCCCACTGCTCGTTGTGTGCGTCGATGATGGCCTTGTTGTTCCATGCGGGACCGAAGTTCGGAGCCTTGTCGAGAATATCCTTGAGCAGTTTGTCCGCTTCCTCATAGTCACCGGTGGTGATGCGAAGGCTGGACATGGTTGCCTTGGCCTGAAGGAACTCGGGATCATACTTGAGAGCTTTCTTGAGTGCCTGCTCGGCCTTGTCGGTGTCGCCCTGCTGCAACTTGATGAAACCGATATTGCCCCACGGCACAGCGAAAAACGGACGCTGCTGAGTAGCCTGAATATTGTAGTTCAGGCAGCTCTCCAGATCACCGCTCTGCATGGCGATACCGCCAAGCTGAACATAGGCTTCCGCCATCTTCGGAGAGTTGGCAACCGCTTCGAGGAATTCCTGTTCGGCTTCCACGAAATCACGGCGGGACAGGTAGGCCACACCCAGATTGTAGTGGGAGTTGCCGCACTGGGGATTGTCCTGCAACTTGCTCTTGAGGTCGGCGATATAGTCGTCGAGATTATCAAAATGTTCCATGGCGTCCTATCCTTGTTCTACGGCTTGTCGATGCCGTGTTTTTTCAAATGTTCCGAGTACCAGAGGCAATACTCAAATACCGGACGAACTTTTTCGAAGTTCATCACCAGCATGACGTTGAACTCGTTGACCGCGTCGATATATTCCTGATTCTTGTGCTTGCCAGTCTGTCGCACAAAAATCTGAGACAGCTGATCCGAGGTATACCCACTCATATCCTTGCGGATATCAATAGGATCGAACGGAGCTGCGAACGGGTCCCAGTTTTCATAGCCCATGCGGTCAACGAACTTGCGCCGCCGCTTGGACATTTTTTCGTACATGTACTTCTTGCGAGACTCGATATCCTCGTCGGAGAGGCCTTCGTAATTAATATTATCAGTCATGGACTAGTCCTCGTCCGTACCGCCAAGCACGATGGTCTTGCTGCTGTCGCAAGTAGCGCAGGCGGACTTGCTCTCTGTACAAGAGGCACAAGCCTCAGACTCGGGATTCGGCTGTGCACCGGGAGCCTTGAGCTCTACCGGGGCAGCTTCTTTCTCGACCTCGACCGTTTTCTTCTTGTCCTTGTCGGTCTTCACGCCGAGATACGCCTCGTCATAGGAAGTGACCAAAGCCATGGACAGAGGCAGAAGCATGTCGCCCAGCTCCCTGAACCGGCTGCCGATACCCTTTTGAAGGTCTTTGCCGATACCGAGCAGCTTGTCGAGCACGATATCCATGTTGACGGTGGGGTACTTCACGCCCCCTTCAAAGCCGGCCTTGTTGCAGGTATGAGCCTCACCTCCGATGGAAGTGGGCACGCCGTAGAGACGGCAGGTAATGGGACGATGCTCGTACAGGGCACAGAGATCGTCGTCTCCCAGCAGGGGACATCGAACGCGGGCCTTGGACACCTCCATCAGGATTTCCGAAGCAGGCCGTCCTTCCTGGCTGGCCTTGTAGACCTTGCGCTTAAGCTTGTGAATCTGCCTGTCGGCCTTGTCGGCCCGTTGCAGGATTTCACTGCGCTCCATGCCTGAGAACTTCTCGTTGAACATCTTATTGACGTACATGGCCTCAACCAGCGTAATGTCGAACAGGGCATGACAGCAATCACTGCATCCCTTGCCGCATTTGACCAGTTCAGGCGTATCTTTCTCGAACTTCCTGAAGACAGCGTCGACGTCTGCGACGACGGCTTCATACCTCTCAAAATACTCTGTAAAATCAAGCGCCATTATATATCTCCTCGTCAGGTTCGCGATACTCGCCCGCAAACCGTGGCGGTATTGTGCTCAGTTAGATAAGTCCGAAATCAGTGCCGTCAACCGCATGGCAGAAAATAGAAAGGAAAAACCCCGACCTTTCCGGCACCTGACTGACAGTCATTATGAAACTGGCTGTTCCGGGCGGCTCAACCGCGTTGACCTACGCACTTGAGCCGTCCGGGACAGCCAGAAAGTGGAACGGGAGCAGCGGGATACCCCGTTGCTCCCGAAACCATATTGAACAGTCGAGACTAGTTCTCTTCGATGGTGATAGCGTCGGATTCGCAAACCTCAACGCAGGACTCACAACCGAGACACTCTTCTTCGTTCACTGCAACAGCTTTGCCGTCCTGAAGTTCGTAGACTTCCACGGGACAGACATCAACACATTCGCCGTCGCCAGTACACTTGTCAGTGTCGATAGTAATAGCGTAGCCCATTTTTTCCTCCAAAAAGTGATTTGGGATGCCCGCAGATCGGGCTGTTTCATTTGCACAGTTGCCTTATCATCGACAAAACATCAGTGCAACAGAATGTTGTACAGATCCGCTCTTTTTTTGAACGCGGACACGAGTTGCAAATATATACATGCCTGCGCCGTGTCAAGACGTGAGAGCCACTTTCAGCTTTTGCAAAACCGGAGGAAAGAAACGAGACGGTTGTGATACGTGCGTTTGTTGTTTATCCTGCCTCGTCTCAACACGAACCAACCTATATAAGGATAGATACATGTTTACCACCGAAGAGCTCAAAAGATACGCAGAAACCCTGTGGTGGGGACTGTCCACAGCCCGCACCAAGCCTTATGAACCCGGCGATTTCATCCTGCTCCGCTTTGACACCGACGCCCTGCCGCTGGCGGAAGTCATGTTCGACTTGCTCATTGAAAAAGGCATGAACCCGATTCCGAGACAGAACATGACCTCAAGCATGGAACTGTCCTTCTACGGCAAGGGAAGCGAATCCCAGCTCACGTCCATCCCGGCAGGAGACAAGGAATTCATAAACGGCCTGAATGGTTTGATTTCACTCATTGCACCGGCCTCGCTGACCCATCTTCAGAACGTTGATCCGAAAAAAATCGGCACATCCGCCGTTGCCCGCAAATTCATGCGCGACATCATGGAAAAACGCGAGCAGACCGGCGAGTTCGGCTGGACCCTGTGCGTCTACCCGACTGCCGAACTGGCCAAGTCCGCGAATCTTTCCATGGAGCAGTTCAAGGAACAGATCGTCAAGGCGTGCTTCCTCGACCACGACAACCCGCCCGCACAGTGGGCTGAAATTTTCGACGAAGCCGAAAAGGTCAAGGCGTGGCTCAACGGTCTCGACATCGAACATTGCCGCGTGCAGTCCGAAAACACCGACCTTATCGTGGTTCCCGGCAAAGACCGCCGCTGGCTCGGCGTTTCCGGCCACAACATCCCGAGTTTCGAGATATTCCTCTCGCCCGACTGGCGCGGGACCGAAGGCGTCTATTACGCCGACCAGCCGTCATTCCGCTCCGGCAACTATGTCGAGGGCGTGAAGCTGACCTTTGAAAAGGGCATCGCCGTCAAGACCGAAGCCAAGGTCGGTGACGAATTCGTGGCCAAACAACTGACTCTTGATGAAGGCGCAAACCGTCTCGGTGAATTTTCCCTTACCGACCGCCGTTTCTCCAAGATCAGCGCCTTCATGGCGAACACCCTGTTCGACGAAAACTTCGGCGGGGAACAGGGCAACTGCCATGTCGCAGTGGGTGCGTCCTACTCCGACACCTACGCGGGAGATCAATCCACCCTTGATGCAGCCAAGAAAGAGGCACTCGGCTTCAACGATTCCGCGTTGCACTGGGATCTGGTCAATACCGAGCAGAAAACCGTCACAGCAACCCTCAAGGGCGGCGAAGAAGTGGTCATCTACAAGAACGGCGAATTCCAGTACGAATAGGAATTGCCTCCGGAGGTCGGGGGAAGTGAAGGCAATCCTTTCACTTCCCTCCCCCCGCAACATCCCTTTTCCCAATTTCGAAGCACGCTTTGCAATGGCGGCAGCGGCACCGAGAATGTTCACAGAAACGGGGACGCAGCAGTAATATTTTTCGAGGAAACGAATCATGACAAAACGAAATATATATCTTGAAACCGTAGCACCGGAAGAAGCAGTCCGACGGGCCAAAGCCTCTCTCAAACGCAACAAACTGATCGGATCGAAAACCATTCCCACCCATGAAGCTGCCGGTCATGTGACCGCAGCCCCGATCTTTGCCCGCTATTCCTCGCCCACTTTTCACGCCGCAGCCATGGACGGCATCGCCGTGCGCGCCGAATCCACGTTCATGGCCCGCGAGGACGCCCCCACAGCCCTTGCCCACGGTGACGATTTCCTGTTCGTGAACACCGGCAACCCGCTCCCCGAAGGCATGAACGCGGTCATCATGATCGAAAACATCAACCAGAAGGACGAAGTCACCGTACTCATCGACGCACCGGCCTTCCCGTGGCAGCATGTCCGCCGCATCGGTGAAGACATCGTGGCAACCGAACTGCTCATTCCGCAAAACCGCAAGCTCGAACCGTGCGACATCGGCGCACTGCTCTCGGCCGGCATCTATGACATAGAAGTAAAGGAAAAGGTGCAGGCCGTGTTCCTGCCCACCGGCGACGAGGTGCTCAATTTTCTCGACAGGCCTGAACCGCAGGCCGGACAGGTTATCGAATCCAATTCGCAGGTTTTCAAGGCCTACGCCGACTCATGGGGCATTGACGCCACATGGTCCGCACCGATCCCGGACAACGAAGACGCACTGCGCGCCGCGGTGCTGAAAGGGCTTGAGGACGGCAACCATGCGGTTATCGTCGGAGCCGGTTCCAGCGCAGGCAGCAAGGACTACTCCAAGCGGGTCTTCGAATCCATCGGCACAGTGCTGGTTCACGGCATCTCGGTCATGCCGGGTAAGCCGACGCTCGTTGCCGTCACCGATGAACGCAGCGGCCATCCGGGCCGGCTCCTGATAGGCGCACCCGGTTATCCGGTCAGCGCAGTCGTCTGCCATGAGAAAATACTGGCTCCGCTCGTATCATGGCTCATGGGCGCTCCCGCCCCGGAACGGCAGGAAACCGAAGTCGTCCTCGCCCGCAAGACGCCGTCGCGCCCCGGTATGCGCGAGGCCATCCGACTGGCCGCGGGACGGATCGGCGACAAAATCATCGCGGCCCCGCTGGCTCGCGGTGCAGGCATGATCACCACCATGACCAAGGCACAGGCCGTGGCCTACATCGACAAGGACGTGGAAGGCGCAGAACAGGGCGAAACGCTCAAGGCAGAACTGCTCGTTCCCAGAGCAGAACTCGACCGTGTCATCATGCATGTCGGCAGTCACGACAACACCATCGACCTGCTCGCCAACGAACTCATGGGACTGTCCGCTCCCCTTCGCCTCGTCTCCAGCCACGCCGGAAGCATGGGCGGCCTGACCGCTCTCAAGGCAGGTTCCGCCATGTTCGCAGGAGCACACCTCTTTGACCCGGATTCCGGCGATTTCAACTTCCCCTTCATCGAAAGATACCTCGACGGAATGGACGTCACGGTAATCAATCTCGCCATCCGGCATCAGGGACTTATCGTCGCCAAGGGCAACCCGCTCGGCATCACCGGGGTCAGCGATCTCTCCCGCGAAGACGTGACCTTCATCAACCGCCAGCGCGGCGCGGGCACACGCATCCTGCTCGACCATCACCTCAAGGTCGCAGGCATCAACCCGAACGATGTGCAGGGGTATGAAAACGAGGAATTCACGCACATGGCCGTGGCCGTCAACGTGCTCACCAACGCCGCCTCCTGCGGTCTGGGCATCTATGCCGCAGCCAAGGCTCTCGATCTCGATTTCGTGCCGCTCGCCCACGAACGGTACGACCTCGTCATCCCCACGGCGCACATGGAAGACCCGCGCATCATGACGCTGCTCAACACCATCTGCATGGACGGCACAAAAGAAAAAATCAAAGCGCTCGGCGGCTATGAAGTCGACCTCACCGGCGAAACCATGAAACCCGGAATGGGCTTGGGATAAACACGCATGTCCAGGAAAACAGCACTTGTGGTCGTCGACGTGCAGCGCGTCATGTTCGAGACGCCCGGAGAAGTTCTTCATGAGGGCCGGCGCGTCCTTCAAACCATTGCCGGACTCATTGCCTCGGCCCGCAAAAACGACGTCCCGGTCGTGTACATTCAGCACACGACCGAAGGCGCGGGAAGCGAATTCGAAAAGGACTCGCACGGCTGGTTGATCGCCGAAGACATCGCGCCACAGGATGGCGACACGATCTCGCTCAAGTACACCTATGACGCTTTCTGCAACACGCAACTGCATGAAAAGCTGACAGGTATCGGGGCGACCGACCTTGTTTTCTGCGGATTGCAGACGGAAGTCTGCGTGGACACGACCATACGCAGTGCCCTTGCCCACGGCTACACGAGCACGCTGGCCGAAGACGGGCACAGCACCTATGACAACGGCGTGCTTTCGGCAAAAGACATCATCGCCCACCACAATCAGACACTTAACCGCCGTTTCTGCAAGGTTGTCCCGGCCAGCGACATTACCTTTTAGCGGCAAAAATTCCGACATTCAGAACTCCCACGGTCAAACTGAAAAAAATGACTGTGGGAGTTTTTCATTTCCCTCTCCCCGCCTTTCGTTTTTTCCCGTCACCTATCGGCTATTGTACAAATCAGAAGGAAAGGTATACTGTGCCACGGCCTTAATACGAATTTCATGTTCGGGCCCTTATCATTCTACGCACAACCGCCCGGACTCACATCATACATTGCAGGTTTATCATGGAAAACGAAAACACACCTGAAACCGTGAACGAAAACACCACGGAACAGACAGAAGAAACCGTCGAAGAAACGACGCCCACCCTCACTTTCGAGGAACTCCCCGACGCTCTCAGGGACGCGTGCGACCGCGCAGGCTGGGACAAGCTCATGCCCGTACAGGAAAAGGCACTGCCGCTCCTGCTCGATGACCGCGACGTCATGGTGCAGGCGCGCACAGGCTCCGGCAAGACCGGCGCTTTCGTGCTGCCCCTGCTCGCCAAGCTCGATCCGGAGAAAAAACACTGTCAGGCACTCGTGATGGTCCCGACCCGCGAACTGGCACAGCAGGTGGCTCAGGAAGCTTCCATGCTCGCCGGGGACAACGGCATCAACGTTGTCCCGGTCTACGGCGGCGTAGGCTATCAGCAGCAGCTCGACGCATTCCGCGACGGCGCACAATTGGTTGTCGGCACACCGGGCCGCATCCTCGACCATCTGGTCCGCCGCAACCTGAGCCTCGACAACCTCAAGGTGCTCATCTTCGACGAAGCCGACCGAATGCTCTCCGTCGGATTCTACCCGGACATGGTGGAAGTGAAACGCTATCTGCCCCGCCGCATCGACGGCAGCTACATGTTCTCGGCCACATTCCCGCAGTCTGTTCTGCGTCTGGCCGAAGAGTTCATGTACAAACCGGAATTTCTCAGCCTGTCCAGCGCCGAAGCCGATGTTTCGGCCATTGCCCACCAGTTTGTCGAAGTGCAGGCCATGGGCAAGGAACGCAAGCTCATCAAGCTGATCGAGCTGGAAAATCCCTCGTCCGCCATCATTTTCTCGAACACCAAACGCAACGTTGAATTCATCGCGGCCCTGCTCTCCCAGTTCGGCTTCGACGCCGAAGGGCTGACCTCGGACCTCACGCAGAACAAGCGCGAAAAGCTCATGGCGCGCATCAAGGAAGGCAAACTCCGCTTTCTCGTGGCAACGGACGTGGCAGCACGCGGCATCGACATTCCCGAACTCTCCCACGTCTTCATGATGGAGCCGCCGGAAGACCCGGAATCCTATGTCCACCGTGCAGGCCGCACAGGCCGTGCAGGCGCATCCGGCGTGGCGATCACCATGGTGGACGTCATTCAGAGGATGGAGCTGGAACGCATCGCCTCCCGCTTCAAGATCAAGTTCGAGGAGATCAAGGACCCCACCGACGAAGATGTGGCAAACATCATCGACGAACGGTTGACCGCCCTGCTCGAAAAGAAATTCCGCAAGCTGACCAATCTCCAGCGCGAACGCGCGGCCCGGTTCCTGCCTCTGGTGAAAAAATTCGCTGAGGAAGAGGACTCCATGGGGTTGATCGCCATGCTGCTCGACGAAATCTACCAGAACACCCTGCACGGCAAACCGGCAGAACCGGAAGCACGACCGGAACAGCCGCGTCAGGCCAAACCGAAAAAGAAACGTCCCGCAGGCCGCAAATCCGGCAACGGTGGCCGAGGCGGCCGTGATGACCGAGGCGAACACGGCAGACGGGACGAGCGTGGCGGACGCAGGGAACGCGAAGACCGGGGCCAGCCCAAGGAACGCAGCGAGAGCAAGGACAAGGGGCGTCCGCGTCGACCCAAAAAGCAGGAACAGCCCAAGCCCGAGCGCACGCAGCAGGCTCCGAAGCAAGAGCAGCCTAAGCAGGCGGCACCGCAGTCCGAACCGCAAAAGGAAAGCACCGGCGAAAAGAAACGTCCGCGTCGCCGCCGCAGGCCCCGCAGACGCCGCAGTTAACCTGAACAGACCGTGTCCGATCATCTGATTCTCGGTCTGGCGGCAGGCTATCACTACGGTGACGTGCGCCCGTTTCTTAGTTCACTGGAACGAAGCGGGTTCACGGGCCGATGCGTACTGTTCGTTTCCGACACCACCCGCGACCTCGACCGCATGGCCGAGCATGCCGTGACCATCACCCCGCTTGCCAAGCCGGAAGGAATCGCGCACCTGCCGTACAACGCATTGCGCTATTTCCTGTATCTCGACTACCTGTACAGTGCGGAAACCGAGTTTGAACGCATTCTCATCACGGATGTGCGGGACGTGATCTTTCAGGACGATCCGTTCGCCCATGCATGGCCGGACGGCATCAACTGCACGCTGGAAGATGCAAGCGCGACCCTCGGCGGCTGTCCATACAACAGCCACTGGATTCAAGGACATCAGGGCAAAGAGACACTGGCCGAGGTGGCCGGGAAAAGAATATCCTGCTCCGGCACGACCGTGGCCGACCATGCCGGGATGCTGCACTACCTCAAAACGATGACGGACCGGCTCGTTCCGTACACCCCAGGCGAACGCATGGCCGGTTACGATCAGGGCGTGCACAATGTCCTGCTGCATGACGGGGCGCTTCCGTGCCTGACCCTGCACGACAACTGCGGCCCCATCCTCACCCTTGCCTCCACCAAAGGCGAGCCGGACACGGATGAGGCGGGCTTCGTGCTCAACGACAACGGAAAACGGGCACACATGGTGCACCAATACGACCGCAAGCCGGACCTGTTCAAGATGATCCGACAGCGGTACGCATAAATTTTAATGGACCAAACAACGACCGAAGGTCATCATTCACTCATGACGCATTCAACACGCACGCCGCTTCAGCAACCCACCGTCCTGCCCATGTCCCGAAAGGAAATGGACCGTCTCGGCTGGGACGAACTCGATATCCTTCTTGTCACGGGCGACGCATATGTAGACCACCCGTCTTTCGGTGCGCCTCTGCTCGGACGCTGGCTCGTGCATCACGGATACCGCACTGGCATCGCGGCACAGCCCCGATGGGACCGGACCGATGACGTGGAGCGCATGGGCCGTCCCCGACTTTTTGCTGGCGTGGCCGCAGGGTCACTCGACTCCATGCTCGCGCACTACACCGCGTTCCGGAAGAAACGCAGTGATGATGCCTACACTCCCGGCGGTATGGCGGGCAGCCGTCCGAACCGGGCAAGCATTCCGTATACCAACATCGTGCAGCGCGCCTTTCCGGGCCTGCCGGTCATTCTCGGCGGCATTGAGGCCTCGCTCCGCCGCGTGTCACACTATGATTTCTGGACCGACGCGGTCCGCCGCTCCATCCTGCTCGACAGCAAGGCCACGGCCATCACTTACGGCATGGCGGAAAACTCCATCGTGGCCCTTGCCGAAGCCATCGATGCGGCAGAAGACCGCACCATAAAGGGCCTTCGCCCCATCCTCGTCAACATTCCCGGACTGGCCGTCGCCGGAGCGCAAAAGGATATTCCCGAAGGCGCATCCACCGTGGAGCTGCCATCCCACGAGGAAATTCTCGAAGACCCGCAGGCGCTCATCAAGGCGACCACACTCCTTGAACAGCAGGTTCATCACAACCGGGACATTGCCATACAGTCCACTGGCGGACGTCTCGTCATGGTCACCCCGCCCGGTCCCCTGCTTGATACTGCCGGTCTCGACGAACTGGCGGGACTGCCCTTTTCACGACTGCCGCACCCGTCATACACGGAACGCATTCCCGCGGCAGACATGATCCAGACAAGCGTCACCACCCATCGCGGATGCGCGGGCGGCTGCTCGTTCTGTACACTGGCCCTGCACCAGGGACGGCAGATCAGGTCACGCAGCAAAGGCTCCATTCTCGACGAAGTGGAACAGATCACGGAAGTGAAGGGATGGAAGGGCAGCATCAGCGACGTGGGCGGACCGAGCGCGAACATGTGGGGCGCACACTGCGCGGGCGACCAGTCCACCTGCAAACGCGCAAGCTGCATGACCCCGTCGGTCTGCAAGCACTTCAAGGTGACGCAAAAGGATTTCGTCAACCTGCTCAGGAACGTCTCGGACGTTCAGTCGGTCAAGCACGTCCGCGTGGCGAGCGGCTGGCGCATTGATCTCGCACTCACGGACATGCCGTCGCTGGCTTGTCTCATCCGTGAATTCGTGGGCGGACAGGCAAAAGTCGCCCCGGAACACCGCAGCGACCATGTACTCAAGGGAATGCGTAAACCCAAATTCGCGGCATTTGAAAAGTTTCTCGACCTGTTTGACAAAGAATCGAAAAAAGCCGGGAAACGCCAGTACGTCATCCCCTATCTCATGAGCGCCTTTCCCGGCTGCACGGACGACGACATGCGGGACCTCGGCGACTGGCTCCGCAGTCAGGGATGGAAACCGGAGCAGGTGCAATGCTTCATCCCCCTGCCCGGAACCGCCGCAGCCGCCATGTTCCATGCCGAAACCGACCTCAACGGCAATCCCATTTATGTTGCCAAGAGCGACGCCGCCCGTCTGCGTCAGCACGGCATTCTCATGCCCACCAGAGGCCGTCCGACCAAACGGGGAAAACAGGGCGGAAAACCGGAAGGCAGGCCGAACAACAACTCCGAAGGGAGGTCCAGCGGCAAGCCGAAGAAACGCCATGGTAAACCGGCGCACGACCGACGCGACAACGACTCCCGCCCGCCCAAAAAGAAGCGGCGAAACAGGCGCTGATGAGCGCTGACAGACGGCACTCTTTTGCCATCGTCCCGTTTTTATTCACAGAAAGAACATAGATTCTCTACCGAATTGTAACACATGCCCGCTATTCCAGGCGGGCATGTGACGTTTACTGCACGCGCATAACAAACAATTCGGGAGGCACCTGATGCCCAGTCTCGGTTTCAGAAGCAAACTCTATCTCGCGTCCATCTCCATGGTCGTCATCACCATTGTCAGCATGGCGGCTGTCAATTCCATCCAGTCCCGCAACGAATACTTCGAAAGCGGATTGACCGCTCTGGAAAACGTATCCGGCACACTCCTCGAAACCGTGGCAATGCAGGACCGCCTCGCCCGCAGAAAAATCCTTTCCGACCTGAACATATTCGGTTCCATCATGGGAATCAGCGGGCTTCCCATGCTCGAAAGGCTCTATGACGTGGATATGGACATCATTGACCAGACCACCGGAAAAACCGGGGTGGTCACCATCCCCGCCTTCAAGCTCGGATCGAAGTACCTGCATGAAACCACGGCCCTTGTTGACGGCATGGCCCAGACAGCCGGTGTCCGCACCTCAATTCTCCAACTCGACAACAAGCGGTTCATCCGCATCTCAACCACTGTCACCGACAGGGACGGCAAACCGGTTCAGGGACTGTATATCCCGGAAAACTCCCAGATCAGCAAAAACCTGCTTGCCGGAAAGCGTTTTGACGGCGTGGTGACAATCGACGGCAGGAAATTTCTGGCGGCCTACGAGGCCATCCGCGATTTCGATGAAAACGTCATGGGTGCCATGGAAGTGGTGCGTCCGCTCATCTCAAACGAGCTGGCCGGACTCATCGGCAGAGTCAATATCGGCGGCAAGGGGTATTCCTACGTATTCGATGCGAACGGCAAATTCTCCACTCCGCCGGTCGAGGAACAGGCAGCACAGGCCGTTGTTTCCGCCGCACTCACGAACACGGAACTGAAAAAATCGCCCCAAACGTTCACCACCAAGTCACCAACCGGCACGTACCAGTCGCGCGTGGCCTACTTCGCACCCTGGGACGCCTACATCGCCACCACTGTCAGCACCAACGACATTCTCGCAGGCGTGGACGAGCGCATCATCAAAAGCGCCTTTATCAGCGGCGCACTGCCGGTATTGCTCTCAATCGTCATCATCTGGCTCATGAGCCGACAGCTCCTGCGCCCCATCAACCGGCTTGCGTCCATTGCCGACGACGTATGCAAAGGCCATTTCGACTGCTCGTTCGATTATCCCGCCAACGACGCCATAGGCCGGACCATGAAATCGGTACAGTACATGGTACGTGAAATGAAACAACAGCTCGGATTCAGCCGGGGCGTTCTCGACGGCGTGACCATTCCCTGCGCGGTGGTGGATCTCGACAACAAGGTCACGCACATCAACGATTCCGCCGTCAATATTCTCGGCAAACGCAAGGTCCCGGAAAAGTATCTCGGCCTGACGCTCAACGAGGTGGTTTATCACGATGCCAAGCGCAAGACGCTGACACAAATCGCCATGGACAAACGCACGCAGACCGACTGGGAAATAGAACTGACACGGGACCTCGACGATACAACCGTCATCCTGCATGTGGTCGCGACCCCCATCTATGATCTGGACCGCAAGCTCATCGGGGCCATCACCATCTGGGTGGACCTCACCGAAGAACGCGTCCAGAAAAAGGCCGTGGAATCCAAGAACACACTCATTGAACAGGCAGCGTCAGAAGCCGTTGACATTGCAGAAAAAGTCTCCGGTGCGGCACTCCGCCTTGCCGATACGATATCCTCGGCAAATCAAGGAGCACTGGAACAACGAGACCGCGCCATGGAAGCATCAACCGCCATGGACCAGATGCGGAACACGGTCAACGAAGTCGCCCGCAACGCCACCACCACTTCCCAGCGGACCGAAGAGACACTGGAACTCGCCCGCTCCGGGCAAAAGGTGGTCGACCAATCCGTCAATATGATGCGTGAGGTTCATGAGCAATCCCAAGGGCTGCGCGCCCGGATGGATGAGCTTGGAGAACACGCCAAGGGCATCGGAGCGATCATGGGCGTGATCACGGACATCGCGGACCAGACCAACTTGCTCGCGCTCAACGCCGCCATTGAAGCCGCCCGCGCGGGCGAGGCAGGACGCGGATTCGCCGTGGTAGCCGACGAGGTTCGCAAACTCGCGGAAAAGACCATGTCCGCCACCCACGAAGTCGGCGACTATATCAAGGCCATCCAGCAAAGCGCGCACAGCAATATCAAAGGCACGGAACAAACCGAAACGGCTCTGGAAGAATGCCGCCAAATGGCCGAGCAGTCGGGTTCATCACTACAGGACATCGTCACCAAGGTGGGCGAAGCGACCATGCAGGTCCAGAGCATCGCCACCGCCGCCGAAGAACAGGCCGCCAGCACCGAGCAGATTCATCAAGCCTCGGAAAGCGTCAATGACATCGCAGGCAAGACCGCGCAGTCCATGCAGGAATCCACCGTCGCCATCGAGGCGCTCAATGCACTGGCCGACAGCCTGCGCCAAACCATCAGCACGATGCAGGGATAACAGTTCGAGTCTATTTCAAATCCCGGTCATATACCATGCCGTAGAGGACAGGACAAAGGTGCTCCACAGGAGAATTAACCGGCAGTAACCACCCTGTTCCGACCACCCTCCTTTGCTTCATACAGGGCCCCGTCCGCTCGTTGAACAAGCAAGTCATAGGAGTCATCAGATTGGTATTGCGCGACTCCCAGACTAACGGTTACCGACGCGGCGTTCCTATACTGCTGGGCGGCCACTTCGTTTCTTATACGCTCAGCAAGAACGACAGCTTCTTCAAGGGAAGTTTCGGGAACGACGACCAGAAACTCCTCACCGCCCCAGCGACCAACCCTGTCAGTGACCCGGACGAGCCGCGCCGCGCATGAGCTGACTCCTTTCAGGACCTCATCCCCGGCATTATGCCCATATGTATCGTTGATGTTCTTGAAAAAATCGATGTCGAACATGATGACCGAAAACACGGAACCATGGCGAGAGGCCCTGGAGGTCTCCCCCTTGAGGAACTCTTCTATCGTCCTTCGATTGTACAGGCCCGTCAAACCATCCTGACGTGCCAGTTTTCTCAGCTTTCTGGTTTGCCTTTTTATAACCATCTTGAGATGACGCTGGGAAAACCGCCACCCGAGGATAAGTATTATTTCAATGACAATCAGAGCAAAAAAGGAATAAAAAATATTGTTCATCAAACTGGAGCGCAGGACTTCCCATTTTTCAGTTGCGTCCCTCCAGATGACGATTTCCCCGACAGAAGGAAGGCTCCAGTCGCGCATCCCCCTGTAATCCCGTAACGGAAACACGGCGACCTGTACCGGTTTGTCGCTGTTCATGAAAGCTGAGTCCTCACCGGATTCAACGAGGTCAGCGACCTCTTGCTGCGACAGAAAATTCCAGGCGGAAGGGGATGTGCTCCCTTCGATATAATAATTCCCGACAATACTGTTTTTCTTGAAATGGTTCCGTACAAAGTCCGGCCACATATTTCGCTGAACATGCGATTTGTGCAAAAGGACCACTATATTGCTGTCCAGTTCCGTGGAAAGGACCTTCAGCATCCCGGTAAATGATGTCCCGGCTTCCAGTGCACCAAGATGAACAGCACGCTCTTTTGAATCACGGATCTTGACGGGGACAACGCCACGAATGCCGGAATACACCCTGCCGGTTTCAAACCCTTTGACCGGCGCATGCATTCTGTTGACATCCGCTACGGTATACCGGACCTGATCCATATTATCCCCATACTTATCCGGGCGATGCACCCTGAGAAATGACGTTGATCCGGGTCCGAAATGAAAGTGCAACTGACGCACGTCATGCGATGACGTCAGCCTGTTCCAACTGGGTTCTACGTAATCGAAAAGCTGCGACCGAATGGAAGACAACCGGGTCTCGTCCCTTTCCACGGGAGGAACATCATAAACGCTCTTTGCCTGCTGAAAAAGTTTCTGAACCTGCGGCATGTTTGCGACAAAAGAAGCCAGTTGCTGCATGCTTGTTGATTTAGCATCCATTGCAAGGGCAAAAACATGCTCCGCTTCGTCAGCCCACCTTCTGGTATCAACATTAATAGCATTAAGCGCCGAATAATAGTTTATCAGAATAAACAGCAGGTCGGACAGGACTATAAATGTCGAAACAAGAATCAGTGCTTTGTTTTTCAACAACCTATTCACCATCTCTCCCTGAAAAAGCATTTTACCACAGTAGTATAAAAGATTATATTTTTAACTTTGTCAAATAAATTTAAAGCAATAGCACAAAAAAGTCCTCCGAACCGAATCGGAGGACTTTTCAAAAAAGCAAAAGGCATCCCCAAAGGAAGGCCCGGGGCCGGATGCTAATGGACGAACTGCTCGCTGAAGATGCGTTCCTCGAGGGAGTGGTCAGGGTCGAACAGGATACAGGCGTGGCGGCTCGTATCTTCGGTCACGGTCACCCGGACCACGTCACGCACTTCCACGGAATCGGCGGATGCTCCGACCGGACGCTTTTCCGGGTTGAGGATTTCGAACTCCACGACTGCGGTATGCGGCAGCAATGCGCCGTTCCAGCGCCGGGGGCGGAACGGGCTGACCGGTGTCAGCGCAAGCACGTTGGAGCCGAGGGGAATGATCGGCCCGCGGGCGGAAAGATTGTATGCCGTGCTTCCGGCTGGCGTGGCGACCATGATGCCGTCACAGACCAGATTCTCCAGCCGCTGCCGTCCGTTGATGGATACCCGGATATGCGCGGACTGCTGGGAATAGCGATGCAGGGCGACCTCGTTGAAAGCCAGCGCCTCATGCTCTTCGCCCGTCAGTGTCTCGGCTTTCATTTTCAATGGATACAGGGTGTGGCTCTGGGCCGCGGCAAGGCGGTCCATGAGGCCGTCCACGGTGTATTCATTCAGCAGAAACCCCACAGTGCCGCGATTCATGCCGTAAATGGGCGTCCCGGTTTCCAGATGCGCGTGCATGGTCTGGAGCAGGAAGCCGTCACCACCAAGAGCGATAATAATATCCGCCTCTTCCGCCGAGACAAGCGGATACCGCTTTGACAGCAAGGCAAGCCCTTCCTCGGCTTTGGATGATTTCGAGGCGACGCAGGCTATTTTTTCGATCTTCATGATGATTTCCGTAAAGGTATTTCGCTTGGAAAGCGTGATGGTTCGGTTCCTTTTCTACACTGAGCAGAGAACAAGGTAAAGCACCACTACTCCAAAAACAAAGACAGGAGAACCGCTCGTTGAACGGTTCTCCTGTCTTCAAAGGTGATACTATGAAGCTATTTTCTCACGGCATAGGCCGATGATTTCCGAACAAGCGCGATCAGCGCAAGGACTCCCAGAGCTACTGCCAGCGTCATGTGAACCCACTCGATCGTGACGATAAGCATGGGATCGAGGGTGATGTCCGGCATGTTGCGGTAAACACGCAATCCTCCGCTGATGACCACCCCTGCGAGAACGCCGGCCCGGACTCTGCCAAGCGTCGTCAGCCGCAGGGAATCATGCCAATCGATCACCCAATGGATGACAACAAGCGCAGTGACGAACAACAGCAGGGCCGCTAGCATGTAATGCAGCTTGTGGACAAAAAAGAAGTCCCCGGTCCACGCCATACCGGGCAGTTCGGTCAGGTAATACCGTTTCGCCAAAGGCATCTGTAGCAGGCCGGTAAAGGCGAGCATGGTCGTGGCGAAAATGAAGGCCCGCGATATCCAGCGGGGATATGGTCTAGCTTTCATGGTCGCCTCCCGTATCGCCGGAATCGGTTTTCAAGAGCTTTGATCCAAGTCCGAGCAGTCCGGCAGTCACACCGGCGATCGGCGCGACAAGAGCCGCAGCGGCAAGATTCGTTTCGTCAGCCATGACGTCCTTGACCTTTTTCAGATGCGGTTTGCCCTTGCCCTTTTCAACCGCCCTGTCGAGCAGCTCAAACGGGACCGGTGAAACATAAATCGTATTGGTTCCACCGTTTTCGTCAAGCCCGTAAATGAACCCGTTCATCTCACGGGCCAGAGCCTTTGCCTGCGTCACGATTTCATGGCGCGGACCTATAGTCTGGACATCCTCGGGACAGGCGGAAATGCAAGCAGGCAGTTCCCCCTTGTCGAGCAACTGGTAACAGCGGTCGCATTTATACATGACTCCGTTGCCCGCCAGTCTGGGCATGAGGTCGAGATACAGCCCGACGCCGGACTGCCGCTGCGGGATATGCCATGGACAGACAGCCCTGCATTTGGCCCCGCCCATGCACAATGAATCGGAAATGCGTGTCAGGCCGTTGCGCTGCTTGTTGGCCGCGCCAAAAGGGCACATGTTCGCACACGGCGGATTCTGACAATGCATGCAACGACGCGGGATGTGAATCTCGTATCCCGTACCGTTGTACTCCACTTCGGCAGTCTGGAGAGTCAGCCAGTTGTACGGAGTGAGCCGGTCCTCAACGTCACGCTTGTCCGACCAATCCTCTGGCTTGGCCCGCCGGGACGGAAGCATCGGCGGAAACGGCTTTTCCGGTTCGGGGAATTTACCCGCATTGGACTCGCGGCATGCGCTCACGCACTCACCGCAGCCAATACATTTGGACAGATCTAGCAAGGTGGCAAGCTCACCGCCGGACGGCTTGGGCACCCGTTCCTGCGCGGCAACGGCACCGCCCGGAACAAGCGCAGCAGCAGACCCAATACCAAGCGTTTTGAGAAACCTGCGGCGGGAAAATCCTGTATTCGTTTTTTTCTTCATTTCATTTCCTTCCTCTGTTCCGCTTCAAACAGTAACAGTCTTGATCAACATACCCTATAGGGGTATAATTTTCATTGTCAAGCCGTACGACTGGAGCGATAGAAAAAAAACTACTTATTTCATAACACGTTTTCCTCTGAAAAAGACAGTAAAGGATATCTCTCCGGGAAAAGGACATGCACAAAATTTGACAAAACCCCCGTTTTTGGTAGGCTCTCCAATGATTAGACGCAAAAGACACACCGCATTTCATATCTGTCGAAATCATCGGTACCGAGCCGAATGAACCAATCGGTGTTCGCCTGATTCACGAATATTCTTCTGCGCCCGACTTTGTCAGGGGGGCTTTCTCGATGAATACGACACGGCTTTGATATGAGTTTGAAAGGAAAGGACATGCTGAAAGAAAACGAAAAGACCACCGGCAAGACCGCCAAACTTATTCTGGACGGTCAGACCTATGAACTGCCCATCATCGTAGGTACGGAAAACGAACACGCCATTGACATCAGTTCACTGCGAAACGACACCGGACACATCACGTACGACCCCGGCTTCGGCAACACGGGAGCCTGTTCCAGCAACATCACCTTTGTGGACGGAGAGAACGGCATCCTGCGTTATCGCGGCTACCCGATCGAGCAACTGGCGGAACACGGCACATTCATCGAAACAGCCTACCTGCTCATCTTCGGCGAACTGCCCACCCGCAGCCAGCGCGAAAAATTCCGCGACTACCTCAGTGAACAGGAACTGCTGCACGAAGACCTGCGCCATCATTTCGAAGGCTTTCCGTCCAACGGACACCCCATGGCCATCCTGTCAGCCGTCATCAACGCGCTGGGCTGCTACCATCCCGACCTGCTGGAAATCACCAGCAAGGGCGAATTCCTCCGTGCCGCAGCCAAAATCATTTCCAAGGTCCGCACCATTGCTGCGTGGTCCTACCGCAAGGCGCACGGACTGCCGTTCATCTATCCGGACCCGAATCTGTCCTACTGCCGCAATTTCCTGCACATGATGCACTCCATTCCGTATCAGCAATTCGAACCGACAGACGCGCAGGTCCGGGCACTGACCCTGTTCTTCCTGCTGCATGCGGACCACGAACAGAACTGCTCCTGCTCCACCGTACGCATGGTGCAGTCCACCGAAGCCAACATGTTCGCCTCGGTCTCGGCAGGCATCTGCGCCCTCTGGGGCCGCCTGCACGGCGGGGCCAACGCGGGCGTTGTCAGCATGCTTGAGGAAATCCACGAAGGCGGCACCTCCATTCCCCAGTACATCGAAAAGGTGAAACGCAAGGAATGCCGTCTGATGGGCTTCGGCCACCGCATCTACAAGAGCTTTGATCCGCGCGCCCGGATTCTACGCAAGGCCGCCCACGACATGCTCGAATCCACGGGCAACGACGACCCGCTCCTCGACATCGCACTGGAGCTGGCCGAAGTAGCCATGAACGACGAATACTTCACCGAACGCAAACTCTACCCGAACGTGGACTTCTACTCCGGCATCATCCTGCGCGCCCTCGGCATTCCGGTGAACATGTTCCCGGTCATGTTCGCCATCGGCCGCATGCCCGGTTGGATCGCCCACTGGAACGAGGCCAATACCGACGGCATCGTCAGAATCCACCGACCACGCCAGATATACACCGGCAACGAGGAACGCTCCTACATCCCCATCGACACCCGGCTGTAGCGTTCCGAATTCACGCATTGAAAAAGGCCCGAAGGCAATCTGCCTTCGGGCCTTTTTCGTTGGGAGGTGAGGTATGATGAAAGTCTACCATTTGGTTTCATACTTGTTACGCAGGTAAATAGCCGCACCGTTCATGAGCAGCATGACCGCGAGCAGGACGATGATGCCTGCGGAAGTACGCTCGGTGAAGGCCCGCAAGGAGTCGGACGACCACGTATAAATCTGTGCGGGCAGGACCGTGGCGGCACTGGTGAATCCGTCCGGCGCTTCCGGGATATAGGCCATCATGCCGACAATCATGAGCGGGGCCGTTTCACCGATGGCGCGGGCCAGACCGATGATCGTACCGGTCAGGATACCGGGCAGCGACAGCGGCAGGATATTGGTCAGGACCATCTGCCAGCGAGTCGCGCCCAGAGCCAGCGCACCTTCACGAATGGAATCGGGAATGGCGAGAATGGAGGCACGGGTGGAGATAATGATGACCGGCAGGGTCATAAGCGAAAGCGTCAGGCCGCCCGCCAATGCGGACGAGCGCGGCACGCCCATGAAGTTGATGAAGATGGACAGGCCGAGCAAACCGAACAGGATCGACGGGATCGCTGCGAGGTTGTTGATGTTGACCTCGATGATCTGCATGAACCGATTGTCCGGCGCAAACTCTTCCAGATAGATCGCCGTTGCCACCCCGAGTGGAAAGCTGAACAGGAACGTGATGACGAGCACGTACATGGACCCGACCGCAGCGGCCCAGATGCCAGCCATTTCCGGCAGCTTGGAGTCGCCGTTTTCAAAGAATCCGATATTGAATGCAAGGCGCGCACGGCCTTCGGCACGCAGCCGGTCCACAAGCTGGCGTTCCTTCTTCTTCAAGCGGTTGGGTTTGCCCTTGAGATACTGGTCCACCTCGGCATCCGCCAGCACCCACTTTTCCTGGGTCGTACCAAGCAGGGAACGGTCTTCGCGCATCTGGTTCGGGATGAGGCGCGTCACGCCACGGCTGACGAGATAACTCATTTCCTCGCTCAGGGCATAATCGCCCATCTCCTTGGCCTCTTCATTGTAATGCAGCTCGACGCGCAGTTCGGCCTGTTCAAAGGCGGACCATGCGGTCCGTACGATGTCGGCGAAAAAGAAGACCAGAAACGCCCCGGCCAGAAAGATGGCTGCGTATGAATAGCATACGAACATCCTGTCCTTGCGTTCGCGCCTTTTCAGTTTTTTGGGATCAATGGAAATCTGCATGATATGACCTGCCTCTTATTCGTACTGCTGTCTGAACCGGCGGATGACCACCAGCGATATTACATTGAGAATCAGGGTGACCACCAGAAGGACCAGCCCCAGCCCGAAGGCCGACAGGGTTTCCGGGCTGTCAAACGCCTGATCGCCGGTGAACGCGTCCACGATACGCACGGTCACGGTGGTCATGCCTTCCAGCGGGTTCCATGTGAGATTGGCGCGCAGTCCGGCAGCCATGACCACAATCATGGTTTCACCGACCGCGCGGGAAACCGCGAGCAGGAATGCGGAAACGATACCGGGCAGGGCCGCTGGTAGCACCACGGTCTTGATGGTCTCGGAACGATAGGCCCCCATGGCCAGAGAGCCTTCCCGCAGGGACCCCGGAACCGAGGTAATGACGTCGTCCGAAAGCGAGGAAATCAGCGGAATGATCATGACGCCCATGACCAGTCCCGGTGCGAGCGCATTGGTAAAATCCGCTTGGACACCGAAGAACTCAGCCGCACTCACGACCATGGGGCTGACCGTGATGGCAGCAAAGAAGCCGTACACGACCGTAGGAATACCCGCGAGAATCTCCAGAGCGGGTTTGGCTACCTTGCGAAATGTCGGGGACGCATACTCGGCCATGCAGATGGCGGAAAACAACCCGATGGGAACCGCCACCAACATGGCGATGCCTGTAATCATGAACGTACCGGCAAACAGCGGGATGGAACCGAACACGCCCTGCGTATCCTTGCCCGCGACCGCCTCATCCGGGTTCCACGTCGTACCGGTGAGGAAATCCCACAGGCTGACCATGTCAAAAAACTTGATGGCCTCGAATGTCACGGAAAGGACGATGCCCACCGTGGTCAGGATGGAGACCAATGACGCGACAAAAAGCAGCTTCACGATAAGCTGCTCCACGATGGCACGGGCGCGCAGGCTCGGCTTGATCGTCATCAGTGCGACCCACAACCCGCCCGCGGCAATGGCGATGGCAGTGGCGATCAGCGCCGTTCCCGGCACCTCGACGATTCCTGCCAGTTGCAGGATGGCCGCGAGAAACGACGCGAGCAAAGCCGGGAACAGTGTACAGACAATGGCATACCATCCGTAGCTGCCCGGTGTGGACTGAAATGTTTCGCCCTCGAACTTGACCGAATAGGTCTTCTTCGTAGCCAGAAAATAGGCGACCACGGCGAGCGGTATCAATCCGCAAAAAAGGTAGAAAAATATCTTGCTGCTTTCCACAGGTGTTCCCCGTCTGACAACGGCGAAGAGACCGGACCTCGATGGAGTCCGGTCTCTTCGCGTTGAACATGTTTAGTGCTTCAGGTCTTCCAGAGTCAGGTTCTTGTAGGACAGCACGTCCTTCTGAACCTGTTTACGCAGGTCGTTGGCAAGCGGCACCAGACCGATACGCTTCAGCAGACCGCGGGGGCCGATCATCTTTTCGCTCATGAACAGCTCGACGTATTCCTTCATGCCGGGAACCTTATCGAGATGTGCCTTCTTGATGTAGAAGTACAGGGAGCGGGAGATCGGGTATTCGCCGGCCGCGATGGTATCCGGGGTCGGAGAAACGCCGTCCACCTTGGCTCCGGAGATACGGTCAGAGTTCTCTTCAAGGAAGGAGTAACCGAAGATGCCAAATGCGGCCTTGTCCTTGGTCAGCTTCTGGACGATGAGGTTGTCGTTTTCACCGGCGGGCACGTACACGCCGTCCTGACGGACAGACTCGTATTTCTTGGCCTTGCCCTTGGGAGAAATCGGGGCGTAGAGATCCTTGTGCTTCTTGGCAAACTTGCCGATGACCATTTCGGCAAAGGCGTCGCGGGTACCGGAAGAAGTCGGCGGACCGTAGAAAAGGATTTTGCGATTGGGCAGCTTGGGGTTGATCTGATTCCACGTCTTGTAAGGGTTCTTGACGAGCTTGCCGCCCACCGGGACCATTTCCATGACAGCCAGAGCAAGCTCGGCCTTGGTCACGGCGAACGGTGCGTTGGCTGCGTTCTGGGCAATGGCGATACCGTCATAGCCGATCAGGGCTTCAGTGATCTCGGTGATACCGACCTTCTGGTCCTTTTCGAATTCGCTCACCTTCATGCGGCGGGAAGAGTTGGTGATGTCAGGGGTGTCGAGCCCGACGCCGTTGCCGAAAAGCTTGTGACCGCCGCCGGAACCGGTGGATTCAACGACCGGAGACTTGAACTTGGTGGTAGCGCCCAGCTCTTCGGCTACGTAACTGGAAAACGGATACACGGTAGAGGAACCAACGATCTTGACCTGATCGCGGGCCTGGGCCATGCCGGAACCAAGCGCAATGATAGCGGCTGCGGCGACGAGCAGTTTCATGAATTTAGGCATCGAAAAATCTCCTCAAAAGGGTTTATGAAAATGTAAGATGACCAAGTTGTGATGCGGAGACACTAGATAAGGGCTGTTACAGCACGATGAGGCGTCTGTTACGCTTGTGTTACATGTAGATTTTTCTGACCAGAGAGGATTTCTGCGAACTTCGAAGAGTAAACCGCTTGTTTTCCCTCAGGTTTTCCGCAACACTCGCCGATAAGAAAAAACAGGGAAAAACGGATTGTCACGACAAGGGAGAAACATGCTGAATTTTCTGGGAAACTGTCAGGCTGATTTCGTCAGGCGCGTCATGCAGGAACGCGGTTTCGACTGTGCGTATCATGTACAGGCTTCGCCCATGACATATCCGAGCCATCCCGGCAGCATCCCGCCGTCACTGGCCGCCGTGGACAAAGCCATGGGCCTTGGAGATTATTTCCATGGCCGGGAACTGGTAAATCAGTTCTGCCCGATCAACCATGACGACACCCCGCCCGAACTCATCGTCATGAGCCTGCACCACGAGAACAAGCCGCTCTTTATCAACGACGAGGAAAAGTATGTCTTTTTCATGGACCCGCGCGCGCTCAACGACAAGCCGGAGATGATGGAATGGACACAGGGCCGCTGCAAGATGTTCCAGCCCAATCCGGGCACCTATTTCAAGCGGTACGGCGACATGCTCGCGCAGATGCGGGCCGACAATCCCGGCGTCCCCATTCTCATTCTGTCACGGCTCTCCCACTTTCCGGCCTTTGGACCGGACCCGTTCTCCTATCTCGACGGCTGGGGCGAGCTCGGCAAATATGCCCCGGAAGTTTTCGAGTCATGGACAAACGCGCTCGATGACATTCACATTCTCGACATGAACCGGGTTTTCGGCGGCATCTGGGCCGAGTCCGACAAGCGCATCGAATCCCACTGCCCGTTCCTCAAAATCAAGCTGGAAGAAACAAACGACCGCATCACCGGACTGCATGCCCAGCGCGACATCGAGCACATCGGCCCCATGCCCGAACGTCTGGCCGACAAAATCGCCGACTTCCTCAAGACTGGAACCATTACATATGATGCAAACGAAATCATCCCGCAGGAATGGAATAACGGCTGGCAGCCCGTAGGCCTTGATGAAACCGAGATGATGGAGAAACTCACCTCCGGGGCGAACTACCTCTGCGCGGAAGCCGTGGCAGGCTTTTTCCTTGACCTCGGGCGCGACTACACCCCGCTTCTGGTCGCGGCACGCCAGCAAATGCCGGTCTGCCACATGACGCTGCACATGATTAAGGTCTACAGCCGCATCTGGCGCTCACCCGCGCTGGCCGAGTGGTGTGATGTTCACAGCGAAGTGGCGAAGGGATTCACGGCGAATGGGCCGCTTTATCAGGAAGCGTACATCAAGAGGGTGCGGGAGATCAGGGAGTTTGTTGTCGGGTAAATAATGGGGATGCCTGCGGCGCTTGAAAGGCAGGCGCGATTTTATCGCGCAAAAGGCAAAAAAAGCATAAGACGAAAGGCAGAAAGCCAGTCGCTTTCGCGACCTCCATGCCCTCCCGGCGGGGTTCTTTCTTGGCTGAGCCGCCCCAAGAAAAGAACCAAAGAAACTCGGCTTTCGCTTAATTTACCCGCCGGACTCTCACCGATCCAAGAATCTGATCCAAACAAGCTGCTCCCGAATCAAGTCGCCGAAGCGGCTCCGTGATTCGAAAAAGCCGCAGCCTTTGTTTGGTCAGCTTCTAGGACCGATGAGGTCTGATTGGCTCGTCCTCGCCTTCGGCTGCCAAGCTGCCTGGGAGGCAAGTGCGGTAGCGTAAGGTTAATATTCTGCTATTTCACCTGCTTGCCTTTCATATCTTACATCCACACGAAGGCCTACACTTAGCCCTTATCTTCGAAGCCTAGAAGCTGACAAAACGTGAAGCCGCGGCTCTATCGAGTCCCGGAGCCGTCTTCGGCGACTGGACTCGGGAGCGGCCCGGTTTGATCAGATTCTTGGCTCCGAAGATACAAGGCGGTAAAATCAAGCAAAAGCCGAGTTTTTTGGTACTTTTTGGGGCGGCCCAGCCAAAAAGTACCGCCGTCCGCGCAGGACACGGAAGGAGCATTAGCGACTGGATCTCTGCCTTTCCGCCTTTCTGCCTTTAAACATAAAAAAAGAGGCCCAAAGACAATCTTCGGGCCTCTGCTTTTTCATTCAAAAAACAAACCTTAATCAACCCAGTCGTACGTCCTCTCAACGGCCTTTTTCCAGCCCTTGTAGCCAGCCGCGCGAACTTCCTCGGCCATGTCGGGCTGCCACGTCTTGTCCTCTTCCCAGTTGTTGTACAGCTCCTCGCGGCCGGACCAGAAGCCAACAGCGATTCCCGCTGCGTAGGCCGCACCGAGACAGGTGGTTTCCGCCACTTTCGGCCTGACCACCGGGACATTGAGAATATCGGACTGGAACTGCATAAGTAGTTCGTTGAAGACCATGCCGCCGTCCGCCTTGAGCGTCTGGAGTTCCACGCCGGAATCCTTGTTCATGGCCTCGACGATGTCCATGGTCTGATACGCCGTGGCTTCAAGCACGGCACGAGCGATGTGATTGCGGTTGATGTAGCGGGTCAGGCCGACCATGACGCCGCGGGCATCGGGCCGCCAGTACGGGGCGTACAGGCCGGAAAACGCGGGCACGATGTACATGCCGCCGGTATCCTCGACCTTGCGGGCCAGGTCCTCGATCTGCGGCGCGGACTCGAACATCTGCAAATTGTCGCGCAGCCACTGGACGAGCGCCCCGGCAATGGCGATGGAACCTTCCAGACAGTATGACGGTTTGCGTCCGCTGAACTGGTAGGCCAACGTCGTGATAAGCCCGTGCTTGGACTGGATGGGTTCATGGCCGGTATGCATGAGCAGGAAGCAGCCGGTGCCGTAGGTATTCTTTGCCTGACCGGGTGCGAAACAGGTCTGGCCCACAAGCGCGGCCTGCTGGTCACCCACGGCGCCACAGACCGGCACACGCGCACCGAGCGGACCGTCTTCCGAGGTCGGCCCCCACGTATCCTCGTCCGAGGACGGCACGATCCGGGGCAGTCCCTGCGCGGGAATGCCCATGATTTTCATGATTTCCTCATCCCACTCGAGTGAATGGAGGTCCATGAGCATGGTGCGGCTGGCGTTGGTCACGTCCGTAACGTGCGCGCCGCCCCGCGGACCGCCGGTCAGCCACCAGATGATCCATGTCTCGATGGTGCCGAACATGGCGTCGCCGCGCTCTGCGGCACTACGGGCCTCGGGCACGTTGTCCAGTATCCACTTGATCTTGGGACCGGAAAAATACGTGGCAATGGGCAGCCCGGTCTTCTCACGGAAACGGTCCTGCCCACCCTCGGCAATGAGTTCCTTGCAGATTTCATGGGTGCGGGTGCACTGCCAGACAATCGCATTATAGAACGGCTTGCCGGTGTTGCGGTCCCAGACCACAGTGGTTTCACGCTGATTGGTGATGCCGATGGCGGCGAGCTCGGACCCCTTGATGCCGGATTTGGTCAGCGCACCGCGAATGACTTCCTCGGTATTGCGCCAGATTTCCATGGGATCATGCTCGACCCAGCCCGGTTTCGGGTAAATCTGCTCGTGTTCCTTCTGGTCCATGCCCACGATGCGGCCCTTTTCATCAAAAATGATGAACCGGCTGCTCGTGGTTCCCGAATCAACCGCTCCGACATATTTCGCCATCTTGATCTCCTTATCCCCTGCGGGGGGCTTGCCTCCGGCGGCTCAAGAACCCTTCGTGAAGGGTTCTTGAGAATCTCCTAAGCTTTTTGGTGCGCTTCGCGGGAGTGTGCGAGCGCGATAATTCTTCTAATAAAATAGTTTTCGCCGAAGGCGACACGGGATTCTCAAGGCCCTCGGCCTTGAGCCGCCGGAGGCGAAATCACCTGACATCGCCGCGAAGCGGCATCCTCTCCTATTTTTTCAGACCTATAGCACAAAGTGCCGTGCCTACAAACTGGCTGTCTGCCATGAAATCCGGTTTTTCTCCATGCCCATGACCTGCGCGTCCAGCCCCAATGCCGTGCCGATAAGCTGGGTAAACAGCACGGCAGGCGGCGCCTTTCGCAACGGATCGTTGAACGCCAGCGCATCCCGCTCCCGGTCGAACTGGAGCTGGCAGTAAGTGCAGGCCGTGGCCACGATATCCGCGCCCGCCGCCTTTGCATTTTCGAGTTTCTTTCGCATGAGCGCCTCGGAAATGACGTCGTCACGTCCGCGCAACGGATAGCCGCAGCATTCGAGCCGCAGGTCCCACTCTACTGTCTCGGCACCGAGGGCCGAGATGACACGTTCGAACAAGGTCGGGGCCAACGGGTCGTCAAACCCGGTGACGCTCTCGGGACGCAATGCGTGACAGCCGTAATGGCAGGCCACTTTCACGCCCGAGAGAGGAGTTGCGGTCTTTCGTCGGAGGAATTCGGCCCCGACCTGTTCGTCTAACACACTCAGTAAATGAAAAACCTGCATGGATTTGGGCATGGACAGCCCATCCTGTGCAAGCAAGGTCGCCACGACAACGGCCAGCTTACCGTCTTCGGCCACACGCGACTGCGCGTATTTCAGATTGCCGAAACAACACTTGCAGGGCGTCATGATGGGCACCCCGGCCTCTTCCGCAACGGCGAAATTCCGGATGGCGGAATAGATGGAAGCCAATTCGTTTTCATGACGCACGGGATAGCCGCAGCAGTTGAACTCCGGCTTGGTAAGCTCTATGCCGACCGCATGGCAGACGGCTTCGACCGATGAACCGTATTCGGGCAGATGGTGAGGAATCTTGCAGCCGGGGAAATAGGCGTACTTCACGAGAGGTCTCCCTTGTCTTCGCACGGATTGTCCGCCGCCCTCAGGCGGGCCGCAGCCGTGTTCCGCAGTTCATACAGCACGTCGGCGACACGGATATTCTGGGGACAGTGTTCCTGGCATTTGTAGCAGGTGGTGCAGCTCCAGACCATGCGCGCGCCGATGGCCTGATCCTTCAGGCCCATACGCAGCAGGTTCATTATCTGCTGGGGCGCGAGGTCGAGATCACGGGTCGAATCCTCGCTCACCGCCACCACCGGACAGACGCTGGTGCAGGTGGTGCACTGCACGCACGCCCAAAAAGATTCGGCATTGTCCGCCAGACCGGAAACAGGCGGCAGGATATCCTTCACGCCCTCGGCCTCGACAAGGCAGCTTGTCCACTTGTCCGGCGACATGCCACGCACCGCCCGGTCCGGCTCCGGTGCGGCCTCGGCCAGCTCGGCCTTGGAACTCAGCCACAAATCCTGAAGATTGATGCCGGACGGACAGATATCGGTGCAGCGCATGCACTCGGTGCAGATGCGGCTGCCCTCGGCAAACGCCTTGAGCGCATGATCGGACAGCGGTTCGCCAGCGGCATGTTTCCGCAGGGACAGCAGCTTTTCGGACGGCAGGATATTCTCGTTGCCCATCACGGAAAAGACCGAAGCAACACTGCAATGCAGGCTGCACTCCCCGCACCGGGTGCAGGCGTCGAGCGCGACTTTGCGGGCACTGCCGGACATTGGCCCGCCGTCACGACGCCCCTGCCGGACAAGCATGTTGAGCGGCGTTGAGATCGGATGAAAGAACTTGCCGAACGGCAGTGCGGCCAGCGCGATGAAACAGAACAGGACGTGGAAATACCAGAACACCTCGTGGGCACGGCTGACATCCAGCGCCGGGGCAAGAGGAGTCAGCAGCATGGACAGCGGGCGGGACACAAACGCGGAGGCCGTGTTGGAATGACAGTCGGCGCAACTTTCCTCGTCCAGTTCCCTTCCATGCTCCAGCGTATCCGTATCCATAGGCAGGGTTTCCGAAAACACCGCGCCGTATTCCTTTGTCCAATACGCCTTGAGCGCTGTCAGGTCGCGCCCTTCTTCGGCAACGAAATACTCATACACCATGTCGTCAAACACGACGGGCGAAATGATCTTGGACGCTTCGAGCAGGAAGCCGGAAAGAATGATGCAGCCGACAACCAGCAAGGCTGCCCAGTCCTGAAAACGGGTCAGGGCGCGCAGTTTTTCCTGCATCACGCGCCGCAACACCATGAGAACAAGCCCCACAAGTGTCATGGCCCCGAACAGATTTCGCAGGAACTGCCATGGATCGAGAGTCGGCTCGTAGTTGGGAAAAAATGCCGCTGTGACGGTATCGTCCATGGCATGAAAGAGCAGCAGTCCCATGAAACCGAAAAAGACGAGACAATGCGCCGCCCACCTCAGCGGGCTGGTACGCAACGTACGAAAAAGGAGCAGCACGTCCGCGATCAGCGCACGTACTGCCCCTGCAAATGTAAAAGAAAACGAACCGGAAGAACGGAGACAGAACCAGTGTGACGCGCGCCGGATGACGCCCGCCCCGAAGACGATGAAGGCCAAAGTCAAACCAATGTCGTAAAACTCCATTCCTCCCTACCTTCTGCCTGAAGTTGCGCTGCTCCCTATTCGGTCAGTCCTCTGACGGCCTTGAACGCCGTGGCAATGGCAATCCCGGCTCCGCATTTCATGCGTGTCCAGTCATGATGGGCCAAAATCGCACCCGCCGCATACAGGTTTTCATGTGCGACTTCACCGGCTTCGTTCAAAGGCCTGAGACGGTCGTCCACCTCGATGCCAGCCGTGTTCACGGGGTGTCCGGCAACGTCGAAGAACTGTTCCCGATGCCATGCCTCACGGCTCTCAGGCTGTGTCACCGGCAGATTGAATACCGGCTCGGTGATTGTCTTCATATCGGCCTGAAGCCCCTTGCCGAAGAAACGTCCGGTAGCGAGAATCGCGGCCTTGGCCGTAACGGTCGTCCGGGCCACGCCCGTTCCGACATCGAATTGAAACTTGCCGCCGTCCACAATCCGCACACCCGTAACCATCTTCTGGGAGAGAGTACGCACTCCCCGGGATGGGAGTCCGCGATCAAAAGCGGCACGAAGGCGCGGTCCAGCGATGGACGGCGGCAATGTCGGGATCTCGAAAATCTGTTTTCCGGTCAGCTCCTCAAGGTGGGCCATGACCGGTTTCGGGTCCACGCCGAGTACGGCCGGGAACCCTATGTATTCTACGTCAGCGGCATGCTCCATGACCGCTTCGGCAAGCTTCTCGCGGTTGGCCGGTTCAGCCAGCGCCCAGGCCATATGCTCGGGGAACAACTCCCCGGAACTGCCGGGGAATGCCACACGCGCCGAACAAATGGACGGCCATGTCTTTTTCCGGTTCTCGGCGAGCTGCGCCGCGCTGAACCCTTTCAGGCCGTGAAAATCGACAATCAGGGTCGGGGCTTTCCTTTCAAGCGCTTCGGTCCCCTTCCATGCGGATTTGGGCAGACGATACGTCCGCTTCACGGTCCCGGCGGGCGTCAATGCACAGAGGTTGCGGTCATCGTGCCCGACATACTCCAACCCGCTTTCGGACAAGAAGCCGGTAAACGCATCAAGAGACTCCCGAATTTCGTCAGCGGAAAGATACCCATAGGGATGCTTCGGATGATCCTTGAGCATGGCTTCGATGGCCTGCCACGGATTTTTCCACCGCTTTCCCTCGCTCATGGGATGAACGCCCATCAGGTCGATGAAGCCGGTGCTGAAATCAATACCGCCGGTGGCTCCGGTCTGGACCACGTTCAGGCCTGCCTTCACGGCAAAGGCCGCAGCCGCCATGCCCGCAAAGCCGGAACCGATGACCATTACATCATATATCGTATTATCCGTGGTCATGATTCTTCTCCACAGGTCATATCTTCATCGTCGTCGGGCAACTCCATGTCGAGCGCACCGCAGTAGAGGGCTTCCTGCAAATCGGCCTGCACCATGGGCAGTCCCCAGAGCATCGGGGAAAAACCGCGCCAGCGGCGTTCGGTAAATGTCCGCAGCTCCTCAAGCCCCTGTTCGCCCTGCACGTGCCCCTGATCATAGAGATGACCGGTCACACGCAGGCCGCAGAATCCGCCCTGGCACGGGCCTTTGCCGACCCGGCTTCGCAGGCCGATGGCCTGAAGCATGGAACTGCCACGCGACTCGTCCATGTTCTTGATGATGAAATCAATGGCGTTGCGCGAGACCATTTCGCACTCGCACAGGATGAGGTCGTTCTCGTCCCGCTTCTGAATCCAGGCGCGGGGTCCGAGTCCCGGCTCGGTCCACATTCCTTTGAACGAGGACGGCATGGGTTCGGTACGGGTCAGGCACGGTGCGGTCACGCCGATCTTTTCGCAGACCATGTCCACGGTCCGCTCCGCCATGAGACGATAAGTGGTCAGCTTGCCGCCGGTAATGGTCACGAAGTTGTCCACCGCGTCACGGGCATGGTCGATAAGGGAAAATCCCCGGCTCACACTGCGGGCGTCGCCGCCATCGCCGGCCAGAACCAGCGGGCGGACACCGGCGTAAGCGCGGATGTAGCGAGTGGTCTCAAGACACGGGATCATGGCCTTGGCATCCTCGATGATGGCATTGGTCTCTGCCACGGTAGGACGGCAATGGTCCGGATGATCCACGGTGATGGACGTGGTGCCGAGCACGGACACCGTACCGCCGGGTACCAGAATATCCGCATCCGCAGCCTTGCGAAGACGGTTGACCACACGCTTGGTCAGGCGATCCTGCGTGACGAGCAGGCTGCCGGACGAGTAAAGAATATTGATTTTGGCCCCGGCCATTTCCGCGACCAACCCGGCCCATGCGCCCGTGGCGTTGACCACGATATCGGCCTCGATCGCGAACTTCTCGCCGGTATATTCGTTGACCATCACGGCACGGGCAATGCGGCCATTATCGAGAATGAATTCATCGACCTTGGCGTTGCACACATACTTGGCACCGAGTGAAACCGCATGGCCGAGATTGTCGAGGGAAAGCATGAACGGATCAACCGCCCCGTCCTCCACCGCCCATGCTGAAATAAGCTTGTCGGACAGTACAGGCTCCATGCGACGGGCCTCGTCGAGATCAAGCTGGCGGGCAGGAATGGCGCTGCGCGCACACATGGATTCGAAATTCGCGACATACTCTTCGTCGTCACCTTCCACGGCCACGAACAGCCCGCCGGTATCTTCGATACACTGGGGAGCGAGCTTCTTGAGAATGTCCCCCTCTTCACGACACTCCACGGCCGCTTCCATGTCGGACGCGACATACCGCGCACCGCTATGCAGCAGGCCGTGGTTGCCGCCGGACGCACCGGCGTTGATATCGCGCCGCTCGGCCAGCAGGCAATCCACACCACGCAACGCGAGATCGCGAACGATGCCGGTTCCGGTAGCTCCTCCGCCGAGCACGAGCACTTTCGTCTGGATCACTTTCATGACCCCGCCCCCTCATGGGTATTTGAATAAAAAGGACCCATGCCCTTTTTGAAAAACATATTTTTTATTTTCCCTTGTAGCAAAAAAGTGAAAATGATATGAACAAAAAAACACAATTATAACCCGTTCATGGCGAACAGACGCAGAATTTATACCAAAGTTACACAATTCCGTCATTATTTTTTTCGCTTCCGAACAAAAAATACGCGTGTTTTCTTTTCACTTTTGAACTTCTTGACTCTTTTAGGAAATTCCATGCCAACGCAAGGCTTTCACACCCCAGACGACACAGGCGTCAAACACGCATCAGTCCGAACGCGACACGAACAGATCGTCACCCTTGTCAGGGAACAGGGTTTCATATCCATAGGAGCACTGTCCGACAAATTCTCAGTAACACCGCAAACCATCCGCCGCGACATCAATATCCTGTCGAAACAGGGCCAGTTGCAACGCCATCACGGCGGGGCCGGCCCCGTCTTCAGCACTGAGAACATGGACTATACGGACCGCAAGATCCTCTGCCTGCATGAGAAGCAGATCATTGCGACCCTGGTCGCAAAAATGATTCCTTCGCGCTCATCGCTTTTCATCAACATCGGCACGACCAACGAGGAAGTCGCCAAGGCGCTCATCCACCACACACACCTGCGCGTCATCACGAACAGCCTGAACGTCGCAAAAATACTTAGTGGAAACAAGGAAATAGAGGTCATCGTTACAGGCGGGCTCGTTCGCCACAAAGACTGCGGAATCGTGGGCGAGGCAGCCATCGACTTCATCCGCCAGTTCAAGGTGGATTTCGGCATCATCGGCATCAGCGGCGTAGACCGCGATGGCACCCTGCTCGACTTCGATTACAGGGAGGTGACCGCCGCCCGTTCGATCATGGACAATTCCCGCAACGTCTTTCTGGTCACCGACCACACCAAATTCGGACGCAACGCCATGGTACGCCTCGGCAACATTGAAGAAGTGGACGCCATGTTCACCAACAAGATGCCGCCACTCGAACTGGTTGAAATAATGAAACACAACGAGGTCGAACTCCATGTGGCGGAATAACATGTGTTCAAACACTCATAAAATGACGGAGGCAAGCCGTATTTAGCCATTTTCGCTTGCGAAAAAATCTCTGGCATGTTACTGCAAATGCTCCATTTTGGCGGTAATTTTGACCGGAATTGATCACCGGGAGTGCATTTATGGGTCTAAAGCTTAAAAACATTGACAAACTGGTCGGGCAGGAAGTCCACCTGAAAGACATCAACCTGGAGTTCGAGTCAGGCTCCCGTTACGTGGTTCTCGGAAGAACCCTTGCGGGCAAAACTTCACTCCTCAGAGTCATGGCCGGTCTTGACCGGCCCACATCGGGCACACTGGAAGCGGACGGTCAGGACGTGACCGGCGTCTCTGTTCGGAAACGCAGCATTGCCATGGTGTACCAGCAATTCATCAACTATCCATCCCAAACTATTTACGAAAACATCGCCTCTCCCCTGATCATCGCAGGGGAAGCCAAGGCTGAAGTCGACAAGAAGGTTATGAAAGCGGCGAAAATGCTCCACATCGAGGGCATGCTCGACCGGCTGCCTGCCGAGCTTTCCGGCGGCCAGCAGCAGCGCACGGCTATTGCCCGCGCTCTGGTCAAGGACGTGGACCTGCTTCTGCTTGACGAACCACTCGTCAACCTCGACTACAAGCTGCGCGAAGAACTGCGGGACGAACTGCAAAAGATCTTCAAGGAACGCGATTCCGTCGTCGTGTATACGACAACGGAACCGACCGAAGCACTCATGCTGGGCGGCAACATCATTGTCATGCACGAAGGTCGCGTCCTTCAGGTCGGCCCCACGGCCGAAGTCTTCCTGAAGCCCGCGAACATGAAAGTTGCGGAAGTGTTCAGCGATCCGCCCATCAACTTCATCGAAGGCTCGGTTTCCGACGGCAAAGTCCATCTGGGCGACGCACTGTCCTTCCCTGTGACGGACCACATGAAGGGGCTGACGTCCGGCGAATACATATTCGGCGTGCGGTCCAGCCAGTTCCGCCTGCACCAGCGCACCGAGCAGCACGCCTGTATCACCGGGGAGGTCACCCTCTCCGAAATCAACGGTTCCGAAACCTTCATCCACTTCACGTTCGGCGAGCAGACGCTTGTCGTTCAACGCGAGGGTGTTCACAGCCATGAGGTCGGCAATCAGGTATCCGTGTACGTCAACCCGGACAACCTCTACATTTTCAACACGACGGGCGAACTCTGCGTTTCGCCCGCCACTGACTAGCCGGGAGTTTCCATGGCTCGTATCGATCTGAACGAAATCAAACACAGCTACCGGCCGAATCCGACCAGTGAGGACGACTTCGCCCTCAAACGGATTCACACGGTATGGGAAGACGGCGGCGCGTACGCGCTCCTCGGTCCCTCGGGCTGCGGCAAGACCACGATGCTCAACATCATCTCCGGTCTGCTCAAGCCGTCACACGGCTCCATCCATTACGACGGGGTGGATGTCTCCGACATGCAGCCGGAAGAACGCAACATCGCGCAGGTCTTCCAGTTCCCGGTCCTGTACGACACCATGACCGTTTACGACAATCTCGCGTTCCCGCTCAGGAACCGGGGTGTCAACAAGACGGATGTGGACAGCCGGGTGCGCGAAATCGCGGACGCCCTCGACCTGACCGACGATCTGGGCAAACGCGCGGCCAACCTGTCCGCCGACGCCAAGCAGAAAATCTCGCTCGGGCGCGGACTGGTGCGAAGCGATGTCGCGGCGATTCTCTTTGACGAACCGCTGACAGTCATCGACCCGCACCTCAAGTGGGAACTGCGGCGCAAGCTCAAGGAAATCCATAAAGAATTCAAGATCACCATGATCTACGTCACCCACGATCAGGTCGAGGCAATGACCTTTGCCGACAAGATTGTGGTCATGTATGAAGGCGAGATCGTCCAGATGGGCACCCCCGAAGAGCTGTTCGAGGAACCCGAGCACACCTTTGTAGGGTACTTCATAGGCAGCCCGGGCATGAACTTCTTTGAGTGTACCGTGGACGGTGCGTCCGCTAAAATCGGTGACGCGATCGTCCCGCTGGATCAGATTACCGCGGACAAAGCCAAAGCCGCAGGCGGCAATCTCAAGCTCGGAATCCGCCCCATGTATGTGGGCGTGCATGACGAAAACGTGGAAAACGGCGTCCCGGCCGAAGTCACCAACGTCGAGGATCAGGGATATTGCAAGATCATCACCTGCAAATTCAACGGCAGCGAGATCAAGGCCAGAATCAAGGATAACCGGAAAATTCCGACAGACACCTGCTGGCTGACCTTCCCCAAAGACAAGACCAAGTTGTACAGCAACGAGCGTCTGGTAAGAACAGGGGGCGACAATGAATAAATGGGAAAACAACAAGGCGTGGTTCCTGGTTCTCCCGGTCTTTGCGATCGTGGCCTTCTCCGCCATCATCCCGCTCATGACCGTTGTCAACTACTCCGTGCAGGACATCTTCGGACCGGGCCAGCGCTTCTTCGTGGGCGTGGAGTGGTTCCGCGAGGTGCTTCTGGACGAACGACTGCATGACGCGCTGTTCAAGCAACTCTGCTTCTCCATGCTGGTCCTGCTGATCGAGATGCCGCTTGGCATCGGCATCGGCCTGATGATGCCCAAGAAGGGGTGGACCTCGTCCGCCTGTCTGGTCATCCTCGCCCTGCCGCTGCTGATCCCGTGGAACGTCATCGGCACCATCTGGATCATCTTCACCCGCCCGGACATCGGCCTGTTCGGGGCATTCATCAATGCTACGGGCATCCCCTTCGACCACACCGCAAGCGGCGTGGATGCGTGGATTACCCTGATGCTCATGGAAGTCTGGCACTGGACACCGCTGGTCGCGCTGCTCGCCTATGCCGGACTGCGCGCCATTCCCGAGGCTTTCTATCAGGCCGCCAAGATCGACGGCGCGTCCTCGTGGGCCATCTTCAAATACATTCAGCTACCCAAGCTGCGCGGGGTCATGACCATCGCCCTGCTGCTCAGGTTCATGGACTCGTTCCTAATTTACGCCGAACCGTTCGTCCTTACCGGCGGCGGCCCCGGCAACTCGACCACCTTCCTGTCCATTTACCTTGTAAAAATCGCTGTCGGTCAGTTCGACCTCGGTCCGGCTGCCGCATTCTCGCTTATCTACTTCCTTATTGTCCTGCTGTTCTGCTGGCTGTTCTACAACGCCCTGCAAGCCGCGGGTACGGGAGATAAATCATGACCATAAAAAAACGACACGTCCTGCTTGTCTTTTACCTGTTCCTGCTCTTCCTGCCGATTTACTGGATGCTGAACATGTCCCTGCGCTACAACGCAGACATCATGTCCAATTTCCAGATAATCCCGACGAACATCACCTTTGACAACTATGCGAAGATCTTCGGCGATCCTTCATGGTACTCGGGATACATCAACTCCATCATCTACGTGACCATCAATACGGTCATCTCGCTGCTGACCGCGCTCCCGGCTGCCTACGCCTTTTCGCGCTACCACTTCATCGGCGACAGCCAGATATTCTTCTGGCTGCTGACCAACCGCATGGCTCCCCCGGCAGTTTTCCTGCTGCCCTTCTTCCAGCTCTACTCCACATTCAACCTCATCGACACGCACATCGCGGTGGCCCTGTCCCACTGCCTGTTCAACGTGCCGCTTGCGGTCTGGATTCTGGAAGGCTTCATGTCCGGCGTCCCGCGCGAGATCGATGAAACCGCCTTTATCGACGGGTACTCCTTCCCGCGCTTCTTCATCCGGGTCTTCATCCCGCTGATCCGCGCAGGCATCGGTGTCACCGCGTTCTTCTGCTTCATGTTCAGCTGGGTCGAACTGCTGCTCGCCCGCACGCTGACCACCACGGCAGCCAAGCCCATCGCGGCGACCATGACACGCACCGTCTCCGCCACAGGTCTCGACTGGGGCCTGCTCGCGGCAGCCGGCATTCTGACCATCGTGCCCGGTGCACTGGTCATCTACTTTGTCCGCAACCACCTGGCCAAGGGCTTTGCCATGGGCCGCGTGTAAACTGAGAGGATACGAATATGAATCTCGAATGGATGGCATGGACTCCGGTTACCGCCGGGTTCTTCATCACCATCGTCGTCATCCTCATCGGAATGACTATCTGGGAAATCAAATCCCCCTGCGTCAAACGCAGAGGATTTCTTCCGCTGACCACCACCCGCGGCGACCGGCTCTTCATCGGTCTGCTCGGCAGCGCATACATTCACTTGTGCTGGGTCGGTCTGACGGAATTCAAGGTCTGGATCGCAACGGTAATATCCGTCTGCTTTCTCGCCGTCATCATGCGCTGGGGCTAAGAACGGCGTGACGTAAGCCCTTCGGGGCCGAGACGACAGACGGACGGTACGTTTATTGAGGTTGAGGTATTTATTTTAATCAGCATACGGAGGTACGTATGAAGTTGCGGCGTCTATTGATGACGGGAATGCTGACTCTGGCATTCCTCGGCGTGGCAAGTATCGGCATGGCCGATATGAAAGCTGCGAAGAAATGGGTCGACACCGAATTCCAGCCGTCCACTTTGAGCAAGGCGGAACAGATGAAGGAAATGGAGTGGTTCATGAAAGCCGCTGCCCCCTTCAAAGGCATGGAAATCAAAGTCGTTTCCGAGACCATCCCCACTCATGAGTACGAATCCAAGGTACTCGCCAAAGCCTTCTATGAAATCACCGGCATCAAGGTCACCCATGACCTGATCCAGGAAGGTGACGTCATCGAAAAATTGCAGGTGCAGGTCCAGTCCGGCGAAAACGTCTTTGATGCCTACATCAATGACTCCGACCTCATCGGCACCCACTTCCGTTCCGGCCATGCAGTCAACCTGACCGACTGGATGAACGGCGAAGGCAAGTCCGTCACTCTGCCGACTCTCGACATTGATGACTTCATGGGCAAGTCCTTCACCACCGGTCCCGACGGCAAGCTCTACCAGCTGCCTGACCAACAGTTCGCGAACCTGTACTGGTTCCGTTACGACTGGTTCCAGAAACCTGAGCTGAAAAAGGCCTTCAAGGCCAAGTACGGCTACGAACTCGGCGTTCCTGTCAACTGGTCCGCCTACGAAGATATCGCCGAATTCTTCACCAACGAAGTGAAAGAAATCGACGGCAAGGCCATTTACGGCCACATGGATTACGGCAAGAAAGCTCCGGACCTCGGCTGGCGCTTCACCGATGCATGGCTCTCCATGGCCGGTGCCGGTGACAAGGGTCTGCCCAACGGCAAGCCCGTCGACGAATGGGGCATCCGCGTAGACGGTTGCCGCCCTGTCGGTTCCTCCGTTGCCCGTGGTGGCGCAACCAACGGCCCCGCTGCCAAGTACGCCCTGCGTAAGTACATGGAATGGCTCCGCAAGTACGCCCCTCCGGGTGCTCTGGGCATGGACTTCTACCAGTCCCTGCCGTACCTCGCCAAGGGTAACGTCGCTCAGCAGATATTCTGGTACACCGCCTTCACCGCCTCCATGGTCAAGGAAGGTACTCCGGTCGTGAACGCAGACGGTACTCCCAAGTGGCGCATGGCTCCGTCCCCGCACGGTCCCTACTGGGAAGAAGGCCAGAAGCTCGGTTATCAGGACTGCGGTTCCTGGACCCTGCTGAAGTCCACCCCGATCAAACGCCGTCAGGCCGCATGGCTGTTCGCACAGTTCTGCGTCGCCAAGACCGTTTCCCTGAAGAAGACTCACGTCGGCCTCACCCCGATCCGTGATTCGGATATCCGCGACAAGTCTTTCACTGAGCGCGCTCCCAAGCTGGGCGGCCTGGTGGAATTCTACCGTTCCCCGGCTCGCGTCGCATGGACTCCCACCGGCACCAACGTTCCCGATTACCCCAAGCTGGCTCAGCTCTGGTGGCAGAACATCGGTGAAGCCGTTGCCGGTGAAGTGACCGTTTCCACCGCCATGGACAACCTCGCCAAGGAACAGGACAAGATCCTGATGCGCCTTGAGCGTGCCGGTATCCTCGGCGAATGCGGTCCCAAGCTGAACAAGCCCGTGGACGAATCCGTCTGGCTGAAGAAGCCCGGTTCTCCGAAGGCCAAGCTTGCCAACGAAAAGCCCAAGGGCGAAACCGTGGATTACGACCAGCTCCTCAAGGCCTGGAAGGCCGGCAAGGTCAAGTAAACTCGCATTCCACTGCATCAAACATCAGGGAGCGCTCTTCGGGGCGCTCCCTTTTTTATGACGAGAACAATACGTAGCGTGCTGTCATTGAAAATATACCAAACTTGATTCTTTTCAGAAAAGGCGGGTAGTATGGCACCCAAATCCTGAAAAGCGAGTAGCTCCATGAGATATCCCGTAATCGCCATACTTCTTTTCGCCTTCATGCTTCTCACCGCCTGCGTCGGCGGAGGTTCATCCCGCCCGACCAAGACACAATCCGCATTCGTCCCCACCAATGTTTCCTCGAGACAGACGCCCATAAAAGCGAACTTGACCCCGACGGAACTTCAAGCAGCCGTCATGAGCCATGCGGACACCACCATCTCCCGTATTTTTGAAGCCGCCAACGTGCTTGAAAAGATCGGCACGCCCCAGGCACGCCTGACCGCCGCTCGCATGATGGTTTTTGACGTCGCCTCTTACGTGGAAATCGCCTCCGGGCCATACCCCGGCATCGCCCTGCTTGATCTCATGGTGCTCACGTCTCTCAAACGCATGGTATGGGAAGAGTTCTGGGTCCCCAAGTTCGGCCCCGAAGCAATGTCTGCGCTGGAATTCATCAAAGAGAACGAAGCCGAAATATGGGAAATCGCGGCAAAAATCATGACTCAAAGCCAACTGGATGAAATGGCGCAGACAATCCTTCGCTGGCGAAAAAGGAATCCCAAGGTGGTTGGCATCAACTACATTCGATTTGCCGAGTTCGGCGAACTGGGACTCAAGCCGTCCATGCAGCAATTGACGGTTCCCGGCGGGCTGTTCGCCAGCGTCAAGCAGGCGACCATGGTGGCACAGGACATGAAAGTCGCCATAGACCGTGCCTTCTATCTCATGTCCAGAATGCAGCTTGTGGTCAATTTTCAGGTCAAACTCGCCTATCTGGAGATCATGTTCCAACCGGAAACGGATGGGATCATCACTCAGGCCGAACACATGAACGACATAACCAAAAGGTACGCGGAAATCGCAGAAAAACTGCCACGGGAATTCGGACAGGAAACGTCAAAACTGGTGAATCAGGTTTTTGCGAATCTTGAACATAACCGGGAAAAGGCAATCACCGACATTCTTTCCGGGATGACGGTCTGGCAGGCACAGACCATCAAAGGCATCATGAGTGAAGTCTCGCAGGAACGCGAGGCAGCCATCAATCAGGCCTTGGCCGGATTGGTGACGCAACAGAAGGAACTTCATACCCTGATAGAAAGCATCGTCGACCAAAGCGGCAGCAAGGTGGAGGAAAGCCTCAACCATGCCTTCGGACTCGGCGTCCTGCTCATCATCGTCTTCTTTGCGGCCCTGACCCTGTTCAAAATCTTTGTCATCAGGCCCATGAAGAAATCCTGACGACAACCCCTTTCGAAGAAAATTCATTTATTTATCACATCTGCCTTCTGGAACTGCATAAGAAAATCGGCTATTCAGAAGAAGTAGTATCCACTCTCAGACCTGCGGCAGGATGAATATGCTGGTATTTCTCGACAAGATTCCATTCGGTTCCCCCAAAATCCGACGCCTCGGATTCTGGGGACTCACGGCCTTCCTTCTTTATGTCATCGTTGGTTTTTTCATTGTCCCGCCAGTGATCGAATCCATTATCATAGACCAGTGCACGACGGCACTCAACCGTCAGACATCCATAGAAAAAGTCTACTTCAACCCTCTGACCCTGCGTCTTGAAGTACATGAACTCGCCGTGAACAAACTCAATGGGGAAGGCAGTTTCGTTGCTGTACGCGAGTTGGACGCCTCCCCGAGTCTGTCCTCCATCTGGAAACTCGCGCCGGTCATATCCTACCTGCATCTGCGCGATCTCAAGCTTGATGTCACTTTCTTCGGTGACGGCAAGTACTCCTTCTCCGACCTGATCGGCTCCCGCTCCGAAGAGGCGCAGGAGAAGAAAGAAGAAGACACCGAATACGTCTTTCCATTCGCGCTCTACGGGTTTGAAATGACGAATGCCACCATCGTGTTCAATGACCGCCCGCACGACAAGAAGCACACGCTTGAAAAAATGGACCTCATGGTCCCGTTCACATCGAGTTTTCTCGATCTACGCAAAGAATTTACCCAGCCGACATTTTCCGCGGTATTCAACGGCGACCCCATTGACCTCAAGGGAAAAACCCTGCCTTTCGACAAGACTCTGCTCACAAAGTTCGAACTGGGCGCGGTGGAAATCGACCTGAACCGGTACTGGGACTACCTGCCCGTGAATACCCCGCTTGAACTCGTCAAAGGGAAATTCACATCAGATATTTCCCTCTATTTCGAACGCCTTGACGGACAGCGTCTCAAACTCTTTATCGGCGGTGGCGGACAGCTTGCAGACCTTGAACTGTCTGTCCCCGATGACGGCAAGGTGCTCGCCCTCGACGAATTGAAATTCGAAATGGAAAAGTATTCCCTTGGCGAGCACTCCCTGAGCCTCAAAAAAATTCAACTGAACAAGCCCTATTTCAAACTTATCCGCCGAAACAACGGCATAAACTGGGCACAGTACTTCCCCGGATCGGAGATCACTCAGGAAGGGGCCAAGGTACAGACAGACGACAAATCCGCCCCCCTGCTGATCGACATCCAGAGCGTGGAAGTGGCTGACGGTGTCCTCGATTGGGATGACCGGGCCGTTCCGACCGGATTCAAGCACATCTACAACGGATTCAACCTCAAATGCTCAAACTTCACCAACCGACAGGGAAAACTGGGCACATTCACGGCAGGCATCGGCACAAAAGGCGTCGTCAAGGCGGAGGGCAATCTGAGCATCACCCCGCTGAGTGTCAACGCAACGGTCGACGCTTCCAATTTCAAACTCCCCCTGCACACCCCCTACCTGAACCTGATCCTGCCCGTAAATGTGGATGCGGGAGTTGCCCAAGCAGGCGGCGACATCCACTTTCGGATGACAGGCACGACTCCGGAACTGACCGTCAACAAGGGAACATTCAGCTTATCCGGAGTAAAAATCAGCAAACCGGAAGCCAAAGACCCCACCCTCACGCTGAAACAGTTCGCACTTTCAGACGTCTCCTTCGACCTTCAAAAACAGGCTGTTTCCGTGGGTGAACTGCGCCTGAACGAACCAGTCGGACGCTTGGTCAAGGAAAAAGACGGACAGATAGACATGGTTCGTCTCTTTGCCTCGCAGTCTTCCGATACGCCTCCAACCACAGCCCCCACGAAACAACAGGCACCGGCAAAAGCACCCGCTGCCGAGTGGTCCGCCGCCATCAGGCATATGAAACTGACGGACGGAAGCTTTTCCTTCCGGGACGAATCCATCAAACACCCAGCCACCATCTCACTCCATGACCTCACGGTGACCGCAGACGGACTCAGCACCAGAAAAGGGGAAAAGCTCAACTATTCCGCACAGGCGAAATGGGGAAAAAAAGGCGCACTCGCTCTTGACGGCACAGCGACCCTGTCTCCCCTCAAGGCAGACGGCAAGCTCAAGGTAAACCACCTCGCCCTGCGCCCATTCGACAACTATCTCGCAGATTTTTCCGACCTGCTGTTTGCCAGTGGCACAGCCAACGCAGATGTTTCATACGACTTCTCGAACAAGGACAAGCCGCGCTTTTCCATCTCCGGCAACTCATCGCTCAACGCGGTACAGCTCAAGGACAGCAACGGCCACGGGGAACTGGCGGCCATCAAGGCATTTCAGGTATCAGGCATCAAATTTTCCAACGAACCTTACCGGCTGAAAATAGGTGAAGTTCACCTTAACAGCCCCAAGGCCTCCGTCAATTTCGATGAAAACGGGTATTCCAACATTCACCGCGCCTTGCGTATTCCACCCGCTCCGCAGCAAACGCAAAAGAAAACGGATGACAAGGCTTCGGCGGAAGACACGGTCAAGCCCTCCGCACCACCACAGGAAAAACCTTTCTTCGACAGTCTGACCATCAATCGCGTCACCATGAAGGACGGAAAACTCATCTACCGTGACGCCAGCGTCAAGCCGACCTATTTCACGGAATTCACGGACATCCGGCTTGGTCTCATCGATATTCGTCAGGATAAAAACGTACGCCCGAAGCTGGACTTTCACGCCAAGATCGGTCCCACACCTATCTCCGTAACCGGCGCGATCAATCCGGTCATCACCCCCATGTATTCCAATCTGCTCATTGCGGTGAACGGCATGGAACTGGTTCCCCTGTCTCCGTACACCATAAAACATCTGGCCTACCCGATCGAAAAGGGGCGCCTGTATGCGGATGTCAAATTTCACACCGAGGACTGGGTACTCAAGGCTGACAATAAATTCTATGTCGAACAACTGGTGCTGGGGCCCAAGGACAAACGCCCCGGCGCACCGAATGTTCCTGTCGCCTTCGGTCTCGCCCTTCTTCAGGACGGCGACGGCAACATGGAACTGAACCTCCCCATTCGGGGACGGCTCGATGATCCGAACTTCCATATCGGGGGCATCGTCTTCAAAGCCATTGCCAGTCTCTTCGTCAAGGCGCTGGCCTCGCCCTTCTCGCTGATCGGGTCCATTTTCGGCGGCGGCAGCGAGAATATGGACTTTGTGCTCTTCTCTCCCGGACGGCATAATCTGGATGCGGCAGGACTGAGAAAACTCGAAACCACCATCAAGGTGCTCAAGGAACGGGACAGGCTCAAACTCGAAGTGGACGGCGTTATCGACCCGGAATCCGACAGCGCAGGCCTGATTGCCGTCATTTTCGAGAACAAACTCAAACAACAGAAGTTCAAATCCCTATCCCGCAAGGAACGGTCGGAGACCACGGTCGACGCCATGGTCATAGAACCCGGTGAATATGAGGAAATCCTCTTTCAGGCATACAAGGAGGAACCAGACGAAGAGGGCATACGCCCGACCACGCTGTTCATGGTTGACCGGCAACCCTCGGATGTCATGGAGAAATTTATCATTGACCGCATCACCGTCACGGAAAATGATTTGAATGAGCTGGCCCTGCGTCGGGCAACGACAGTCAAGGAGCATATCCTTTCACGGGAACCGTCCCTGACGAACCGGGTCTTTCTCCTCGACAGACGCAAGACCAAAAAGGTCAAGGGCGGCATTCCCAATCACAGGGCTGATCTCGGCATCAAGTAACAAGGACCGCAAAACGCAAGCAACATGACGCAACATTCCAGCCGGTTACCAAAGGCGCTGGGCGCCACCATCATCGTCATGTTTCTGGCTGTACTTGGTGTTGTCCCGTGTTCGTCATCCAGTGCGGCCGAGCAGCAAAGCCAAATCACACTGCAACTCAGCGGACCGCACCAATTTCAGTTCGCAGGCTATTACGCCGCATTGGAAAAAGGGTTCTACCGTCAGGAAGGGCTAGAGGTGTCCCTTATCGAGCGCAGTCCGAAAATGGATGCAACCACCGAAGTCATCGATGGCCGCGCCGATTTCGGGGTGAACGGCCCAAAGATACTGCTCGACTACTTTGAAGGCGCACCTATCCGCGTGTTGGCTGCCATTTTTCAGCATTCACCGGACATCATCATTTCAAGAGACGATGCCGGGATCAACGGCCCTCCCTATCTGCGCGGCAAACGGTTCACCATCGACAGATCAACCCCGCCAGCCATCCTCGGCATGCTCAAGACACAGGGAGTCGATCCTCAGACCTTCATGACGGAGGCATCTCCACCAACCGTGGGCGACATCATCAACGGTTCCGCCGACGCCATCGTCGGTCGACAGACCGAACATCCCTTTGCGTTACGACAGGCAGGAATCCCCATCAGTTCCATGCGCCCCATATCATACGGCATAGACTTCTACGGCGATTGCCTGTTTACATCGGAGCGTCTGGCAAAAAAAGATCCGGCACTGGTCGAAGCATTCACCCGTGCGAGCCTCAAGGGGTGGGACTATGCCATGGCTCACTCCAATGAAATCATCGGGGTCATCTATTCCAAATATGTCACCAACCGTTCATGGAGCGCTCTGGTATTCGAAGCCAAGGCCATGCGGGGGCTGCTCCTGCCGAAACTGGTGCAAACCGGCAGCATGACGCATAACCGCTGGGAGCATATCGCGGACGTATACCGCGACATAGGCCTGACGAGCAATGAACGCCCGCTGGATGATTTCATCTATGTTTCCCGTTCGGAGCGCAAGGTGGAATGGCTCAAGAGATGGTCGCCATATCTGCTCCCGACAGGCCTGGTAGCCGCTCTGATGACCTTGACTCTGCTGTTCTTCAACCGCCGCCTGAAAAACGGAATCGAGCGGCGAACACGAGAACTCGAAAACAGCCGCCAAAGCCTGCGACAGGTCATCGATCTCGTTCCGGACATGGTTTATGTCACGAACAGGGAAGGCCTCTTCCTTCTCGCCAACCGGGCTGCGGCAGATTACCACGGCTTCACGGTGAACGAGCTGACTGGAAAGAAACTGACTGACGTCTACAATCAGGCAGAAGCGCAGCGGCTGATTGCTGAAGACCTTGAAGTACTCGACACAGGCTTCCCCAAGGTCGTTCTAGAAGAACCGTTCCATCATCGGGACGGCAGTACCCGTTGGCTCCAAACGACCAAGCTCCCATATACCTCACTCAGTACGGGAGAAGTGGCAGTCCTCGGCCTGTCCGTAGACATCACCAACCGCAAGCTGGCCGACGAGGCCCTCAAGAACAGCGAGGAACGGTTCCGCGCCATCTTCAATCAGACATACCAGTTCACCGGCATCGTGGACCTCGACGGCATTCTGGTTCAGGTCAACGATTCTGCGCTGAAAATATTCAGCCTCACACGCACTGAAGTGGTCGGCAAACCGTTCTGCCAATCTGGCTGGTGGGAACAGGACGACAAAACCCAGGATTGGATCAACAGCATTATCAAACGGGCAAGTGAAGGCGAAATCATACGTGAGGAAACCATACATGTTCTCCCGGATGGAAGCCGGCTGAATCTGGACTTCTCCATCAAGCCCGCCATAGACGAAAACGGCGAAATACTCTTCCTCATTCCGGAAGGACGCGACATCACGGCCTTGAAAAAGACAGAAGAGGAACTCAGGCAGCTCAACGAAGAACTTGAGCACCGTGTATCCGAACGCACACGCAACCTTGAAGAAGCCAAGCGGGAACTGGAAAACTCGCTGAATGAACTGCACAAAATGCAGGAAGAACTGATCCTTTCAGAAAAGCTGGCAGCCCTTGGCGGGTTGGTCGCAGGGGTGGCGCACGAAATAAACACCCCACTGGGCATTGGCGTCACCGCAAGTTCATTCTTGCAGGAGAGCATGGTCAAACTGAACCGAAAGTTCGACGAGGGCAGTCTCAAACGTTCTGATCTGGAAAAATTCATCGCCACAGGCACCGAATCCACATCCAGCATCCTCACGAACCTGAACAGGGCGGCCGAGCTCATCAGGAGCTTCAAGCAGGTTGCAGCGGACCAGTCTTCCGAAATCCCCCGCACCTTCAATCTGAGGGAGTACATCGACGAAGTGCTGCTCAGCCTGCGACCCAAATACAAACGTACCAATCACACCATTGAAAACACCTGTCCTGACGTAACAATATTCAGCTACCCGGGCGCGTTCATGCAAATCGTCACCAACCTGCTGGTCAACTCCCTGACCCATGCGTTCGAGGAGAACGAAGCCGGTCACATCACTATCAGCGGCAAGGTTGAAGACGACAGCCTGATGTTTACCTACAGCGACGACGGCATGGGCATTCCGCCCCAGATCATGGACAAGGTTTTCGAACCATTCTATACCACGAAGAGAGGAAAGGGAGGCACCGGCCTCGGACTGCACATCGTGTTCAACACTGTTACCCAGACCCTGGGCGGAACCATCCGGTTCACCAGCGCTCCCGGCGAAGGCACTACCTTCACCATACAACTCCCCGTAGATACAAATCCGGAAAACAACGACACGGACCAGCTATGACCACAGATGAACTTGTTTTTGCAGAGGAAAACGAAGACGCGCAGGACATCACAGCCTCGCCCGATACGGCCCACTGGAAACTGTTGGTCGTGGATGACGACGACTTCGTTCACAAGGTCACGGACATGGTTTTGCGTGATTACGAATTCGAAGGGCGTGGACTGGACATCCTCACAGCCTACTCGGCCAAGGAAGGCATGGAGGCCATGAAGAAACACTCCGACATCGCCGTCATCCTGCTCGACGTGGTCATGGAAACGGCGCACGCGGGGCTGAACATGGCCGCATGGATTCGCGACGAACTGAAAAACAGGATGACGCGCATCATCCTGCGAACAGGCCAGCCGGGTGAAGCGCCGGAGCAGGAAGTCATCTTCAAGTACGACATCAACGACTACAAGGAAAAATCCGAACTGACATCGCAGAAGCTCTACACCACGATAACCTCGGCGATCCGTTCTTACCGGGATATCCGCACCATCGAACGCAACCGGCGTGGACTGGCACAAATCGTCGCAGCCTCTCCCACGATATTCAAATCACAGTCACTCGGGGATTTCGCCTCAGGCGTACTGACGCAACTCTCTTCCACAATCTGTCTGGAAGACGACTCGCTCATGGCCCGATCCTCGGGACTGGCGATAGCGAAACATGAAGACGCTCTCAAGGTCATCGCTTCCACTGGAAAATTCACGCCGAACCGGGGACAGGAAGTATCGCTTCTTAGAGATCCGGAAGCCGTCAGACACATTGAGCAGGCTGTCCGGGATCAGGATAGTTTCTTCTCGGGAGACGCCTTTGTGGGCTACTACCAGACGTCTGGAGGCTCGGAGAACGTCATCTACCTGAGGGGAGCACAGCCGCTTGAAGAGGCTGATCGAGAGCTTATCGAAATCTTTTCGTCAAACATCTCCGTGGCGTTCGACAACATAGACCTCAACCGCACCATTACCGATACGCAGAAAGAATTGCTTTTTACTCTGGGAGAAGTCGTGGAAACACGCTCCTCGGAAACCGCGAACCATGTGCGACGCGTAGCAGAGTATTCCTATATTCTGGGTAAGCATGCCGGGATGAGCGAAGAAGAGGCAAATCGCCTGCGGATGGCATCGCCGATGCATGATGTCGGCAAGATAGGCATCCCCGACGCTATCCTGCTCAAACCGTCCAAGCTCGACAAGGACGAATTCGAACAGATAAAAAAACATACGACCATCGGTTACGAAGTACTTAAAGGCTCCAGCCGCCCGATCATGCAAATGGCCGCGACAGTGGCTCTGGAGCACCATGAACGGTGGGATGGAACGGGTTATCCGAACGGCCTGAGCGGTGAAGCCATTTCACTGGCGGGACGCATCACCATACTTGCGGATGTCTTTGACGCTCTCGGCTCCAAACGGATCTACAAGCAGGCATGGCTCACAAGCGACATCCTCAACTTCATAGAGGAAAACAAGGGAACCATGTTCGACCCGGCCCTTGTCACCCTGTTCATGGAAAACCTTGATGAATTTCTGGAAATCAAAAACAGCCTGCCGGATGAGAACTGATTAATCCCATGGGCTGCAAGACCGCTCGCTCTTCTGAAGAAACTCAACCAGTTTCTCAAGAGGCAATGGCTTGCTGTAGTAGAATCCCTGTACCTTTTCGCAATTGAACCTCTTGAGAACCTCAAGCTGTTCACGGGTTTCAACCCCTTCGGCCACAACACCGATACCAAGGTTGCGCGCCATGAGGATGACCGTTTCCACAATCTGGGCGTCAGAGTCGTCAGTGGTTATGTCACGCACAAAGGACTGGTCTATCTTGAGCACGTCAATGGGGAAGTTTTTCAGGTAGTACAGCGAGGAATACCCGGTGCCGAAATCGTCAATGGAAATGGAAATCCCCTTTTCCACCAATTCATCAAGCTTGGCAATGGATGACTCTACATCAGTCATGAGAGTCGATTCCGTAATCTCCAGCTCCAGACGGGCGGGCGGCAACCCGTTCTTTTCCAGATTCGCCTCCACCATTTCCACCAGATCGCTCTGGCTGAACTGTTCCGGAGAAAGGTTCACCGACACCTTGAGACCGGCACATCCCATTCCGTCCAGCACCTGCATGGCACGGCACGAAGCCTCAAGCACGAACTCACCAAGGGGAACGATGAGACCTGTTTCCTCGGCAAGCGGAATGAAATCAGCCGGACTGACAATGGAGCCATCGGGTTTTTCCCAGCGAACCAACGCCTCCATGCCGCAGACGGTTTCCGTGGCGAGGTCCACCTTCGGCTGGAAATACACCGTGAAATGACGATCCCTGAGAGCGTCCCGCATCCCCTGTTCCAGACGGATACGGCGGGATATCCGCTCATTCATCTTTTGGGTAAACAGGTTGTACGAATTCCGGCTACGCTGTTTGGACAGATGCATGGCCAGATCAGCATTCTGGACAAGAACGCCGGGATCGTCACCGTCCTCCGGATACAGGGCCACACCGATACTGGGCGTTACATGCAGCTCATGCTCCTTGATGAAAAACGGCTGCTCGAAGGAACGAAGTACCTCTTCGGCCATATCCACGATTTCGCGCTCATCGTCACAGTGCTCAACCGAGACAAGAAATTCATCCCCGCCCACTCGGGCTACCGTATCATCGGCACGAAACGCCTCGACCAGACGTTTGCCCACGGCCTGAAGCAGCAGATCACCGTGGGCATGGCCCAAGGAATCATTAACCCGTTTGAAATCATCTATATCAAGGGAAAAAACCGCTACCCGTCCACCTTCCCGCTTGGCATGGGAAATGGCGACCCCCAAACGGTCCATGGCAAGCGTCCGGTTGGGCAGTTCTGTCAGGGCGTCATGAGAATAATGGTACTCAAGCTCCTGATCCTTCAATTTGAGATCGGAAATATCATGAAACACGGCAACATAATTGACCACAGTCCCATCTTCGTCACGAATGGCACTGATACTGAGGATTTCGGGATATGGCTCACCATTCTTGCGTCGATTCCAGATTTCCCCATGCCAGACGCCCCGTTCCTTGAGAGATCCCCACATTTCGGCATAAAAATCGGCCTCATGCCTGTCCGACTTGAGAAGACGGGTATTCTGCCCCAGAACTTCTTCCCGGCTATATCCGGTAATAACGGAAAATGCTGGATTCACAGCCAGAATATTTCCTTCCCCGTCAGTAATGGAGATACCTTCCAGCGCGTTCTCAAAAACCTTCTCGTACAGCTGAAGACGCAATTCCGCCTGAACCCGATCAGCGATTTCCGCCCGAAGTCCGTCACGAAATTCCTCGATACGGTCCATGTACTGATTGAAATGAGTAGCGAGTTCGCCCATCTCGCCACCGGCGTCGACATCGGCCCGTACGTTCAATTCCCCCTGCTGGGCCTTTCGCATTTTATTCATGAGCAGGGACAAAGGCCGGGTGATGTTTGCCCCGAGATACGAACTGAGCGGGAGCAACAGCAGAAGAGCCAGAATGGCTGTGGTAAAAAACAGAAACTGCAACTGTGCAAGGGGCGCGTAAATTTCATCAAAGCGGCTGGTGGAACCGACAATCCAGTCCATTTCCGGAATATACCTGTAATACACCCATTTCATATAAGGCGTGTCAGTATCCGGATCATTCCACATATACTTCATCTCGCCACTCTGATCGGCAAGCATCCTGCTGACGAGAGGGATACCGTCTGCGGTTTTCAGATCGGAGACATCCCCTTCGAGCCAGGGATGATGAATGGCTTCCCCTTTACCGGTAAGGACAAACACGTAGCCGGATTTTCCGACCCCGAATGCGCCAAGCTCGGAACGGAAGTCGTCAATATCGACCAATCCGGAAAATTCGTTGCGATAGGCGGAGACGGAAACAATCCAGTCCCATGGCGCGAAATATTCCATGTACAGCGCCTTGGGCCGTGTCTTCTCCTCACCCGGATTGGCCCACTCGTATTCAAGGTAACCGCTCCGACGGCGCAGTTGTTCAGGGATGGGTTCGACGCCGGAAAGGTTACGGCCCCGCAGATCACGATTGGGATGGATACCGACCACCCCGTCCACAGTAATTGTATAGATATACCCGCTTTTCCCGACCGACTGGCTCAGCAGCAGATTTTCCGCGGCCCTTCTGGCACTGGCTTCACTCAGTACCCCCGCCCGGACCTCCTGCTCAAGTCGTTTCAATATGTCGATATTCTTTTCGGCAATGGCCCGCAGACGATTTCGCACGGAAACCCTGACTGCGGTTTCGACCATGGCGGACAATCCGTCCGCAGAAGTCCGCAACTCAGTGTCGACATGGGATTCCAGCCACCCTTGCACGCGATTGTAAAGCACCCCTCCGGATACCGCCAGAATCAAGACAAACAGGACGGAATACCAAAGCAGCAGACGATGACGAACACGCAGATTTCTCAACATATTCATCATGCTAGCGACTCCTCACCTAAAAAAACGGATGTTTGAAAAAAAGCAGGTGCCATACCCATTAACGGTAACGACACCTGCTCAATTTGAAAAGGATAATATTAAAAAATAAAAGCAGCTCAGCCAACGGAGAATCAAAATTCGCATGAATCGAACGCCGCCTATCCGCCGATAGAAGCCATTCGGGTCTGGCAGACCCCCTGTCCGGCAGGCATACACTTGAGAAGGTCATGCCCGATAGGTTTATGCCTGCTGGCCCGCAAAAGCACGCGCTCGATGGCTTCCATGCCCAACCGGGGATGACGCAGGATCGGCCTCAGGCGGTAGACCTTGTCAGAAAAAAGACAAGTACGCAGGTTGCCGTTCGAAGTCAGCCTCAACCGATTGCAAGTTGCACAGAAATGATTGGTATACGGTGAAATCAGACCGATACGGCCTTTGCCGCCTTCAATGGAGTACATGCGCGCCGGACCATGCTGTTTCTCTTCTTCTGTGCAAGGCGTCAACTCGGCCAGCGTCCGTGCTTCATTCAAAATATCTTCACAGCCCCAGACCAGAGAATCGTCCCAGCCCGTTTCAAGTCCTACCGGCATGAACTCGATAAAACGCATGTCCAACGGCATTGACCGGGCAAATTCGATAAAGTCCGGCATTTCATCGTCGTTGACGCCTTTCATGGCAACGGCATTGACCTTGACGGTCATGCCCGCATCGACGCAACGCTCGATGTTTTCGCGCACCGTATGAAAATGATCGTGCCCGGTGATGGACTTGAACCGCACGGGGTCAAGCGTATCCAGAGAGATGTTCACCCTGCGGATTCCGGCTTTGGCCAATCCTTCAACATGCTTGCCGATAAGCACGCCGTTGGTGGTCACGCACAGATCCACATCGGGAAAGCGCCCCGCCGCTGCGACCATGAAATCGGCAAACCCTTTGCGGACAAACGGTTCTCCGCCAGTGAACCGGACTTTTTCCACCCCGAGTTTCACTGCCAGCTCCATGAGTTCGAGAATTTCCTCGTAACGCAGAATATCAGGGTGCGGAATGAACTTCTGTCCCTCGCCCGCACAATAGGTACAGCTCAGATTGCAGCGGTCAGTCACACTGACACGCATGTAGCTGGCCTTGCGGCCATGCTCGTCAAGAAGTGGTTTATGCATGATTTTCCCTACGCGAAGATTTCCCGTTTGGTCACGGCTTCGGCCTTCACGCGGTCAAGAAAGTCGGACAGGGCAGGCTTGACGTTCTCACGAATATCACCTGCGACAATGAGATAGAGGACGTCGTCACCGGGCTTCAATGCGCCGGATCGTGCAAGCGCCACGGCACGGTAGATGCCTTCATACGCTTCAATATCCTTTCTGATCCCTTCGATTTTATCGAGGTCGGAAGAAATCTCAATGGCCGTAACTTCGGAACGGTCCGCACGGGACCACCCGCGCACGATGCCGTTGTGGACCAGAATCATGCCCACGTTGTCACTGAATCCCGGTTCCTTTTTCAGATCGGCAAGAGCTTTGTGCATATCCATGGCAAACCTCCTTGCAGGAGTCGATTAAAATTGATGTTCTCTACAGGTAAGCATCATGACAAGGGGAGGCAAGCACGCTTCTTTTCCCCCCGTTGTGACACAGATAACAGGGAAATGATGCCGGACTTTTTTTTAGACGAATATAATACCAAACACTGAAACCTGCGCTATACTTGAATCACACGGTGGAAAAGCACCGTTGAAACGACACTCTCTCCCGGTTGATGTTCGCCGCAGACATCGCCATAAGGGCCAGAATAGTCGCCTGCCGCAAAGCCGACGCCCTCCACTGTCCCGGCTGAAGCGGCCCGCACAGGCGATGCGACGTCGCGGGGACGTCCTGCATGGGGCCAGGGTCAGCTTCCGGTAATCTCCGGAACCGCCTGGTCCCTGCCTGATTCAGAGAACCTGCGGCGTCTGCTACCTACAATCCCTTGAGGGCGTCAAGCACTTCATCAATGAGAATCCGCGGCGTGGACGCTCCGGCAGTCACCCCGATTTTCCGATACTGAGCCAAATCAGACAAGGAAAGCTCCGCAACGGTTTCCACATGGCAACACGGTGTGCCCCGTTCGGCCACCACCTGCGCCAGACGACGCGTATTGCCGCTATTGTAACCACCGATCACGATCATGAAATCCACTTCATCCGCCAGTTCGCTCGCTTCTTTCTGGCGTAGCTTGGTGGCATCACAGATGGTTTCAAGCACCGTCACATCCAGTTCAGGATCATCAGACAGCCGCTTCGCCATGACATCGAACAACACGCGATCCTGCGTTGTCTGGGCCGCAAGGACATATGACTTGTCTTTGGACAGCTCGTATCCGTCCAGTTCTTCCTCTGAACCGAAAACGAAATGCCCGTTCCCGGCATAGCTGACCAGCCCTTTGACCTCGGGATGATCCTCTTCCCCGTAGAGCAGCAGCTCCTGCCCGTCCTGAGTATGGCGGCCGATAAGCAGTTGCGCCTTTTTCACGCGGGGACAGGTGGCATCCTTGATGACAACATTCCGTGCCCGAAGGGAAGCCTCGACCTGACGTGTGATACCGTGAGCGCGAATGACCACACAGGCACCGTCCGGCACATCCTCCGGCGCATCCACGATAATGACGCCTTGCTCGGCATATTTCTTGAGCACCTGCGGGTTATGGATGATCGGCCCAAGATTGTACAACGGCTGCCCCGCGGCTGCGATCACGAGCTTGTCGAGCCGCCGCAGGGCGAGATCGACCCCCATGCAGAAACCAGCGGTTTCAGCGAGAACAACTTCCATATCGAAACTCCTTTTTCAGGAATCAAAAGCCGAAAGGCTGGCGTGCCTTCGGAAATAATCCTTGACTTTAACAGCGTCATTGGGAATAAACTAAATTTAAACAGATGTTTCAAACTGTTATCCAAACAAAGCAACTACTATCATTATGAACGAAAAACAGGACGTCAACACAAAAGATGCACTTCTGGCCTCGGCCATAGAAGTTTTCGCGGACAAGGGTTTCGATGCGGCGACAGTGCGTGACATCTGTGGCAAAGCCAAAGCCAATGTCGCAGCTGTCAACTACCACTTCGGCGGCAAGGAAGCCCTGTATGTGGCAGTCCTTGAAGAAGTCTTTCCCAAAGGGGAATACACGGTCAGCGTAGACACGACCATTGCGCCGGAGAAACGGCTGCATGGTTTTCTGCGCGATCTGGCCGGAGAAATCTATGAACGCGGCAATGAAAAAATCACTCAGCGATGGGCCATCTTTCTGCGCGAAATGGCCAAGCCCAGCAAGAATCTGGACATGATCGCCAAGCGCAGCATCCAGCCGCGCGCCGATGAACTGCGGGACATCATCGCCGACATTCTCGGACCGGAGACAGACAGGCTGACCATGGAGTACGCCAGTTCGAACATATGGGCGCTGATGCTTGACCATCTGCTGACACAGCCCGTTCTCGACAGGCTGACGCCGAAACGTCCTCCAGTACAGACCAATCTCGACGCTTTTGTGGATCACGCAGCACGATTTTCCCTTGGAGGACTGGAAGCCCTCAAAAGGGACAAGCAAGGTTAGCCGGACCGCTTTGCCGGATGACCGGGATCACCCTCCCTTGACCACACCCCGGTTTCCTGCGACCTTCTCCCAGTGGCGGGATGACGCATCCCCTGATGTGTCATCCCGCCCTGCGATTTCAGGGAGACTCAGATGACAGCGCGTACACCCCGCCTCATTTTCATCATTTCATTCGCTTTCTACCTTCTCCTGCCCCTCGCGTCCGGCGCACAGGAAAAGCTCATGGCTCCGACATATCCCTGCCGGATACATGCCGAATTTCCCCATGACACCGATGTCTCGACACAGGGCCTCTTCTATCTCAACGGGCACCTCTATGAATCGTCAGGCGGCTTCGGCAAATCCTTTCTCGTCATGTCCGAACCCGACACAGGGCGTCACGTCCGCAGCGTTCAAATTGACAGAAAACGATTTGCCGAGGGCATCACGCTCTACAAAAACAAGATTTTCATGCTGACGTGGCTTTCGGGAACCGGCTACATTCACAGCCTCGACACACTCGAACTCCTGACAAGCTTCGCCTACCGGCTGGACAGTGAAAAAACCGAAGGTTGGGGACTTATTTACGATGGCAGTCGCTTCATCCTCAGCTCCGGCTCGAACCGACTGCGCTTTTACCGTCCGGAAGACTTTGCCCGCATCGGCTCCGTCACAGTCCACGACGGGGGCAAACCGATCCGACTGCTCAACGAACTGGAATACGTCGGCGGCATGGTGCTCGCCAATATCTGGAAAACCGACCGCATAGCCGTGATCGACCCGAATTCGGGAACCGTGAAGGCGTGGATCGACCTCTCTCCGCTCAGAGAACGGATTTCCCCGGAAGCCGGGGTCGCCAACGGCATTGCGTATGATGAAAAATCAGGCCGCCTGTTCGTGACGGGAAAACACTGGGACAAGCTGTTTGTCGTCACAGTGGACGAGGTGTTGTGGCGACAGCCTGTTTCGGAAGAACTTGTTCCGGCTACGAATCCGCAGAAACAGTAGCCAACGTCGCGCTGCCGTATTTCCAATCCGGCACGTCCCTTCCAGACCAATCAGCTAGGCCAGCCTCTCGCGCGCATACCCCCGCCAGATCAGGAACGCCCCCAGTGCGATCATGGGCAGACAGAGAATCTGCCCCATGGACATCCAGTCAAGAGCGACAAATCCGAGCTGAGCATCCGGCTGACGGGCAAATTCGACGATAAACCGGAAAACGCCGTATCCCAACAGGAACAAACCGCTGACGCATCCCTTGGGACGCGGTTTCGAGGAATACCACCAGAGCAGGACAAACAGGACCACGCCTTCAAGCGCGGCTTCATACAGCTGCGAGGGGTGACGGGGCATGGTTCCGGCACCGGGAAAGATCATGCCCCACGGCCCGTCAGTATACCGGCCCCAGAGTTCGGCATTGATGAAATTGCCAAGACGACCGAAAAACAGTCCGGGAGGCACAAGCGGAGCGATGAAATCACCGACCTCCGTGAGACTCTTTTTACTGACCCGCCCGAACAGCAGGCAGGCGAGAATCACACCGAGCAGGCCGCCGTGAAACGACATGCCTCCTTCCCATACGGCAAAAATCTTGAGCGGTTCCGACAGGTAATATTCTGCATTGTAAAAAAAGACGTAGCCCAACCGGCCACCCGCCACCACGCCCACAATGGCCCAAGTGATGAAATCGTCCATCTGCGGTTTGGTCCAGTTGTTCCACGGCTTGCTCGCCCGGTATCTTCCGAGCAGCCAGCCGGACGCCACGCCGAAAACGTACATCATGCCGTACCAGCGCAGATGAAGCGGACCAATGGAAATCATGTTCGGATCAAATTGGGGGTAAGTGAGCATATGATTCTGCAACCTGACGGTTGTCTTTGTTTTCTTTTGGAATTCGGCTATACTGCCGTATCACGCACAAAGTGTTATTTTTTGTTTGCCACGTCAACCCCGGGACCGACTGAACATGGAGAAGCCGCAAGAGATCGATATCCTCGAAATGCCCACCGAAGGGCTGGCAGCCTACTGGCTGTCGATCAAGAAGATCATGGACACCAAAAAAGGGCGTGCCATCATCGACGAGGAAATCGCACACACCAAGGAACCATACATCATTCACCTTCTGGAAACCGCCTTCTCATCCCTGAGCCGGAATATGGTCCGGCGCTTGGCCCGCGTGAAAAAAGACATCCAGCTGGAAGATTATGAACGCAAGATAGACCTCATGCGACAGGCTGTCTACGCCATTGCTTCGGGTGAAAACCCACGCATCACCCTTGTCCGCATGGATTCCAAATTTTCCCAACCGCTCATGAGTGAAGTCAGGGCGTTCGAGATGGCAACCGCCATGTTCGATGCCATCAAGCCCAAAGGGGTGGACCTCGACATCCTGCTCTCGGTCAATCACAAGATCGCCACGGACCGGCTTCTCGTCAAACTGCTTTTCTTTGTCATGTTCGCCCGACGCGAAGGCAAGGACAAACTTGAACGCTTCATTCCCCACCTCGGTTCCCACTTCTTTGCCGAAGGAATCTCTCTGGCCATAGATAATTTCGAAGCGGACTTCCTTGCCAACCATCTGGAAGGAATCCGTGACAGAAACGTCATTGAAACCAGCCGCAAAATGGACATGGCTCTGGAAATGGCCCTAGCCATCCGCGATAAATTCGCCTACGATGACGTGTTTCGAATTGCACGGGCTTACATGCCATAACCTTCCGAGGTCACTATGAAAAAAACATCCATTACAGTATTGACCAGCTTACTCGTCACCGCACTCCTCGCCACTTCCGCCCTTGCATGGCAGTCCACGCGTATCGGTGAAAGAAATTTTCAGCGGGCATGGTCCGCATATACATACAAACGCCCGGAAGCGGCAAAACAGTATTTCACCGCAGCAGCAGCCAGCTTTGCAGAAGGACTGGCACAGACCCCACCGGCCCGCTCGACCATGTTCGCTTCCAATCTGGCCAAGGCAGGAATGTCGTTTTACTACGCTGGCCGGTATCAGGAAAGCATCGACACCATGGCAAAAGCCGCAGAAAAAGATGACCGGTTGTGGGAAGCCTTTCTTTATTCGGGCCTTTCCTACGCCCGCCTCGACAACAAGGCAAAGACACTTGTGCAATTCCAAGCTTTTCTGAAAGCCAGTCCGGCACAACCGCTTCTGTCTACCGAAGTATCCAACCAGGTTAATGAACTGGAGATGGAGAACGGCTCACTTACGGATGCTGCCGCGGCCATTGAAAAGGCAGCCCTTGCACAGACGCTCAGAAACATCAATTTCGGGCAGGATTCAAACACACCGATAGAACGATGCAGCGGCAGATACTGGTGGCGTTACAACAAGGCTCCGTGTGAAAAAAACCGAGTGGATTATAGATAAACAGCGCGGAAAACGCTTCAAAACACCTTTTTTTCACATCAGACTTGACGAACCGGGTGGAAATATACAACCATCCGTCCACTTTCACGGGCGAACGCCCAAAAAGAGACAGATTTTACCGCATGACAAAGGTTCCCGACATACCCGCTCAATATCTCAAGTCCTTTACCAAGGACGACATCAACGCCATGCCCCTTCGCCGCTATGAAGGGCCGGTGACGGTTGTCCGCACGGAAAAACAACGCACCAAAGCGCTCAAGGAGATGGAAGGGGAACCTCTGCTCGGCTTCGATACCGAAACCCGGCCGGTATTCAAGAAAGGACGCAAACCCGGACCGCCGTCTCTGGTTCAGCTCGCCACCGAGACACACGCCTACGTTTTCCAGATCAACCTGCTCCCCATGTGCAATGGTCTCTGCGATCTGCTTGCCGACAAATCCGTCATCAAGACAGGCGTTGCCGTACGCGACGACATCCTCGGCCTGCAACGGCTTGCGGATTTCACTCCAGCCGGATTCATCGATCTGTCCGACATTTCCGCAAAGGCCAAGATGCAGACCCATGGATTACGCAACATGGCCGCCAATCTGCTCGGCTTCCGAATTTCCAAATCAGCGCAGTGCTCCAACTGGGCCAAGGAAAAACTCACTCCCCAGCAGGTGAACTACGCTGCCACGGATGCGTGGGTCAGCCGCGAACTGTACGTCGCACTCCGGGAACTGGGCCTTACACCCGACGCCGTCCACTAGCCCTGTCCGCACATGACGGTCAGTGGCATGCAATCTGCATTTTCAGGAAGACCGGAAAATCTCGACTGACAACAGGGGAATCACAGTGTCATCAGGCCTCATAGCCAGAGTGGGCGGGTACTACTTCAACGACAGCCTTTTCGAACAACGCGGCTTTACCGTGGTCCATTTTCCCATGGAAAAGCCGGGTGTCCTGACGTGGGACGATCTTGTAGAGAAATGCGGCAAGGAGCCGGATTACGTCATCTACATGGATCGCAGCCTGCCGCCGCCGCTGATCGGAATCGAAAATTTCCCCTGCCCCACGATTTTCTATGCCATAGATTCCCACATCCACTCATGGCTCCCCATGTATGCACAGGGATTCGACCTTGTGGCCGTCAGCCTGCGCGACCACATGCCCCGCTTCCGGCAGCGCCTTGATCACGATCACGTCATATGGCTGCCGCCCTACCCCCTGCGTAACGAGTATCCACCGGAAATACCGCCGGAAAAGGAATGGGACCTGCTTTTCGTGGGAAATGTGGACAAGGAAACCACGCCGGAACGATATGCATTTCTCAAGGAACTGAAAGCGCGGTTCCCGAATCTGGAAGTACAAAAAGGCGTCTTCTCAGAACTTTTTCCACGCGCCCGTGTCGTTCTCAACATAGCGGAACGCGGCGATCTCAACTTCCGCGTTTTCGAAGCTCTCGCCACACGCGCCTGTCTTGTCACCCCGGAACTGGGGCACGGCCAGTCCCGTCTCTTCACGGACGGTAAGCATTTGGTCACCTATCCGCCGGACGACATCGCCCGCCTTGTCGAAACAGTCTGCGAGCTTCTGGAAAACCCGGAACGGCGTGATGCCATCGCAGAGGCGGGGCATGCGGAAATCAACGCCCGCCATCGCGCCGTCCACCGTGCTGCAACGCTTTTCGATGCCATAGATACGCTTGACGACACAACGGTTCAGGGACGCCTCAAACGTGCATCCGTTATCCGGGCAAAATATCTCCGGCTCGTCTACCTCCACTGGGCAGAGGCGCTGGGCGAAAGCGAACTCGGATTGAGATATCTGAAGGCAGCCAAGCAAAGATAAACGCCGTCTCCGGCCCGAACTCACAAGAACAACTAATATTCCTTGCTCACGTCAGGCGTTTTCCGCATGCGTTTGCGGTCACTCGTCCGTTTCTTGCGGTCCAGCCGTTTACGCTTGGAACTTCTGGGAACGGCTGTCTCCCTGCGCGGCGTCACCGGCTTCAAAGCCCATTGCATCAGCTCGACAAACCGTTCAATGGCTGAATCCTTGTTCGACTTCTGGCTGCGAAACCGCTGCGATGTCACGCGAAACACACCGCGCTTGTCGATACGACGCCGCAGTTTTCCCTTTACCGCCACCTTTTGCAGCTGTGTCAGGCTCCGGCTCTTGTCCACGTTGAACAACAGCGTCACACGCGTGTCAGCGGTATTCACATGCTGGCCTCCCGGCCCGGAACTCCGCGACGTAATGAATCGTATTTCCTCATACGGAATGATAACTTTCTCGGTGATACGCAACATCCCCGCTGTCTGCCACGCCTTTCATTTCCATGCAACCCCTGCACAACATAATTGACACAGCCCGCCCTTTCTATACAATCCCCGCACAAACTCATACAAAGGATGTCATTATGACCAAACCATGTCCCTGCGGTTCCGGAAAGGAACACATCGACTGCTGCGAACCATACATTTCCGGCAAGAAACCGGCCCCCACGGCCGAAGCGCTCATGCGTGCCCGCTATTCCGCCTACGTGGAAAAGTCCCTGCCCTACCTGAACGAATCCCTCGCACCCGAGGCACTCAAGGACCATGACGAGGAATCCGTCAAGGCCTGGGCCGAGAAGGCTGAATGGCTGGGACTCGAAGTTCACGACACCTGGGCCGGTGGCGAAGGCGAGGAAGAAGGCATTGTCGAATTCTCCGCGAAATACTCCATCGACGGTGAAGAATGCACACACCGTGAACGCTCGTACTTTCGTCGTATCGACGACAACTGGCGCTATGTCGAGGGCCAGATGGTTTCCGGCCCGCCCATCAAAAAGGAAAAGAAGATCGGCCGCAACGAGCCCTGCCCCTGCGGGTCCGGCAAAAAGTACAAGAAGTGCTGCGGCAGATAGCCCAGCCCGACTGAACAGAAAAAGGCTGTCTCCATACTTGATGGAGGCAGCCTTTTTTCAATTCATTATCAAAACCGGTCTTAATTCAGCATTTCCTTCAAGACCTTCTTCATGCCGGTGGAATCAATCCCCAACATGGCTCGCAATTCTGTCTGCGTACCATGTTCGATGAATTCATCCGGAACACCAAGCAGTTTGATGTCATGCCCGTTCAGCACCTCTTCCTCGACAAACATCTCAAGAACAGCAGAACCGAACCCGCCCGCGAGAGCATTTTCCTCGACAAACAGTATCTTTTGGAAATCGGCAGCCAGTTCAAGAAGCTGTTTTTTCGGTAGCGGCTTGATAAATCGGGTGTTGAAAACCGCCACGTCCATCCCTTCCTTTTCCAAATCCATGGCAGCCTCAAGGGCCGGGTAGACGCGGGAACCAAGGGTAATGATGACGGCGTCCTTGCCTTCACGGACAAGTTCGCCCTTGCCTATGGCGATCTTTCGAGGCGTCTTGGACACCTTGGCCCCGACGCCCGTACCGCGCGGATACCGCATGGCGCACGGACCGTCGTAAGCAAAAGCAGTGGCCATCATCTGCGCGAGTTCGGCCTCATCCTTGGGAGCCATGCAGACAAGGTTCGGAATATGGCGCAGGTAGCTGAAATCGAAGACACCGTGATGGGTGGCTCCGTCCTCGCCGACCAGTCCGCCGCGATCCAGGAAGAAATTCACATTGAGATTTTGCAGGCAGACATCATGGACCACCTGATCGTATGCGCGTTGCAGGAAGGTGGAATAAATTGCCACAGCGGGTTTGTATCCCTGCGTGGCCAGTCCGGCGGCAAAGGTGACGGCGTGCTGTTCGCAGATACCGACATCAACAAAACGCTCGGGGAAATTCTTGCGGAAGCATTCCGTGCCGGTCCCTTCGGGCATGGCGGCGGTAATAGCCATGATGGTTTCGTCACGCTCGGCCAGATTGCAGAGAGTGGAACCAAAAATGGACGTATAGGACGGCAGGCCGGAACCGGAAAACTTGCGGGCAAGGCCGGTCTCGGGAATGAACTTGCCCACACCGTGAAAGTGGGTCGGGTCGGACTCGGCAGGCTCGTAACCTTTGCCCTTGGTCGTCATGACGTGAACGAGAGCGGGTTTGTCGAGCTGCTTTATTTCATCGAAAACCTTGATCATCTGCGCGGTGTTATGCCCGTCAATGGGACCGACGTAGGTGAAATGAAAGGCTTCAAACAGCATACCGGGCGTGAAAAAGCTCTTCACGGAATCACCGTAGCGCTTGGCATATCCGGCCAGATCGTCACCGATCTTCGGGATGGTGCCGAGGAGTCCTTCAACATCACTTTTCAGGCGCTGCAAAAACGGCGTGGTCATCTTGCGGCTGAGGAACTGGGAAAGCGCGCCCACATTGCGGGAAATGGACATTTCATTGTCGTTGAGCACGACCACCATCTTGCGGCCGAGGTCACCCGCCTGATTCAGCCCCTCGAACGCCATGCCTGCGGTCAGCGAGCCATCGCCGATGACCGCGATGACTTCATTGTCCTCGCCCTTGAGATCACGCGCCATGGCCATGCCCAGCGCAGCGGAAATGGAAGTGGAGGAATGCCCCACGCCGAAGTGGTCATACGGAGATTCGGAAATGCGCGGAAAACCGCTGATGCCGTCTTTCTGGCGCAACGTATGAAATCTGTCGGCCCGCCCGGTGAGCAGTTTGTGGGCGTAGGCCTGATGCCCGACGTCCCAGACGAGCTTGTCCTCTTCCATGTCAAAAGACTTGAATAGGGCCAGCGTCAACTCGATCACACCGAGCGACGGAGCGAGGTGGCCGCCATGACCGGACACTTCTTCAATGATTGTATCGCGAAGCTCCTGCGCCAAAACCTCAAGCTCGTCAATGGACAGCAGCTTGATGTCAGCAGGTTTCTTTATTCGCGACAGTATGGTGGGCGACTCATTCATATTACATCCAATAACCGATTCTTTGTTTACGAGCGGGGAACAGTAAGACAATCATGAAACCCTGTCCACTATGTACCGGGCAAGAGCTGACAAAAAGTCCTTTTCGTCGCCTTCGTAAGCAGCCAGCCGCTCCACGGCACTGTCCACATATTCCCCGGCAAGCTCCCGGCTCCTATCCAGACCGATAAGTGACGGATAGGTGGATTTTCCCATTTCCTCGTCACTTCCCGCGGGCTTACCGAGGGTTTCGGTATCGCTGACCACGTCAAGCACGTCGTCAACTATCTGAAACGCCACGCCAACGGCCCGACCGAATTCGCGGGCATTTTCAATGTCCGTCTCTTTCGCGCCAGCCAGAATGGCCCCGCACTCACAGGCCGCGGTAATCAGCGCGCCCGTTTTCATGGCGTGCATCTCGCGCAGTTCCTCAAGCGGAACATTGTCGCGTCCGGTAAATTCCATGTCCACGGCCTGACCGCCGACCATTCCGCCGCTGCCTGCGGCGGCAGCCAGTACGGCGATTGCCCGCAGCACCCGGTCCGCCGGAAGCCCTTTCACGATGGATGCGGCGCTCATCAGCCCGAAGGCTTCGGTCAGCAACCCATCCCCCGCGAGAATGGCAGTCGCTTCATCAAATTGCTTGTGATTGGAAGGCTTGCCGCGTCGCAGATCGTCATCATCCATGGCCGGAAGATCATCATGAATAAGCGAATACGTGTGAATACACTCAAGGCTGGCTGCGAACGACATGACCGCCTCTGCGTCCCCGCCCAGCATCCGGGCCCAGGACAGCGTCAGCACGGGCCGAAGCCGCTTCCCGCCCGCAAGCAGTGAATATTCCATGGAAGCCAGCAACCGGGCCGGAATTCCCCGGTCATGCAGACACGTTTCGAGATACCCTTCCACTCCGGCAGCACGCTCGGCCAGTTTCTGCTTAACCGTCATTGGAATCCTCCGCACCGAGACTTTCCAGATGCTCGAATTCCCTGACCAGTCCTTCGCTCACTATCTTGACTTCATGGCGGGCACTGTCCAGCTGTTTGCCGCACGTCTGCACGAGCTTGACGCCTTCCTTGTACAGTGTCACGCCTTCCTCAAGCGGAAGTTCTCCGCGCTCAAGACGTTCGACGATACTCTTCAACCGCTCAAGACGATCTTCAAATGTTTCCTTGCCCATATCTGAATCCAATGTGTTTAATTAATTCCACACGATCAAAAACTATTTATATCATTATACTTTCATTATTCATTCAATCTTAGCTGACCATCGAAAAACGGCTCCGGATCCACAACCTTTCCCAGTACGAACGTAGCGAGGTGCAGATGCGCTCCAGTCACTCGCCCGGTCGCACCTGACAGGCCGACCTTCTGCCCGGAAGCCACTTCATCTCCTTGCTTCACGAACACCTTGGACATGTGGGCATACATGGAGATAAAGCCGTTGCCATGGTCAATGAAGGCACAATTTCCACCATAGTAGAAGTTCCCCACGAGGACAACAGCACCGGATGCCATGGAATGAATCGGCGTGCCCAGCCATGCGCGAAAATCAAGGCCGGTATGCCGTCCCTTGGTATGACCGTTGAAGGTCCGGTACAGACCGAATCGGCTCAGCATCTTGCCTTTGACAGGCCGGGAAAAAGGGAATTCCCAACGCTGCCGGGGAGAAACGATATTCAAGGCCTCAAGAATAACTGCCCGCTCCTGCTTGATGCGTTCCAGCACTTCTTCGGGAGGAATCACCATCTTCGGCTCGACAGTCAGTGTTTCCTTCTGGAACTCCGTCTCGACCACTTTGACGGACGTGCCGAATTGCCGCACATGCCCCCATACACTGGCGCTCACGCCAAGATGATACACGCCGGTTTCCTGCCGCAGCCCGATTCCGAGCAGGACATCCGCGCTGTATTTCCCCTTGTCTTCCTTCACGGACGGCTTCACGGTTTTGCCGTTCCACGAAACAGTCAGGTCTTCCAACGGATACCAGGAAGTGATGCGGGCAAAAAAGGCCTTTCCGACTCCAACCTCATGAGGAGTCGCAATTTCCACCATTTCGGATGTAGCCGCGGCAACCGGAAAAGACAGCAGGAAAAGGCAAAGCAACTGGAGAGCAACATGAAATTTCATCAAACGAAACAAAAGGGTCTTCTCCTTGTAATCAAGGGACATATTCCCAGCCAACAATGGCAGGGCCACTCACCGCCAACAATAGGAGGCAAAATGTCCGAATAAAAATCAATTGTCATTCACTGTCTTCATGGCGAAGTATTTTCGGGGATACCAGACACTGAAAGCGATCAATCCAGCGACAAGCGGCCAACCGAATACCGCTCCTGCGGTCAAATACGCCTCGACCGTCGAAAACTTGAGGATTGCCAAGGCCAGCATCCCTTTGCCCACATACGCCCCACCCCAAAGCAGGCTGAGCCTGAACCACAAAACACTGTCTTGCGGCGTTCCGATCGCTTCACCATGTGACTGTTCAGCCAGCACCTGTATCAATGATCGGGGCAAAAGCAGCGACAGGATAAAAACCGCTCCCATCACACAATCGGAAAAGATGGGAGACAGTAAATACCAATCCGGATCGTGAGTCACAATGAGTCCGACCAGCTCTGAAACGGCATAGGCGGCAGCAATGCCGGAAAACCCGTCAAAACAACGCTCCCGAACATAGTGCCACCCGAGAACGCCCATACTCCAGAGCGAGGCCGCGACAGCCCCCTCAAAAGCAAACCCGAGCCTCCGGCAGACATAATACAGAACGACTGGAGCCACGGCCCCGACGAGCATCCTGTTCACAGGGAAATGAGCCACACCACCCTCTATTTCAGCAACGCATCCGCACTGTTCTTGAACAGTGGCTCAGGGTCAACGAGCTTGCCGAGTACGGCCACGGAAAAATGCAGGTGCGGCCCGGTCGCGCGCCCTGACATGCCGGAAAGACCGACAGCCTGCCCGCGCTGCACCTTGTCCCCCACCTTCACTATGGGCTTGGACAGATGGAAATACATCGAGACCACGCCGTTCCCATGATCCACGTACACGGAATTGCCCGCGTAGTAATGATCGCCCACGAGGACAACCGTACCGTCGGCCGTGCATTTGACCGGATTGCCCATGGGAGAGCGAAAATCCAGACCGCGATGCGGGTTCTTGGGCTTGCCGTTGAGGATACGCCTCAGGCCATACAGGCTGGTGACCTTGCCCGTGACCGGACGTTCGAAAGGCAGGTGCCAGTTGCGCTGTGGCGTAACCAGAGCCAACGCCTTGGCAACCTCGGCACGATCCGCCTTGATACGGTCATAGACCTCTGTCGGCGGGGTCACCATCTTTTTCGGCAGGGTCAGTTCCTGCTTCGGATAATCCACCGATGTGATCTGTACGGTACGGCGAAATGTGTTTTCCTTGCCGTCGATGGAGGCAATCACCGTCAGCTCATCCTTGCCCATTTTCGCGTTGAGCACGTCGGTTCCGAGCATGGCAAGCGCCACATGCCGGTTATTCCAGACCGAGATGGACGGTATGACCTCTTTGCCCAGCCAGTGAACGGACACGGAATCAAGCGGCTGGTCCGAAGTCAGACGAACGAGAAACGGCTGTCCTTCGCCAACGCGGGATGGCGCAGCAAGCACCAGCGCGGTGCCGGAAGACGGCTTTATTGCGGCTTCGGCTTCAGCCGCCTCGGCATCACCGGGCAGGACAAACCCGACGTCGTCGCCTTCTTCAAGCCCGAATCCCTGCGCCGGGACCGAGACCGGAACCATTGGCAAGGTCAGGGCCGTGACCAGAAATATCAACAACAAAAACCGTTTCATTCTCACTCCTGAGTGTCTGTGGAATCACTTTTCACGACGGCGGCGACCCGGCCGTTCTTCACCCTGATATCAAGAGCATCGCCTGACGTCACCTCTTTCGGGTCACGAAGGAACGCGCCTGTGCGCTCAACCCGCACCAACGAATATCCGCGCTCAAGCGGAGCCTCGGGATCAAGGGAGCGCAACGTCGTCGATGCCAGTTCAAATTCATTATCCGCAGTCTCGACACACCGCGTCATGGCCCGTTCCATGCGTGCGGCCAGCGAAGCAGCCTCCCGCGCGGCACTGTCCATCCGCCCCGGACCAAACACCCGGTCAAGCCGTTGTGCATACCCTTGTGCATCGCGATGCCGATCAGAGAAATGATCCTGCCCAGCGTTATCGAGCCGAACGGCAAGGGAAGAAAAATGATCCGTCATCCGCTCCAGCTTGCGCTCCGGAGACAGCCACGCAAGCCCTTTTCTCAAATGCTCGAATGCCGCGCCCTTGCTATGCAGCCAGTTCGTATACGCCCGCCGCATGGCCATATCAACGACATCCAGCCCTTGGGAAAGCGTCTCGCGCCGGGGCCACAGTTCCTGTGCCGCATGACTCGGCGTGGCAACCCGCTTGTCAGCCACGAAATCGGCGATGGACACGTCCGGTTCATGCCCGATGCCGGACACCACCGGAACCCGCGCCCGGTAAATCGCATCCGCCACGGGCTCGGTATTGAACGCCCACAAGTCCTCAAGCGACCCGCCGCCGCGAATGAGCACCGCAACCTCTGCCCAGTCGTCAGCGTCCACCATATCCAGCGCCGCCGCGATCTGTTCCGGAGCCTGATCGCCCTGCACCAGCGACGGATAAATCCGAATCTCCGACCCGGTGCCACGAGTTTTCGCAATTCGCAGAAAATCCCTGATCGCCGCGCCCGATGGCGAGGTAATCACCGCCACCCGCGCGGGGTCACGCGGCAGTGAAATCTTGCGGTCCTCGTCGAAATATCCCTTTTCAGCAAGCTTCTTCTTGAGCGCCTCGAACGCCACGGAAAGGTCGCCCACGCCCTGATCCTGCACCAGTTCGGCCACAAGCTGGTACTGCCCGCGCGGCTCAAACACGTTCAGCCGTCCGGCGCACAGCACTTCCATGCCGTCCTCAAGGGCCGCCCCGGTCAGCGCAGTGCCGCCCGTTTCTTCCTCGACCTCACCCGTCAGCGGATTGATCTTCTCGCCGCCCTGACTGACCGGTTTTGCCGAAGCCTGCGCCCCGCGAAACCAGACCACGGACAGCGCGGCATCGCCGTCTGTCAACGTAAAGTACAAGTGCCCGCTCGCAGGCCGCGCAAGGTTGGTGACCTGCCCGCGAACCCATACGAACGGGAATTCCGCCTCAAGCAGGTTCTTGACTGAACGGGTGAGTTCCGAGACTGAAAAAATTGCGGACAAAGGATGCCTCCGGCGGCCCTTCGGGGACCAAAGAACCCTTTGAAAAGGGTTCTCTGGACTCTCCTAAACTTTTTGTATGCGCTTCGCGCGGGGTATCAGCAAATAAAATATGTTATTCCGCAACCACGGCCATTCCGGCTCCGATCATGGCGGTGCCTGCGGTCCGGGAACCAATTTTCCATGCCTTCTCCGAATGCATGAGACGTCGACCTCTGGACGCGAACCATGCGTAGGTGAGCAGCACGACGAGTACCGTGGGCAGCATCATGGAAATGACCATGATGATATCCGTACCCGACAGTTCGGGGATATTCACGAAGCCGGGTAGGAAACCGCAGTAAAAAGCAATCACCTTGGGGTTGCCGAGGGAAACGCACAGACCGCCCAGATACGTGCGGGCCACGCTCTGCGGCTTCACCGTGACCGCATCCAGTTCAGCGGGCGGCTTGGCAATCCAGTATTTCACGCCGATGTAGACAAGGTACGCGGCCCCGGCCCATTTGAGGACCATGAACCACGGACCGATCTTCGGAGCGATCCACCCCATGCCCAGCAGGGCCAGAAGCAGATACACGAAATCGCCGCAGACCAGCCCCAGCGCAAACCCGGCACCGGTCTTGAACCCTCGCGCCACGGCCTGTACAACCATGGCCGCGATCCCCGGTCCGGGAATCGAGGCGAATATGAAAGTGGCGACAATCAACGCCACAGCGCTTTCGACGGTCATGTCATTCTCCGGTCAGATAACGTTATGAATCGTAGGCAACGTACCATTTCCGCCCCACGCCGCACAACCGTAATTAACCGAAAAAGGCGCACCCCGCATCAACAGGGTGCGCCGTCTCTTATTGACTATGTGAGGCTTTCGATTCGCGCTGAAAGCGCAGCTGGGATTCTTAAGGCCCTCGGCCTTAAGCCGTCGGAGACGAAATCATCCGACAACGCGCCAACGGCGCATCCCCTTCAGGCTTACGCTTCCAGTCCCCACTTGGCCCAGATTTCCTTGCGCCATGCAGCGAAGGCTTCAGCAAAACCGTCGAGCGGCAGTTCGATCTTCTCGCCGGACTTGCGGTCCTTGGCTTCGACGATACCGTTCTTGAGTCCCTTGCCACCCAGCACGAGCTGCATGGGGTAACCGATGAGATCGGCTTCGGCGAACTTGACGCCGGGACGTTCTTTGCGGTCGTCGTACGCAGCGTCCACACCGAGTCCCATGATCTCGGAATACAGTTCCTCGGCCTTGTCGGCCACTGCCTGATCCTTGCCGCCGAGGGAAATGAGACAGACCTCGAAAGGAGCGATGGACGGCGGGAAACAACAGCCGTTCTCATCGTGGTTCTGCTCGATGGCGGAAGCAACGATGCGGGACACGCCGATGCCGTAACAGCCCATGACCATGGGTTTGGCCTTGCCGTTTTCGTCGAGGAACGTGGCTTCCATCTTCTCGGAATACTTCTGGCCCAGCTTGAAGACATGGCCGACCTCGATGCCCTTGGTGAACTCGATCTCGCCGCCGCACTCCGGACAGACGTCGGTCGGCTCGATGACACGCAGGTCGGCGAATGCCTCGACCTTGCAGTCACGGCCAAGGGAAAGATGACGAACATGGGTGTCGCCCTTGTTGGCCCCGGCAACCCAGTCGGTCGCAGCGAGCAACTCATGATCGGCGTAGATGGGCACATCCTTGTCGAGTCCGGCGGGACCGGCAAAACCGACAGGCGCGTTGGTCAGCTTCTTGACCGTTTCTTCGTCGGCCAGCTCGATATCGTTGCCGCCGACAATGTTGCGGAGCTTGACGTCGTTGATCTCACGGTCACCGCGCACAAGCGCAGCCACAGGCTTTTCATCGATCACAAAAAGAAGTGTCTTGACGAGCTTGTCAGCGGAGATGCCGAGAAATTCGCAGACTTCTTCCACGGTGTGCGCGCCGGGGGTGGCGACTTCCTCAAGGGCCGGACAGTCGGCCCCGGTCATGTCGTCGCCGGTGGGCGCGGCCACCTTGGCTTTCTCAAGGTTCGCGGCGAAATCGCAGGATTTGCAGGACGCGATGGTGTCTTCACCGGTCTCGGCAAGCACCATGAATTCGTGGGAAAAATCACCGCCGATCTGGCCGGAGTCAGCCTGAACCGGCTTGAAGCGCAGGCCGATGCGGGAAAAGGTCGCCTTGTATGCTTCGAACATCTCAAAGTAGGACTTTTCTGCACCTTCCTCGTCCTTATCAAAGGAATAGGCATCCTTCATGATGAATTCGCGGCCGCGCATCAGGCCGAAGCGGGGACGAATTTCATCGCGGAATTTGGTCTGAATCTGGTACAGGTTGACTGGCAGTTGCTTGTAGGACTTGATCTCTCCGCGCACAAGGTCGGTGATGACTTCTTCGTGCGTGGGTCCGAGGCAGTAGTCACGGCCGTTGCGGTCGTTCAGGCGCAGAAGCTCCTTGCCGTAGAAATCCCAACGTCCGGTCTCGCGCCAGAGGTCGGCGGGCTGCACCATGGGCATGAGCACTTCCATGGCACCGGCGCGGTCCATTTCCTCGCGCACGATCTTGGAGACCTTGTTGATGGAACGCAGACCGAGCGGCAGGTAATTGTAGATGCCGCTGGTCAGCTTGCGGATCATGCCCGCACGCATCAGCAGTTTGTGGGAAACAACCTCGGCGTCAGCCGGATCTTCCTTGAGAGTGGGAATGTAATAGCGTGAAAGACGCATGTATTATGATCTCCTTTCGCGTAAAAACGCTTCGATTTCCTTCATGAATTCGGGCAGCAGATTCTCGTCGCCCTTGACCTTGCGAACGACTTCGCCCTTCTTGAAAATTATGCCGAGACCGCGACCTCCGGCAATACCGATGTCCGCCTCTTTCGCTTCGCCGGGACCGTTGACCACACAGCCCATGACCGCGACAGTGAACACTTCCTCGACACCCCGCAACGCCTCCTCGACCTTCTCCGCCAGATCGATCAGGTTGATCTCGGTCCGTCCGCAGGTGGGGCAGGATATAATCTCGGGGCCGCGTTCACGCAAGCCCAGAGAACGCAGGATTTCATAGGCCACGCCGATCTCGGCCACGGGATCGTGGGTCAGCGAGACACGCATGGTGTCGCCGATGCCCTCTGAAAGCAGGATGCCGAGACCGACCGCCGACTTGACCGCGCCACGCACGAGCGTCCCGGCTTCGGTGATGCCGATATGCAGCGGATAATCCACCTTCCCGGACATGAGCCGGTAAGCCGCCACTGTATTCAGGACCGATGACGTCTTGAGCGAAATCTTGATATCGTGAAAGCCGCGCTTTTCGAGCATGGACACATGGCGCAGGCCGGATTCGACCATGGCCTCGGGCGTGGGGCCGCCGAACCGGCGCAGCAGATCTTTTTCCAGCGACCCGCCGTTAACGCCGATACGGATGGGCGCACCATGCTCCATGGCGGCACGCACCACGGTGTCCACCTTGCTCTCGTCACCGATATTGCCGGGATTGATACGCAACCCCTCGATTCCGGCCTCAAGAGCGGAAAGCGCCAGCCTGTGATCGAAATGGATATCCGCGATAAGCGGGACAGGGGACTGCTCCCGAATTTCCTTCAGCTTTGCGGCCGCCGCATCATCAGGCACGGCAAGGCGCACAATCTCGCACCCGGCTTCAGCCAGAGAATTGATTTGTGTGACCGTGCTCAGGACATCGCGGGTATCGGTATTGCACATGGACTGGACGCGCACCGGATTGTCGCCACCGATGCCCACTCCGCCTATGTCCACGGTTCGTGTATGTTTCCGTTGCATAAGGGGAGGATAGTACCCAATTTCTTCCCACAAGCCAAGCAGGACTCCATCCGCTTGGCCGACGAAAAATATAATTCAGCAAGATACCCGACAGGAGTATGGTAAAAATTATCACTCACACCTGAAATGATGCCAAGCACCATGGAGGCCTTATGACTCTTTCCATACGAGCAAAAATGATTTCCGCGATTACAGGCTCACTGCTTCTGCTCTGTATTGCGATTCTCGCTGTAAGTCTCACAACGACATACAACGACTCCATCCAAAGAAGCTCATCGTCCGCTTCCGGCCAGCTGGAACACATCGACGGCACCATCAGCATGTTCATCAGGGAGGCCCTGAACAACACTGCACTGCTGGCCGAGGATCCACGGGTGCGGCGTGTGGATGAAATCCTGACGTCGTACATGGACAAGACGGGCGACAAAATCGACGTCACCCCATGGCCCGAGGATACTCTGGGACAGGAAATCCGCGGCTTGTACCGCATGGTGCTGTCATCCCATCCCAGCTACAAGGACTGTTACATCGGCACAAGCAACGGAGCATTCATCATCGGCGGCAACGACCCGCTCCCCGGAGGATACGATCCCCGCGTCCGTCCATGGTACAAGGAAGGCGCAGCGGGCGGCGGCAAGCCGGTCCTGTCCAAGGCATATGTCTCCACCACCGGTGAGGCCATGGTTTCCACGGTCAACTCGGTCACCGACGGCGGCACGGTATACGGCGTTGCGGGCATGGACATTTCCCTCGGCGCATTGACCAAGATCATCAATGGCATCAAGCTCGGGAAAACCGGCTACGTCATGATGGTGCAGGATGACGGCGTCATTATAGCCGACCCGAAATTTCAGGACAACAATTTCAAGAAAATCCGCGAACTGCCGGATAAATCCTACGCCGACATATTCGCGCTGGACTCGGGTGATCTGGAAGCGACCATTCAGGGCGTTAAATACATGGCTGTCGTGCGAACTTCCCCCGCGCTCAAGTGGAAGTTCATCGCACTCATCGAGATGTCCGAAATTATGGCTCCCGTGTGGGCCAGCGCCGTCGGAATCATCTCCCTCTCGCTCGGAGCCCTGTTGGTCATCGCAATCGGCATCTGGTTCTTCATGAACCGCCAGATCAGCACCCCTCTGCTCGGCGTGGTTAATTACCTCGAGAAGACTGCCGAAGGCGATTACACGGGACAGGTCACGGTGGACCGGAAAGATGAAATCGGCGATATCCAGCAGGCCATGCGAACCATGTCCACCAAACTGACCAATGTGGTCACGGAAGTCATGGACGGCAGCGCGCGCGTAGCATCCGGCAGTGAAGAACTTTCCGCAACCTCGCAAGCGCTCTCGCAGGGAGCCACGGAACAGGCCGCTTCCCTTGAAGAGGTTTCCTCTTCCATGGAAGAAATGGCTGCCAACATCAAAGCCAACGCGAACAACGCCAATGAGACCGAATCCATCGCGTCCAAGGCAGCGGACAACGCCCGTACCGGCGGGGATGCGGTTCAGGAAACTGTCGGAGCCATGCAGCAGATCGCTGAAAAGATATCCATCATCGAAGACATCGCACGGCAGACCAACCTGCTCGCGTTGAACGCCGCCATCGAAGCAGCACGTGCAGGAGAACACGGCAAGGGATTCGCCGTTGTTGCCGCCGAAGTCCGCCAACTGGCAGAAAGAAGCGGAAACGCAGCCGCCGAAATCAGTGAGCTGTCATCCTCCAGCGTCGAGGTCGCTGTCAAAGCGGGCGAACTACTCAAGGAAATGGTCCCTGACATCGAAAAGACAGCCGAACTCATTCAGGAGATAACGGTAGCAAGCAACGAACAGAATTCCGGCGCCGAACAGATCAACACGGCCCTTCAGCAGCTCGACCATGTGGTACAGCAAAACGCTGCCGCATCCGAAGAAATGGCGTCCACATCAAGCGATCTGGCAAGTCAGGCCCACGGCCTCCAGCAGATCATCTCCTTCTTCAGGGTCAACACGGGAAAACGGCAGACCGCGTACTCACAGGTGACTGTGGCCCGCACTCACCCCGGCCAGTCTCTTCCGGCAGGCGCACCAACACAGGCCGCCAGCACGCAGTCCGGCATTGCGCTTGACATGAATGAGGCCTCCGATGAAGGCTTTGAACGCTTCTAACCAGACCGTTATACAACTCATGGCGGCGACACTGCTCCTGCTTTTCGCAGGGCAGGTCGCCGCCTTTGATTATTCCACTCTCCCTTCTGCACCACCGGAAATGCATCAGTGCATGAAGGAAAAGCTTGATACGGGAAAAATGGAATATGTCCATAGCGGACAACGACCAAAGGACAAACGGACAAGAAAAGCTATCAGAACAACGTACGAAATGTGTCTTGCCGCCGCAGGGACAAGTCGCGACAATCCCACCTACGACGGGCCTCTTTTCGATGCCATGTCTCAAATAGATGAGATGGTCGACATGGATCAGGCCATCCGCAATGTCCGTGCCGCAGGCGTCACGAAACTCGCCCTTTTCGCTCGCAGCCGAAAACGCCTTCACCAGAATGAACAGGCCGTGCTTGATCTCGCGGCACGCAACACCGACCTCATCATTCTCGGTGCACCCAAATACTTTCGCCTCTCGGACGACATCTCCCACGCCTATATTGATTCCACAGTCGAGGGCATCAGAAAACACGGCTACAAATTCATTGGAGAAATACTCTACACCCATGGCGACAAGAGTACCGGCAAACAGTACGCTCGCGGCGAACGCTACATAGACCCCTCGCTTCCCGGCACGGCTCGGCTCATGGAGGCGCTTGCCCCCTTGAAGCTTCCGGTCATGGTCCACTGGGAACCCTATGCACCGAAACGCGATTTCCCTCGTTTTCATGCCCTGTACGCCGCATGGCCGAATCAAGTGTTCATTCTTCCGCACATGGGCTTTGCCACCGCCGAAACCATCGACGACTTCATGTCCATGCACCCCAACCTCCATGCGCTCACATCCAAAAAGGAACGCCTCATGGACAATTTCTCCGATCCCGCGAAGAAGGCATTGATCGGCCCTTCCATGCTTGAAGACGGCGTCCTCCGCCCTGACTGGAAATCGCTCTTGATCAAATATCAGGACCGCATCCTCTTCGGGACCGACCCACACATGAAAAAACTTTGGAACAAGTATGGCAAAATCGTATCTGATCAACGACGTATTCTCGGACAACTCCCACGTGAGGTGGCAGAAAAAATCGCCTACAAGAACGCGGAGAAACTCTATGGCGTCCGGTTGAATGAAACAGCTCAGGACAATAATTGAAAAGGGTTCGGTTGAACACGATAAACCTCAACCGCTTGAGTCATTATAGTTTACCCATCTCTGTTGACGCCTCTTCGTTAACCCGACAACTTGGTGACAAGTGGAATGGTTTTCCAATTTTACAACAGTTCCCCAACCCAAGCGCCTGCAATGAAGCATCTACTGACGGCCCTGCGTATCCTGTTTCTTGTTTTGACATGCACGACCTTTGCGTCCGCAGGGGAGGTATGGGTGATAACTTCTCTCGACTGGCAGCCCTATTCCGACAGCAGGTCCCCGCAACAAGGCCTCTCCATTCACAAACTCCGCACACTCCTCAAACGCGAAAATATTGAATTGCGCGTTGAGTTCTACCCTTGGTCGCGCGCTCGCGAGACCGCCAGACAGAACGGGTATGTCGGGTATTTCCCGGCATGGCCGGAAGAGGTCGTTCAAGGGTTCACCGCTTCACCGCCTGTTGATTGGTCTGATTTCGGAGTGATGACCTATCAGGGTTCTGGAACGAAATGGACCTCAATTGAAGATGTCTTTGATGAACGTCTGGGGCTTGTCTCAAGCTATGTATATCCGGACAACATCACGAAGCTGGCCCGGGCGAAGCCCAATAACGTCGACCCGACTCCCAACGAGCTGACACTGTTGCGAAAGCTGTCCGAGGGGCGCTTCAGGCGGGCCATCACAAGCCCCACCGTCATGCACTACCTTGCCAAAAAAGAAAACATAACAAACATCAGAACACTTAAGGTGCTTGAGGAAAAGCCACTCGTAATCGCATTCAGGGACTCCCCCGAAAACATGAAAAGACTCCGGCTATTGGAAAAACTGCTTGAACAGTACCCCGCCTGCGACTGAAAAACCAAAATAAAAGCCCCGACTCTCGCGAGCCGGGGCTTTATCTGACTTCACGGGGAAGTATTATTTCTTGTCTGCTTTCTTCTTGGGAGCGGCTTCCTTTTTGGCGGACTTTTCAGCCTCGGCAGGAGCGGCTTCCTTTTTGGCGGCAGCTTTTTTCTTGGGTTTGGGCGGGGTACCCTGCTCAACCCAAGCGGTTTTCTCAAGCAGCGGCTTGCGGTGCGTATCTTTCATGGTCAGGCACTTGGTCGGGCAATGATCCCGGCAGTAACCACAAGAGATGCATTCGTGCAGGTCGCAGGTCCAGGTGCCTGCCTGCTTGTCGACAGTGATGCACTGGCACGGGCACTTGCGTACGCACATGCCGCAGAAGATGCAGCTGTCGATGTCGATGACAAGTTCACCACGGAAGTTCGGGAACGGTTCGCGAACCTCGAAGGGGTACTTGCGCGTGGCAGGTTTCTTCAGCAGGTTCTTGACGACTGTGGGTGTAAACAGCATGTCAGATCCTCCTTAGCGTTCCGTGCAGCTGATGCACGGATCGATGGACAAAACGATGACGGGAACGTCCGCCAGCTCGCATTCCGGCAGCATGGCCAGAAGCGGCGGGATATTGGCAAAGGTAGGCGTACGGATACGCAGGCGGTCCAGATGCTTGGTGCCGTTACCCTTGATGTAGTACACGCATTCACCGCGGGGCTGCTCGACACGGGCATAGACTTCCTTGCCTGCCGGGGGATTGCCCTTGACCTTGACGGCAATCTCACCCTCGGGGAGCTTGCTGATGGCCTGGCGAACGAGGTCGATGGACTGCAACGTCTCACGGAAACGGACCGTGGAACGTGCCCAACAGTCACCGGCGGTCTCAATGACGGGTTCGAAATCAAGCTCGCCGTATGCGCCGTAACCGCTCACACGCATGTCCGAAGCAACACCGGAACCGCGCAGGGTCGGGCCTGCTGCGCCAAGCTCGTAAGCCTGATCGTAGGACAGGACACCGACACCGCAGGTGCGGGTCTTGACGGTGTAGTCGTTCATGATGGTGTCCTGCATCTCCTTGATCTCTTTCTCGGCAATGTCCAGCTCGGAAAGAATCCAGCGGAGCTGATCCGGAGAGAGGTCGGCACGAACGCCGCCGATAACGTTGACAGACACGATGACGCGGCTGCCTGCGGTGGCTTCGTTGATGTCCATGATGCGCTCACGGACTTTCCAGAACTGCATGAACAGGGACTCGAAGCCGAATGCATCGGCAAAGAGGCCGAGCCAGAGCAGGTGGGAGTGCATGCGATGCAGCTCCGACCAGATGACGCGGAGCATCTTGGCGCGGTCAGTGACTTCGATGCCCATGGCTTCCTCGACGCACTGCGAGTAGCAGGTGCCGTGGATCATGGAGCAGATGCCGCACACGCGTTCACAGACGGTAATCATCTGGTGGTAGTCGCGAATGTCAGCGAGTTTTTCCAGACCGCGATGGACGTAGCCCAATGCGGGGATAGCCTCTTTGACGATCTCGTCTTCCACTTTGAGGGTCAGATGGACCGGCTCGGGAAGTACGGGATGCTGCGGGCCGAAGGGAATTACGGTAGTAGCCATTTCAGCCCCCTATTTTTTCGGCTCGATCTTGACGTTGGAAACCAGGGGAACCTGGGTGACCTCGGGATCAAGATAGAGCGTACGGTTGAAGTCAAGGACCAGACCGTCGAATTCGACGTCCCACTGGTCGCGGATTTCGTTTTCCACCAGCAGCGCGGCGAAGAAGACGCCAGAGACGCTGGGAATGGGCTTGTCCATATCAGCGACGAGCCTGAGGTGGGTGTTTTCCAGATCTTTATCGAAGTGGTACAGAATGCCGAGCTTGCCCTCCGCCTCTTGGTAGGTGGAGAACGTGACGAACCTCTGTCCATCGTTCTTCATGTTCATGACCTCGCCGACAATGTTGTCGATGGTCACGTCTATTACTTTACCTTGCATGTTTTACCTCGTGCGAAGCTACTCGGCTTCTTCCACTTTTTGAGCGAACTTGGCCAGACCTGCAACGACACCGTCGATGATGGCTTCGGGCTTGGCCGGACAGCCGGGGACGTAAACGTCGACCGGGATGACCTTGTCCACGCCGCCGACGACGTTGTAGGCTTCGCGGAAGACACCGCCGGTGTTGCCGCATGCGCCGATGGCGATGACGGCCTTGGGCTCGGGCATCTGATCGTAGATGTTCTTGAGCACCTTCTTGTTCCGGTGGTTGACGGTGCCGGTAACCAGCAGCACGTCAGCGTGCTTGGGGTTGCCGACGTTGATGATGCCGAAGCGCTCCACGTCGTAGAGGGGCGTCAGGCAGGCCAGAACCTCAATATCGCAGCCGTTACAGCTACCGCAGTCAAAATGCATGATCCACGGAGATTTGGCGCGAGATTTCTTAATGAATGATCCGAACATGACTTACCCCGCGTACAGCCAGATGAGGTTAACGACGGACATACCCATGCCGAGCAGCCAGACGCGCTTAAGCATCCAACGCCAGGTCATGCGGGCCATGGTGTTGTCCACCAGGATTTCGAGCATATAAGTACAGATCAGCAGAACGGCCATCCACAGCACGTTAGTGCTCCAGAAGAGCGAACACAGACCGAGCACCAGAACGGTTTCGTACCAGTGAGCCACTTCAACCAGACCGAGGTACGGGCCGGAGTACTCGGTGAGCACACCTTTGACCAGTTCCTGATGGCCGTGATGGGAAGTGGAGAAGTCGAAAGGCGACTTCCTCAGCTTGATGGTCAGGGCGTAACCCAGAGCCAGATAGAGCAGCGGCATCTTGGCGAGCAGCGGCTGATCCAGCTGCCAAACGGCTTCAACGGAGAAGCTGCCGGTAACCAGATAGAAACCGACGAACACCAGGATGAGGACCGGCTCGTAAGCCAGGATCTGCATCAGTTCGCGCTGAGCACCCACCTGGGAATAGGGGGACTTGGCGGACATGGCACCCATGACGAGGAAGACCGCGCCCACAGCCTGCACGAAGAAGATGAGCAGCAGGTCGCCCTGTGCGAAGAACAGCCCCACCGAGACGGCAGCAGCGATCATGTACACCCAGGCGCAGAGAATCTGCCACTGGTTGACGACCATTTTTTCCTTACCGAACAGCTTGGCGACATCGTAGAAGGCCTGCATGATCGGCGGACCCTGGCGAGACTGGAACCAAGCGGTGACGCGACGGTCGAGACCGGCGATGAGACCGCCGAGAATCGGACCGACCACAATGCCGATGATAACGAGAATAAGAGTATCCATTAGAGGGCCCCTCCCAGCATAAGCACGATCAGAGCGACCGCCAGAGCGTTGAAGACGGGTGTGAGTTTGCCTTCGGCGAAGAGTTCGCCGAGGTACATGTTACCGGCAGCGAACGGGACGTCTCCGTTCATCGGGCCAATGTAGGTACCATCGGTATCGCCTGAGATGTTGGCGCCACTGACGTACGGAGGCATGACCCTGGTCTTGCGGAAGCCGGAAGCGGCTTTGGCTGCGAACAGCACGCCCAGCCCCAGAACGATGAACAGCGGAACAGCGGCAAAAGAGCCGGTTGCAGCATCAAGAGAGCCGAAGCTCATGGTGAACGGAGCAGCATCGAACATGGGTGCCAGCATGGAATTGTAAATCCACGGAGCAGCCAGGGACAGAACCACGGCACCGGTACACAGTGTCACCAGCGGGAGACGGGTCAGCATGGCCTGAGACTCAGGAGCTGCGCCTTCCTTGCGGGTAGCCATCAGGGAACCGCCCCAGCGGGCCCAGTACACGACGGTCAGGGCAGAGCCCATGGCCAGCATGATGATAACATAGATGTTGGAAGCACCGGCTTCCATGGCCATCCACTTGCCCATGAGCACGCCGAAAGGCGGCAGCAGCATGGTCAGGATGCCGATGATGGTGAGCATCGCGGTGCGGGGGTACTTGGCGTACAGGCCGCGCATGTCCTCGATGTCACGGGAACCGATAGCCTGCTCGATGGTGCCGACGCACAGGAAGAGCAGAGACTTGGAGATGGCGTGGAAGATGATCAGCATGACTGCGGCCGTAATGGCGAGCGGGGTATTGATGCCCGCGCAGCAGATGATGAGGCCGAGGTTGGAAACCGTGGAGTAGGCCAGAATCTTCTTACCGTTGGACTGGCCGATAGCCAGAGCGGCACACGCCACGAAGGTGAACGCACCACAGATGGCGACGCCATCGGAAAGGAGCGTACCCACGTAAGCGGGAGCGAACCGCAGCACAACGTACACACCGGCCTTGACCATGGTGGACGAATGCAGCAGAGCGGAAACCGGAGTCGGTGCGACCATGGCACCGAGCAGCCAGCTCTGGAACGGAACCTGTGCAGCCTTGGTGAAACCGGCGAGACAGATGAAACCGATACCGGTGACCATCAGCGCGCCCTGCGGGCCGGCGGCCAAAATGGCGGCGATGTCGAGGGTGCCGGTCTTTGCGTACATCAGCATCATGCCGATAACGAAAGCCAGACCGCCCAGAGAGTTCATCCACAATGCGCGGACGGAATTCTTGGTGGCAATTTCAGTGGCATCGTGACCGATGAGCATGAAAGAGCACAGTGTCGTGACTTCAAAGAAGAAATAGAGCCAGAGAACGTTATTGGCGAGTACCAGACCGTTCATGGCGCCGAGGAAGAGAAGCATGAAGAAGAAGAAACGCGGCTGGCGAGACTTGTTCAGATGCAGATGCTCTTCGTGTTCCTTCATATAAGGAATGGCAAAGATACAGATCAGGGAGCCGATGATGGAAATGATCAGCACCATGATGAGAGCGAGCTGATCGCCGACCAACGCGGGAACGTCCACGTGTTCGACGACAACCAATTCAAACCAAGCGAGCAATACTGCCTGGGCCAAGGTGAAGCCCTGGATAAGCAGATTCTTGTGTTTGAGACCGTAGAAGAAAATGACACCCAACAGAGCGAAATCCAGTACCGTAACCAGAAAATCGCTGCTGATGCCAAGAAATGACCCGACCGCAATCGGATCAAATGCCCCCTGCAAGAGCAATCCCAGCGACGCAGCCGCCAGAATGGCTCCTGTGGCGAGAACGGTCAGCGAACGAACGGCACTTGACCGAACGAAATAGCAGACCAGCGCTGCAGCCACAGGCAGGAGAATGAGAAGCAGAAGCAGATTCGACATGATGACCTCGTTTCAGAAGATTGAATACGAGTACAACTGACACCGGATTCCCGGTTCACCTCCAACCGGAATCCGCGTGCGAATGCACCTTACCCTTAGCCTAGTAACCAAGGGCTATTAGGGGAAGTCTTCCCTTAGGTCAAGACCCCCTACGATTAAACTTGCCACCAAATTGACACCAGCTAACCGCCTCTACTTTTTTGTAAAAAAGACTTGCCATCCGGGAACCCCCGTAATTCCGGCACAAAAAGGGATAGAATTATGTGAAAAGATTCCCAACCTAAAAAACAGGTTGCGACCCTCAATTTAAAAAAAAATAATTTTCTGAAAATGGACTAAAAATATCCGAGACTGGTGAGCGATTCGAGCACGCTTTCCTTGGACTGATCACGGCCACTTCGTTCTCCATTTCCGACTCCGGATTTGGAAGTGCACGGCACGCAGCCCAATGAACGGTATCCCTGATCGTACAGTTCGCAGTGAGGCAGGTTGAAACGGGCATGAAAGGCCCAGATATCGGTTTCGGTCCAGTCGAGAAGCGGGTTGAGCAGGATATGCGGCGGATCATCGCGCTGCTCACGCACTTCCCTGCCGGCTCTGTCCGGGTGCTCGTCATGTCGAATGCCTGTCAGCAGGTGGGTCGCCCCAGTTTCCCGGATGGCTGCCTTAAGCGGCTTCACCTTCAGATCGTGGCAGCAGGTCATGACATCCTGCGCCACGGGATACCCGGCCAGTTCGACGCCGGGGCGCGCCACATGCAGGTCCACGCCCCACTCCCGCGTCAGCCTGTCACGAAAGGCAAGCACTTCGGGGAATTTGCACCCCGTGTCCAGATTGATGGCCCGGACCGGACCGAGACCGTGATGATCAAGCAGAGCCTTCCAGATAAACAGGACGACAGTGGAATCCTTGCCTCCGGTCCATGCCACTCGAACAGCATCCGATGACGCGGTGTCCAGCAGTCCGGTCAGTTCGGTTTCCGTGCAATTGATTTTTTCATCCAGCGAAGCCGACGGCATGACGCACCTATATATTGTTATAATTGAGGACGACGTAATTGTGAGCTAAGGAGTCTCATGAGCAAAAACAAATTGCAAATTATCGACGACCTCGTCCTTGGCAAGGATATCTGCGTACTCGGCACATCCGACGGCAGAAACCCGCATGTTTCACTCATGGCCTTCCTGGTGGATCACGCAGCGATGAAATTCTATTTCCTGTCGCGGAAGAATTCGCACAAAAGCCAGAACATAAAGAAATGTCCGCATGTGAGCATCCTCATCGACACCCGCGAAGAGCACTTGCCTGACAATCGTGACAAGGCCATGGCCCTGACCATTCAGGGGGTCTACGCGCCCATCAACAAGCCGCAGACCATCAAGGCGATCACCAAGCATTTCCTCGCCAAATACCCTGACATGGAGGAGTTCGCGGCCCATCCCGACACAGAACTCATTCGGATCAAGGCCAAAAGCGGGCAACTCGTGTGCGGGTTGGAAGATGAATTTTCAACAAAATTCAAGAATTCATAAAAAAGTGCTTGACGGAAAAGCGGCTTCGACATAGACACTCTTTCACCGCGCGCCCGTGGCTCAGCTGGATAGAGCATTCGGCTACGAACCGAAAGGTCGCACGTTCGAATCGTGCCGGGCGCGCCATTAAGGCAGCAAAGGGACTTGAATGAAAATTCAGGTCCCTTTTTCTTTGCCCAAACGATAATCCAAACATTCCGGCAAGAGAATCATCATATTACTTGACGGGAAGGCCCGTTGCCTTTAAACACTCTTTCAACGCGCCCGTGGCTCAGCTGGATAGAGCATTCGGCTACGAACCGAAAGGTCGCACGTTCGAATCGTGCCGGGCGCGCCATCAGAAAATACGGCCCATGCAGGTAATGCCTGCATGGGCCTTTTTCGTGCCCACAAAACTCCCTCCTTTACCCCTCAATCACACAGCCGCATCACAGCGACATTTTCTTGACCGCGAATCGATCTTCATACAGGTGACGGGGACGAGATTCACTTCGTGCCAAAATGAAACAGGGCAATACAGACAACCAAGTTGCCTCGTCAAACAATAAGAAAATAACGCATCTTCATTATATATTGCATTTTCAGGCTACCCCCCCATCTTTTTTTTTGGTAACTTGGGACATCATGAAATGTCCAAAATGCGGAAAAACGATCAAGGCGACACAGCGTTCCTGCAAATACTGCGGAACGAAACTGGTTCGCAAAAGTGACAAGATGGCAAGCAAGATGACCATGAACGCCGGTGTGTCACTCGTCGCAGGCGGCCTGCTGGCCTTTCTCGGACTCATCATGCTCCTCTACGGCATGTACGTCATGGGAGGCATTTCATTTGTCCTCGGCATTCTGCTGGTCCTCGTCGGCAAGAAAATGAGTTGACCGGCATGAACGGGCTCATGAACCGGACCTTGCTGAAAACAGCCACTGCCGCCACGGCTACTGCTCTGCTCATCGTGGCGGCATATCTTTTTCTGGACCGCCAAATCTCTGAAGCGGCACTCATTCTGAAGCCGACCATATGGCACGCGCTGGCAAAATACATATCGCTGGCCGCCAACGGCATGTTCATCAAGTCCCTTGTCGAGACGGGACTCATCGTCAGTGCGTGTGATGCCCTCAAGAACGGTCTGAGCCACCGCTCCAAATGCATTCTGTACATGTGCGTCACCGTGGCCGTTGCCATGACTGTTGGTGACGTTCTCAAGGAACTCTTCGGACGGGCCAGACCGGCGCTGCTGTTTGAAAAGGGAATATACGGCTTCTTCCCGCTGGCCGGCGACTATCTTCACCATTCCTTTCCTTCAGGACACACGCTCCGCATCTTTTCAACCATGACCGCACTCGGCTTCGCCCTGCCGCGCGTGCGCTTCCCTGCGCTTGCAATCGCCATACTGGTAGGGATATCCCGCATCGTCGCCCTCAAGCACTATCCCTCGGACGTGCTGTTCGGAGCGTTCATAGGCATCACCGTCGCGGTCTGGGGCTGGCGGATAATCTACCCTTATGGACGACGCTGACAACTACTTGAATCCCAGCTTTTTCAGTATCGTGATGGCCGGACACCACCCCGTAAAGGCAGACTGAAACAGGTTCAATCCGACAAACGCAGTGAACCACAGCCAGTTTTGTGAATGGAAATAAGCCAGTAACAAACTCACAAGGACGAAAAATCCCGCCATGCCCCGCAGTATGCGTTCTATGGTCATGCTGCCTCCTTTCATTTTCACGACAGATGATAGCACACCATATGGCAATACAAAAAGGCGACAGGTGCACCCCATCGCCTTGATACATTCAGCTTGCTGATGTCGTCTATCTCTCGGCCAGTCCTCCCGCAGAGAACGTCATGGACCCAATACCTGCGAAAGTGGTCGCCTGTCTTACGGTCAGTTCGACGGGTTTGGCATAATTCACAGTAAAATGCTCCCCCAGATCAAGCGGCCGGGTTCCGGCTGTAGCAATGAGCTTGCTGCCCGGACCGTTGCTCCATGCCGCTTCCAGCATGTATTCCCCTTCAGGAAGCCGGTAGTTGCCCCCGGAAGTCCACGGAATGAGCAATGACTGCCCGCGCTTGTCAGCCAACCGAAGGGCGAGCACGGTGCGCGGTTCAATATCAACGTAAAATTTGGCAGCAGGCGCACCCGGCGTTTCCCGCACCACGCGGAAGCGGGTGACTCCAGGACGCTTGGTCGGCATGCTGTACTTGGTCATGAAATTACCGGGATCAAGAATGATCTCCCACCCGAGGTCCTGCCCGTTGTTGGCCCATGGTATGGCCACAAACCCCTTGAGATTCACCACTTCCTGCCGATCACTTCCCCACATCCCTTCCAGGATGAGCTGATCGCCTTCCACCGCACTGAGTGTTTCGCCGTCCCGCACAAACACGGGGTTGCCGTTCAGCCAGCACACGAACACGGCTTTGTCATCGCCCGGAGAAGCAGGCATCTTGCCGGACCAGTTCACACGGACACGGGCCACGCGTTTGCCGTCGCTTCGCAATTCCAGCGCGGAAAACGGCTCAAGCGCCATACGCCGCGCCTGCATCAGATTGACGCCGGGGCGGTCCGAAGCGAACAGGGCCAGTTCCGGTGCGAACTCACGGGGACCGGATGCAAGCGATTTGACCGACAGAGTCGAGCCGGGGACAAGATTGATGGTGGAATTATTGTGCATGACACGCCCGTTCACGCTGATCTGCACGCCCTTGCGCGCATACGCCCGAACGTCCGCATCGCTGAAATCAGGTGTTTCGACATGCACGCCGAACTGCTGCAAAAGCATGACAGTGGCGGCAAGCTGCTGCCGGACCTTCCAATCGATCTGACGGATATCCTTGCTCACCTCGACAGCCATGGCGGGAATGCCATGTTCGGCCAGAGCATAGCACGTCAGGGACTTACGCATTTCAGGATAATTGGTGCCCTTGTCAAACGTCTTGGTATTGAAGAGCTTGAACTGATAATCGCTCAACCCTATGCGGCTGTTGATTTCGTTCAGTACCGTGTTCACGGTGTGGGCAAGGTCGATTTTGTCATACACGAGAGTGTCGACAATGATGGACTGCCCATAGCGCTTGGGATTCCGCAAATTATCCACGTAGGTAGGATTATAGAAACCGCTTCCCTCATGCAGATGAATGAAGGCATCGCTCTGGGCGAGCAGAAACCGAATGACACGGGCCACACGGTCTTCATAAAAACGATTGTAGTCCTGATCGAACCGACGGTTCATGTCTACGTTGATCTGCCGTTTACACAGATTGATGGAGGGGACGTTGGCCCGCGGAAGGACTATGAGATTGCCGCGACTGACCTTGGCCTGCGACAAAAGCTGTGCCGTAACGAATCCGGAAGTCTCGTCCCCCTGAATACCGCCCTGAACCATGATGGTCGGACCGGGCGCGCTGCCTTCAATGTAGACGACGCGCAGCGGATACTGGGTTCCGGAAAAGAAGGAGTGTTCCCACGTAGCGGCGCGGGCATGCGATACCGCAAGCATCATGAGAGTCAGACCGAGCAAACATGTTGTGGAAAAAATGCGTCTCAACACCATCGGCTCCTTCAGACTGCCCGTGACGGCATCCCGCTACTACGCAAGTATGTGGTAAAATGGATATGTTTCAGCAAAAATGACATCCCCGCCCTTGCCTTTGATCTCAAGGCGCAGGCCGAACAGATCTTTCTGTTCCAGCCCGTCAGGCAGGAGAAATGTCGTCTGGATACGTTTGAAGCGCTGAATCTGGAAACTCAGGTCGCTCCTGTTGGTCTTGGCCGAAACCGACTCCCCACCCTTCTTGACAAAGGAAAGGGCTGCCTGACCGACCACGGCTTTGGATGCCTGTAGATTATTCAGTTCGAAACTGACACTGACCTTCCGTCCGGCAATCCGGGCCTGAAGGTTTTCCACGCCAACCTGCTGCGTATCCACGCGGGTGAAAATCTTGTTGAGATCGACAGTGATCTGCTCTTTTTCCTCTTCCAGTTCACTGGTGGCGGAGGAAAGCAGGGACTGGAGTTCTGCGGGATCATAGGATTGGAGAATCTTCTCCATGTTGCCAAGGCGTTCAAGACGGACTTCTGCGTCGACAAGACGCTGCTCAAGCCCCTTGTTTTCGGACTGAAGGTCAGCGTTGACCTTGAAACCGCGCACGCCCATGTAGATGCCGCCTGCTGCACACAGGAAGAGAAACACCTGCGTGAAAATGAACATCTTGAGCCAGAACGGACTCACGCGATACCGGGTCACGTCCCGGTCATCCCGCATGAATAGCACGCTGTATTTGGAATCGTTCATCTACCCCGTCTCCACTGCTCGCTTTCGATCTTCCATGAACCGCCGTCGGGGGTCAGGATCATTGTCTTCAGGCCGATATCGGAATAACCGCCTGCATCCTCAAACGTTTGCAAGAATGCGACCTGAAGCCCTCTCGGGTGAGACGAAACCTTCAGATCGTCAATGGTGACCTTAACAGGAGCCGTCTTTGCCCACAACGTCTTTTTGTAATCAGCTATGTGCCTTGCGCCCCTGCGATTTCCCTGCACCGCACCGGCGGAATATAACTGGCCGTAGGCCTCGATGTCCATGGCGAGCCATGCGTTTTTCCAAGCTTCAATGACAGTCTGCACTTCTGCCGATTTCGCGGCCAGATACTTGCTGCCCAGATCTTCTGAGGCCGGAACGTATTCCCGTCCAACGATCCGCCAATTCCCTTCAGGGTCCTTTTTCCAGTAGAAACGCTTACCCGTGTTCGAAACAATGCCGGGAGCGCGATAATACTGGTCAAACCACGTTACCCAGTAATCCGGACCGGGAATGGCGCGGATATTGTCAACCATGACATGAATCCACGGCTTTGCCGCGAATATGCCCTTCTTGTGTCGGATAAAACTGTCGAAACTCCGCCCTTCGGACAAGTTCATGAGCGCTTGATCGTAATGGGAAAAGAATGCGTCACCGCGCTTTTCCCAATCCGACGCCCATGCTTGGAGTTCCTCTGCGAGCAGTTTGGCAGTGGGATCGTTTTCACCCGGCTCCTGCGTCCACGCAAGCTCGCTGGCTATCACCACAGGCGTACCGAAGGCGATTTCCTGAGCAACGTTACGCATGTCCGGGACCTTGAGAGCCACACACCCAAGCGTGTCGCGAGGCACGAATTCCTTGCCTCGGCCATGAATCCAGATACCGCCGCCGGTCTTTCCGTTGATACGGTCTATGGGATTGGGATAATTAAGTGAATAGGCAAGATTTCCGTAAAGCCCCCAGTCGAGCTTGCGCTTGATCTTCGGACCGACGAAATACACGCCTTCAGGGGTACGCAGGTCACCTTCGACCAGCTTATCGCCCACGGACTGACCAGTGGTACAGGGGAAACGGCGGACTTCGTGCAAGGGACTCTTGCGCTCAAGCATGATGAGCGTCTGAGAGGACTTGTCCACAGCCACGATCCGCTCGGGACCATAGGCGTGAGAAGACAACATGGGCTCCCAGCCACCGGCAAAAGCCGTGGCAGAGCAAATAAGGAATGTCAGAACAACGGCAAGTAAACGCATGAGGTCCTTCAACAACTCCTTGTCCTCGATTCCTACCCGAATTTCCCGCCGTCCCCCGGCGAGCTATTTCCTGCCTGCGGCCAGAAGCTCCTGACGGGTGAAAATGGAACTGAGTTCCAGACCCGCGTTTTTCAGGTTCTCCCGTCCGCCTTCTTCACGATCCAGAACCGCCAAAACACCGACGATTTCGAGGCCTGCGTCCCGCACGCGTTCGGCCGCCGTAATCAGCGTTCCACCGGTCGTGCACACGTCTTCCAGCAGCACGACCTTGTCGCCCTCGCTGAAATTCGCCAGCCCTTCAAGGTACTGGTTGGTGCCGTGCCCCTTGGATTTCTTCCTGATGATGAAACCGGGCATGGGCCGTCCCTCCAGATGGGAGACGACTGTTGTGCTTGAAACCAGCGGATCTGCTCCAAGAGTCATTCCGCCCACGCCTTTGGCGTCGAAATCCTTCAGCATTTCGACAAACAGGCGACCGATGAGATAGCTCCCTTCGGCATGCAGGGCAGTCTGCTTGCAATCAAAGTAATACTCACTCTTCTTGCCCGAGGTCAGGGTGAAATCCCCTTCGCGGTAAGAGAGTTCAAGAAGCAGTCTGGCAAGTTTGATTTTCAATTCGTTCATTTATTTTCCCTCAAAGACGCGACCAAAAACAACGTCTTCATATCGTTTGTAATACGAGGGGTCGAAGGCTTCGTCAAGGTCGTTAGCCGCAAGATGTTTATTTACTTCTTCATCTTTGCGAATTTCGTCCTCGAACTGCACTCGCCCTTCCCAGCAGCGCATGGCTACTTTCTGTACCATTTCATAAGCAGCCTGCCTCTTGAGGCCGGTTGCGATCAGCTTGTTGAGAATCCGCTGTGAGTAGAACAGCCCGAAGGAACCCATCAGGTTCCGCTGAATATTGTCTTCCTTGACCACGAGGCGTTCAAGCACACCGGACATGCGGTGCAGCATGTAATCGATCAGCGCGGTGGTGTCGGGCATGATGACACGTTCCACAGAGGAGTGGCTGATGTCGCGCTCATGCCAGAGAGCCTGATTTTCCATGGCTGCCAGAGAATTGGAGCGGATGACACGTGCAAGGCCGCAGAGATTTTCAGCGGAAATGGGGTTCTTCTTGTGCGGCATGGCCGAGGAGCCTTTCTGCCCCTTGGTGAAGCCTTCTTCCACTTCCAGCACTTCGGTGCGTTGCAGATGGCGAAGCTCCAGACCGAGACGTTCGATGCCGCCCGCCAGCATGGCAAGGGAAGTGAAGAACTGGGCATAGCGGTCACGCTGCACGATCTGGGTGGAGTGCGGATCAGCCTTGAGGCCAAGGATGGCGCAAGCACGTTCCTCAAGCTCGGGGCTGAGGTGTGCAAACGTCCCGACTGCGCCGGAGAGCTTGCCGACACGGATATTCTCGCGGGCAGCTTCAAAACGTTCCTTGTGGCGCATGAACTCGGCGTAAAAACCGGCGAACTTGAGTCCATAGGTAGTGGGCTCGGCATGGATGCCGTGCGTGCGGCCCATGCAGATCAGGCCCTTGTGGGTGAACGCCTTGTCCTTGAGCACTGCAAGGATGCGGTCGATGCCCTCGGCAACGATGGCTCCGGCACGAGTAAGCAGGACGCCGTTTGCGGTATCCACGATGTCCGAGGAAGTACAGCCGAGGTGGATGTATCGGGAATTCGGCCCGACCTTTTCCTCTACGGCAGTCAGAAAAGCGATGACATCATGTTTGGTGGTTTCTTCGATTTCGAGAATGCGGTCGAGCTCGAAGTCCGCCTTTTCATGGATTTCATCACAGGCTTCCCGGGGCACTTCACCCATTTCAGTCCAGCCCTTGGTAACGGCCAGTTCGACTTCCAGCCAGACCCGGAACTTGTTTTCCAAGGTCCACAACTCTCTCATCTCAGGTCGGGAATATCTCTCAAGCATGTTCTCTCTCTCGGTAAAGAATTGGATGTGTGAATCACTACCATAAAAAAAGGCAGCCGTGGCTGCCTTTTTCCGCTTCACTTAGGATGCGGAACCTGCGGACGCTGAGTCCGAAGATCCTGACTTCGCGGCAGGAGCCGCTTCCGTACTGCCTGATTCCGCTTTTGCGGGACAGACGCTTTCTGGCTTGGCGGGCGATGCAGCCTCACCCGGAGCGCTGCCGGATTTCTTTCCGCCGTACCCATCGGCATACCAGCCGCCGCCTTTCAGGTGAAAGGACGAATGAGAAATGAGTCGCTTGGATTTGCCGCCGCATTCGGGGCATTCCATTTCACGATCCTCAAACCCGGACTGCCAGTCTTCGAAAACGGTCTGGCATTCCTGACATTGATACTCATAGATGGGCATAACGAAAATCTCTAAAAATGTTGTTACATTCCCCGCATCCCGTTTTTTTTGAAAAACTCGGCACGCGGTGCATACAGTTCAACATACGCCAACCGCCGACACAAAACGATTCAGTTTCAACGCGAATCAACTGCGCGAGAACCTGAACGCCTCAAGTCAACACTGCGGACAGCGTATATGAACTATTTGCTGGCTTTGGCTTCCTTGATCGCGGCCTTGATGGCTTTTTTGCGACGATGGCGTTTGCGATCGAGTTCTTTCTTGCGTTCGTGCTTCTTGTGACGTGCCATAATGGTCTCCTTGATATTTCGGCCCTGTGGGGCTTTTCTTTCTTGCGAGCCGCACTTCATATACCAACTCCATCGGCTTTGTCCAGCCCTGCACCTGTGTATTTTTCACTTGACTCCCCTTCTCAGGATGACCATATTCCCTGTCCAACGACAATCAAGAGAAAGGACAGTTATAATGATACGCAGCGTCAGCATCAAAAACGCGGTCAAGGATGCCCTTGAAATATTTCAATTCGACCAGTGGCTCCGATTCTACTTCGTCGTCGAAAAAAATGACGGACTGTGGATCGAGATCCCGGAAGAGGTTCTGGACCAGATTCACGAGGATCATCCCGAGCTGCACAGGCTCGCCGATCTCGTGAACAACGCCGTGACCGACTACAAGCGTTCACAGGAAAACGTCTGCGCCTACGTCGGTGCCCGCCTTGACGGCCAGAAATACGAATCCACTATTTTGCCGCAGGTCTTTGACAACTCCACTTTCAAGGTTGAAATGTACATCTTCAATGTCTGGCTCAAGATGCATGAGCAGCATCTGGACGAAGAGTACATGAATTTCAACGGATGGCTGGAAATGTACGACGGATGGAATTCCCTCGACGAAGTCAAGGAGTACCGCGCCAAGCTCGTTGAGAGCGGCACCGATCCGGGCACCCCGGCCTGCAACACCAAACAATAGCTTTTCAGGACAAAAAAAAGCCCCCGAAACCGCATGGTCTCGGGGGCTTTGTCATATCTTACGACTATTTCTTTTTCTGATCGTTCTTTTTTCTGCCGTCTGGCTGCTGAACCACGCCGGTCACCTTGCCGCCCTTGCCGCGGATGACCACCTTGCCGGACGAAGGCTTCTTTTTCGATTGCCCGCCCTGAGCCGAGGCAAGCTGAACAAACCCACCGGAATCAGGAAAGAAACCGGCCGATACGGGGAGTGCGCCTAAAGCGAATACGAGAAAAAAGACGAATATCTTCACGATGAACCTCTGCCAGTCATGTAGCAAATGCCATGCCCGGTTGCAACGCACGCCATACGGCCCCATATGGCCGCTCTGCCTTTGGCAGACGAACAAAATATGCACAGCCAAACTCGAATTTTCCCACTCCGTCAAAAGGACCGCACCAGAGAAACCTCTTTGGGTTCGCACTCCTGACGCAGGCCATAATCCAGATACAATGTTGCCACGGCCGCATCAATGGCCCGAACAGCGTCAGTGTCCCCCGCCTGAGCGAGGCCGGTAAACTTGAGCATGCCGGTACTGGTGTAGACAATGTAAACAACCGAGGTCACGGCTTCATCGCCGCACATGGTCGAGTCCATTTCCAGACGCAGAAAATTCCTTTGCGAGTCAAAACGGGCACTGTGCAAACGGGCGCATCCTTCACGCCCTGCTTTCCGGGACGCCTTTTTCAGCTCCCGGACAACAAACCTGTTGAAATTGGCAATACCCTGCTTGGATATTACACGTCCGTGCAACTCCGACACAAGCAGTTCCGCCTGCGTCTCTCCGGTCATCACGTACCCGGCTTCCCACCCGGTCATGTAGGCAGACACACCGTCTCGAAAGCCGTCAAAACGTGAAAGGTCGGCATTCGGGACCTCAGTCCATCCCTCGGCAAGCCAGATGGTGTAACCAAGATCGGCATTGTAATAAGGCAGGGCAGCCTGCGCGGGAAACGCACAGAACGCCAACAGCAAAAATGAGAACAGAAAACGACGCATGGGAATATACCTGCTTCACGGTCATGAAGCAGTCAGAGCAGATCACCCGTATACAGCGGACGCAGAAGAATCTCAACTGAAAATCATGCCTCCCGGGCAACACCCGATGACACGTTTTTTTACGAGCCCCCTTTTCACAACGGCGTTTTTTACGTATGGTTGAGTTAATAGTGGAAATTCTTACTCATACGGAGGTGGTCATATGAAGAGTTATACCTGCATTATCGAAGGAAAGGTCACCGGCGGCAAGTTCCAGTCATGGGTTCTGAGCACCGCCCAACAACTCGGCCTGAATGGCTGGGTCCGCAACATCGCCGACCAGAAAGCCGAAATCCTGATTCAGGGAAGCGTGGAGGACTACAGCGCATTCCGCGAAAAACTGAAAGCGGAGTCCCCGGTTCCCGATCTCAAGAGCGTCAGTTGCAACGCCATGGACTACGACAAAGTACATGAGCATTTCGAGGTCCGCGGCTAGCAGTCTCTCCGCAAAAACAATGAATGGGGCCGCTTTCTGTCACGATTTCCCATTGTGACAGACAAGCGGTCTTTGCCGTTTACACAGAAAGAGGCTAAACAACACTCATGCCCTTGATCCGCAAATTGAATATCGCCGCCAAGCTGCTCATCTGGACAGGCATGCTCACAGCGGTCTTCTTTGCCACGACAGCATACCTCCTCCATCAAGTTCAGCGCGACGCCGAAGTCTCGAACCGCATAGCCACTGTCAACCACGACATAGACTCGGCCATCCAGCGCATGCTGGAGCGACTTTACAGCATACAGGACAACATCCGCCGCTACCGCATCATGGGCAATGAAGAGGCCGTCACCTTCATTATCGAAGACCTGACCCGTTTCGGTGAAATCCTCAATGAAACACTGGAAAAGCATCCGGGATACACCGAAGAATGGGAAGAGCTGAACAGGGAATTTGAAATAACCCTCGACCCGGACAAAAGCGGAAATGACCGCCTGAGCCCGGACCTGACCATCCTTGAGTGGACCAACATCCTCGAACAAAGCCTGCTCGACAATCAGGCGGACATGGAAATCGATCTGACCGCGCTCCACAACGACGGACAGCGGGCGGCAGACATCGGCCTGTATGGCCTTATCGCCTGTCTCACGCTCGGAATCGGCGGCAGCCTCACGCTCGCCTTTCTGCTCAACCGGTCACTGGGCGAGGTACGCCGCGGCATCCGGGAACTGGGCACCGGCGCACCGCCTCGCGACGTGCGTGTCCTTTCCGGCGACGAACTCGGGGAACTCGCCCTCGCTTTCAACGCCATGGCCGCACGACTGCGAAGGGAAGAAGCCATGCGCTCCGATTTCGTGGCCATGCTCAGCCATGAAATCCGCACCCCCTTGACCAGCATCCGTGAAGCCGTGGACCTCATCGGTTCCGGCGCGTTCGGGGAAGTAAACGAAAAGCAGCAGCACTTTCTGTCCATCGCGGAAAAGGAAACCGTGCGCCTGTCCGAACTACTTTCCCGGCTCATGACCGTTTCCCGCATGGATTCGGAAGAGCTGCAACTGTCGCCGGAGCAGGTCGACGCCTCCGCACTCGTCGCCTCGACCTTGGAACGATTGCAGCCTGCCGCCGAAGCCAAGCGGATCACCCTGCATTACAGACAGGCCCCGACTCCGCTGCCGCTGACCTGCGATCCGGGACACATCCAGCAGGTGCTGCTGAATCTCATCGGCAATGCCATCAAGTTTTCTCCAGACGGCACCACGGTCGAAGCGTCTGTCTCGGCTGATGAAACCGCTGTAACCTTTTGTGTTCACGACAACGGCCCCGGCATCCCCGAAGAGGAACACGACCGCATCTTTCACAAATACTACCGGGAACCCGGTGTGCGTGAAAGCGTGGACGGTGCAGGGCTGGGCCTGTCCATTGCCAAACGCATCGTGGACGGCCACAATGGACGGCTGTGGATCGAAAGCACTCCGGACCACGGCTCAACTTTCTGCTTTTCCCTGCCCGCGAACAACGCTATGAGATGACCATGAGCAAGACGATATCCATTCCCACCGTCCTTGTCGTGGACGATGACGACAACATACTTCAGGTGCTTGAAGCTCGGCTGCTTTCCTCAGGACTGAAGCCGCTGCTGGCAGACCGGGCGGAAACCGCGCTCGAAATGCTCGCGGACGAGGCGGTCGACTGCATCGTCTCGGACGTGAAAATGCCCGGTATGGGCGGACAGGGGCTGCTTCGGGAAGTGCTCGAAAACTGGCCGCACATCCCGATCATCATGCTCACGGCCCACGGCACCATCCCTGACGCAGTCGACTCCATCCAGTCAGGCGCAGCAGGCTATCTGACTAAGCCCTTTGACGGCAAGGAACTGGTACGGCGCATTCGGACCGTTCTGGAGATCTCCAAGGAGCAACCGGCCGTCACTCCGAAAGCGACCACCACAAAGGATGAGATATGGGGCGGTGAAGCCCCGGCCATGCGGACATTCCTGGATCGTCTTGAACGGGCGGCCCGCTCGTCGGCAGGCATTCTGTTGCTGGGCGAGTCCGGCACAGGCAAGGAAAAAGCCGCCCGCCTGCTGCACGACAACAGCCCGCGTGCCGATGGCCCTTTCACTGTCGTGGACTGCGGCTCGACCCAGCCCACCCTGCTTGAAAGCGAACTCTTCGGCCACGTCAAGGGATCGTTCACCCACGCGGTAAAAGACAAGAAAGGCCTCATTGAAGAGGCTGACGGCGGCACACTGTTTCTTGATGAAATAGGCAATATTTCAACGGAAATGCAAACCCGACTGCTGCGATTTCTACAGGAAGGCACCATCCGACGGGTCGGCGACACCAAGGAGCGCACTGTGTCCTGCCGCGTGATAGCCGCCACCAACGCGAATCTGGCCGACAAGGTGCGCGACGGACAGTTTCGGGAAGACCTGTATTACCGCCTCAAGATCGTGACCCTGACCATTCCGCCGCTCCGCAACCGGGTCGAAGACATCCCGCTGCTGGCCGAAAAATTCACGGCCCGGATGTGCCGGGAACAGGGGCGAGCTATCGTATCGATCAGCCCGGAAGCCATGGACAGGCTCACAAGCCACCCGTGGCCCGGTAATGTCAGGGAACTGAAACACGCCATAGAAGCGGCACTCGTCTTCTGCGACAATGACATCATCAAGGCGGAAGACCTGCAACTCGACCCGCCTTCAGCAGATTCGCCTGCTGCAACGGCCCTTCCGATGTCGCTTGAGGAAAACGAAAAGAACACCATTATCGCCGCCCTCGCCCACTGCAACGGCATCAAGAAAGATGCTGCGGACGAACTCGGAATCAGCCGCAGGGCCATCCATTACAAAATCAAGAAATACGGTATCGGGGAAAACGAGAACTGATAGCCGTTATTATTTCACTTCACCCCCCTCATCAGGCTTGCAAGGGGCAAAGTCATTGGTATATATATAAAGATCATGACTAGCCGCTGATTGACGAGAACCGTACTGGAGAAACTCCCCATGGAAACCAATATACTGCTGGAATCCGGCACCAACGAACTCGAAATCGTTGAATTCTATCTTGATGAAGACCGGGTAGACGCAGACTACAGAGGGTACTTCGGCATCAATGTCGCCAAGGTGCTCGAAATCATCCAGATGCCCGAACTGACGGACATGCCCGAGGCATCACATCCCGCAGTGCTTGGCGCGTTCAATCTCCGGGACGAAATCATCCCGCTGGTCGATCTGGCCGGATGGCTCGGAAAAAACAGAAAAGAAAATGAAGTCCCCAAGGTTATCGTAACGGAATTCAACCGGACAAAAAGCGCATTTCTCGTTTCAGGCGTCACACGCATCCACCGCATCAACTGGAGTGAAGTAGAGGCACCCACCGGGTATGTCTCGTCCCTCACGGTCAATTCCATTACAGGCGTGATCAAGTTTTCCAACCGCATTGTCTTTGTTCTGGACATGGAAAAAATCTGCCGGGACCTCAACCCGGACGAAGTTCCCGTTCAGGAACCGCCGGAAGCCATCAAGCAGGAAATCAAGCAGCGCGAAGTCAAGGCGCTTGTGGCCGACGACTCCACCATGGCCCGCAAGATGATTACCGGAGTCCTGACCAAGGCGGGCATCAATGTCCACTCTGTCGACAATGGCGAGCAGGCATGGATTCAGCTCAAGAAACTCAGACAATTGTCATTGGAACAGGACCGCCCCATCAATGATTTTATCGATGTCATCATATCCGACATCGAAATGCCCATCATGGACGGGCACACCCTGACCCGGCACATCAAAGAAGACCCGGTACTCAAGTCGATTCCCGTGGTGCTCTGTTCATCCATCATTACGGAAACCCTTCACCACAAGGGCATCGCCGTCGGAGCCGACGACCAGGTTTCCAAGGCCGAGCTGAATGAACTCGTCCCCAGAGCCTTCAAGCTCGTCGACCAAAACACGCCCGCCTAAGACAACATAGATATCGCATCCTCATGAAAATCAAGCTCACGTCCAGATACTTCGCTTACATGGGGAAACACTTCCCCGTCATGTGCTCATCCGGAGCCTTTCCGTTCCTGCCGCCAGTGGCCGACGCCGCAAACAGGCTGGACCGATTTGACGACCTGTCAAAAAAAGGCATTTCCCGCCATGTGGCAAAGCTGACCAAATTCAAGCGGGATTTCAACGCAGCCGAATCAAAGGCCAAGACACCGGAAGACCGCGCCGTGGCCAACGCGCTCGCTCTCAGCGCCAGCGGGGCCATCGCGGAACTCGACGGTATCCGTTCATGGCAGAAGAGTCCGGAACTGTACCTTCAGGTGGCCTTTACCGGTCTTGCTCAAGCTTCTGAAATGCCGAGCAAGACAGAAAAGGAAAGAGAAAAGCGTTTCATCAAGCGCCTCAAGGCTCTCCCCTCGCTGCTTGCCATTGCCCCGCACAACATCGAAGCTATCAGTACGACCAGCCGAGGCATAGCGCAAACCATGGTTCGCGACTGTGCCCGCTACCTGACCGAGCTGGGTAAAAGCGACCTTGGAAAAACCGGCAAGGCTCCCCGGTTTCTACAGGAGTGCCTGTCCGCACTCAGGGATTTCGACAAATTCATCCTTGCCCGCCCGGAATTGCCGGAAGACGAAGGTCCGGCCTTTGAGGACATGCTCGTCAACGTTGCCGGGACGCACCGGCCTGCCAATGAAATTTACGCTATCGCCGAAAAGGAATATCATTCCCGCCTTGAATCCCTGAACTGGCTTGAATCGGAAATCGGTTCGAACTGGCGTGAGGCTTTCAGCCAGTATGCAGGATCAGCCGAAGAAGATATCGAGGCAATGGACCTCGTCATACGCGAAATGCATCTGCTGCGCGCATTCATCTTCGAAACCGCCCTTCCCGGCGTATTCAATGACAGCCCTCTGCGTATCCAGCCCCAGCCGCAGCACCTCGCATCGACCCAGCGTCCCATCCACTATGAACCGGCACTGGGAGCCTGGGATGACGAACCGTCCCGCTGTCACGTCAGCCCGCAGATTTTCACCGGCCGGGGGTTCCGGGATGACCCGACCCACCTTGCGCGCATGCGAAGGGAATACGTTTTCATGGCCGCCCGCCAGAGTTATCCGGGACGGCACTTACTTGATTCACAGCGCCGAGCTTTGAAGAATTCTCCCATGTCGCAGGTGACCAACCCGCTGTTCACGGCAGGCTGGCTCTCGTTTGCGGAAAACCTGCTCGACGAGCTCGGCTACCTGACCCGACCGCTTGACCGGCTGGTACACCACCAACGCGGACTGAGCCGTGCCGCCCTCGCCATGATCGACGCCGGACTGGCCGCAGGCACACTCGATCAGGACAAGTGCCTTGAAATTCTTGATGGCGCAGGCTTCTCCAGAGAAGAATCCCTCACACGCGTCAGGGCCATCCGGCTCGCCCCAGCCAGTCGCGTCATGCCGGTCCTCGGCCTGCACGAACTGAAAAAGCTGCGCGCCGATTCCAATCTGGAAATATCAGAATTCTGCAAACGGATTTTCGCCCACGGCCAGATACCGCTCGGACGCCTGAACGGTCTCATGAAGGGCTGATCCACCCGAATGAAAGAGAAGCTACCTATAGATTGACGAAATTGCCGATCTCGGAAAGGTGAGTGATACGTGTGGATTTGACCCGCTCGGACAGGCTCTCGATCTTCTCGATATTCTCAAGAAAGAAATTGACCAGCCTTTCATCCAGTTTGCCTTCCGCTGATTCCTTTTGCAGAATCTTCATGGCTTCACTACGTGTGAATGCGGGTTTGTAATGGCGCTCCTGAGTCACGGCGTCATAAATATCCACAATGGACATGAGTCGACTCTGAATAAGAATTTCATCGCCCGAGAGACGGTCCGGATATCCGGAGCCATCCATGCGCTCATGGTGCTGGCGAATAATGGTCAGCATGTCGCCGTACCCTTCAGGCATCGGGATATGCTGGAGAATACGCTCACTCTCCGCCGGATGGCGCTGAATCTCTTCACGCTCTTCCTGCGTCAGGTTGCCGTATTCAAGCAGAAGCACATCAAGCTCGTCGTCGTACAGCAGGGGGAGACGTTCTTCCCCGATGCCCCAACTCTTTTTACCGAGATTTCTGACATACTCCAGTTCTTCGGCGTTCGGAGACATGGCCTTGTTGATGGAACGCAAACGCTCATATGCCTCCACCCAATCAAAATCGGAAAGCTGGCCGTGAAGCTGCAAACGGGCCCGCACCACTTCCATGCGCCGATCCGGAAGACGGGTGTTCTTCGTCAGCACATCTTCCTTGATGCCGATCTTGCCGACATCGTGCAGCACACCAGCATAATAAATCTCACGCAATTCCTGATCGGAAAAGTTGAGGCCTTTGATCGCTGCCGAATCGCCAAGAGCAAAGGCAAAGGCCACGGCAAGATGCGCCACCCGCTCGGAATGACCGGCAGTAAAAGGATCCCGAGAATCAATGGCCTCGGCAAGAGCTTGCAGAATGGCATTCATGAGTCGCTGAATACTCTCGAAATTGAAGGCGTTGCTTACGGAAATACCTGCCACCGAAGCCAGTGTGGAAAGACTCTTATGATGTGCCGCCTCGTAGAGCCCCGTATTTTCGGAGGCGAGAAGAAGCATTCCCTCGCACCGATTGGGCGAAACAATGGGAATCAGGGCCATGCACCCAAGCCCGGGAAGCTCGTTCTGCCAACGCGAATCTTTTGAGAGATCGTTGACAATCTCCCCTTTGCAGCCTTCGACAACCTTGATGAAAAGGTCACTGTCCGCCACATTCTGCGCCTGGACGCCGAATGGGACGCCGAACTGCACCGCAAGGCGATAATGGTTGCTCCCCGGTTCAGAAAGAAAAACCATGGCCATTTCACCGGGATAGTTTTCCCGGCGGCATTCATTGATCAGCGCGCCGACAACATCCCGCAGCCGCAGGGACATGTTGATGGCGGGAACCGACCTGTGCAGCAAGGCAAGCTCACGGTATTTGGAAAGGGCTTCTTCGGCGATGGAACGTCGGGCACGCTCCATGTCGATCACTTCCTGAATGGAGTACGTCGTAAAATTCAACTGGCGTTCGTACTGTGCACATTCGTCTTCGGTAGCATCCGTAGGCACCCGCATATGGATGCGCCCTCCATGGATGTCGCTGAAAACGAGCCTTGAGCACAGTACGTTCGGCTTGTCGTCGTCAAACCCGCTCATGGAATCGGTTCCCTCAGCGAGAACAACCTCTCCCTCATAGCTGATGGCGTACACGCATTTACCCGCGGAAAGCTCGAAAGCCTTTCGCAAAAAGTTGCGGAGCACGCCCGGACGTATGTACTTCTTGAGGGGAGTCATAAAAAACGAGTTGGCCCTGCCTACAGTTCCAAGAGTTCCTTGGACACTTTCAGAATCTCATCCGGATCAAATGGCTTGGTCATGTACATCTTGGCACCGAGATCAAGTCCCTGCTTGCGGTCGACTTCCTGCCCCTTGGCTGTCAGCAGAATAATCTTTGTATCGCACAATTCCTTGTCTTCGTTGACGATACGGCAGACCTCATACCCATTCATCTTGGGCATCATGATATCGAGAAAAACAAGATCAGGACGCTCACTGCGAATGAATTCAAGACCTTCCTCACCGTCTGAGGCCGTGAACAGCTCCACGTCGAACTCGTCTTCAAGCTCTTCGAGAGTCTGCTCAAGAAGCATTTTGATGTGGACCTCGTCATCGACTATGAGGATTTTCTTGGGCATTATAAAACTCCTTCAAATACAAATATAAATTCGATTTCATGCAAACGCATGCATCTCTTGCCATACTATAGGCGGTCTCTGCAAACCGCACAACCCCGTTAGAATGGCTTTTCCCTGAGCGACGGTTCAGGCAGCACCACCACGGAAACGTTTCTGAGACTGGCCAGCACTTCCGGGTCAAGGACATCATTCAGCACAGCAGGAATGAATACGGTGCCCCTGAATCCCGACTCCATGTGCCCCCAAATATCTTCCGGGGAACAAAAAGTCACTTTTTCAGGATTAAAAACCATCATTTCACCGAACGGCTTGTCTTCCGCTTCACCAAGCACAACGCAGGACCGCCGGAGATTCTTTTCCAACAAAAGGGATCGCATCACTTCAAGCAGACGGACCTCATCCACCGGCTTGACCATCGTGACGTCACCGCCGACACAGACATTATCCGTCAAGGCGGACAAGACCAATATGGGAGTATGGCGCGTAAAGGGATTGCTGCGAAGACATCGAATGGCGGTCCTTCCGTCCATACCCGGCATGAGGATATCCATGATGATCATGTTGGGCACGACTTCCCCGGCGAGCTGGACTGCGTCCTCGCCGTTCAGAGCCACCCGCACCCGGAACCCTTCGGCTTCAAGCACCTGCCTCAGATAATCACCCAGATTCGGATCATCATCCACCACAAGCACAAGCGGACCGGCATCGGGGTCGTCCCCCTCGGGAACAAGCATGGCGGATTCCGGACTCGGCAGGATGTCGCGGCACTCATCAATCGATTCCACGTCCTCCACCTGCAATTTCGCTATCGGCAGATTGAACAGGAAGATTGCTCCCTCACCGGCCTCACTCTCCACCCATATCTTTCCACCGTGATGCTCCACGATCTGCTGACATATAGGCAGTCCGAGTCCGGTACCCTCGGGTTTTTCCGTCAGGGTATCGCCGACCTGCTTGAACTTGCCGAAAATCTCGCCTTTCAGGTCATCGGATATGCCCGGTCCCTGATCCGCCACAGAGACAAGTATGGAGCCGCCATCCATATGAGCACGGCAAATTACCGGACTTTTCCGGGTAAATTTGACGGCATTGGAAATGAGATTGACCATCACCTGAACAAGTCGGGCATGATCTCCCCGGACAGGCGGCAGGTTCTCCTGCACCTCGATCCGGACCTCGACACCCTTCTCCTTCCATAGCCCCCGAGTGGAATCAACCGACTGCTGCAAGACGTTCCCCATGTAAAGAAGCTGGTCATGCCACTGAACTTCGCCGGACTCCATTTTGGCAATATCCAGCACGTCATTGATGAGATCCGTCAGCCGCTCGGCCTCGTAAACGATAATATCCACGTTCTCGCGGACCTGCGATGTCGTTCGCCCGACTGCCTCGGATTCCCTGACGGCAGGAAGCACGACCTGCTCCAGTTTCTTGCGAATGATCTTGGCGAACCCAAGCACCGATGTCATGGGCGTACGCAGTTCATGGGACACCGTGGATATGAAATCGACCTTGAGCTGATCAAGTTCCTTTTCCCGTGTGATGTCCCGGATCAGAAGAACGCCGCCAAGAAGCTGACCGGCCTCGTCTTCCGTCTGGACAGCCGTGCCCACGCCCTTGCCGATTCGATTGAGGGACAGCGACAGTTCCTCGACATGCACTCCCGAGTCGTACCGGCACACCGCTGCGGCAAGATCGGCGACCTCCTCGGGAAAGACATCCGAGGCGGGCAAGCCGACATAATCCTTGTCATCAAGATCAAAAAAGTCACGCATGGCGGGGTTGATGACGGTGATCTCTCCCGCCGGACTGACCACAAGCAACCCGTCAGCCAGATTATTGATGATCGAAGAGAGATACGTCATGTGCTCACGCAGATTGCCGGCGACCTTGGCGACCTCGGATTCCATTTCGGAAAACAGGACGGCAAGCTCGCCCCCCAGCGACTGCATGGCACGCCCCAGCACACCTATTTCGTCCCGGGAAGTCACTTCGATCTCAGCAGCGAAATCATGCGCGGCAAGCCGTTGTGCATAATCTGTCAACTGGGTCAAGGGACGGGAAATATGCCGCGTGACAGCATACAACACCCCGACACACAACAGCAGAGCGGCAAACATGAGGGCCTGCATCTCCATCACGGCACTCCAGAAGTAATCCATGATGAGCTCCTTATCCATGCCCACATGAACATATCCGGCCGCCCCGGCAAGGACAGGCACGCTGACATCGATAACCCGGCCATACTTTTCCACGGTCAGTTCCTCGACACGAACCGCTTTTCCGAAAATGGTCAGTTCGGTCAGGCGATGCGGCATCTGCGGAACGAAAGTATGTGAGATCACGACCCGTTGTGCATCCAGAACAAAGACATACGCGACCCCGTCGATATCCAGATACTGATCAATGGAAGCCTGCACCGTGGCTGCATCCCGGTTGAGAAGAATCTCCTGACTGGAACTGGCTACGGCCTGGGCAATGGCGGTACCCTTGCTGGTGAATTCGGCAGTCATGCGGGTATAGAGCGTATAGGCGGTCAGCGTTGTCGCCAACACTGAAATAACCCCGAACAGACACACGGCGAGCAACCCGGTCTTGGCAAAGAGGGACATGCCTTTTATTTTCGCCATGTTTCCCACTGCTCCTCGGTCATGGGAACGCTCTTTCCGTCCCGAACCGTTGTAAAATATACGCGCTTCAGTCCCTGATGGTCGTCGCGGGTAAAACTCACAGGCGTACCGATACCGATATCCACCCCGGCCAGGGACTCGGCTACCCCCATCAGACCAAGTGAAGGCTCAGCCTCCAGCTTCCGCAGGATAGCGGTCATGACCTTGGCGTTGAGAAAGCCTTCGAATCCCGCGAAACTATAGCGCAAGGAGTGATAATCACCGTCCAGCCCAAGCGGCAGCGGCACCGGGATGGTGTCCATCAAATGCCGATATTCGCGCACAGCGGGCAGATCCACATCCTCATAACTGGGCACTACCTGCGAGTTGACCAGATCGCGGGTGTAATCCTGCCCGAACCTTTCCCCTTCTCGCAGCAGGAGAGAAACCATGTTCTCACTGCCTACGAATGAGACATTCGCAATGGGCACATCAAGATTCATGTTTCTGGCGTCACGGATAAATGCTGCACATGCGGCATAGGAACCGATGCAGACCACCACGTCGGGCTTGGCACGCTGAAGAATGGCAACCTGCTCTTCCATGCAATCGTCAACCCCGGAATCGCGCCGGTACGTAGCCTCTCCGACCATGAAAAGGCCATGTGCGGACAAAGCGTTGCGTACGCCGCTCCAGCCGCTTCGACCATACGCATCGGCCTGATAGAAAACCGCCACCCGCCGAAGTCCGAGCTTAACGAAATGATTGACCAGCCCGGTCAATTCCTGCTGATAGGAAGCCCTGAGATTGAAAACATGACGCCGGTAAGGTCCCTGACGCTGTGGCTCGGCACCGGTAAAAGGGAAAAACAGAATTTCCTTCTCGCCGTCATACCCACTCAGCAACGGGAGTACGCGCGTCACAGTGGGAGTTCCCACATAATTGAACAGACATTTCACATCAGAACGATGCATGAAATCTATGGTATTCTGAATAGCCGGATCAGGATGATACTTATCATCCCTCGTAATAATGAGAACGGGTTTTCCGTTGATGCCGTCGTTCAGGTTGAGATGGGTAAAATACGCCATGGAGCCACGATACAGTTCAACTCCCAGCCCACCGCTCGGCCCGGTAAAGGCAGCGGACATACCGAGTTTGATTTTCCCGGCAGCCATGGAATTGCTGCTCCCCATGAACAAGACAGCGAAGACCATTACGGCAGCAAAAACCGACAGCCCGGTTTTGAAAAAACCGAATAATATTTTGGCTCCGTTTCCCTTCATTCGTATCTCCATACGATAAATACGAATGAACGCTAACACCATCCTCGGTCAATGAGAAGTGTTTTAGCGGGTAAAAACAGGTAGCTACGCGTCAGGAAATCGGCTGGACAGCTTCAACGGCTTCACCGGAATCGTCAGGCAGCAAGAGTACCTGCACGTTCGCACTCCGGCTGATACGTGCCATATCAATGGAATCGACCAGAAATTCCGGAACCACTACGGTCCCCTTGAACCCCTGCTCCAACTGTTCCCACAGTTCCGGCTCGGAACATCGGGTAACAGAGTCACTCAACCCAAAAACGGCACTGGCGGAAGTGGAAATAGGCACATCACCGAGCGCCAGCACGGAACAGGCCTGTGTTTCGCCACCGAGCAGCATATGAACAGCCTGTACAAACGACTTGCCGTGAACCGGCTTAAGCAGCGTGGCATCGCCGCCCGCAGTCCGGCAATCGGCTGCAACGGAAATAACCAATACGGGAATGTCGGCATACGCATCGTCTTCGCGCAATCTGCGAATGGCCTCACGCCCGCCCATCCCCGGCATATTGAGATCCATCGTGACGAGTGAAGGGCGTTGTTGTGCCATCATCTGAAGGGCCTGCTCACCGTTACAGGCCGCCCGGACCTCATACCCTTCCTGCCTGAGGGCCAGAGTGAGATATTCACGGGCGGAAACATCATCGTCAACCACCAGTATCTGCGGGATATCCCCGGCACTTGCCACCGGCAGCAGCACGTGTATGGCTGTCCCCTTCCCCAACGTGGATTCAGCCCAGATCCTGCCCCCGTAATGTTCGACAATCTCGCGGCAGATGGCGAGGCCCAACCCCGTCCCACCGGGCTTCTGCGTCAAGGTATCGCCCTGATACGCCTGATGGAATTTATCAAAAATATGTCCAAGGAAGCATTCCTTGATTCCCGGTCCCGAATCCTCCACACAAATGTGAACCTTGTCGTCCACATCAAGATAGAGATCAACACCGACCTCACCTGAATCCGTGAACTTGGCGGCATTGCCGAGCAGATTGAAAAGCACCTGATGAATGCGGTCCGCATCGCCAAGCACAGTCGGCACCATGTCGAACCGGCGGACAGTCAACTCCACTCCGGGCTTGGCCGCAAAAAGTCCGCTCGCCGCGTTCACGGCCCGATTGACGGCAGCAGCCATATCCACTTCACGAATCACCCATTCTTCCTGCCCGGACTCGATACGGCTCAGGTCGAGCACATCGTTTATCAGCCGGGTCAGACGCTCGCCTTCGCTGCCGATGATATCAAGATTGTCCTGAATCCGTTTTCCCAGACGTTCTCTCTTGGCACTGTCAGCCAGACTGATAAAATTCTTATTGAAATCACGCTTGATGATTTTCGAAAAACCGAGAAGGGACGTCAGAGGGGTCCGCAACTCATGGGACACGGACGACAGAAATGAAGATTTGAGTTCATCCAGCTCCCGGAGCCGCCGGTTGGCCCGCTTGAGTTCGGAGGCTTTCTGCACCAGCACCCGCGTCCGGTCCCGGACAAGTTCCTCCAGATCGGAATTCATGGACTTCATATCCATGGCGCGCTTCTTGTCCTCGGTTATGTCGCTCGAAATAATCACGACTTCACCGTTACCGAAATGATGCACCTGAAAAAGGAGCCAGCGCCCGTCACTCAACGGTTCTTCCCTGTGCGCTTTGGGAGAACGAAAATGGAGCAGGCGCTCCTGCACCCAGTCGTCCTCGCGCCCGACGGCATTGGCAAAAAGTCCACTTGCGGCATTGTTGCGGGCAATACTCTCGAAAGTGAGTCCCGGCATGAACCATTCCGCGTTCTCTCCGGCCATTTCCCGAATATTCCGGTTGGCGAGAATCAACTGTTCCCGGCTGTCAAAGAGCAGAAACCCTTCGGTCACCGCATCGATGGCCTCCAACAGGCGGTCACTGGCAACAGAGGCCTGCCCTTCAAGATCCCCGACGAGCGTCGTAATACGCTCCGCCATGGAATTGATCGATTTCGCAAGCTGCCCGAACTCGTCCTCACTCTTGATATCGGCACGGGCCTCAAGGTTGCCCAGACTGAGTTCCCCGGCTGCATCACTGAGACGAATCGCGCTTTCCGCAACCGTGCGCTTCAGCACGAAGATGATACTGGCAGCCAGCAGCAATGCGAAAAAGACGGAAAGGACAAGCAGAACCTTGACCACTCCACTGGCCCGCGTAATCCCTTCATGGGCACTGCGAGCGGCATCGGTTGCGGATATGGCAAGCTGCCGGACAAGGGAGGTCAGACGCAGGTAATCCCCATCAAGCTCGCCGACAACCCGCTCGAATTTTTCACCGCTCATCTTTGAATGAGCCACCAAATCAATCAGTCGGCTGAAATTGTGGGAATAACTTTCAAGGTGTTCTCTCAATTCGACGAGTTGCATCGTAGACTGGGATACTTCGGCACCACTGGCATCGAACCGCTTCATGTCCTGCAACCATGTGACATTGCGAACCGCCTCCCCCAAACGGCCCGCGAACTCCGCTGCGTAGACGATTCTGGCGTCCTCGACACCCGTCTCCTGTATGCGAAGCATGAAATCCCGTTCGGCCTGCCTCGCAAGCTGCAACCGGGAGTCGACTTCAAGAGCGAGGCGCTGCATTCGCATGGAGTCGGCCACGATATCTTCGGCCTTGCCTTCCAGTACGTGCAGGGCGGAATACCCGGCTGCCGCGACAAAAAGAATGAGCGCAAGCATAGACCCGAGCGCTGCCGCGAATTTGCGGACAATGCCCATGGACCGCCACTGTCTACAGATGAATTCTAATGGGTTCATATATCTTTTCGCAAGGACGCAAAGCACATATCCACTCGGAATCATGTACCTTTCGCACGGAACTCCCCTTATACGAATCGTCCCTGCACCGCTTTGCAATTGGCAGAAACGCTACAGGGAGTAAGCCATATATTATTATATGTCCAGTTCATGCCGCGAATCTCCTGCAACAATACCGCATTCCCCCGACTCAAACACTTGCCAAGCCCTGCCATGTGCAGTAACCCCATAACCGCGTCTGAAGTTATGCGGACGCTCGACAAAAACGACAAAAACACGCTCTGATTCACAGACGTTCAATTCACACCAGGAGTACACAGCCCCATGTGTGGTATCGCCAGTTTTCTCAGCAACCGTCACTGGTCCGACATCCCCGACACCCAATGGCTCACCGACCTCGCAGCATCACTTGATGCCGCAGTCGCCGGAAATGATCTCATGGACGCCTCAACGCCCCTTGATGATCTGGCCGCCCATTTCTATGACCTCATGGCCTTTGGCCTGCATATGCAGGGCATTGCCGACCCCGAAGTACATGCACGGCTTTCCACCATTCGGGACAGCATCAGAAACCTGCGCAACGCCGCGGCGGTCAAGCTGGAACAGGGGCCGCGCACCGACGAACTCGAAGCGCTGCACGAAAAACTCGACGACTACCTCTGGCAGATTGACCAGGAAGTGCTGCAAAACATTGACCGCACCCTGTCAATCATGCCTTCTTCCCTGGCCTCGGCCCCCAGTGCCCGAGACCGGCACTTCCTCGCATGGGGCACCGAGCAGGTACTTGAATCCATCGACAAGCTGGAAGTCCGCGGACGCGACTCCGCAGGCGTAGCTGTCGCCTTCATCCTGCCCAAGGGGATGGACCCGGAGCTTCGTCTTTCCGACACGCAGAAAAAAGAATTCTGCACCCGCTGCTCCATTACCAACGCCGACACCAGACAGGTGCTCGTCCGCAAGCTCGCCGACGGTCGCACCGCCTGCCGCTTCCTGTACAAGGTGGCGCAACTCGTGGGGCAGCTCGGCGACAACGGCGCGGCCCTACGCAAATTCATCGTGGAAGACGAGCTGCTCTGGGCCATGGCGGAAGGACTGGAGACCCTGAACATCATCGCCCATACCCGTTGGGCCTCCAACGGCATCATTTCCGTGCCCAACTGCCACCCGGTCGACGGGCTGGTCGAAGGCGACGTCTCCACCGGGCTTGAAAAGACCATGTTCGTGCTCAACGGCGATGTGGACAACTACCGCACCCTCGTCGAGGAAACCGTGGTTTCCAAGGGCGCATACATCCCGCCCGTCATTTCCACGGATGCGAAGATTCTGCCGGTACTGTTCCACCTTGACGCCCCTGAAGACGAAACAGCCGAAGAACGCTTCCGCGCAGTGCTCAAACGGTGCGAAGGCTCCCTTGCCGTGGTCATGCAGAACCTGAGCGATTTCGACAGCCAGTTCCTCGCCCAGAAAGGCAGCGGCCAGAGTTTTTACATCGGCAACACGCAGGACGGCTGGCTGGTTGCAAGCGAGGCCTACGGCATGGCTGCCCGCGCCCGCTCTTCCTACCCGATTGCGGTTCACCGCCAGGGCGGCGTTTCCGTCATTCTGCGAGAGGACGACCCGGCAGGAGCCGTTCCCGTGGCCCGCTACCTCGACAACGGCGAAGCCGTGGAACTGGCAGAAGAAAAAATCGAAATCTTTTCCCGCGACATTTTTCGGGGTGAATACAACCACTACATCGAAAAGGAAGTCCACGAGGCATCCAGTTCCGTTCGCAACACATTGCACGGGAAATATCTCAAGGACGGCGACAATGTGACGTTCCTGCCCGAAGGCTTCGGCAACGGCCCCGCCCTCGTGGAGCGCATCAAGGGCGGGGAAACCCCCATCTCCCGCATCATCTGCGTGGGACAGGGAACCGCTGCCGTGGCCGCCATGGCCGTGGCCACCCTGCTCCGCCGCGCCCTCAAGGGAAGCAACCTGTCCATTGAATCCTATACGGGTTCCGAATTGATCGGATTCCTCGGTGACGAGCGCATGGATGACGTATTCCTGATCCCGGTCTCACAGTCCGGCACGACCACCGACACCAACCGCGTGGTCGACCTCTGCCGCGACCGGGGCGCATGGGTCAACTGCATCGTCAACCGCCGCAACTCGCCGCTGGTACAGAAGTCCGACTCTTACATCTACACTTCCAACGGGCGTGACGTGGAAATGGCTGTGGCGTCGACCAAGGCGTTCTACTCGCAGGTGGCAGCGGGCAAGCTGCTTTCCCTGTGGCTCGCGGATGTGCTCGACACCCTCGACAGGCAGTCCATCCTCGCGGACATCGAGTCGCTTGAGGCCCTGCCCGACCAGATCGACAAGGTGCTCGCAGGCAAGGAAGTCATCGGTGAAGTTGCGAAAAAATACGCCCCGGTCCACCGCTACTGGGCACTTGTGGGCAACGGAGCCAACTGCATCGCAGCACAGGAAGTACGCATCAAGCTCTCGGAGCTGTGCTACAAATCCATTCCCTGCGACGTCACCGAAGACAAGAAACACATCGACCTTTCCACAGAGCCGCTGACTCTCGTCATGGCGAGCGAACTGCCGGAAATGGTCGTCATGGATACGGTCAAGGAAACCACCATCTTCAAGGCGCACAACGGTTCACCCATCGTCTTCTGTGCCGAGGATGAAAACCGTTTCGACGCGGTTGCCGAAGCGACCATCAAAGTCCCCCGCGTCGGCGGCGGACTCGACTTTGTACTCGAAACCGTGGCCGGTCACTGGTGGGGCATCAGCGCGGCCAAGGCCATCGACGCCCACGCCGAACCGTTCAGAAAGGCGCGCATCATGCTCGGAGAAATGATCGAGGACACCGCCAAGTGGGACCGCAACAGCCTGCTCACGCAGCTAAACAAATGCGTGGACCGCATCGCATCCGGTGCCACCGATTCCGCCCTCCCAGCCCGCGTTGCCTCCAGCCTCGCCAACTACATGCTCTGGCTCGTCAACCAGTCCACCTCCATCTGTGCAAACGAAGCACGGCTCGGTGACATTCTCACGGTCCTCAACAAGGCCATCGAAGAAATGACCCGCCCCATCGACACCATCCGGCACCAAGCCAAAACCGTCACGGTCGGCATCTCAAGACCTCAGGAATAAAGGCTTTGTGGGTGAGTAATAAAGTTGAGAACTGAAAAATAAAATTCTTAAATGAAGCCGCTTCCGGGAGATCGGAAGCGGCTTTTCTATTCGCACGGCCAGATGAAAACGGGCGATTGTACCCCCAAAACGGGCGTCAGCGGGCGATAAGGCTTATCAATGGCCTTTCCTCAAGACACGTCATCCTCGCCACACGCCTAAATTAATTCACAATCCCTCATTCTCCACCATCTCCCCAAAACCCTGTCAACATGCCAAGGTATGCTTTTTTCGCTCTTTGTGGGGACTTTTTCGCCCGTTTTGCTCCGGGACTGAAAACCAAGGTTAGGCTTCTTGCATTCACATCATGACAAGGAGCAACAACATGTTTGAATTTGGTAAAACCCTCATGACCAAGAATCCCGAGGAGCAGAAGACGGCACTCAAGAATGCCACCGGAGCGCAACGCAAGTTTGCTTCGGAAATGGGCATCGGCATCAACAACAGGTACGGCCAGAATCAGCAACGACAGCAACAGCGTCAGCAGAAACAGGACGCATTTCATTATCTCGACAGACTAAACCATGTCGTTGAGAAGGAAAATGAGGCGCACGCCTTCTTCGGCGGCCTGCTGGGTGATTGGCAGAAAGGCATCACCGGAAAGAGTCCATCCAAGGACGCGACCAAGCTCAAAGGGCAGTTTGACGATTACGAGCGTGGCCTTCTCTCCGAGCTACCCAAGGGTGGCAAACGGCACACCGCCCTTTCTGAATCGCTTCCCAAGATCAAGGACGGCTTTCTCAAGCAGGGACACCAGTTCGCCGTCGATAAACTCAATGAGCGGTCCCGTAGCGTGCTCGGTAACGGTCTGAAGCGCATTGCCAAGGACGCGCTCAGCGCGAAGACGGATGAGGAATTCCAACAGCACGACGACCGAGCGGCTGGCCTCATCAACAAATACGTGTTGTCTGAGGCGAAATTCGACGAGAAAGACGCGGATATCTTTTACGACCAGTTCCTGAAGGATGCGGGCGTGCCGTCGGAGGCGGAGCAGAAGACGGCTCTGGCTGCGAATCAGATCGAGTCGGTTTCCGGTGAAGCGAGTGACTCTTGGGCTGGGGAAGCGCAATTGAATGCCCAGCCGTCGAAGGACGAGGTCGCGGCCGACGAGACCAAGGCAACGGAGGCTGAGCTTCAAATTCCGGATGGGGAGGATGAAGTCTATGAAGGCAGCCAGTATCGCGGCAAGATAAAGCCAAAAACTGAAACACCACCCACCACCGGCGACTCGAAAGGCAAAACAGATGAGAAGCTAGTTGCCAAGGAAGACGAACCAGACCAGCTTGAAGACTACCTGTCTACTCTCGGCAAGCGAGAATCATCAGGCAAATACAACATCAAAAACACCAAAGGATATTTAGGAAAATACCAAATGGGTTCAAGCGCACTTACCGACGCTGGCTACATGAAAAACGGTAAATGGACAGGCAAAGACGGCATTGACAACGAAGAAGCCTTTTTGAACTCCCCTGAAATTCAAGAAAAAGCAATTCGCAGCTTTGTAAAAAAACAATGGAGCTACGCCAAGTTAGAAGGGCTTGATAAATATGTAGGAAAGACTATAAATGGAATCAAAATTACTCGCTCTGGAATCATTGCCGGTGTTCATCTAAAAGGAGCAAGAGGGACCAAGCCCTTCTTTGAAACTAATGGAAAGATTGATCCCACCGATGGTTTTAAAACCCCCGTTTCGGAATACATAAAAAAAATGGGAGGATTCAACCTTCCATTCACAACTGAGAGCAAAAAAAGTGTCGGAAAGGAATAAACACAATAAAAGAAGCGTAGCACATCTAGTGCTGCGCTTCGCATTAACCCTTGCTTCAATTGTGTGCTTTGGGCTCAACGCAGCATGCACACACGACACGGCCCCTGCGGCCCTACAGTGGCATCCCCTCGGCAAGAGCCCCTACCAAGCAACAGTATCGAGGCTCCTTAGAGGGGACTTGGCTTCAGCGACCCGCTTTGGTTGGGATCCAATGACAGAATATTTCGTTGCAGCAGCGGACATTAACGATGACGGCCTGAATGAACTATTTATAACAACCGGCATTCCCTCTGTGAGCGGAGTTGAAGCGTCATGGATGACGATCTATTCACCAAGCAACAGTGATTCTTGGGTCGAAATTCCATATTATTTTTTATCTCACTACTCGCCGAGAATTCTCCCCACAAAAACTAATGGCTATCACGATTTCGCCGCATGGAACTCCCTAGTCACTTATCACGACGGATCATACAAAAGGACGGGAGACTTTGATCTAGCCGACTCTCCTCTCGGCAATGAGCTATCACAGCAGAATCTTTTTCCTCATATTTGGAATCAATGTTGTTCTAACAAGGAAGCAAAGTGATCGCTTTCGGGGTAAAAGGAGAAAAAATGACTAACGGCCTGCGAATATCCTTATTTCTCATCATTGTAACAACATGCTCACCAGTTGCATTTGCCCAAGATTCTTACGAAAAAGCACCCACGAGCTACTCACAGGCAGCCGAGACTATGACCGCCATGGTGAAACAAATCCATGAACTCTACGCAGGCAAGCCCGCGTTTTTGACAAAATTCGACGCCTCCCAAAAAGCATGGGAGGAATACCGTAGGCTTCACATTGAGGCTCTCTACCCCGGTGGAAGAAGCAGCTATGGCAGCTCCTACAACAACTGTGCTCCATTGGAGTCGCTGCGTCTGGCAAAAGAGCGAATCAACATAATCAACCAATGGATTACAGGCACCATTGAGGGCGATGTTTGTGGAGGCACTGTCAGGTGGGTAACAGAGGAAGAATACGTGAGGGCCACTGGTCAGACGCTTGAATAGAAGTCGTTTCAGTTAAGAACTTTATTACACAAAACGGGGGACCATTCACTCGCCACACACTTGTTTAGTAAAGAACTTTATTACTCAAGGCATAATGTCCCACACGGTAAAACCTTGCTTTCCGGGAAGTCTAGTTAAAAACTTTATTACTCTCCCACACCTTTTGTAGGCGAACAATAAAGTTGAGAACTGAAAAATAAAATTCTTAAATGAAGCCGCTTCCGGGAGATCGGAAGCGGCTTCTTGTATTCGCACTTAAAAAGAAAAACGAGTGTCAGCGGACGGCAACGTTTATCAATGGCCCTATTTCAAGGCATGCCATTTTCGCCATCAATCAAATCACAATCTCACATCTATCTTCAATTCCCGAACCCCTGACAACATGCCAAGTCATGCTTTTCGTCCTTTTCCAGAGTCAGGGGATCTTTCTTCGAATACAACGTTACCCTCCGTAGGCTTTTCCATCGAGACCGATACGAATGGCCTTGTGAAATTTGCGATGATTCCTGGTTCCGGCAGGAGCAACGATCTGCCACACGATTGTTCCATCCGGGGCGACTTCAATAAGTTTGTTGCCAGCCGATCCAAGCGTGTTGCCATTGGGCAGGCGATTGGCCTCGCGATTGGTTCGCAACTCCTTCTCTCCACCGGGATGAGACCAGCTCCACACGATATCTTGAGTGGCAAGATCGAATTCGACAAATCGATTGGGCCTTCGGAGTGCTACAAGCATATGCCCGTTGGCCAGAATCTCCGGCTCGTGATTTCGCTCCCCCTTGATCTTTCCCGATGTCTGCACATTCGTTCGCTTGTCTTTTCCCCTGAATGTCCAGTCGCGAACCACATGGCCATCAGGATCGACTTCCGCGACGGTATTGAAATTTCGCATACTGACCAACGTATTACCGTTTTCAAGACGGGTAACGGAATTCACATGCATCCAACCTTCAGAATCAATACTTGCGAATGGTTCTCTATCGTAAGAAAGCCCTTTCCATGACCATACGAGTTTGCCGGACCGGTCAACCTCCCGTACAACATCTTCACCCTTTTTACGCCAACCAAGGTTATAGAGAGTATTTCCATTGGGCAGACGGTCAGCATCGTGAGACGCTTCCGGATCCCTGTGCGCCCATACGACTTTTTTGCTTCGACTAATCTCATAAATGCCCGAAGGGTGGACAGTAATCAGTATGTTGCCGTTATCCAGCATGGCAGCATCCAAAACTGCACCACGCATGTTGCGAGGCGGTCTGAACTCCCACAATATATTCCCCTCGAAATCGATTTCGACCACCTTGGGATTCTTGGGATCGGACATATCCGCCAACAGGGTTGTCCCGGCAAAGACCTTGGCCATGTCCAAATGTGTAACAGTATATTCACCTGCAATTGCGGGCAAAGCCATCAGCAAAACCCAAACAAAACCGATCAAACGAGTCATGATACAATCTCCCCTGATTTCACGGCTTAAGACACCGGCAGATCGAATCATTAAATCGATCCGAGCATGATAAAAATTATTCACGCAACTGAGCTGTTGTCGATTATTTCTTTACCAACTATAAGACATGGAAAGGAATCACTTCCAAGCATTCGGCAAGCGAGCACCCGATGTGCATACCGCACATGACTGCTTGCCAGATCGAACAGATGTCAGGGGACATCAAGTGAATACTCCCGCTCATCGCCCCCGACATAGTCACTACAAACAGTCCGTACGCAAGACCTCAACGCAGGCGGGCCAACACAGGAGAAGCAATGCAGATTTCCGTCACCACTCCGGCCCTGTTGTTCCCGGCCATATCCCTTTTCATGCTCGCATTCACCAACCGGTTTCTTTCTCTGGGCGGACGGGTACGTAGCCTGCACGACCAGTATCGCCGGGAAAAACACGAGACCATCATACAGCAGATAGAAAACTTGCGAATCCGCATTCACCTGACGCGACGCATGCAGGGCTACGGCGTTCTCTCCATGCTCTCCTGCATCTTCTCAATGATCTGCATCTTTCAGGAATGGCACATGGCTGGCCGCATATTCTTCGGGGCGAGCTTGCTCTTTCTGATAGCCTCGCTCATTCTCTCATTTCTGGAGATACGCATTTCAGTACGTGCGCTCGACATTCTGCTCGCTGACATGGAAGATAAATAGAGCACAAAAAAAGCCCTCTACAGGGCTTCCAAAACTGAAAACAGAAATTTCGGGCTAGATGTACAAACGGGCAACGCCATTTTTCACTTCCGGGTGCTTCCTGTAGTGAACCAGTTCCCGTGCCGCGCGCTTCATGTAGCGAACCATGTATGGCACGAGATTCTTGCGGGCAATATCCTTGTCCCAACTTTTCACTTCACACCCATCGCCCGCATCCAGCTTCAACCCCACAGTCAATTTCGTATTCTTATCCACCAGCACAGGCGCATACCTGTCAGCCATGTTCAACGTGAGGTGGACACGGTCAAAGACAGTGCGATTGACCATTGTCGCGTGATTGATTTTTCGTATTTCACTGCGAGAAAGCCGCAAGTCATCCAGCTTGACCGCGCCGCGGAGCGAAACCATATCAGACAACTGTGCTCTCCACACCGGACGAGTCGAGAAGAAACTCAGATCAACAACCCCTGTTGCAAAGGCTGTCGCTCCAATTCCCATGAAAAGAAATATGATAAACACCACCAGTCTACCGGTGCGTTTCTGCTGTGCCATGCCAGATTTTCCGATAAAAGCCCTACTCACTTTCCCCACCAATAGAAAAAGCGACAAAGCATTCAATCATCCTCCCTACACGGGTTTGAAGACACTGACAACACTCGGGAAATTCTCCCGATTCAAAAAAAGAAAACAAGAAAGCCCCGGACTTTCATCCGGGGCTTTCACTTATTCTGGAATAAATTCTACGACGCGCTTAAATGTAAAGGCACTTAAAATTCTGTTTCACGTCAGGGAACTTCTTGAACTGCTCATACTCCTTGGCCGCTTTATTCATGTACTGGACCATCTGCTGCACCAGTTCAGCACGGGGAATCTTGCGACTCCAGGAACGCACTTCACACTCGCCGTTGGTTTCGAGAACCATGGCCCAGATCAGGACGGTTTTCGGCTTGATATTACGGGCGTCCCCCTTGGCATCCAGAAAAAGATCGACCTTGGTAAACGTTCCTTTGTGCTCATCAACGACCCGATTGAGCTTGCCGACCTCTGCGCGAGTCAGCTTCAAAGCCTCTTCCTTGACAGTTCCCTTGACAGAGACGATGCCGGACAGCCCGTCTGAGTCGGAACTAGCGGATTGCAAAACACCAACCTTGAACGCAATCACACCGATCATGCAGCAAAGCAATATCGCGACGACACTCCCCTTGAGCATACGCGAATCGTTTTTTCTCCCAACCATAGAACCGCCCTTAAACATAGAACTTTTTCAAATAAAAACGCTACAAATTCATTTCCCCAAAGGCTCTGGTAACGCAATATTCCGGTAAGCGCAACGAAGGAAGGCGGCCTTTTTCGCCCTACTTTCGCCCAACTCCTTGTCCTCTATACTAAAATTTTTTATTTTAACTCATTTTACTTTTTATTACAAGCCAAATGAACTTTCTCCGAATTTCATTGGGCAAAAACATCACATTTCCGCTGCCGCTCCCAAACGGGGAATATTCGTGAGAATTCTCAACGAAACACACAAAAACAAAGCCTGAATCGTTTATATTATTTGGCATTTTTCTTGATTTCTTCCGCAAAGAAGTAGTATCTTTTCGCAGCAATGAGCCATATGAGTAAAATACTATGAATTCCCGCGTACCCGAATACCGCATCCAGGTGAGCCAGCTCCGGCCCGGAGTTTTCATCCGACTGGAAAAAACCAGTTGGTTCGAGCACCCATTCCTTTTCAGCAGCTTCAAGGTCAAGGACGACGAACAAATCGCCCTGCTTCGCAAGCTGGGTATCCGCGAAGTCATTTGTATTCCGGAGAAAAGCGATGTCCTGCCGCTTCGTCCCGACGAAAAACCGGAAGCCGAGACGGAACCAGAATCCGAACTCAGCCAGGAAGCCATCGATCACCTGTGGGAAGTCAAAAAGGAACGGGCTCGCCGCCTGCGCGCCAAAAAGCAGCACATTGCGGAATGCGAGGAACGTTTCACCCTCTGCATCAAGACATTCAACAACATCATAAAAAACATGCTGGGCGGCAATATCGCCTCGGTCGAGGACGCGCTCGGATTCGTGAATCGGATGTCCGGCCTTTTTCTGGAAGACCGCGAATCCACCCTGCACCTGATGAACGTCATGTCCCCCTCGGAAAATGCCTATTCGCATCCCATGAACGTGGCCATCCTGTCCATGATGGTCGGCAGGGAAGCCGGACTTTCAAAAGAGGAAATGACCGCTCTCGGCATGGGCGCGCTTTTCCACGACATCGGCAAGGCACAGATTCCCAAAAAACTCCTGAAGAAACGGGGCACCCTGACGCGGCCCGAGCAGGAGATGCTGAACAGGCATGCTGAATTCGGCGCAGCCATTGTCTCGCAGATGGAAAATTTCCCCAAGGCCGCGACCCGTGTTGTGGCCCAGCACCACGAACGCATGGACGGTTCCGGATTTCCCCTCGGGCTCAAGGGTGATTCCATCAACCGCCTCGCGCACATCGTGGCCATTGCCGACACCTATGACAATCACTGCAACCAGCCGGAACCAACGGATTCGCTGACACCTTATCTGGCGCTGTCCTACATGTTCGGCCAGCAGAAACAGTTTTTCAACGTCGAGCTGTTGGCCCTGTTCATCCGTTGTCTCGGCGTATACCCCCCGGGCACGGTGGTGGAGCTGTCCAACGGTTCCATCGGAATGGTGATGTCGGTAAACCCGAAAAACCAGCTCAATCCGAGTGTCGTGTTGTATGATGAGGATGTTCCCAAGAAGGAAGCGCTCATCGTGGATCTGGCAGACGAACCCGACCTGCGGGTAGAAAAATCCATACGCCTCAGCCGCCTGCCGCAGGAAATTCTGGAGTACCTCTCTCCAAGAGCCAAAATCACGTATTTCATCGAGTAATGAAAAAACGGAAAAGGCCACTCATAAAGGGTGGCCTTTCTGCTGAGATCACAAGCTCGAAAAAAACAAAAGCCTGAAAGGTTAACGGCTTCGCCCCGACTGTCCCCTGCTCTTTGATGCAGACCGGCCTGCCTGAATTTCAAGCACTCCTCCGCCTTGCCAACCCGAGCGACCGTTCCTATACTTGCCTTTCGGACGAAGAGTGCGTACTCAGACCCTCTTCAACACATTTCCTGGAGTATAATGACATGGCCCAGCTCGGACCCCATATTTCCATATCAGACGAACAGCTCATCACCCGCGCCCTCGGCGTGGTTGACATGGAGCGCTACCAGCACTGGCCAGAAGGCGTAAAGAAACTTGCGTCCAATCTGGCCGCCGAACTTTTCATGGTGCGCTACAACCCATTCATCGACCCGGAACTGGTCCGCAAATCCGTGGACCGGCGACTGAATATGTCCAAACCCCTTCTTTCCGAAGGGTTCGGCAAGATTCTGTCCACCGGCATAGAACTGTTCTGGGAGCGCTTTGACGCGGACCAGAAATTCCGTAGCGAACTGATCAGCCGACTCGGCAACTTCATGCCCGCCGAGAACATCGGTGACGAACCGCACTGCCGCATCGAGTCGGCCACCGACGCCACAGACCTTCGCATGGAACTTCCCATGCTCGTCCTGTTCCCGGAGAACGAACATCAAATTCGCAGCATCGTGCGCCTTGCCAACGAACTGAAGTTCGCCATCATTCCGCGCGGCGGCGGCACCGGCCTGACAGGTGGAGCGATTCCGGCCATGGGACGCACCGTGATCCTGTCCCTTTCCCGGTTCAAGAAGATTCTGGACATCGACACCGATGCCCGCACCATCACCGTAGAATCCGGCGTCATCACACTGAACGCCATTCAGGCTGCCGCGAAAAAGGACCTGCTTTTCACGGTCGATCCCGCTTCCAAGGCAGGCTCCAGCCTCGGCGGCAACCTTGCGGAAAACGCAGGCGGCCCGTTCGCCTTCGAATACGGCACCACCATCGACAACATCCTGTCGTACCGCATCGTCATGCCCGACGGGACGCTGGTGGAGGTACGCCGCAAAAATCACCCTCGTCACAAAATCTACACGGATGAAGTGGCGACCTTTGAAATCTTCGATGAATTCGGCACCCTGCTTGACACGGTCGACCTCGACGGCGGCGAAATCCGCGGCGAAGGGCTGGGCAAGGACGTATCCAACAAATATCTCGGCGGCCTGCCCGGAGTGCAGAAGGAAGGAACCGACGGCATCATCACCGTGGCAACCTTTGTCTGCTACCCCACTCTGAAGCATTCCCGCACCCTGTGCCTGGAATTCTACGGCCGCTCCATGAAGAACGCCATGTTCGTCATCAAGGACGTGGTCGGCCTGCGTGACAACATTCGAGAGGAAGGCGACCTCGTCAAGATTTCCGCTCTTGAGGAATTCGGTCCCAAGTACGTACAGGCCATCGAATATCAGGCCAAGTCCACCCAGTACGAAGGCGATCCGATCTCCGTGCTGATTCTCCAGTTGGACTCTGACGACGAGGAAGCGCTCGATGCGGCCTGCCAGACCATCGTGGCACTGGCTCAACCGTATGACGGTGTGGACATCTTCGCAGCCCGCGACGCCAAAGAAGCCGAACTGTTCTGGGAAGACCGCCACAAGCTTTCCGCCATTGCCAAGCGCACCTCGGGATTCAAGATCAACGAAGACGTGGTCATTCCCATGGAGGTCATCCCGGAGTTCTCTGAATTCCTCGAAGACCTGAACCTCATCTATCTGGCAAAGATTTACCGCAAGACCCTGCATAAAATCCGCGAGATGGAGACCGTCAATTACGAAGACCCCGACATCAAGACCGGTCTTGACCGCGCCCGGGCCATTCTCGACGGCGAACTGACATCCCGCGACCTGTCCGATCAGGAGCAGGAGGCCCAGTGCCGGTTCCTTTTCGTGAAACTGCGCGACAGCTATCCGAAACTCGATCGGGAAATCAACGCCATGTGGCATGAGATGCAGCAGAAACGCATCGTCATCGCCAACCACATGCACGCTGGTGACGGCAACTGCCACGTCAACCTGCCGGTCAACTCCAACGACGCCGAAATGCTTGCCTCGGCCCATGAAGCGGCCGAAGAAGTCATGACCAGAGTCCTTGAAATGGGTGGTGAAGTCTCGGGCGAACACGGCATCGGCATCACCAAGATCGCATTCCTCGGCGAGGAAAAGATCAAGGCGCTGGCAGCGTACAAGGAAGAGATGGACCCGAACGACGTGTTCAACCCCGGCAAGCTCACCAAGCGTGAACTGCCGAGCATTCCGTTCACCTTCTCATTCAACAGGCTCATCAACGATCTCGACGAGACCGCACTCAAGGACAAGGAAGCCTTGATGAACCTGCTGAAAAACATCCAGACCTGCACCCGCTGCGGCAAATGCAAACAGGTCTGCCCCATGTACCACCCGGCCAAGGGGCTGATGTACCATCCGCGCAACAAGAACATCTCGTTGGGCGCGATCATCGAAGGCATCTACTACTCGCAGATCCAGTCCGGTGAACCCGCTTCCGAGCTCATGGCCGAACTGCGCGACCTGATCGACCATTGCACGGCCTGCGGCAAGTGTCAGGCTGTCTGCCCGGTGAAGATCGACTCGGCAGGCGCCGCCCTGTCCATGCGCTCCTTCCTTGATTCCAAGGGCAAGTCCGGCCATCCACTCAAGCAGATCATCCTCAAGAATCTGGCGAAGAACCCGGCAAGCACTGTGCCTGTCACGGCCAAGCTGCTGTCCGTCGGCCAGACGCTTCAGGACAAGACGGTAGGCATGGTTCCTGCCCGATGGCTGTCGCGCATCGAATCACCGATCATCAAGAACCGCAGCCCGCACATCGATTTCCGCAGCCTCTCCGAGGAACTGAAACTCGAGTCCGGCTCCATATTCAAAAACCGTCTGGCAAAACCGGACGAGACAGTACTCTACTTCCCCGGCTGCGGCGGATCGCTCTTCTCGCGTTCCATCGGCATGGCCTCGGTGTACCTGCTGCTCAAGTCCGGCGTGAACGTGGTCCTGCCCGATCACCACATGTGCTGCGGATACCCGCTGCTGGCAAGTGGTTGCGAAGAAGCATACAAGACCAATCGTCACCGCAACGTACAGGCCTTCCTCGACCTGCTGGTCAAGACCGGCAAGGCAGGCCTCAAGGCGACGACCCTGCTCACGGCCTGCGGAACCTGCCGCGAATCACTGGAGACCTACGACTTCTCCGGTGAACTGGTTGACCCCATGAATCATCAGGACGTTGTCCAGTTCCTTCTGGGTCGGCTGCCCGCAGTCCGTCAGACCGAAGATGTTCTCTACCACGCCGCATGCCACGCGGAATGGGTCGGCGCACCCAAGACCAAAGCGGCGGAAATGTACCGCTCCGGTCTTGCCGAAACCACCGGTGCCGACATCTCGGTTTCACCGGGCTGCTGCGGCGAATCGGGCCTCGGCGCATTGACCAGCCCCGCCATTTACAACGTGCTGCGCGCCAACAAGCAGGAACAGCTCAAAAGCGACCTTGGAACGAACGAAAGCAAACCCGTCGTGGTCGGCTGCCCGTCCTGCAAGGTCGGTATCAAGCGCTCCATGCTCCAGATGAAACGCAACAACCGGGTCATTCACACTGCTGAATATCTGGCTGAATGCATCGGCGGAGCCAAATGGCGCAAGGAACTCAAGCAACTGCTGAAAACGGTCGAACGCAAAGGCCGTGGCTAACACGCCGCTTCGACAGTCCCCCTGAATACCAAAAGCCCCGAAAGAACACTCTTTCGGGGCTTTTTCTATATTCCCTATCCTTTATTTCTTTTTGTCAAAAATTCTGGCAATTTCTGACGAAACAGGAAGGACATCACATGCCAGCCCCCCTCACACAGGACACCTGCAAACCACGAAAACCGTGGCTCGCCCTGCTTCTCTCGCTTATCACATCAGGCACCGGACATATCTACAACGGCAGCCTTCAAAAAGGCCTTGTTCTCTGTGCCGTCAGCATACTTCTGGGCCTGATCATTCCATTTTGCATCGGCACCTTCACCGGACTTGCCGTCGGAATAACCGCAGGGCTGATCTTTTGGATCGGCGTCAGCATCGACGCATGGCGGGAAGCACGCAGGCAGCGGGACTATGCATTGCAGCGTTGGAACAAATGGTGGGTATATTTGCTCGTCATCCTGCTCAATGTCGGCGCAGGAACCGCGCTTGAAGCAATTGTCACGGCACACAGCTACGAGGCGTTCAAAGCGCCGTCAGGCTCCATGCTGCCCACGTTGCAGATCGGAGATCATTTCACGGCAGAGATTCTCGGTGAAACCGAACCTGTTCATCGCGGTGACATCATCATATTTTTCAATGAGGAAAACGGCGTAAACTTTGTCAAACGGATCATCGGCCTGCCCGGAGAAACACTTTCCATCAAGCAGCAGATCGTTTTCATTGATGGGAAACCGCTCACGGAGCCATACGCGCATCACACGAAGACGCACTTCATGCCAGTCCGCGACAATTTCGCCCCTGTGACGCTGGGCACGGACGAATATTTCGTCATGGGAGACAACCGCGAAGAGTCCTATGACTCACGCTGGATCGGGCCGGTCAGGCGACAGGACATCACGGCACGGACCAAGTACATCTACTTTCCCGGCAATATGGATTCAGAAGAATGGCTGGGCAGGTTCGGCGAAGTACTCAGATAAGTCCTACCAGAACTCGGGAGCAACGAGCAGGCCGTCGGCCTGATTGACGTTGAGTGTGGAGAACCGGTTGATACCGAGCGTCTTCATGGTACCCATGATCAGAATGAGGTTGGTGAGACGTGAACTGGCATATTCGCTCTTGAAATCCGCATTGGATTTGCCGGTCCACTCTTTCACTCCGGCTTCCACTTCCGCCAAGGTATACTCGTTTTTTTTCCCACCGAGCATCTCGGGAACGGCATACGAGAACACACCGCCAATACCGACGACATGCAACTTGTCCTTTGCAACCCGTTCGGCGAGCGATTGCCTGACCGTCATCTCCATGTGGGACTCAACCAACTGAAGAGCCCGCTGAACCTCTTCTTCGTTCATGGGGTTGGGCGTGGACACGACATTGATATCCTGCCCCTTGATTTTCTCGATCACGACGTTCTTGAAAGATACGGAAGCAAGCTTATCAGCATGAAACGTCATGCTGCCGTCAAGATTGCGGGTCGTCATATGGGCGCTGCCGCCCCCGATGTCCCACACTAGCAGGCTGTCGTCAGGCATTTTCAGCCCCAGACGCACGGCATGGTAACTGAGCATGGCAGCCTGCTGTTCGGATGATATACGGCAAGGAATGCCTGTTTCGTCCTGAATGGTGACACAGTAGGCGCGACCATTGCGGGCCTTCTGAAAAGCCGCCCCGCTCACGGCACTCCATTCGCGCACACTCCTCTCCAGCGCAACGAGCTTGAACTTCCTGAGTGCTTCCAGCCCTTCCTTCATGATCTCCTTGCTGAAATTCCCGTCATATGAACGGGCCAGATCTTCAGCAAAGTCGACCTTCTGCGTCAGGTCCTTGACCACCTTGACCACGCGTCCGGACACGATATCCACATCCGCGATAACACACTTGATCGCGGCAGAACCGATATCAAAGGCCGCTCGGCGGACAATGATACTGTCCTGTGCAGACGCATGATGGCACAACGCGACGGTGATGAAAAACCCGATCAGAACGAAAAGACGACTGAAACGAAACATATGCACTCTCCAACGCACTTCATGTCAGAACGTTGAATATACTATAAAAAATAACGGAAAATCGCAAGGTACTACTGCTTGGTGGAACGGTAGGTCTTCTTGTTGCGCCGCAGCTGATACTTTGCCACGGCCCGGTTGTGCTCACTCAACGTGGAGCTGAAATAGTGGGAGCCATCGCCCTTTGCGACAAAGTACAAGTAGTTATGCGGCTCGGGATTCACTGCGGCCATGAGAGCGTCAAGGCCGGGTGAACAGATGGGACCGGGCGGAAGTCCGCGATGGACGTATGTATTGTAGGAATTTTCCCTGTCCCGCAGATGGCTTTTGCGGATATTGCCGTCAAACGACGGACCAAGTCCGTAAATAATGGTGGGGTCGGCCTGAATAAGCATCCGTTTCTTCAACCGGTTGTGAAACACGCCCGAAATACACCGTCTTTCGCTCCGGTCACCGGTTTCCTTTTCCACCAGTGAGGCAATGATGACATAACGGTTCAGTTCCTTCCACGGCGGCAGGCCTCCGGGCCAGATCTTTTTCGCGTTCCTGAAAAATTCCCGGATCATGACCTCGGCCATGTACCGGGACTGATCCCCTTTCGGCGGGGTGAGCAGATAGGTTTCCGGGAACAGATATCCCTCGGCGTCCCGCGCCTGAATATCAAACGCTTCAAGCAGTTCGGGATCACGCACGGCCTTGGCAAACTCCTCGCGGGTGCCGAGTCCGGCGTCCTGAATACGGTCAGCCGTCTGCCACCAGGTCAGCCCTTCGCGGATGGAGGCCTTTTTCATGATACCTGCGGAGGTGGTCAGCTCCCGCAACACCTCACCAGGTTTCCAACCCGTGTTCAGGCGAAACTCTCCGGCCCTGACGGACACGGTGGTTCCGGTCCGCCGTGCGAGCATGAGAAATCGGCGGGTATCAGAAACCAGTCCGGCGGTTTTCAAATTCCGGGCAATGGTCAGGAACGGCTGCCCCGGCTCAATCCGGAAAACGATGTCACGCCCCGGCGTTTCCGGCGGCACGGTCAGAAACTGCCGTTCCTTCCAGAACTCAAGCCCGAAATAGCCACCCACGCCAAGTCCGGCAGCGAGCACCAATACGACCAGAGAAATGATTATTGTCCGTTTTCGAGCCATGAGCGCAGAATGACGACGGCGGCCTGACTGTCCAGTGCCATCTTTCGCTTTTTGCCGTGAAGGCCAGCGGCGTTAAGTTCTTCTTCGGCCTGTGCCGAGGTGAGCCTTTCGTCCATCAGATGAATGGGGACATCGGTCCTGCGACCGAGGCTCTCGGCAAAATTCCGAGCCTGCCGGGTGGTCAGGGTATCTTCCCCTGCCAGCGACAGGGGCAATCCGACCACAATGGTTTCAACCGCTTCCTTTTGAATGATTTCCAGCAATTCGTCAAAAAGCGCGTTCCGGGTGGTGCGCTCGATGGTCTTGTATGGCGAGACAAGCGTGCCGGTGCGGTCGCTCACGGCCAACCCGACACGTTTGAGGCCGAAATCGATACCAAGCGCACGCATCACATCAGCCTCCCGACGCCATGCGCCGGCTGTGAAACAGGTATGTCCTTTTGCATCAGCATGATCAGGGTAAAAGCATGTGCAGGGGCCGGGGTCAACAGAAAAGCGACAATTGCGCCGAGTTACAGCGGATCAACAGGGATGGAAACCTGCACCAAAGCGCCTCCATCAGGACGATTCCCGATGGTCATGCTGCCCTGATGCTCGTTGACAATACGCTTGGCCCGCGTCAGTCCCATGCCCGCCCCCACAGGCTTGGTGGTATAAAACGGGTCAAAGGCCATTTCCAATCCTTCCGCAGTAAAACCGGGACCATTGTCCGCAATGGAAAGAACCACGAAACCATCCTTGTCCTTCGCACAAATCTTCACTGCCGGGGCGTCCCCTGAGAACTCGATACTATTGAGCAGCAATTCGGACAACGCACGCGCCAGAAGATGACGGTCAGCCAGGACATTCATGTCAGGACATTCGGTATCCCATACGACGGTACATCCCTTGACAGCCTCGTTGTCAGCAACCCTCCCCTTTGCTTCTTCGATGACCACCCATAAGTTGACATGAGCAGCATTCTCTATGGCAATGGAGCTGTATTCAGTCACGGCCCGGACCATGCTTTCCAACTTTCTGGTTTCTTCACCGATGGCTTCCAGCGATTCGTGAGAGGCCTTGTCCGCCCGACGATCGAGCAATCGGGTAAACCCGGCAATGGACATGATAGGATTCCTGATCTGATGCGCCACGGACTGGGCAAAAGCGATCAGACTTTCGGCCCGCTCTGTGGCCAAACGATGATTCTGCGCGAGCATGCGCTTCTCGCGTTCATGCAACCCATGCAGTTCCGTCAAGTCTTCGATAAGCACCACTATAGCCGAAATGCGGCCGTCTTCCCCTCGCTGGGTTGACGATATGACCGACAGGAACTTCTTCTCACCGTTCGGCAGAAAATACGGCGTGACACGCTCGATCTGGGGCGTCACCTTCTGGATGGCGTCAAAGACCACGTTGACGAATTCCGAATTCTCCTCATGAACAAAAAAGACATCCGCCCAGTTGCTGCCGACAAAGCCATCCAAAGGACAGCCGAGAATGTCGCAGGACACGGGGTTAGCATCGATGATATTACCCCGAGGGCCAATGACGAGTACTCCGATAGGCAGGTTGAGAAAGATGGTTTCGACAATCTTTTCCATATAATCTCCTACGCTGATGTATGCCATGCCGGGAGATTGATGGCAATAATCCCTTCTACCTGAGCAGTTGAAACATCACGGGAACGCTCACGGCACTGAGTACTGTGGTGAAAAAGACCATGCGTGAAGCCAGCCCCGCATCACAGCCGTAACTGCGGGACAGGGCCACGGTCAGCAGGGCCGAAGGCATGGCCGCCTCAAGCACCAGTACGTGGACTTGCCAGACGGGCAACGTCATGGGCAGGGTCGGCAGCCAGATCATGACAGGCTTGAGAATCAGTTGTTGAGCGCAACGAGTGCTCCGGCCAAGACCACGGAACTGATGCCGCTGAACCTGAGCAGCACGCCCACAAGCAATGCGACCATGAGCGTGTTGGCTTCGCCCGCCACCCGCAGCCCCTGCATGATCGTTCCCATGACAGGCCCGGTGGTGGGCAGGCCGAACACGGTCCAGAACAGCCCCGCCACAACGGAAATGAAAATCGGTGATCGAAAGAATTCAAGCGCCGCCCGGATGCGGGCATCCGGCCCGGACTCTTCCTTTCCATAATAGATGGCTATCATGGTGCCGAGCGTGAACAGCGCTGGCCCCACTCCTATCTCCGACACCACCACGGCCTCGGTCATGGCCCCGGTGTTTCCGGGGAAAACCTGACTGATAAGTGCGTAGCCCAGCAATGACGAACTGCCGAAACCCGAGACAAGTATCATGGCCCCCTTTGCAGGGCGGTCCATCCTGAGCATTGTGGCGGCGACCCAGCCCAGCCCGAGCGCCATCAGTTCGGCCCCGAGCATGATCAGGGCAAGCCACGCCTCGCCCCACTCGATCGAGGTATGGGCCAACGACACGAAAATGAGCGCAGGAAGCGTCACCTTCGTAACGAGTCCGGCAAAAACACCGCCGTGCTCTCCCTTGAGGACTCCCCTGTGGCGCAGAAATGACGCAAGACAGATGAGTCCGAGCAGGACCACGATGGACGCAATGAGGCGGGTGGTGATGGGCATGGCGGATTCTCCTGTTTGGAGGAGAATTTAAGCCAGCCGAAGGACTTTGGTCAAACCGACATTTTTTCTGCCGAAATAAATCAGGCAGCCGGGATACAGTCCCTGCCGGTCACGTACCCCCGGTCAGACAGAAACTCGGCAATATCCTCGCGTGCACCGCGGCTGGCGACATACGGGATGCAGAACCCTGCTCCGGGTTCAGGGACATCATTGCGGTCACGCACGCGCACGCCGTTGACCACATGGCCGATCTTGCGCGGGTCCACGTCGTAATATGCCGCAAACTCGATGCCATGATCGAGCAGCAGATCGGCCCGTTTGCGGGTGGTGCGTCCCGAACCGAGGATGTGAACCACAGGATGGTGCGGATTGTTCGCGGCAAGCCACCGGGCAAGGTACTCCGTCTTGATGCGATAGAAGGCGCTCACGTCATAGCGGGGATGATTGCGGGAAAGGCGGGTGGGCGGATCATTCCAGACCAGCAGTTCCGCATCGACCTTTTCCATTTTCACCCCCGCTTCGAGCCAGCGCAGAAGCAGTTCATAGTCTTCAGGAAAATCACCGTCACGATACGGCCCGTGTTCGTCAAGACACTCCCGCCGGAACATGATGGACGGATTGGGTACGGGAAACTCGACAAACCGGTTCAGGCTGACGGCTTCGTGCGTCAACAGGGTATTGGTCCAGTCCACATAATGCGCGTATCCGGCACACGTCTCGCGGCAGCCGCCAAAACGGACACGGCATCCGACCAACCCGGTTTCAGGATGCTCGTCCAACAGCTTCGACTGCGCCGCCAGCCGTTCGGGCAGGGCCTCGTCGTCAGCATCCATACGGGCGACATACCGTCCCCTTGCCGCTTCGATACCAGCGTTGGCAGCCGCGATAACGCCGCCATGTTCTATCGAAAACGTACGAATGCGGGAGTCCCGGCGAGCATATTCCGCCAGCACTCCCGCAGTATCATCCGTACTTCCGTCGTCCACGGCCACCACTTCGAAATCCGCGCATGTCTGGGCGAGCAGGCTCTCAAGCGCCCCGCCCACAGTGTCCCCGCAGTTGTAGCAGGGCATGGTCACGGTAATCTTCGGTGCGGCCATGGAGACTTACTCCTTCAGGGCCGGATCGTTGGCCTTGGCTTTTGCCACGGCAGCCTTGATACGGCAGACCGAGCAGATGCCTGCGCTGGTCGGAGAACCACACTCACTGCACGGGTGCAGCGACGCCCCGGTTTCCTTTTCAATTGCCGCGAACGCTGGTTTTCCCCTCTTGAGGAAACCCTGATAAAACTGGAATTTCTGACCGGGACTGCGGTATTCCAGTTCCCCCCACAATTCCTTGTGATTGGTGAAGCTGGCTCCCGAAGCATACGGGCAGGGATCGGAATGAATCTCAATACCCTTCAGGAAAGCGTAGTTGGCGGTCTCGAATTCACTGAGGCGGAACAGCGGCTTGACCTTGCGGACGAAACCGTCAGACGCGGGCAAAGTCGGTCCCTGATCGGACAAGAACGCGGTATCCCAGCGCATGGTGTTGGCAAACAGGCGGGCCACCTCGTCATCCAGATTATGCCCCGTGGCAAGGGCGTCATATCCGCCTTCGCGGGCAATCCGGTTGAAGTGATACCGCTTGAGCTTGCCACACACGGAACAGACGGGCCGGTTGACGTACTTTTTCACGTCCGGGATGGGCAGGCCTTCCTTTTCCATCTCCAGCACTTCGAGCTTCAGGTCATGCAGTCGGCAAAAGTCCTCAACCTTCTTCCGCGCCTTTTCAGACGAGTTCGGAATACCGAGGTCGATATGCAGGCCGGTGACGTCATAGCCCTGCAACTTGAGCTCAAGCATCAAAGTCAAAGAATCCTTGCCGCCCGACAGGGCCACGAGAATCCGCTCGTCATGCGTGAACATCTTTTCGCGCCGGATGGCGGTCTCCACCTGTTTCGTGAAAAACAGCGGGAAACAGTCCTTGCAGAAACCTGCGGTATGGCTGGGCAACGCCACGCAGGCGAGTTTTTTACAGCGGGAACATTTCATGGCGCACCCCCTATCCGGCCGAGGTCACTTTGCGGACCATGATGGTTTCACCGGGCCGAAGCTTGCGGTCGGAGGTAAGCAGTTCGCCATCACGGACGACGATTGCCATGGTGGAACGGAGATTGAGCTTGTTCAAAGCACCGAGCACACTTTTCGTTCTATGCAGCTCGATCACCTCTCCGTCCGGTTCAAGATGGACAGTAATCATATGTTTTCTCCTTTCGTCAGCCGTTTTGAATGCCGACGAAGAGTGCGGACCCTACCTGCGATACGCAGCGAATTCAAGAACGAAAGACCGTCAAAAAACGATCAAAACGTGTCAACCATGGGCTTTCCCGGTCACAGGTTAGATTTTTCCAAAAAACATCAAACCCGTATTGACCCAAAAGAGCGATATCTATTAGAGTGTAGTAAGGCCAATTTCCAAGGAGGACTCAATGAGCCAACCGACCATCCTCGTTGTTGACGACGAAAAACACATACGCATGCTCTACCGAGAAGAACTCGAAGCTGATGGATATACGGTCGCCACTTCGGATGGCGAAGAAGACATCCTCGACGTCATCTCCCGAGAAACGCCAACCATTGTCATACTGGACATCAAGCTTGGCGTGAACCGTTCGGGACTTGACCTGCTTCAGGAAATCCGGGCGGAAGACCAGCAGATTCCGGTCATTCTCTCCACGGCATACGATTCTTTCCAGCACGACCTGAAATCCATTGCAGCCGACTACTATGTCGTCAAATCCGTGGACCTCACGGAGCTCAAGGACAAGGTCAGAATGGCATTGAACAAGGCCGCCGTGTAGCAAATCCCAAACGCCCTTTGACCGGCGTCTTCCCTTCCGGGGGAAGACGCCGCTTTCGTTCGGCCGCCATTTTTCGCAACTCTTTCAGAAAGACTTTGTAATCGGCAGACATGTCAAGTATGCCTGACTTTCTCCAAGCGCCGCAAGGAATCGACTTGGACAAGGAAAGCAACTCGCCTGATGCAGGCCGACGACATGACAAAAGCAAGCTATATTTCCATCTCCCCCGGCATGCTCCGACCGGACACGAAGAGCCCGTTCGACACGTTCCTGCGCCGGGACAGGAACTACGTTCTTTTCAACGCAGGCGGCGGCATCTTCACTGAAGCCAAACGGCAGGAACTGGTCAACAACAACATCGACAACCTGTATATTGATTCAACCGCACTCAACGCCTATCGCGACTACCTTCAGGACAACATCGCAGACGTCCTTACGGACGAAGGCATCCCGCTGGACGAGCGTGCCGAAGCATGGACAGGCACCGCACTGCATCTCGGCAAGGGCGTTTTCGAGAAGAACCTGCCCGGTCCGGCACTCAAGCAGCGCTTTCAACGCTTCGAACGACTCCTCAAGAATTCCACTCAGTTTCTCAAATCGCCCCGCGCGCTCAAACAACTCGCCCGGTTCATCAGCAAGGGGTATGACGACTACCGCCACGGCATCAGTACCATGGTCTACACGGTCAGCCTGATGCAGGAGTTCGACTACAATGACGGCAAGGTTCTGGCCTGCGGCATGGGCGCACTGCTGCACGACATCGGCAAGACCAGCCTGCCTGCGGAAACACTCGTCAAGGCCCCGAACCGGCTGACGGATGAAGAGCGGGACACCCTGCATCTGCACCCCATGGTCGGAGCGCGGATATGCTCGCACTTCAACGTTTCCTCGACCACATCCAACGCCATTCTTTTTCACCACGAACGCGAGGACGGGACAGGATACCCGACACGGGCGACGGGCGACCAAATTCCGACCCACGCCAAGATTCTCCGCCTGTGCGACGTTTATGACAATCTCACCCGTCCGCAGCCATGGCGCAAGCCGTTCACGCCCTTTGAGGCACTCAAGAATATCATGGAAGATGAAGGACTGGTAAACAAGGACCTGCTCAAGAAATTCATTGAAATGCTCGCTCGTGCTGAGATCGTATAACTGCAACCTGCCGCGCTTTCCCGGCGGAAACAGCTTGCCCCCCGGGGGCTGACATGGTAGCCGCACTTGATGTTTGATTTCTTTTCTCCCGAAAAACTTCAGCAGTACGCCATACTGGCTCCCGGCCTGCTCATGGCGCTCGTCTGCCATGAAGTCGCCCACGGCTATGTGGCCTACCTGCTCGGCGACCCGACCGCCAAATCACAGGGACGACTGACGCTCAACCCGATCAGGCACCTCGATCCCATCGGCACCCTTGCCTTCTTTTTCGTTCATTTCGGCTGGGCCAAGCCCGTGCCTGTCAATCCGGGCTACTTCAAAGACCCGCGAAAAGGGATGCTGCTCACCGCCCTTGCCGGACCGGGAATCAATTTTCTGCTTGCCGCCGCTTTTGCCACGGTCATCCATATCCTCATTTCCATTGAATTCACCACTGGCGGCATGGCCGAAAAAATCATCGTGCCGCTCTACCTGATCTCGCAGGCGGCGGTCTTCGTGAATCTCATCCTCGGCGTGTTCAACCTCATTCCGATCCCGCCGCTGGACGGCAGCAACGTTCTGGCATATTTTCTCCCGCGGCAACTCGCCTACAAGTACATGTCTCTGAGCCGATACGGCTTCATCATCCTCATAGGCATCATCATCGCAGGCCAGTATACCGGCGTGAGTCTCGTCGGACGAATCATACTTCCCACGGTTCAGGCCATGACACGACTGCTCGGCCTCAACTGACAACCCTCAAAGCAAAGATTTTCATCATGAGCGACAAAAAACGCATTGTCTCCGGCATGCGGCCTACCGGCCCTCTCCATCTCGGTCACTACTACGGCGTCATCGCCAACTGGATTAAACTCCAGGAAGAATACGACTGTTACTTTTTCGTGGCCGACTGGCACGCCCTGACCAGCGAATACGCCAACCCCACCAAGATCAAGGACTTCGTCCCCGGTCTGGTCAAGGACTGGGTCGCCGCCGGTCTGGACCCGGAAAAATGTGTCATTTTCCAGCAGTCCATGGTCAAGGAGCACGCCGAACTGCACCTGCTCCTCTCCATGACCACTCCGCTGGGCTGGCTGGAACGCTGCCCCACCTACAAGGAGCAGAAGACCGAGCTGGTTCAGAAAGAACTGAACACCTACGGCTTCCTCGGTTACCCAGTGCTCATGGCCACTGACATCCTCATGTACAAGCCGTGCGCCGTGCCGGTCGGAAAGGACCAGCTCCCGCACCTTGAACTCACCCGCGAGATCGCCCGCCGCTTCAACCATCTCAACAAGACCGAGCTGCTCCCGGAACCCGAGGACATGCTCACCGAGGAATCCAAACTCCTCGGCCTCGACGGTCGCAAGATGTCCAAGAGCTACGGCAACTCCATCATGCTGTCCGAACCCATGGACGAGCTGATGCCCAAGCTGCGCGGCATGAAGACCGACGAAAATCGCCTGCGTAAAAATGATCCGGGCGATCCGAAAGTCTGCAACCTTTATCCGTACCACAAGCTCATGACCGACCCGGCCAAGCTGCCCGAGATTCAGGAAGGCTGCCGCAACGCCACTTGGGGATGCGTGGACTGCAAGAAACTGCTCATGAAGTCCATGGAGGAATTCCTCACCCCGCTGCATGAACGCCGCGCGGCCTGCACTGACGAACGGGTTCAGGAAATCCTCGAAGCAGGCAACAAGAAAGCCCGCATCGTGGCCCAACAGACCATGGAAGAAATCCGCGAAGTCATGAACTTCAATTTCTAAATATTTCCGGGGGAAACCCGAACAGGCGTTTCCCCCGGACTTCCCGAAGCGGCCCCAGAGGCATGCTTCCCCAAAATATTTTGTAATAAATCGCAATACGCGATACGAAACAAAACAACTAACCAGCCTCACCCGCTGTCTCTCATCGACAGCACACCCTTCCCACCCCGCACATAACCACGCGAATGTGCACCAAAAAGTTACGGGGAAAAGGATAGGGGGATGGAGTCCAGAGGAAGGGGGGAAGGGAAAACCCCGCTTTCAAGGGGGTTTTCCCTTCCCCTCTTCCTTTGGCCGCCGGAGGCACGCAAAACAAGGAGTCATTATGACAGCTCAGAAAGGCAGCACTGTTAAAGTTCACTACACCGGCACCCTCAAGGAAGACGGCAGCCAGTTCGATTCAAGCGAAGGCCGCGATCCGTTGGAGTTCAAGCTGGGCGAAGGCATGGTCATCGCCGGTTTTGAAAAGGCCGTCATCGGCAAATCCGTCGGCGATTCCGTCACCGTCGAGATTCCGCCGGCAGAAGGCTACGGCGACCCCAACGATCAGCTCGTGTTCCAGGTCCGCAAGGAACAGCTGCCCCCGAACGTGGAACTGGAAGAAGGCATCATGCTCGAAATCCGCACCGAAGACGGCAGCCCCGCCTACGTCCGCGTCACCGCATTCGACGACGAAATGGTCACCCTCGACGGCAACCACCCGCTTGCAGGCCAGACCCTCATCTTTGACATCAAGGTCGTCGAACTTGCTTAATTGATTGACGATTGATTCATTGACTTACAACTCCCGCTCTTTGCCGACACTGGCGGGGAGCGGGAGTTTTTTTCATACGGCACCTCATGCACATCAAGGGAGAGAGATGAGCATTTCAAAACGCTGCAATGACATGACCCCGTTTCTGGTCATGGAAATACTGGAGACCGCACAGGCCATGGAGAGGGCCGGTGAATCCGTCATCCATCTGGAAATAGGCGAACCGGATTTCGACACACCGGAATGCATCCGGAAGGCATCCTGCCGCGCCCTTGAAAACGGGCACACGCACTATACACACTCGCTCGGCATCATCGAACTGCGCGAAGCCATCACCGAAGACTACAAAAAGAACTACGGCGTGGAAGTGGACCCGGTCAATATTGTGGTTACGCAGGGGACCAGTCCGGCCATGCTTGCGCTCTTTTCCGCCCTGTTCAATCCGGGCGACAAAGTGATCACGTCGGACCCGTGTTACGCCTGCTACGACAATTTCATCACCTTTGCCGGGGCCGAACCGGTCAAGGTCACGGTCAGCGAAGAGGACTCGTTCCAGTACCGCGTCGCCGCCATCCGTGAAACGCTTGATGCCAACCCCGAGGTCAAGGCCATCCTCATCAACTCCCCGGCCAACCCCACCGGAACCCTGCTATCGCCCGAACGAATGCAGGCCATCGCCGACCTTGCCGAGGAAAAAGGCATCTGGATCATCTCGGATGAAATCTACCACGGCCTTGTTTACGGAGAGCAGGAACATTCCATTCTCGAATTCACGGACCGGGCTTTCGTGCTCAACGGATTTTCCAAACTCTACGCCATGACAGGCTGGCGGCTGGGCTACATCATCGCCCCGCCCGAGTTCATGCGTACGCTTCAGATCATGTGCCAGAACTTCTTCATCTCGGCCAACGCCATGGCCCAATGGGGCGGCGTTGCCGCGCTCAGGGAAGCCGGAAACGACGTCGCGCGAATGAAGGAAACCTACAATGAGCGGCGCATCTACATACTCGACCGCCTCAAGGGCATGGGATTCAACATCAAACATGACCCGACCGGCGCGTTTTACGTACTCGTCAACATGCGGCCGCTTGCCGAACGATTCGGCGGGTCATCGCTGAAGCTCGCCTATGACATTCTGGAGAAGGCCAAGATCGGCGTCACCCCCGGTATCGACTTCGGCGAAGGAGCCGAAGGATACATCCGCCTTTCCTACGCCAACTCCATCGAGAACATCCGCGAGGGCATGGACCGTTTGGAAGCCTACGTGCGGGAACGAATGTAAGCTCACTACTCAAAACAACACACCACAAAAATCAACCCCTCGCATACATCCTGTACGCGAGGGGTGAACTTTTTTGAAACAGCGAAGCAGACGGCGTCTTTCTGTTGGTGGCTAAACCTTGAGATTCAGTCCGGAATATGCCGCCTGCGTGTTGCTCATGAGCCGACCGCCGCCCTGAAACCATGACGTCGGGTCGGAATTGTCCTCGTACCACCACGCGACAGATTCCTGCTGAATGCTCTTCTGCAACTGCTGCGGCGTCAGCTTCTGCTCGTGCGTGCGGGTCATCTTGCCGAGCTGCACTATCTTCTGGAATTCTTCAACCTTTTCCGGGTTGGACTCGAAATACTTGTCGATAACTTCCTTGTCGGGATGCTCTTTGCTAACGGTCAGCTTGCCGGTTTTCGTATCCCAACTGAGCGGAAATTCCTTTTCCACGTCCACGCCGAGCTTCTCGAGATCGGCCTTGACGGATTCATCCCATTCCTTGCCCAGCTTTTCACGGTAATCGTCGATATCCTTAAACGACAGCTTGCCGTCAGTCCCTTTGGGGACATCCTTAAGCAGGTCGTCGATCTGGGCACGAATCTGTGACCGCAGATTTTTCCCGGCCTGAAAAGGACTCACCTTGCCCGCCTGCTGCGTCCCGTTCTGACCGGACATGTTCAGCAGGGAGCTTGCTCCGCTGTAAGAGAATGAACCAATGGATTGTGTCGCCATGATGCTGCTTCCGTTTTTGTATGTTGGGCAGAAAATTCCTACCCGAAGACGAAAGCATGAGGCGTGCCAAGTGAACAAACTATTCATGCCGTCAAATTCGGGAAGCCTTACGATCACTTCGCCTAGAGTGTTATTAAAACCGCTTTAAACACACTATCTGTATTAAAATAATAATTTAAAATGCCGTATTGACATACTTTTTCTTAAAAGATAGCACACAAGAAACCAAATCATTCGGAGGTTGATATGAAAAATCGAATTCTCAGTTGCGTTGTGGCGCTTTGCGCCTTGCTGGTTGCCGCATCGGCAGCCACGGCCCATGAATTTATTGTCAAACCGGTGCAGTTGACTGCTGAAAAAGATGCCGTGATCCCCTTCAGCGTGGTTTCCGCTCACGTTTTCATGATCAGTGAGGAGATGGAGCCCATCGAGTCCGTGGAAGTCGGACTTGTTCAGGACGGCAAGAAGGAAGCCGTGAAACTGACCCCCAACGAACCGCTCATGACCTTGGACGGCCGTATCACACCCACCAAAGAGGGAATGGCAATTGTTGCAGGCCATCGCAAAGGCGTCATCTGGACACAGACCACTTCCGGCTGGAAACAGGCTTCCAAGAAAGGACTGAAAGGCGTGATCTCCAGCGGTAAATACGAAAAATTCTGCAAGACCCTGCTCACAGTGGGCAAAGCCGACGACGGCTGGAAAACAGTACTCGGCCATCGCCTCGAAATCGTTCCCATGACCGACCCGACACAGGCCAGAACCGGTGACGAACTGACCTTCAAGGTGCTGTTTGACGGCAAACCGGCAACCCCGGAAAACGTCACCGCCACCTACGACGGGTTTTCCATGACCCCCAACACTTGGGCGTACATGAGTGAACCATACGGCAACGGCATGGCAAAGGTGAAGATTTCCCATCCCGGCACATGGATGGTGCGTGTCCAACATGTCGTGGACAAGCCGACCGCGGATTATGACAAGCATGTGCTCCGCGCCGTGCTGATTTTCAAGGTACAGTAAAAAAACAAACGTCCCTTTGGGGAATATCCCGGCAAGTCGGTGAATGTCTCCGGTTGACAGAATAAGGCTTCACCGATTTGCTGCGGATAAACGGGGCTGACAAGGCCGCGTTTTGTAAAGAATCTTTCAGTTATGCAGATATGGTCGGATATGAAACAGATACAAAAACGGCTCGGCTGCCTGTGCCTTTGCCTCTTGGTATTCCTTGTTGCAAACACGGAATCAGCAGCACATGGCGTGGCATACGATATTCTGGACTCGTCGCACGGTGTCGGATTTGAAGTCCGGTTTTCCACCGGAGACCCGGCAGCATATGCCGAAGTCCTTGTATACAGCCCGGAAAAGAATGACGTGGAATTTCAAAACGGACGGACCGATGCCTTGGGCCGCTTCGTATTTCTCCCCGACACTCCGGGGAAATGGAGAGTGGAGGCTGACGCCGGTCTGGGTCACAAAGTCAGATTCAATGTCGACGTGGATGAGTCCGGAATTGCATCGGCTCAACACACGACCATGGAGACCGTTCCCAAAAGCCTCAAGGCCGGTCTGGGCGTGAGCCTTTTCCTGAATGTCGGCCTGTTGGGGCTTTACATACGGAAACGGTCCGCGCTCAAAAAGGAGTCCACCTCCTGACCCGAGACGGGAACACTTATTCCCTTCAACAATATAAAGCCGGAAACCAGCAACTGGCTTCCGGCTTTTAACTTTCAGAGAAGTTCCCCGCCCTACATCCCAAGCTCGATCAAATCCTCAATGATGATCTTGGCTGCGCGCAGTGCTGCACCGGGATTGCCGACCATGGAACGGAGTTCGATCAGTTCCCGTTTCACTCCGGCATAGGCGTCCGCGTCGTCGAGCCACTTTCCGGCGGCATGGGCGAGCACGTCGGCCTGCGCCTTTTCCTGAAGGAACTCGGGGTAGACTTCCCGGTCCATGATGAGGTTCGGCAGGGAACAGAAATCGACCTTCACCAATGCCTTGGCAACCAGCATGCTGATGGCCGAAACCTGATACGCCACCAGCACAGGAGTGCCGATGAGCGCGGTTTCAAGCGTCACCGTGCCGCTCGCAGCCATGATGAATTTACAGGAACGGAACACGGCATACCGGTCGGCAGGCTCCACGATCTCCACGGGAATATCTTCGGGCCAGAGCGAAAGCAGCCGCTCCTTTTCCATGCCCGGTGCGCGGACGATCACATAATGCAGGTCCGGGTGCGTCTTCTGGAGGATACGGGCCGCACCGGCGAACTCGGGCAGGAGCGAAGACACTTCCTTGCCGCGACTACCGGGCAACAGGCCGATGCGGTTTTCCTGCACCGGGATTTTGTCCAACTCCTCGAACGGCAGCACGTCCATGAGCGGATGGCCGACATACTCGACCTCCATGCCGTACTTTTCGTAAAACGCCTTTTCGAACGGCAGGATGCAGATGACCTTGCGGACATGTTCCCGCAGGAAATTGGCACGCCCTGAGCGCCACGCCCATATCTGCGGTGAAATATAGTAATAGACCGGGATGCCGAGTTTCCTGGCGATCTTGGCAACACGGAAATTGAATTCCGGGCAATCGATGAGAATGATGGCACGGGGCCGCACTTCCGCAAGAGTCCGCTTGATCTGCCCCAAAAGCCGCAGGATACGCGGCAGCCCGCCGAGTATCTCCGTGATGCCCACCAGTGAAATGAGCTTCATGGAATAGCGCACGTCCATGCCCTCGGCTTCCATGGCCGAGCCGCCCATGCCGGTGAACTCGACATCAGGATGGACTTCCTTGAGACTCTTCATGAGTTCGGCACCGTGCAGGTCGCCGGATGCTTCGCCGACATTAAGCCAGATCGGGCCGTATGAATTTCCTTTTTGCATGGGTAGTTGGTACCGCATGTAGGGTACGCCCGCAAGCCGTGAGTCAAAATGCGCCGCCGAAGTTGCACAACACACAGGAAGTGCGTAGAAAGGCTCACGCGAAAGAAACATTCAAGCGAGGATGACATAATGATAAAAGTCGGAGTCGTCGGTTTGGGCTGGATGGGCCGTGTCCATCTACGCAACTATACTGAGATGGCAGATGTGGAAGTGGTCGGCGTCGTGGACGTGGACCCCAAGGCCCGTGAAGAAGTCACGGAACAGTTCGGCGTGAAGGCATATGCTTCTCTTGAAGAACTGTTGGAGCATGATCTGGACGCCATGAGCGTCTGCGTGCCGACCAGCCTGCACCATGAGACCGGTCTCAAGATCATTGAAAAGAAAATCAACCTGATCATCGAGAAGCCACTGGCCTCCACCGCAGTTGAAGGCGAGGAGCTGGTCAAGAAGGCCGAAGCAATGGGCGTGGCCCTGATGGTCGGCCATGTGGAGCGGTTCAACCCGGCCGTGGAGCGCGTCAAGGAACTCATCGGCGACGATGTGATCTCCATCCAGATCGAACGTGTCGGCCCGTATCCGCCGCGCATTCAGGACGTGGGCGTCATCAAGGACCTCGGCTCCCATGACATCGATCTCATCCGTTACCTGACTGGTTCGGAATTCAAGTCGCTCTACGCGGTTTCCTCCACTTCCCTCGGCAAACATGAGGACAGCGCCCTCATCACCGCGGAGATGGAAAACGGCGTGCTCGCCAACATCAGCACCAACTGGGTCACCCCGTACAAAGGCCGCAAGATCAACGTGGCCTGCGAATCCAAGTACATCCAGGCCAACCTGATTACGCAGGAAGTCAAGGAATACTCGGCCTTCTCCACCTATGAGAAGAGCTACTCCGTGCGCGAATGGCCCCTCATGTTCCGCGAACCCGTCAAGGAAGAACTCACCCAGTTCCTTGCCGCCCTTCGCAACAAGACCGAAGTGCCCATCACCGGCAGGGACGGTCTTGAGGTGCTCAAGGCATTTGACCGCATCTTCGAATGCGCCAAGTAGACGCACCAGACAGATACAGAAAAACGGCCCCGACTCAGCAATGAGCCGGGGCCGTCTTCATATGAAATGATGGACCGTCTGCCGCGCCCTACTTCCGGGCGACTTTCTCGCCGTCTGCCTCGGGAGCGGGAGCAACCGTGATGTAATCCACGACCTCGCGCACGCCGCCGACTTCGGAAGCGATGGCCACGGCGGCGGTTTTCTGGTCATAGTTTCCGGCCTTGCCGATGAGAATGGCGTTGGCGCTGATGACCTCGACACGCAGGTCGATATCCTTGAGACGCGGCGTTTCACCAAGACGGCGAGTCAACTTCCGCAGAAGGAGCGTGTCGTTGCGGGCAACGCGATAATCCGATTTCGGGTAGAATTTGACGGTGACGGTCTTGAGCCCCTGCACGGTGAGGGCCGTATCCACGGCGTATTTGGCCCGGTTGCGGTCTGACAGCTGCCCGACAAGGTATGCCTTGCGTCCGATGACATGGGCGGAAACCGCGCCCAGACTATTGAGTTTGAGCCGTTCACGCAACCGCCGCTCAAGCATCCTGTCCGTATTGCCGCACAACTCCCCGCCCTTCACGCTGTTCCGCGGCAGGTATTCGTCAGCCAGCATGGCAGCGTCATATCCGGTCATGGCACCGCCAGCCACCTGTACGGCAGGATAGGCCGCACAACCGGACAGCAGAAGGCCGAGAGCTAGGATAAAAAATGCATGGCGAAGAGACTGTTTCATCACGGACCTCGGAAGGTGGAATGATATCTAGACTTTGTCTAACTATTTATTTGCACCAATTTCGTCCGCAAGGTCAAGTCAATCCTTGATAACCATGAGATAGTCCATTCCGGCGACGTTCTGCTCATCCACGATCTTGAGATGTTCGGGACGGTCCTGCCATTCATTCCAATGGCGTTTCCGGATGGCGAGCACGACCTTTTCGTGACTATTAAGCAATGCGGGAAGCTTTTCCCATTTGCCGGTTTCCTCGTAGTCATGCCCAGCATAGTAGGTAAATATACCGGCATACACCTTGAACGCGACCGGCGCATACCCCTTGTCGATAAAGGACTTCATGGTCAGCGACAGTTCCTTAGGACTCATGGCGTCGTCGAGTGACGGAGCAACCATCAGACCGATGGGATACAGCCAGACCGTCAAGGCGAGAGCAGAGCAGAGCAATCCCGCCCTCCAACCCGATTTACGCACGGCGAACAGCGCGCCGCCACAGATCAGCATGGTGCAGGCCGCGATTCCCATGCCGCGCACCGGCACCGGGAACGGCAGCAGATCACCCGCGACGACAAGGCCGACCCCGAACACACACCACAGTCCGGCGACGAGCGTCCAGAAACGAACGGTCCGCGACTCGTCAAGACGGGTCATGGCATCGGCGGTCAGCAATGCGAGCGGCGGGAACATGGGCAAAATGTAAATAAGCACCTTGCCGCTCAGGCTTGAAAGAAACACAAACGTCGCACCGAACATGATCCAGAGAAAGGTTCGTGATCCGGCTTCGCGGCGGGCGGCCCAAAGCGCGCCCCAATTCTCAAGAGACAGCGCCTTGCGAACCGGCGCGGCAAAGGCGAACAGCGTCCACGGCAGCCACGCGAGCGGGAAGGCGATAAGGTAATACTGGATCGGTTCGCGATGGTGGAACGTCTTGGTGGCCCGCTGGATGACATGCTTACCGATAACCGTATCGATAAGGAAGGACGGCCCCTCCACCAGCATCACACCGACAATCCACGCGGCGATAACACCGAGCATGGCGAGCAGCCCCACCGCCATCTGCCGAGTGAAGAACCGGCGAATCTCGCCCTTCCACAGCAGATAGACCGCGCAGGTCAGCAAGGGGAAAATGAACCCGAGCGGCCCTTTGACGAGTGTAGCCACACCGCCGATCAGGAACCCGTACAGCGGCCATCTGCCCTGCTGCTCACTGCTGAACGCCTTGAAAAAGCAGGCATGGCTGAGAACGATAAGCGCCGCGAACATGAGGTCCATGCGCGAATAATGAAACAGGGCGGCAAGGAAAAACGTCGAAAGCAGAATCAGTACGCCGCCGAGGCTGACGGTACGGTCAAATCCGAGGGTTCGGGCAAGATAATACGCCGCCGCCAGAAACATCAGCCCGGAAAGCGCGGCACCGAGAAAAAATACCGTGGGCATGTCCGCCGGAGTGATCTTGTCGATCAGCCACAGGAACCAGAAGTAGATCGGCGGCTTGTCCGGGTAGGCCTGCCCGTTGAGAGCAAGGACCATCCATTTCCCGTTCACGGCAAGATTCTGGTAGGCGTTGGCATAGCGTACTTCATCCGAGAACCACAGCGCGCGGTTACTCAGGGAAAACCACGTCTGCGCGAACACGCCGAAGATCATGGTCAGCCACGGGTGATCCTCAAGGACATTCCATATATGGGAGGCAATCTTTTTCACGATGAGCCTTTATGTTTAAAAAACTTTTTTTCGAAACAGCGAGGAACCGGCAACGGTCCATGCGGCATACGCCGTGAAGCTGCCGAGCAGCCATCCGAAAAACACGTCGGACGGGTGATGCCAATTGAGATAGATACGGGAAAACCCGACGGCCCCGGTAAACAGGCCGATAAGCAGTGTAAACCAAATCCGGTTCAGACGGAACGTCAACGGCAGGGACCAGCCGAAAATCTCGGTGGTATGTCCGGACGGCAACGAGTGATATGTGCCGCGTGTGGTCATGGGGTCGAAATACCACCCCTGCCCCGGACGCGGGCGGCCTATCATGTGCTTGAGAATATTGACGGTCACCAATCCTATCAGCACCTGCATGACTATCAGGACAATCACGAACCGCTTGCGCTCATGATTGTGCGATCTGATGGCTGTCAGGAGCATGACAACATATGTCACGTAAAAGACGGGATTGCTCCAGTCGGTCAGGACCTTGAACCAGAAGGCGGTTCCGGGATGTGCGGCGGCGTGGTCCGCGAAGAACAGGGCCACCTCGACCTCGGAGCCGAAAGAAAAAAAGAGGACGCCGAGGATGGCGAGCAGAGGCGCTGACGCGAGCGCCCAATGTGTCATGGGAGTAATACGCATGCGGGTCTTGTAGGCCAATCAGCCGGTTCGGGCAAGGGAGAGAGAGGGATGCTTCGGGGAAAAAGGCTATTCTTCAGACGTTCCGTCACCGTTTTCCGGGTACTTTTCGTGCGTATATTTAGCCCACACCGTCTCGTCCACGCCAAGCTCCTCAAGAATTTCGCGCATCTCCTTTCCTTCCTGTTTCCAGTATTTATAGGAATGATCGCTGCACTCGAACGGAATGACGAGGGTGCCGTCTTCGGTAAAATAGGGTTTGGTCTTGTCGTCCATAGCCGGGGACTTTTTCACGTTTTCCCATGAAACTCAAGAGACCAAAAACGAAAAAGCCCGCCGATACAATCAGCGGGCTTCCTGTTTTCGAAAACGAAACTACGCGACTTCCCGTCTCTGCTTCGGAATCTCACAGACATTCCGGTCAATCTCGCGAACCTTTTTCATCACGCATTTGGCGATACGCTTGAATTCCGGGAAATCCTTTCTTTCATGGAAGTGCTTGGCACGGGTCAAACCGGCAAGATCAATAGTCTCGTTGAAGATATACGGCATGTACAGCGGGTCCTGCTTGAGGAACAGCTCGATCTTGTTGAAGACTTCGTGAATTTCCTTCTGGTTGGCCTTCACGTTCTTGAACAGCTTGCCGAGCAGTTTTTCAGCATTACGCAGGGAGCTTGACCACATGGGGCCGCGCGGCTCGAAACGGACAACAACTTTATCTTCGCGACAGGCCATGAGATCCGTCATGAACCGATCCACACTTCCGGGGGCCGAGGCGAGAATGCCGTCCTTGTAGGCGGCCTCGATATCCACGGCGCGAGTGCCCTTGATCTCCACACCACCGCCGTAAATGTTGTAAATCGGGAACGCGGACTGACGGAGATCGTTCTCCAGTTCGCGCTTGGCCGTCATGTACTGGATGGTGGTGAGGATTTCCTCGCCTTCCATATTCTTCGTGTACTGGTGGTAACTCTGCAATTGCATGTTGGTGGTATGGTTGTGGTGCCCACCGGCATGAGACTGGTTGTTGAGCCATGCGTAGTCCTGTCCCACAAGAAGCATGTGACTCACGCCGCACCACCGCAGCAGGCGGGAAAGCGTGACCGAGACGTTGCCGCCCGCGTCAAGCACGAGGTCGTGCTCCTTCATGACAAAAGTTCCCATGCCGCCCACGGTCCACAGGGGGATGGTCGGTCCGGCGTACCGCTTGACGGTCTGCGGATTGACCTTGGTGGAATAAATGAGCGGGATGTCCTGCACGAAGTCGGGATCGAGCCGGTTGAAGATTTTCAGCATGGAATCGTCATAGTCGATGGCCACGCAGAAATGCGGCTTGATGCCGAGATTCTGGAGTGTGGGCAGGGTCTGGAGAGCGCAGGTATACAATACGTGACTGCGATTCTTCAGCAGTTCGGGCGCATGTTTTTCAAGACTGGGTCCGGCACCGAGGATCACGCCGCCCACGCCGCCGGCTTTGCCTTCAAGGCTTCGCAGACTGCCATGCTCACGGGCCAGCTTAAAATTATTGATCTCATTGCCGACCATAACGTCCTGACGAAAACGAAGCGTGGCGAGTTCAAGGGAGAAGTTCTCCAGCTTGTCGCGAACAATCTTTGTCCACCGGGCATACTCGGGACCGAGCTGCTGACTGGGCATGTCGGCTTTGAGATGAATCTTGCCGTACACGTACTGGAGATCGAGATTGCGGATGACTTCCCAGATGTAATCCTCGTCCGGCACGAGGATATGAAATTTCTTGGCCTCGAAAAACGGGCGGTAATCAGTCTGCCCGAGACAGGCGAGCAGCATTTCGGCGCGCGGTTCGAGAAGCATGACCTTGTGGGACTCCGGCGTCTCCTGCAAAACGTGGTTCACACCGTATCCGAGATTGGAACCGACGATCATCGTAGCTGAGCAGGATGCCTTTTCCTCATGCACCCATGATTTGTACAATCCCACGGGCGGCAGCGCTTCGAACATCCCCTGTCCGCTTTCCATGCGCCAGTCGTGCAGGCCGAATTCGTTGATGAAAATATTGTTCATCAAGGCTTCTTCCTTGAAATCCTGCGTGGAAAGCCACTGATAGGCAGGATGGCCTATGCGCTGCAAATACTCGATGTTGTCTTTCAGAAACGGATACGCGGTCATTGCCAGATCCTCTTTGCGTTATTGACGGGTAAATCGCCCTCGGTTGTCGTCAGGCAGAAAATGCACGATGCGTGCCAGTTGCACAGCGTTTCAATTTGGCCTAATGTGCAAACACACTTTGACAATTCTTCTTCCATGATTTCAGGGAAATGCCATGAATAAAGACCTTCTCGCGCTTATCGGCGACACACCGCTGGTGGAGATCCGCCACCTCAATCCGAATCCGAACGTCAAGATTTTGGCAAAACTCGAATGCGGCAACCCCGGCGGTTCCATCAAGGACCGTGTGGCAGCCGCCATGATTGCAGCGGCTGAAAAGTCGGGAGAGCTCACGAAGGACAAGATCATCATCGAGCCGACGTCCGGAAACACCGGCGTGGGACTCGCCATGGTAGCGGCGGTCAAGGGATACCGCATCAAGCTCATCATGCCTGAAACCGCCAGTGAAGAACGTAAAATGATAATGGCCGCCTACGGCGCGGAACTGGAACTCACCCCCGGCCACCTCGCCACGGACGGAGCCATTGAGCTTGCCTACCGTTACGCCCGCGAGGAGCCTGAGACCTACGTTCTCATGGACCAGTACAACAATCCGGCGTCCATCAAGGCCCATTACAATGGAACCGGACGCGAAATTTGGGAACAGACAAACGGCACGGTCACCCATTGCGTCATGACGCTCGGCACATCCGGCACGGCCATGGGCATCGCCAAACGGCTGCACGAAGAGGGCAACGTCCACATCGCCGCGGTGGAGCCATACGCAGGCCACAGGATTCAGGGACTCAAGAACATGCTTGAGTCCTACCCGCCCGGTATCTACGACAAGACGCAGCTCGATGAAATCCTGCATGTGGATGACGAGACCGCGTTCAACAACTGCCGCCGTCTCGCGCGCGAGGAAGGCATTTTCGCTGGCATGAGTTCCGGTGCGGCCCTTGGCGGCGCATTGCAGCTTGCCGAGCGCATCGATTCCGGCGTCATCGTTACGATTTTCCCGGACAGCGGCGAACGCTATCTGTCCACCCATCTCTACCGGCAGCAGGCAGGCAGCGGCATCACGGTCTTTGACATGGCATCCGGTGAGGACAAACACCTCAACACCGCCACGGGCCTCGGCATCTATTCTATGGGACCGAGCCTCGACAATATCGACGGACTGGACGCATGGCGGCGCGTCATCATGCTCGACGTATTCACCCGCCACCTCGCATCACGGGGAGTGGAACCACGGTCCGCCGTGGGCCTGACGGACATGGATGACCGCACGCTGGCCGCAGCCCGTGAGGAGAATTCATCCCGCTCCGAATTTGCCGCAAAAACGCGTGACGCGATCCTGAATCGGGCCAAAGACATGGGCGTCAGCGATTCCATCAATTTCCCGCTCTCATCCGAAGGCGAAAACACGTCACTGGAACTGTGCCGCAAACTGCTCGGCAAGGGGCTGGCCTACGAGAAGCTCCGCAGTGTCTACTTCGATGTCTTCCGTGACAAACGGTACGGCGAGATCGGAGCCATGGACATGGACAAGGTATCCGGCGGGCGCACCGTGGACCTCGACGCTTATGTCAAAGACAACCCGCTCGACTTCACCCTGCTCAAACGCGCCTCCCTGCTCGACCTCAAACGGGGCGAAGTGCTTGAGACCGAATGGGGCAACGTCCGCCCGAGCTGGTTCCTGCAACACGCCGCGACCGCCCTTTGCGCCATGGACCGCACCGACATCATGATCGGCAGCGAAAAGCACCGTTTCCCGCACCTTGAAAACCTGCGTGCCATCTGGTCCACCGCTGGCCGGGAGTTGCAGGCGTGGATGGTGAGCCATCAGGCCACGGACAGCGGCGACCACACCCTCGGCACGGTGGCCGACAAACTCGGCGGTTTCCGCGCAGCCCGTTTCTGGCTGCTCTCTGCCGCGTGCCGCAAACCGCTGTGTGCAAGCGACGAAAACCTGTCCATGTGGGCGCGCAACTGGCGTCGCGTACAGGAAGCAGCCGCCGTGCTGACCCTTGCGAAGGACCGCACCGGCGACGATATCCCCAGCGACACGGATCAGGCGGTATTCGACCTCAAGGCGGCCTTCAAGACCGCCATGGACGAAGACCTCTCCCTGCACCGCTTCTGGCCGACACTGTTCCGGTTCACCAAGCTCGTCAACAGCTGGGCCACAGACAAATCCTTTTCCGGTGCGGCGGCACAGCTCTGCCTTGAGGAGCTTCTCGCTGTGGATGAAATCCTCGGCATCCTTGACCAGTCGCAGATGCCCGTCCCGCTTTCCGATCTTCCCGCCGAAGTCCAAGGCATGCTCGCCGACCGCCAGAAGGCCCGCGAAGCAAAGGACTTCGCCGCGTCAGACGCACTGCGGGACAGCATCGTCAAAGCCGGATTCCGCCTTGAAGACACAGGCGGCGTCCCCAGAGTATTCAAGGGATAGCGAAAACCATCGGAATCAACCGTTACCGCTTGATGTCCAATTCGCGCTTCTTGGTGTAGATGAAACGGATCATTTCATACTCGAAAGGTGATCCTGTGGAGTGATACCGGAACGGCGTGTCGGCTCGCCTGTTCAGGCCACGGATAATCAGTTCGGTGATGGCCACGGTCTGGGTGTTCTTCACGCCGATAGCCCTGTACACGTACTTCATCTGCATGAGCAGCAGCAGGAAATCGCCGCCGAATCCGAAGGTATCGCGCACGTTGGACGGGCCGAGAATGGGCATGACGAAATACGGTCCGCTGCCAAAACCCCAGACTCCGAGCGTCTGTCCCACATCCTCTTCCTGCTTTTGCAACCCCTCGGACGATGAGGCCACATCCATGAGACCGCCGATGCCGAAAATGCTGTTGATGAAGAAACGCGAGGTCGTGATGAAACTCTTCTCCAACCGCCCCTGGAGCAGGCAATTCACCAACACAGGCGCTTCGTTGAGGTTCTGGATAACGTTGTGGATGCCCCTTTCCGCAGGGTCAGGCAGCACGGTTCTATACGCTTGTGTAGCAGGATAGATGAACGCCTCGTCCACCACGGCGTTGAAATCGTAGATATTACGATTCAGGGGCTCCCACGGATCATAGACTTCCATGACATCCAAATCATGATCTCCGGGTTCCGGCCAATGATTCACTTCCGTACGAAACGAGGTCGGCGCAAGATTCAAGGCCGGATCGACGCGTGTGGATTTGGCAAGTCCGCCGCACGCTCCGAGGAAAACGCTACAGGCGAACAGCAGAATATATGACAGGACGGTACGCTTCATCATGGCTTCACCATCTTGACCATGGCTTCCACAAACGGCCCGTAAGCCATATTGCCGCAATGCCCGCCGTGCGGGAACAGTCTGGCCCGGTCACCGAATACCGATTCGATATACTCCACGTCGTCCATGTTCAGAATCACGTCGTCCCGATTGCCGATAACCGTGATCTTGTCCGTCTCCCTGAGGTAGGGAGTGATCCCGCGCAGACTGCATTGCTTCAACGCGGTATCTCGATCAAGGGTCGGGTAGAGATACTGGAGGTACGGCAGAAGGTATTCATCCAGATACATCTCGAAAGTGATTTCAAAGGAGGATTCGGCATACGGCATGAGCGGCTCGCCGTCTCCCAATGGATAGGCGTCGGGCGGCACGATGTACCCGGCCCGCTTGCACACGTCAGAGGAAAAAATCATGGAAGAGGAGGACACCCGGAAGTCAACGCCGATAAGCGCCTTCAAATCCTTTTCCTCGAGATCGATGTGCGTCACCAGCTCATACAGAAAGTTGTCATCAAGGTCGGTCACGTCGGCGTGCTCGTAAAAGACGGAGAACTGATTGATGAAATGCTCCAGTTCCTCATGCACGGTCCTGCCGTCAAGACTCTTGCTCGTCAGCCACCCGTCAAGGCGGCGTACTGAATTGTACAGGCTCACTGGCGGATTTATCATCAGCACATGCTCGAAATTGAAGTCCTTTCTCTCGCTGTCCATGTGAGCGAGGAACGCGGAGTGCAATGCGCCGAGACTATAGCCTGTCACGGAATATCCGCTGATATCGCAGCGTTTCTCCATGTCCTGCTTGATCCACAGCATGACCCGGTACAGGTCGGCAACGTCATGCGGCACATATCCCGGCACGGCATGTTCGGACACGCTGACCACGAAATTCATGTGTGTCGGGGAGGACAGCGCCACCACATGGAATCCGGCCTGATAAAAGACCTGCACCAGAAACTGCATTTTGGCGGAATCATGTTCCGCACCGGTTCCGGCCACGATGAAAATGAGCGGAGCTTCACGGCGTTGCAGGGCCGTGGTGTAAAACATCTGGTCGCTATAGGAAAAGATACCCGGGACATTGCGCCCCTTGATGCGAATGGAACGTTCCTTGGGCGTCACCGGATCTTCGATTGGATATTTCAAATCCGGCGGAGTGCCATAGACCGTGGCACGGTAGGCGTTTGTATACGGATACGGCCGGTCTGCCGCCCCTGCGATCAGGACCGGAAACAAAAAGGTCGTGAGTAGTATGATAAACAGTATTCGCATAATCAAAAGGAGTACATACCACGCAAAAAAACGAAAGGAATGTACAGGCCATACCTACATAAATCAGCGCACTCTGGCAATCGCCATATAGAAAAACGGGGAGCCCGTTCTCACGGACTCCCCTCATACAAAACCTAGCCCTTCCCAAGGCTATTCGAACAATCGGCTGTACTCTCCATAACCGGCCGATTCCAAATCTTCCGCGACGATAAACCGCAATGACGCGGAATTGATGCAGTATCTCAAACCGGTCGGGGGCGGGCCGTCATTGAACACATGGCCCAGATGTGAATCAGCCAGCCGACTGCGGACTTCGGTGCGTAACGCAAACAAGCTTCGATCATCCTTTTCCACGATGTTCTCCTCCACCAGAGGACGGGTGAAACTCGGCCATCCCGTGCCGGAATTGAACTTGTCCGTGGAAGAAAACAGCGGCTCGCCGGAAACGATGTCCACATAAATGCCGTCCCGGTGGTTATTCCAATACTCATTATCAAACGGATTCTCAGTCCCTTCGCGCTGTGTCACCTTGTATTGCAGCGGCGTGAGCGTTTCCTTCAGGGTCTCATCATCCGGCTTGATAAACGTCTTGCGGCCTGACTTCGCCGCTTCCGAATCCTTTACATCCGCCGCATCGCCCCATGTCTTCTCAACAAACCGGTCACGTCCCGAGAAATAGCGATACGTCTTGTAACGGACCGGATTGTTTTTGTAATAATCCTGATGATACTGCTCGGCCTCGTAAAATGTCGTGAACTTGATGATCGGCGTAACCACCGGCTTCGAGAAGCGACCGGACGCTTCCAGCGCTTTTTTCGACGCCTCGGCAACCTCCCGCTGCTGTTCGCTGTGATAAAATATGGCCGAAGAATACTGGAACCCGCGATCACCGAATGATCCCCCCTCGTCGGTCGGGTCAAAATGTTTCCAATACTGGGCAAGGACGTCTTCATAGCTCACCTGCGCCGGATCAAAGTGGACCTGCACAGCCTCGCGATGGCCGGTCCCGCCACCGGAAACCTGTTCATACGAAGGGTTTTCCTCGGCACCGCCAGCGTATCCGGACACTGCCTTGATCACTCCAGGCAACTTTTCCATGTCCGATTCAACGCACCAGAAACACCCGCCTGCAATCGTGGCGATTTCCACCGATTTCTTATCAGCCATGCCCTTCTCCTTTGAAGCGGCAAACCCAGCCATGGACAGCCCTGCCAGCACCAGAATCAATGCCGTCACGGACAGTATATATTGATTGATCTTCATGGCGTCCGCCTATTTGAAGTAGTTATCATTATTAAATCAAAAGATAAGAATACTGATGAACCATGTCAATGATAGACACCGAACTTATCAGTTTATCCCCGTTAATGAATGGTATAAAATCGTGAATTATACCCGAATATCCAAGCTCTTGTATGAAGATGCGCCCATGCCGATGACGGTGCCGCCACCCGCGAACAGGGACGCGCCCTCCATATTCGACTGGAACCACCACGCCATGGCTTCCACGGAAAGCTCCTGCCCCAGCTCGTCCACTGTCAACTTTCGCAGTGCCGTGTCCGAGAGCTTCCCAAGCTGGAGTACCCGCTCGAAGTCTTCAACCATTTCAGGATTGGATGCGAAATACTGATCGATCTTCATTTTGTCAGGATGATCCGCCCCGGCCGTCACACTCCCTGCCGCCGGGTCATTTACCAGACGAAACACACGGGTCATGTCCACTCCGAGCCCACGCAAACCACGCTCCATGCGATCACCCCAATCGCGTTCCAGCATCTCGCGATGGTCCAAAATGTCCTGAAAGGAAATCCCGCTTCCATCGTCCGAGGACACATCCGCCAGCAACGCACGAATACGCGCACGCAAGCCGTTTCCGCGCTGTTCTCCACTCTCGTCCTGACGTTTTTTTGACTGCTCGGGACCAAGGGGAAAATCAACATCCTCACGCGGCTTTCGGCTTTGCTTTAACGCATAGCCATATCCTTTATGTCCAATAGGTTGCGTTGACATGGGTTCCTCCTCGCCCACATTCAGCCAAGAAATCGAACACATCAGAGGCAGTATTGTTCAGCACAAAACGTACCACACGCATTGCGAACCGCACTGAAAAAAGGCTATGATAAGCGAGAATCCTCCCCCAACACAGGAGAAAAACATGCGAAAACCGATACCGACGATCAAAGGTTTTGACGTCAATAAAATCCAGAACCGCAATGAAAAGCGCGTTGCGGTCCTGATGCCGGAAGTCATCGACGAATATTACGAGGACTTCACTTTCGACCAGCTCGACATCGAAGACATCTACGCCCTCACGCTCAACCTGCTTCCCGCACGGTACATCCAGCATGGGTCAATCATCATCTCCGACCGGCTTTCCGACTATGAGATAAAAAGCAAAATCAGGACCGCGGTGGAGCGCGTTCTCGACTACCCTACTCGCGCCGACAAAGACTAAATACGTCACAGCCATCAGGGAAGCCCCACAACAACGCAAAAAAGCCGGTCAGTTGCTTTCAATTCTGCAACTGACCGGCTCGTTTTGTCTTTCTCGGCACGCCCGTTATCAGTGAAAGCATGCCTAAGTTATCAGGGCCCTCGCCCCTGTCGTTTCTCTCCTATGCCTTCCCGCCGACTTTTTCCATGCCGATGACGAACATGAGCAGAGCCGGAATCACGAAGATGGTGAACACGGTGGACAGGGCGAGTCCGCCCAGCACGACGGCACCGAGACCCCGGTACAATTCCGAACCGGGACCGGGTGCCACGGCAAGCGGCAGCATGCCGAAGACCGACGTGGCCGCGGACATGTAAATGGGCCGCAGCCGGGTGCGGGTAGCCTCAAGCACGGCTTCCTTGTGTTGCATACCGTGCTCCCGGATGTTGCCGAGAGACTGGTGCACAATGAGAATGGCGTTGTTGACCACGACGCCGATCAGAATGACGAACCCAAGCATAGTCAGGATATCAAGAGGCTGCTGCGCGATGAAGATGTTCTCCAGCTTCAACCCGAGGAATCCACCGGCACCCGCCAGAGGGATCGTGAAGAGAATGATCAGCGGGTAGATGAAGTTACCGAAAAGCGCCGACATGAGCAGATAGGTAATGACGATGGCCAGCAGGAAGTTCCACTGGAGCGCATCACGGGTGACGGACAGCTTGTCCGCGGCACCGGAGAGACGCACGGTCACGCCATCAAGCAATCCCATCTGCCGCACTTTCGGAATGAGATTGTTCTGAATGGTTTCCATGGCCTGCTGAAGCGGCACGTCTTTGGGCGGCGTCACCTGAAGGGTAATGGTCCGCTGCCGTTCAAGGTGGCGGATCTGATTCATGGAGTTGGTCCGCTCAATACGGGCGAGGGAACTGACAGGCACGGCCCAGCCGTTGGGAGTCGCGATGAGCGAGCTGTAGATTTCCTCGGGCGTGGTGACATCCTGCGGCGATCCCTTGAGTACGAGGTCCACCTTTTTCCGGCCTTCTTCCTTGTAGTCGCCGATCTTCCGCCCGTCGAGAATGACGTCGATGGCAGTACCGAGATCCTGCGCGGACAATCCTGCCGCGCGGACACGGTCACGCTCGGGGATGAACCGGACTTCGGGATACAGCAGTTCCAGCGACGGGACTGGACGAATCTGGGAACCGGGCACGCCCTGCATGGTCATGCCGAACATGGTCCCGGCGGCAGCCACCAGTTTTTCAAGGTTCGGACCGGAAAAGTCCACGTTGACGACACGGCCTTCACCCAGCCCCTGCTCGAAGATGGACGCCTGAAGCGAAACACCGAACATGCCGGGGATGGTATTGAGGAGACGCGAGAAAAACGGCGTCAGCTCGCCCCCGCGCTGTTCGTCCACTGACGTCGCGCCGAAGAGGTTGATGGTGGGAGCGGACACGAAAAACATGTTCTCGACTCCCGGCATACCGTCAATTTCCTTGTTGAAATGCGGCTCGGTCTTCTCGAAAACATACTCTCCGATGCCGAGACGTTCCTCATAGGAAAGTCCGGGCGGCGGGATGAGAATGGAAATGACGAGATTTCGATTGCCTTCGGGCAGGTATTCCATCTTGGGGAAAAAGGCCCAAACCATGAGCACGGATGCGAGCGTCAAGGCAAGGACCGTGATGATACGGCTTTTCACCGTGGAAATGGCACGATTCAGAAGCGCCATGATCCAATCGGCAATCCTGCCGCCAAAGTTCGTCAAAGGCACGAGCAAACGCTTTGCCAGCGACAGGGAAGCCGGATCACGGGGCGCATCGGCTGTGGAAGCAACGCCCCCCCGCTTCTCGGCAATACCGTAAAGCTGTCGGGCAAGCATGGGAATGACGAGCACCGAGACGAACAGGGACAGCACGATGGCGCAGGTAACGGCGATAGCGATATCCTTGAACAACTGACCGGCTTCCTGCTCCATGAAAACAACGGGCAGGAACACGGCCACCGTGGTCAGGGTCGAGGCAAGCACCGCGCCCCAGACTTCACTCGCACCGTCATAGGCGGAAGCCAGTGCCCCCTTGCCCATACGCCGGTGGCGGTCGATGTTTTCAAGAACGACAATGGCGTTATCCACGAGCATGCCGACCGCAAACGAAATACCCGCCATGGATACGACGTTGAGGGAACGCCCTGCCGCAGCGAACATGATGAACGCCCCCACGATGGAGACCGGAATGGACACGGCCACGATGATGGTGGACGAAAAGGATTGCAGGAAAACGAACAGCACCACGATAGCCAGAATGGAGCCAATGATGATGTTGCGTTTGACGAGATCGATGGCTCCCTCGATATACGGGCGCTGGTCATACACCCAGTCGAGTACGATTCCCTCGTCCTTGAGCATGTTGGCATTGAGGTCTTTCACGACCGCATGCACGGCGTCAGTCATTTCAAGGACGTTGGTACCGGGCTGGGGCTTCACGCCCACGGCCATACCGGCCACGCCGTTGTGCAACATGGCGACCGTGGCCTTTTCATGGCCTCGCCGGACCTTTGCCACGTCACCGAGGGTGACGCGATGATGGCCGGACGACGTCACCACGATCTCGGCGATCTCCTCGGGAGACTTGAACTCGGCAGGGGTGCGGATGCGGTAATCACGCCGTCCGACGCCCATGCTGCCTGCGGAGATGGAGACATTTTCCTTTTTCAGGATATCCGCCAGTTGGGGGATGGTCAGGTTGTAAGCCGCCAGACGCACGGGATCGAGAATGATCTGCATCTCGTCCTCACGCCCGCCGCCCACAAAGAGGTCGGCCACGCCCTTGACGCGTTCAAGGTACTGGCGCACGTCGTTTTCGAAATATGTACGGTACGTCTGAACATCACGCTCGTTTCCGGGAAGCGTCCTGAGCATGATCCAGATGACCGGAGACGTTGAAGCGCCCGTGGCGGAAACAATGGGCCGGTCCGCATTGTCCGGATACTCCGGCACTTCGTCGAGCTTGTTGGAAACACGCAACAGGGCCGAGTCGATGTCGGTCCCGATCTCGAACTTGAGCGTCAGTTCCGCAAGCCCGTTGTAGCAGGAGCTTTCCATCTCGGTAAGGGCGGGTACACCCTTGAGCACCTTTTCCTGTTCTTCCACGATGTCACGTTCGATCTCGAACGGCGTGGCACCGCTCCACCGGGTGGAGACGGTGATGACAGGCTCGGTGACGTTGGGAGAAAGCTGGTACGGCAGCGTTGCCAAAGCGATCCCGCCGAACATGACAACCATGATCACGCCGACGAGAACGGCTACCGGTTTTTCAATTGAAGCTTTGACGATATCCACTGTACGCTCCTACTCGGTGCTCGCGGGCGTTGCTTTTTCGGTTTTGGCCTGCAAAGGTTGCGGGGCAACGGGCTGGCCGGGTTGCAGGCGCTCATTGCCCTTGACCACGACGTCCATGCCGTCCTGAAGCTTGTCGGACTTCACGCCCGCCACGAGTCCCCGGAAACCGACGACATACACGGGAATGGGCACGGCCTTGCCGTCCAGCACGACCCAGACGACCTGTTCGCCGCGAGCGGAGATGACCGCATCACGCGGGACGATCTTGGTGGCCCCTCCAAGTCCCTTGGGCAGATTGACGCGGGCTTCCATTCCCTGCGCCAGCTTGCCGGTATTCTTCACGCGAATCTTGACCGGGAACGTACGGGTGGCGACGTCACCCTTGGGAATGACGGCGAAAATTTCACCGGGCATCTCGTCGGCAGCGATGCGTACACCGACTTCAAGACCGGGCTTGACCACGCCGAAAGCTTCACGAGGGGCGTTGACCACGACCTCGAACAGATCGTCACGCGCGGTCACGACCACGGTGGAACCAATGGAAATCCATTCCCCGCGGTGAACGGGCGTATCAACGACCACTCCGTCATACGGAGACCGAATTTTCTTGAGTTCCGCCTCTTCAAGCAGCAGGGAAAGATCGGCAAGGGCAGACTCGTAATTGTGCTGCAAGCCCTCGGCGCTGAGGCGCTTGGAATCGAATTCGCCTTCGGCAACGGTGCGGCTCTTGAACAATGCGGACGTGCGCTTGTGCTCAAGACGGGCATTTTCATACTCCGCCTTGGCCTCCTGCGCCTTGGCACGCGCACTGCGAATCTTCCTGTCCAGAAGCGACGAAGACAGCACGACCATGACATCCCCGGCTTTGATGCGCTGGCCATCCTGAACCTTGATATCCATGACCTTGCCGTCCACTTCGGCGGCCACGTTGGAAATCTCGGAAAAATAGACCGTGCCGATAAACTCGGACTGCGGAGCCATGTCGCCGGTGGTCACCTTGGTCACGACAACCGGAGACGGCGGACGCTCACCCGGTTTCTGCGCCCATGCGGGCAGGACAAGCACAGCGGTCAGGCATAACGCCAGAAAATATCTGAAACGCAGCATTCTCATTTCTCCCAATATCATTTTTCGTTCTCTTCGGGGATGGCACTTTCAACGGTACAGCAATCAAGATGCGGCTCAATAAACTGCCACAGAACCTTTTTACAGATTTCAAGCTCGTCAGGATCAATATCGCTGGTCAATTCAAGCCGATTTGCTTCTATCAACTCACACGCGATATCCACCGCGGCGATACCGGCTTTGGTGATGGTCAGATTCTTCACACGCCGGTCATCATTGCTGGCCTCACGGCGCACATATCCCCGCTTTTCCAGTCCGGCCACAAGGCGGCTCACACCGGTTTTTTCCTGAGACAGGATGTCGCACAGCTTGCCCTGACTCATGGTTTCCAAACGGTACAACGGAAAAAGCGGGCGAAGTTGTTCAACGGAAATATTCATCCCGGCCTCGTTCAGACGGGCCTGTAGATGGTTGATGAAAACGCGGGAAGCTTTCCATGTCAGAAAGCCCATTGCGTGACGCGGGTTCAGTTTGTCATTATTCATGCGGTTGGTTGTATCTGCAACAAATCTATCGGTCAACCTATTTTACTGCGGATCACGGGTTGCATTAAAAGGAGTATGGCTATACTGTTCCCGGCATGGAACGATTTACCGCAGACCTTCACATCCACTCGCGTTTTTCCAGGGCAACGAGCAAGAAACTGACCATCCCGAATCTCGCCGCATGGGGCAGTCTGAAAGGCATTTCCGTACTCGGCACAGGTGACTTCACTCACCCCGAATGGCTGGCCGAAATCGAGGAATATCTGGTAGACAACGGCCAAGGACTTTTCGTCCTCCGCAACCCCAAGGGGCTGGAAGCGGAAATACCCTCCTTTGACGGCACGATCGCGGGTCGAACCCGGTTCATGCTCCAGACGGAGATCAGCTCCATCTACAAGCGCGGAGGCAAGGTCCGCAAGATACACAACCTCGTGTACATGCCTGACCTCGATTCCGTGAAGCGCTTCAACGAGCGACTCGGCGAAGTGGGCAATCTCGCGTCGGACGGCCGTCCCATCCTCGGCCTCGACAGCCGCGACCTGCTTGATCTTGTCCTTGAGACGCATCCCATGGCATTCCTTGTCCCGGCCCACATCTGGACGCCGTGGTTCTCCCTGTTCGGTTCGAAATCCGGTTTTGATTCCATAAAGGAATGTTTCGGAGACTACTCCGCGGAAATCTTCGCCATGGAAACCGGCCTGTCGTCCGATCCCGAAATGAACTGGACATGGAGCGAACTCGACCGTATCAAGCTCATCTCCAACTCCGACGCCCACTCCGGCGAAAAGCTCGCCCGCGAGGTCAACCTGTTCCGTGGCGAGATGTCCTATGAAGGCATTTACCGGGCATTGCGTGGCGAAGGACTGGGACACAAATTTCTCGGAACCGTGGAATTCTTCCCTGAAGAGGGAAAATACCACATGGACGGCCACCGCAAATGCGGCGTGGTCATGGACCCGCACGAAACCATTGCGCGCGGCGGCATCTGCCCTGTCTGCGGCAAGCCCGTCACAGTCGGGGTCTACAACCGCGTACTCGAACTCGCCGACCGGCAGGAAGCGGTCAAACCGCAGGGGGCCGCCGAGTTCACGTCCATGATTCCACTCAAGGAAATCCTTTCCGAAGTGGTCGGCACCGGACCGAATACCAAAAAGGTCAACACACTGTACATGAAGCTCATCCGGGAGTTCGGCACCGAACTGGACATCCTGCAACGCGCTCCGGTGGAAGACCTGAACAAGTATTCCTGTCATCTCGGCGAAGGGCTCGCCCGCATGCGCGACGGCAACGTCATCCGCAAACCCGGTTTTGACGGTGAATACGGCGTGATTACTGTTTTCAATGAAAAAGAACGAGCCGAAATCAAGAACGGCGCAACCCTTATCTCCATTCCGAAAGCCAAAAAGAAAAAAGCCGACGTCGCCAGCACTGCTGAAGACGCGGACGAGGACCCTGCCTTGACCTGTCTGCCCATTTTCCGTCCTGTTAAGAATGAAACCAAACAGCTTTCCTACAACTCGGCACAGAAGAAAGCCATCAAGGCAGGCCCGGGGCCTGTACTTGTTCTCGCCGGACCGGGAACAGGCAAGACGCAGACTCTCATGGGCCGCATTTCCCGGCTCATCGAAAAAGGCGAACGGGCCAGACGCATTCTCGCCCTCACCTTCACCCGCCGAGCCGCGCAGGAAATGCGCGACCGCATGAAGACGCTTCTGGGCGAAGATGCGGAAATGCCGCAGGCAGGCACGCTCCACGCCCTCTGCTTCGATTACTGGAAGCACGCCTACAACGAAACGCCCATTGTGCTGCCTGAGGCTGCGGCCAAAAAACTTTTCGCCGAGGTCAACCCGGAATTCGCGGGCAAGAACCTCGACCATTACTGGAACAAGTACAATCTGGGCCGTGAACGTCTGGCCGACGTCCCCGACGATCTGGCCGATGCCCACATCAACTACGGCAACCAGAAGAACCACTGGGATCTGGTGGACTACACCGATCTCCTCGAATTCATGCTTGAACAGTCGGGCGCGCCCACCTTCCGCATGCCGTACACCAACGTGCTCGTGGACGAGGTGCAGGACCTCACCCCTCTGCAACTGGCCGTCATCCGCGGCATTGCGGGTGAAACAGGCAAAGGCGTTTTCTGCATCGGCGACCCCAAGCAGTCCATTTACGGATTCAGGGGGGCAATGGGCGATGTGAAGGACCGCCTCGCCGACATCTGGAAAAACGTCAAGACCATCACACTGGGCGAAAACTACCGCTCAGGCCAGAATATTCTCGACTGTTCCGCGGCCCTTTTCCCGGACGAACCCAAGCTCAACGCCAACCTCGGCATTGACGCCACCATTCATCTCTGTGAAGCCCCGGACGCCGCCCGTGAGGCCACCTGGATCAGCGACAAGGTCAAGGGACTCATCGGCGCGACCAGCCATTCCATCACCGATGCCGAAGGGCACGGCGACCTCGCTCCCGGCGACATCGCGGTCCTTGTCCGGTTCAAGGCGCTCATTCCATGCATCGAGAAAGCACTCAAGCGCGCAGGCATCCCCTGTTCCACACCGGAACTCGAAGGGTTCTGGCAGGAACCCCGTATCGCCACCATCCTGCACACGGTTCAGCGATTCCTCGGCATGACGCTCGACAACGGTGACGACGTGGTGGATGTGCCGGACCATATCCTCGCACAAGGACCGGTAAGCCTCGCTGCCTACCTCAACGAGACCCCGCCGTTTGACCAGTTTTTCTGGGAAAGCCGCCAGTTCAAGGAACTCAAGAAAGAGTTCGAAACCCGAGGCGGATGGCAGGCCCTTGTCAACTGGGTCAGTCTCCAGACCGAACTCGAACTGGTTCGGCGGTCCGCGGAAAAAGTGCAGGTCATGACACTCCATGCTTCCAAGGGGCTGGAATTCGACGCTGTTTTCATGCCCGCCTGCGAAGAAGGCATACTCCCCTTCGCCGGAATGGACCTGCTTACCGCAAAGATCACCCTCACGCCCGGACGCGGCCAACGATTCCATGAAGAACGTCGGCTCATGTACGTCGGCATGACCCGCGCCAAGAAAAATCTTTATATCAGCCACGCAAGCCAGCGACAGCTCTACGGCAAAACGCTGAGCCTGCCGAAATCACGCTATCTGCGCGAACTGCCCGAGGCTTTACTGACCAGAACGACACTGGCCGCAAAAAAAGTCAGGAAAGAAAAGCAGCTCGGATTGCTGGACTAGGAGACGGGGAAAAACCGTTTTACTTCATCTGGCAGCAGGGCATGCCTCCTCATTCAGGAGACAGGGCCTTTCCAAAGCAATTGAAAGGGAAAAATCCGAAAACCATCATTTACAATATGAACCTGTAGAGACCGCGTTCATAGGCCCGACAGACATTGCGGGCGGCGGGAGATGAGAATCCGGCCTGCCGGAGACGGCAGAAAAGATGGAGCGGATTGAATATATGCTGACACAACTTGCGAAAAGCCTTCATGTTCGCATCCTCGGTCAGAGGGTTGACTGATGCAAAAACTTTGCAATCACCATGCCCGAAAAAGGAAATCCAATAATGCGTAGCCACTGCGATTTCAATGACGGCACCGACAGGGAAAAGCGTGCACACTCGCGTCACGTTTCTGTCGACGGCGTTCAGAATGAAACAGGAGTGAAATTCCCGTTTCACGTGGCTGCGCCCTCATTCGTCATTCCTGCCGGAGCAGCGGAAAACAGCCGCTTTCTCGCGGATTTCTTTCCTGAAGTATGCTTGCTGTTTTTCGAAACCGAGGCCTGCCTGCGCTATACTGAAGAAGACCTCCCTGCGGATTTGACGAACCTGCCGATTTCATGGCACGTCCACCTGCCGCTTGATCTGCCATGGGCTTCGGGCCTTGATACGGTGTGGAAAAAGCTGACAGGCCTGATGGACAAGGCTGCATATCTTAAACCCAAGGCATGGGTGCTGCACCCTCCGACTGAGCCTGACATGCTGCTGCCTCTGGCGGCGCACCTACGGGATGCGGGTATCGATCCGGCAGACGT